>NZ_JAEAGP010000001.1:606250-1212500 GCF_015999305.1 Erythrobacter sp. YJ-T3-07 | reverse complement strand
CGCAAGGGCAATGGGCAGAAACATCAACGCCCTAGTCAGCCTTCATCGCCATCAAAGGCGATAGAGCCGCGATTGACCAAGGCCAGAATCAATTCCCTGACTGGTCGCGCAGTCGTTTCGCTTGGATCGACCGGAATGCGGGTGTTGGCGCAGAGTTTCTCGGCGAAAGCACCGGTTTCGTCGCAACACTCATAGGATTCACCATCGACACTAAGCAGTACGTTGCCGTCAGCCCAGCGGACATAGGCAAACCGGCTGGCAGGATTGCGGACCAAGATTGCGTCACACGCAAATCGCGGTAACACCTGTTCGTCGCTCAATGTGTGTTCGGGTTGCCAATCCAGGGCAGCCCCCTTTGGCGCCGTCGCAAATTTGCCGATCCAGCGGGCAAACGCGGCTTCATCGCCCAGCTTCTCCATGACCATCTTGTGAAGGCGTGAGACGGCGTGTTCCGAAATCAGGCCGGGGTTTGGCTGGAGCTTCAAATCCGCATCGACGTACCGATCGTCGTCCGTGAGTTGATCGAGCACTTCATCGGTCCAGCCTGCGACAAGTTCGGTGCGCGATGGTGCGCGAAAGCCCACCGAATAGGTCATACAATCGTGCCCTATCGCGGTGCCTTTGTGCGCCAGACCGGGGGGAACGTAGAGGATGTCCCCGGGCTCCAGCACCCAATCCTGCCTTGCTTCGAACTCGGCCAGCAAGCGCAAGTCTTCATGGGGCAACAAGGGGGTTTCTTCGCTGCAAATATCGCCCAGTTCCCACCGCCTGCGCCCCAGGCCCTGAACCAGAAACACGTCGTATTGGTCGTAATGCGCACCGACGCCACCTTGGTCGGTCGCGTAGCTCACCATCACATCATCGATCCGCCAGTTGGGAATGAAGCGGAACGGATCGATCAGGTCAGCGACGGCAGGGATATGATGGTCCACCGCCTGGACCAGCAAAGTCCAGGGTTTTGCGCCCAGCGCATCCAACCGGTCATCGGGCAAGGGGCCGTGTTCCAGACCAAGGGCATCGCCGACTTCGGCACTGCCGGTAACCAGACGCGAGTCCACATAGTCTTCGCATGCGAGGCCGGCCAGTTCGTCCGGTTCCACGGGATTGCGCCAGCGTGGCCACGGATTGCGGATGAGCAGCGGGCGTTTCTGCCAGTATTCCCTGAGAAATTCCTCCGGGTCGAAATTTGAAAAGCGAATGTCGATGGTGCCACTCTTTCCCTGCTGCCCCGATCCCAGAACGTGTCGCTACGACATTGTCGGAGAAAATGCACCGGCCAGCGGAACGCGGCGGATCGCCTGAGACACGGTATCGAGGTCGCAAAGACGAAGCCAACCAGCTAGACGCCAATCCGACCATCGCAACAATTCGGGCAAAGGCATATGGCACGCAAACATTCCAGGGGCGCAGCCCGCGAAGAACAACTTCGCGAGGACGACGAGGACGCGGCACCGCTTGCCCCGTGCTGGCTCTGTGGCCGCCCTCTGGGCAAGACCATCGTCATGCACCATCCGGTCCCGAAGAGCAGGGGCGGTCGCGATGTCGTGCCGATGCATCCTATTTGCCAGCAAACGCTGATCGCCAATTTCAGCAACGCGGAATTGCAGCGCCATGCGCTCGACGTCGAAGCGATTTTGCTCAATCCCGACATGCGCAAATTCGTCGATTGGGTTGCCAAGAAGGACCCCGATTTCCACGCGAGCACAGCGAAGAAAAAGCGCTGACTGCTGGCCTCTCCGTCAAACAAGTTACGAAGTATGACCATGACAACGCCGACCGATCTGAGCGCCCAACCGATCTGCGTCGCGGCATTATACCGTTTTGCCCCGCTCGCGAATTACGAGCAGCTGCGCGAACCTCTGAAGACATTATGCGACGATCACGGCATCAAGGGCACGCTGCTTCTGGCGAGCGAAGGTATCAATGGCACGATTGCAGGTTCGCGATCCGGCATAGAACGGATTCTCGAGTACATCCGCAGCTGGCCAGATTTCGATGGTCTCGAGGTTAAGTTCTCCAGCGCAAGCACCATCCCGTTTCACCGGATGAAAGTGCGCAACAAGCAGGAAATCGTTACCATGGGGCAGCCCGGGATCGACCCGGCCGCCAATGCGGGCACCTATGTCGACCCGCGCCACTGGAACGCGCTGATCGACGATCCCGACACCATCGTGATCGACACGCGCAACGACTACGAAGTTTCGATCGGCTCCTTCGCAGGATCGATCAATCCGATGACCGCCACTTTCCGCGATTTTCCGGACTGGTTTGCCCGCGAACGCGAACGCATGCTGGGATCTGGGAAATCGCCCAGGGTCGCCATGTTCTGCACCGGTGGCATACGCTGCGAGAAGGCCTCCGCATTCCTCAAGAAAGAGGGGCTCGACGACGTTTACCACCTCAAGGGCGGGATTCTCGCATACCTTGAGCAGGTGCCGGAGGAGGAGAGCCGGTGGCAGGGCGAGTGCTTCGTGTTCGATCAACGTGTCGCGGTCGGACACGCGCTTTCGGCGGGCACGCATGATTTGTGCTTCGCGTGTCGTCGCCCCGTCAGCCCATCGGGCAGGCAGTCGCCACTTTACGAAGCGGGCGTCAGTTGTGCGGCCTGCCACGGCGAAAGAGACGATGAACAGCGCGCTTCCTATCGCGAGCGCCACCAGCAGGAAATGCTCGCCGCCCGGCGGGGACGCACGCATGTCGGCGCGGTGTTCGCACAAACCGGAGATGAAGATGCCGACTGAGCATATCCTCTACAGCTTCCGGCGTTGCCCTTATGCGATGCGCGGAAGGCTGGCTCTGGCGATCAGCGAAACATCCTATGTCCTGCGCGAGGTGCTGCTGGCGCGAAAGCCAGTCGCACTGCTGGAAGCTTCGCCCAAGGGGACGGTCCCGGTTCTCGTCCTGGCCGACGGCACCGTGATCGAAGAGAGTATCGAGATCATGCGCTGGGCCCTCGCCCAGAACGATCCCGAGGGTTGGCTGGAGCGCGACGATGTTGCCCTGATCGAGCGCAATGATGGGCCGTTCAAGCACGACCTCGATCGGTACAAATATCCGGATCGCCATCAATCCGACCCCCTGACGCACCGCCAGCGAGGGATGGAGTTCTTGAGCGTGCTTGATGCGCGACTATCCGGCCAGCGGTACCTATGCGGTGCGAAACGCGGCATCACTGACGCGGCGATCCTGCCGTTCGTGCGCCAATTTGCGGCCGTGGATTCTGAGTGGTTTACGGGCCAGCCGATACCTCACCTGCAAGAATGGCTGGCGTCCAATCTCTCATCGCCCCTGTTTTCAGCGATCATGCTCCGCGTTGCTCCATGGTCGCCGGGCGACCCGGTTACGGTCGTCTCGGGGGCTGCCGAGCTATCCTAGAGCCTGCTGAGAGAGCTTCTGGGTCGTAACACGAACGTCAGCTTGGGGCGTTCGGGCTGCCCGAAAGCAGGCTCTCTGCAATCGGCCCAAGATCGGTCATGGCAGCCCGTGTGCCGGACACTACCGATCACGGTTCATAGAGCATCTCCGTAGCGGAAATCGGTCCTGGCGAACTTTGCGGAGCGCGATCGAGCCTGCCGGCATCGTCTTCCTCCGCCCCGCCTCACGTTCAACGACAGCCAAGGTGCAAGGATGCCTCCAGCCTACCTGGCCTGGCAGATTTCCCTGAACCCGGCTGCCATGAAGCGGGCCATGCGCTTTCTGACAGCATCGAAGTCGTCAGATTGGCACAGGCCGTCCGACAGCTTGTCTATCCGGCCAGTGCGGCCGAGGGTCAGCATCAGGCTGCCGGTGACGAAGTGGTAACCCCAGAACAGATCCTCATCCGAACAGTCCGGCAGCGCCTGCCGCAGAATTTCGATGAGCCGCATGATGACCTGGTCGAAATGGGCGTCCATCAGTTCCGCGCCCCAGACGGCCGTATTGCTCATTTGCGCACCCAGCATGCCGTAGTTCCGCCAGCCGTCGCCACCTGTCGCGAAGAGGTCCAGAACCGGATCCAGAAACGCATGGAGCGCGCCTTCGACCGTCGGGTTGCCGCCGGCTTCCCTCTCGTAGGCATCGAGCGCGGCGAGCCGCCGTTCTACGGTGACCGGCGCGCGGCGCGCGATGACCGCATCGAACAGCTCTTTCTTGTCGCTGAAGTAGTAGTGGAGGAGCGACTGGTGAACCCCCACTTTTTGCGCCACCTCCTTGAGGGTGACGCCATGCAGACCCGCCCGTGAAAACAGTTCCTCCGCAGCGTTGTATATCTGCTCCATCGTTTCGGCTCTTTGCTCGGCCTTTGGCTTGGGCCGGCTCTTGGAGCGCTTCTTCAAACCTTCGGTCATGCGTGTTCCTCGACCCTGGTCGCAGCCGGGGCGGTGCCCGGAAAAAAGGCAAGCTTAGCAGGGTCTTTCCAGCATTCCAGAGCACCGGTCGTCCGGTCCGGATGGTGCCCGACGCACCGAAGCGGGTGGACTTGCCTGTCGCGAACGGTGCAGGTCCGTTCGCGACAGGAGCCTCGTGGCGTCAGAAGCTGCGACTGACGCGAATGCCGTACTGGCGCGGCGCACCCGCGAGGCGGCGTGCGCCATTGATCGCCGCGACATAGTGCTGATCGAGCAGGTTCGTCCCGAATGCGCTGATCGACCAGTCGCCCGCGACGAGGGTTAGCTGGGCGTTGAGAATGTCGCGCGCTTCGAGCCGGTCCCCCAGCGCCTCGTTCTGGAAGAGCGTGCCGAAGGTCGATGCGATGTGGGAGAAGTCCACACGCGGGGTCAGGCTGGCGGCGGCACCGATGGGGATCGCGTACTGCACCCCTGCGCTCAGGGTGAAGTCGGGTGCATAGGGCTGCTCGCGCCCGGTGAGATCGATGCAGCGTGCACTTGCGGGCCCTTCAACAGGATCGCAAGTGAGTGCCGCACCGGTCCCGAGCCGCGGGTCGATTGCGAAGAACGTGCCGAGTTCGGAATTCGACAGGGCCGTCGCAAGATCGAACTCGAAGCCGGAGAAGTTGCCCTGTGCGGACAGTTCCACGCCATACAGCTTCGACGTCCCGGCCACGTTGAAGATCGAAGAGATGCTGGGCGCATCGGGGTCGACGATGCTGATCTGGAAGTTCTCGTATTCGGTGTAGTAACCGCCGATCTGGGTGCGCAGCCTCCCGCCGAAGAACGTGCCCTTGTAGCCGATTTCGTAATCGACGACGTCCTCCGCGTCGAATGCGCGTGGCTGGAGGCCCGCGAAGTTGGGGCCATTGAGGCCACCCTGCTTGGCACCCGTCGCGACGAACGCATAGACGAAGTTGTTGCGGTCGATCGTCCAGTTGAGCGCAAGCTTCCCGTTCAGCCGATCGTCCTCGGTCTTGTCGACCTGCGGCAAGGTGAGGATCGGATCGGGCAGCGGCGGGATGAACGCCATGGCAAGCGCATCATTGGCCGAAGTGGTGCGCGAAAGCCTTGCGCCCGCCTGGATTTCAAGACCATTGGCGAATTCGTAGGCGATCTGCCCGAAGCCTGCGAGGGCCGTCTTTGGGTTGGTCCCCTGGATGACCGTGTCGAACACCAGCGGCGCAAGCGAATTGGGGGTCGCGTCCTGAACGAAGCCGCCATTCGCCGGAATGGTGATGCGGTCGTCCTGGTAATAGGCGCCGATCAGCCAGGTGAAGGGCCGATTGTCGGGCGAGATCAGGTTGATTTCCTGCGACCAGATCTCCTCCGTGATATCGGCGCGGAAATTCATCGCCGGGGCGGCGGGAGTCCCTTCGGCCGCCGTGCCGTCGGCGTCGTTGGACATGGTCGTCGTACCGCGCTGGAACCCGGTGATGGAGCGCAGTTCCAGTCCGCTGTCGAACCGGTAATTCGCCCGCAGCACCACCCGGCCGAACTCGTCGCGTCCCGCAAGCGGCGCATTGTTCGCCACGTCCAGCGGATCACCGGTGTCGGTTGCGCGGCCAGCCGGAAGGCCGCCATACTCGATATTGTTGTAATCGGCCTTCAGCACCGCATTGAAGTTCGCCGAAGGCTCCCACAGGAAGCTGGCGCGGCCGCTGACATATTCCTGATCGCCGGGGTTGCCGGTCCACGGGCCGGACACGTTGTAGAATGTATCGCGGCTTTCGAAATTCCCCGCGAAGCGCATGGCGAAGGTGTCGCCCGCAGGGACGTTCAGGGCGCCCTGGAGCTTGACCTTGTCGTAGTTGCCATACTCGGCAAGGCCATAGCCGCCGAACGAGCCGATGATGGGATCCTGCTGCGTGACGAACACCGCACCGCCGGTCGCGTTGCTGCCCGCAAACGTGCCCTGCGGTCCGCGCAGAACCTCCACGCTCGCGATATCGTAGAATGGTTCGCGCTGGAAATATCCGGGAAAGGTCGCGACCCCGTCACGATAGGTGACGACGCCGACACCGATCGCGCTGGATTGCTCGGTCTTTCCGATGCCGCGGATGTTGAACGCGTTGCCCTGACCGGTGGTATTCACGGTCAGCGAAGGCGACGCGAACTGGAGTTGCTCCACGCTGTCGACCGACTTGCGGACCAGGTCTTCACCGGTAAGCACGGTGGCGGCGACCGGGGCACGCTGAAGGCTCGTGTTGCGCCGTTCGGCCGTCACCACGATCAGGTTGCCTTCCTGTGCCTCCGCGTCCGCAGCATCGACCGGATCGGTGGTGCTGGCTTGCGTGGCGTCGGCGTCCGATTGCTGCGCGTGGGCAGTTCCGCCGGACATCGCGATCGCGACCGCCGAAGCCGACATCAAGAATAAGCGCATAAGAATTCCCCTCTCTCGTCATGGACACGCTCTCCGGCGTGCGCAGCCCCGGGGTTGGCATCAGATCGGGTCGCGAGTCAATATTCATTCACCATTGAATGAAGCTTGACTCGAAACAGGTCGGGCCGCACCATTCCGCACCATTGGATGGACCCGCAGGTCAAAAATTGCGGGCTATTTGGAAGGGGACTTGTCGATGGCAACCACGTTCAGCCGCCGGTCAATGCTCGCATCGTGTGCGGGCGCGGGATCGGTCTCGCTTGGGGCATGTTCGGGGATCGGCCGGATCGTTCCGGCGCGGGCCGCCACAGTTCCCTTGCCCGATGCTGCGGCGATCCGGCGCGACTATCAGGCGATGGTCGATTTCGGTCCGCGTTTGCCGGGCAATGCAAATCACAAACGGTATGTGGCGTCGATGGCGAGCGATTTCGCGAAAGCCGGACTGAACCTGCTCCAGAGCGAGGAATACCCATACACTTTCTGGAAGCCGGCGGACTTTGGCCTCAAGGTGGGGGTCGGCGACGCAATGCAGGCCGTGCCCGATATTGCCTATTATGTGCGCTCGGCCCCCACAGGGCCGGACGGTGTCGAAGGTCAGCTCTATTACGCGGGGCACTTCGATTCCCCGACGATGGAGGCCGACCTCGCGGCGATTCCGGCGGGGGCGATCGTCGTGATGGATGGTCGGCTTCCGCAGATGACGATCCGCAAGCTTGTAAACCTGCGCTACCTCCAGGAATCGGGCGAGGATGCGGACGCCTATCTCGACCGGCCGTACAAGCGACTGTGGTTGACCCCCGGCTTCAAGGTCGACCGGCTGCGAGAGGCCGGGGCGGCAGGCGTCATCATCATCATGGATGTCTCGTCTGACATGATCCGGAACAACTTCTCGCCCCATAGCCAGTCCTACAAACCGCCCTTGCCCGCCTTGTTTGTCGGCGCGGATACGGGTGAGCGCCTGCGCGAGCAGGCTCGGCAGGGTCAGCGCGCCAGGCTGACGCTCGATGCCGAGTGGGTCGACGGTTACTGCCCTCAGATCACCGCCGTGCTTCCAGGTCAGAGCGATGAGGTCATCATCATCAACACCCACACCGATGGGCAGAACTTCATCGAAGAAAACGGCTGCGTCGCCATGCTGCAGCTTGCCCGTCACTTCGCGAGCTTGCCGTGGGCCGAGCGGCTGACGCGTACGGTCGTTTTTGCGGCATGGCCGGGGCACATGACGGGCGAACTGCCGCAGTGCGAGGGATGGATGCGCGCGCACCCCGAACTTGTGAAACGGGCGGTCGCCGCATTCACGATCGAACACCTCGGGGCGCCAGAATGGGAAGATGTTCCCGATGTCGGTTACGCGCCCACGGGGCGCAACGAATACATGAATTTCGCGACGACCGATGGTGTCCTGACGCAGGTCGTCCGCGAGGGACTGCAGAAATACGGCCTTGCGCAACATGGGATCGAAGTGGCTCCCGGCATCACGACGGGCGCCGCCTTTCATGCCAGCGGTATTCCACACATGGGTTCGATCTGCGGCCCCAATTATCTGCTGGGCATCGCGGAGAACGGCCATATCGACAAGCTCGATGCGGAGCTGGCTGCGAGGCAGACGCGCATGATCGCGGAAATCATCAAACGGGTCGATCGCATCCCGGCGCAAGACCTGCGGGCGGGCGACAGCACTCTGGGAGCCGACCCGGTGAAAGGCCTGCCGGCAGGCATGGCTTCTTCCAGACCGGCATCTGCTGCCGATGCGTAATCTCATCCTACGGAGCGCACCAAATGAATGACACCAGATCAAAGTCCCGGCCCAACGGGCACCGCATCCGGGCCATGTTTGTTGGCTTGCTGGCCACGATGGCGGCAGGTTGCAGTTCGACCGACAAGGCGGGCCCACCACCCCTCGATGTCTCGACCCGGGTGGAGACCGCAACCGGACCGGTTGTCGGGTACGTCTCTGACCGGGGCGTGAAGACGTGGCTGGGGATACCCTATGCGCAGCCGCCGGTCGGCGATCTGCGTTGGCGGCCCACCCGTCCGGTTCACGCATGGAGCGAACCTCTCGCGTCCAACGAACATCCCGAATGGTGCACACAGGTCACGACCGCCCTCGACGAGCTGGAAGGCATCGACAAGGGCCAGATCCTCGGCAGCGAGGATTGTCTCTACCTGTCCATTTACGCCCCCGCCGATGCGACACCGAACAGCGCGCTCCCGGTCATGTTCTGGATCCACGGTGGCAGCAACATGTGGGGCAGGGCGAAGCAATATGACCCTTCCGAACTTGCCCGGCGCGAGAATGTCGTGGTGGTCGTCGCGCAATATCGCGTAGGGCCGCTCGGCTACTTCCAGCACCCTGCGCTCCGCGACGAGGCAGACGGCGCCGCTGCCGGTGCGGCAAACTTCGCGGTTCTCGACCTGATCGAGGCGCTGCGCTGGACCAAATCGAATGCGGGCGTCTTCGGCGGCGATTCCGACAATGTCACGATCTTCGGCGAAAGCGCCGGCGGTCAGAATGTCTACGCGCTGATCGTGTCACCGCTTTCGGAAGGTCTGTTCGACAAGGCCATCACGCAGAGCGGCATCCCGCAGAGCACGCCCATGCAATGGGCAATGGAAGGCCACGAGGGGGTCCAGAATCCGTATCCCGAAGCGGCGCAGGCGATCACCGGATCGCGCGAGCCGACGGCTCGCCAGCTGCGTTCGGTATCCGCCGAAAAGATCTGGCAGGCCTACCTTTCGGATGGCGAGCGTGAGGGGAGCCCGACCATGGTCGACGATGGCGTGACCATCCCCGCCGACGGCATTCGCGCGAGCCTCGCGCGGTCGCTGGTTGCGAGGGATATTCCCATCATCATGGGATCGAACAAGGAAGAGGCGAAATACCTGCTCGCCTTTGATCCGGAATACACCAAAAAGCGCTTCGGCTTCATCATCACGCCGCGCGACAGGGACCTGTACGATGCAGCGTCCGAATATCTGTCGGGCGCATGGCGCGCGACCACGATCAACGGGCCCGCGCGCGATCTCGTGCAGGCCGGCGCGACTGGCGTCCATTCGTACCGGTTCGACTGGGATGGGCAAGGCAGTTACTGGTTTTCCGACGTGTCCTACCTGCTGGGATCATCGCACATGGTAGAGATTCCCTTCGTTTTCGGGATGTTCGACAATTTCCTCGGCTCGCTGGGTGGCATGATGTTCCAGTCCGATACCCGCGACGACCGGGCTGTGCTTTCGCGGGACATGATGCACTACTGGGGCAATTTCGCCCGTACCGGGGCCCCCGGTGACACGCCTGCTGCGTGGCCTGCGCTCACACCGGAAACCGCGCAGCGCACGATGATCTTCGATACGCCGGACGATGAAGGCACGCGGATGGGTGCGGACGCGACCACGGTCGACCAGATCGTCGAGGCGGTGCGAACCGATCCGCGATTGGATGCGGATGGGCGGAGATGCAAGGTCGCTGCCAGTCTCGGAAAGATCTTCGGGCCAGCGGAGCCGCGCTTCGCCGAGCTTGCCGATTCGATAGCAGGTCTTGATCCCTGTCGTTGAAATTCAATTTCCGACGGCGACCGTATGTATGTTTTGATGATGCCGTGTGAGAACTTGTCCGTCGTCAGAACACTTTGGCACTGATGACTGCTCATGAAGGCGAAGAGGAGTCGATTTCTCTACAATTTGCGCAAGGATGAACGGCGAACCGTCCGAATTTACTACCGAGAACATTGGATATCGGATCGGTCCGCTCGAACTCGATCTACAGCAGGCATCAAGTGAGATTCCGACCACCTCCAATGTGGCTTCCGATGACCTGAGACAAGAATGTCCGGTTTCAGGGACTGAGGAGATTGCTGCCTACGTCCGAAGTTAGGGCGCGAAGCTGCCGTACCGATCCGCCCGGCGTTGGCCCGCTGCTGTTGACCGTAGAAGAGGTCAGCGAGCTGATTGGGCGGAGCGTATCGTCGATCTATGGGGACGAGAAGAAAGGCGCGTTTCCGGAGCGTATCAAGCTTGGCTGGAGCTCGCGCTGGCGCACAGATGAAGTGCTCGTCTGGATCGAGGAGCCGGCAGCAAAGCGCGCAAGGCGCTAGCGCGGCTTGCGGCGTGGGCTGTCGATGATCTCCTGGCGCCATCTTTTGTGGCCGCCGGCAGACACGTGAAGATGTAATCCGCGGCTGTCGGTAAGTTTGTATGCTTTGCCTCTCGAAGCAGCGGCGCACGCCGCCTCGTCCATCAGCATCCGATACCCCCGGTTTGATCCATTCGTTACCCCCACCCTACCCTGACATGCGTCTGACTAAGGGCGAAATGGGCTGGACCGCACAGGAGCCGCAAACAGCGGGATTGTGAAGCTTTCCGCACAAATCTGGAGGTGATTGGAGGGCCTCGAAAAGCCCGGTGGCGGAGAGGGTGGGATTCGAACCCACGGTACGGTTGCCCGTACACCGCATTTCGAGTGCGGCGCATTCGACCTCTCTGCCACCTCTCCGCAAAAAAGGGGTGCACGGCAGCGCAGGCAATGCGCGTGCCGGAGGGCCGGGAGGGCGCAGCTAGCCTAATGCGCGGGCGCTGCCAAGCCCCTCTTGCTGCGCACCTGTATGAACCCCGATTCTCGCCCGACGCACCGCTGCCCATTGTGCCGCGCCCCCCGGACATCTATCTTGTCACGAATGCCGCTTTCGCAGTTCTTTTCCCACCAGGCCGGTCGTCAGATCGAAGTGCCGTTCAAGCGCCAGGCGCGCTTTGGCGTCGGCGATGTCGTGCGCCACAAGATGTTCGATTTCCGGGGCGTGGTGTTCGACATCGATCCCACCTTCGCCAACAGCGAGGAATGGTACGAGGCGATTCCCGAACAGATTCGCCCCGAGCGCGATCAGCCGTACTACCACCTCTTCGCCGAGAGCGACGATGCGTATTACGTGGCCTATGTCAGCCAGCAGAACCTTGTCGGTGATGGAACGGGCGGCCCGGTCGACCATCCCAATATCGACGAGATGTTCGATGAATTCGCCGACGGCCGATACCAGATGCGCCGGGGCATGACCCACTGAGGCCGGAGCGCCGGAGTGTCAGCCCTCCGGCCCGCCATCATGCAACCGGCTACTGCCGGATCTTCCACCCGGACTTGAGCAGCGCGAAGGTCGCGAGCGCGAGCACCGCGTTGAGCGCGAGCAGACCACCCGCCGCCATCAGCACATCGCCGCCCGTACCGCCGCCAATGTCGCTCTGCCCGATGAAGCCATAGCGGAAGCCCGAGATCACGTAGAAGAACGGGTTGAAGTGGCTGATCGTGTAGAACGGCTCATGCAGCCGATCGAGCGTGTAAAACGTGCCCGACAGCAGGCTGAGCGGGGCGACCACGAAATTGGTCACCGCCGCGTTGTGATCGAACTTCTCCGCCCAGATCGACGCCATCAGCCCGAAGAAGCCGAGCATTAACGCGCCCATCAGCCCGAACCAGACGATCGCCCAAGCGTGCGACAGCATCAGCTTCGCGCCGGGATATATGAACACTGCCAGCGCCACCGCGCAGCCGACCAGCACCGCGCGGGTCACCGCCGCACCTACGATGCCTGCCAGCAGCTCGCCGTGGCTCAGCGGCGGCATCAGCAGGTCGATGATGGTCCCCTGGATCTTGCCCGACAGGAAGCTGAAGCTCGAATTAGCGAAGCTGTTCTGCATCATCGCCATCACGATCAGGCCCGGCGCGAGGAAGCTCTCGAACGGCACGCCCAGGATCTCGCGGCCGCCCCGCCCCAGCGCGACCGAGAAGATCACCAGGAACAGCAGCGTGGTGAAGGCCGGTGCCCACACGGTCTGCGTCTGAACCTTGAAGAAGCGCCGTACCTCCTTGAGGTACAGGCTCCACAGGCCGATGGTGTTGATCCCGTGGATCTTCGGCTCGCCCCATCCGGGCAGATTGTCGGGCGCCGCGCGGGCTGCGGCGAGGCTCTGTTGTGCGGGCGGTGCTTGATCGCTCATGCTGCGCGGCCTAAGCGCTGGCGAAACGGGTGGCAACCCACGGCCCGGATACCTAAGTTGCCTGTCTGGGCACAAAGCAGATGGATTTTCGATGAGTTGGACTGAAGAGCGCACCGCGACCCTCAAGCGCATGTGGGAAGGCGGCTCTACCGCGACCGAGATCGCCAAGGAACTGGGCGAGGTGTCGCGCAATGCCGTGATCGGCAAGGCGCACCGCCTGGGGCTGAAATCGCGCCCGTCCCCGGTCAAGTCCGCGGAAAAGAAGGCACCTGCCAGCAAGGCCAAGCCTGCGCCCAAGAAGAAGGCGGCTCCCGCGCCCGCACCTGCTGCTGCGCCCAAGCCTGCCGCGCCCAAGCCCGCCCCCGCGGTGGCGAAGGCCCCCTCGCCAGCCCCGGCTCCTGCCCCCGCACCGGCGCAAGGCCCTGCGGCACCCGCTGCTTCGCCAGAGCAGGCCACGCCGCGCTCCAACATGCCGCGAGTCGTTTCGGTCGGCCCGGGCGGCTTCCTGCGTCAGGGCCCCGGCGATCAGCAGCCGCCGATCCCGCCCGCACCGCCGCGCCGGCTGGTTCCGGCCAAGCCCGATCCCTCGATCGCGGACAAGACCAGCCTGCTCGATCTGAGCGACAAGGTGTGCCGCTGGCCGATGGGCCACCCGGGCGAGCCCGATTTCCACTTCTGCGGCGAAGCGGTGAACCCCGGCTTCCCCTATTGCGTCGAGCATTGCGGCCGCGCCTATCAGGCGCAGCTGCCGCGCGGCAGCCGCCGCCCCCCGCCGCCGCTGCCCTATGGCGGCCCGCGCGTTCGCTAATGAAGGCCGCGCACTAGTATCAGATTTAGACAGCCCGGCTTTCGACCAGCGAAAGCCGGGCTGTTTCGCGTTGAACAGGAGGAAACACACATGGCCCTATCGCTTCATCAGGCGATCATTCCCAACTGGCTGCAGGTGCTCGGCGCGGTCGACGGCCTGCTCGACAAGGCCGAAGGCTATGTCGCGGACGGCAAGGCAAGTGAAAAGGATCTGCTGGAGACGCGCCTGATCGACGACATGCTGCCGCTGGCCTACCAGTTCAAAAGCTGCTGGACGCACTCACACCTCGCGCTCGTCGCGATCCGTGAGGGGCATTTCTCGCCCGACATGAACCCGTATCCCGAAGACTTCGCCAGCCTGCGCGAGATGATCGCGACGGCGCGCCAAACCTGCGAACAGACGAGCGAGGATGCGCTTGAGGACATCGCCGGGAACGACATGGTGTTCACCATCGGCGACAAGTTCCGACTGGACTTCACGGTGCAGGATTTCCTGCTCAGCTTCTCCAACCCGAACGTCTATTTCCATTCGGCCACCGCCTACGACATCCTCCGGATGGCAGGCGTGGAGCTCGGCAAGCGCGACTATCTCGGCGCGCTGCGCCTGAAACCGGCGGGCTGACGCTTCGCCTCAGCTCTTGCGCGCAAACCAGATCGTGTGGCGCGGCCCCTTGTTGTTGGGCCGCGCGCGCACTTCGCGCACCTCGACCTCGAACCCGCCATCCTTCAGCCGCGTGGTGAACTTGTGGTCGGGCGCGGCGGACCACACCGCCATGATCCCGCCGGGATTGAGCGCATCCTTCGCCTTGGCGATGCCGGTGCGGGTGTAGAGGCGGAAATTGCTGTCGACCACGATCCCGTCGGGGCCATTGTCCACGTCGAGCAGGATCGCGTCGTACTTGGGGCTCGTGCCGTCATTGGCATCGTCGATCAGCGCTTCGACATTGCACAGGATCACCTCTCCGCGCGGATCGTCGAGGCTTTCGGCGCTCAGGTGCGCGAGCGGACCGCGTGCCCACTCGAGGATTTCGGGCACCAGTTCGGCCACGGTCACGCTGCCGCCTGCGGGCAGGTGCGCGAGCGCAGCGCGATAGGTGAAGCCCATGCCAAAGCCGCCGATCAGGATGCGCGGCTTGCTCGCCTCCAGCTCGGCCAGCGTCAGAACCGCGAGCTGTTCTTCGGAAAACTGCATCCGGGTGCCCATCAGCTCGTCCCGGCCGAGCATGATGATGAAGTCGCGCCCGTGGCTGACGAGGGTCAGTTCCTTCCCGTCGGGGATCTGGGCAGTGGCTATTGTTTCGCGTGGCAGCATGGGCGTTGCGATAAACGCTACTGCGCGCGGGCGATAGGCCGGAACACGGACCCGTCGGGAAAAGTTATCGAGACAACCCCCGAAGGAGAATCCCGATGACCACCACCGCCCGTATCGCCGTCGTTTCCGAAGCCGGAGCCGACTTCGCCATCGAGGAGCGCGAGATCGCCGATCCCGGCCCGCACGAGGTGCTGATCGAACTGGTCGCGACCGGCGTGTGCCATACCGACCTCGCGGTTCAGGCAGGCGACCTGCCGACCAACTACCCCGTCGTCCTCGGCCATGAAGGCGCAGGCAAGGTCGTCGCGACCGGCAGCCATGTGACCGATATCGCGAAGGGCGACCACGTCGTCCTCTCCTACGGATCGTGCGGCCATTGCCGCCCGTGCCAGGAAGGCGATCCTGCCTATTGCGCCGATTTCAACCCGCTCAACTTCCTGAACAAGCGCCAGGGCGACGACGCGCCGGTGTTCGCGGACGGGCCCAACGCCGCCTTCTTCCAGCAGTCGAGCTTCGCCACCTACTCGATCGCGCACGAACGCAACGTGGTGAAGATCGAGGCCGACGTCGACATCTCGCTGCTCGGCCCGCTGGGCTGCGGCATCCAGACCGGCGCGGGCGCGGTGATGCGCACCGCGCAGCCGCCAGCAGGATCGAGCCTGCTGGTCTCGGGCGTGGGCAGCGTCGGCATGGCCGCGATCATGGGCGCGAAGGTTGCCGGATGCTCGCCGATCATCGCGGTCGATACGAACGAGGATCGCCTGAAACTCGCCAAAGAACTCGGGGCTACCGACACGGTGCATGTCACCAAGAATACCGACATGCCCGAGGCCGTGCGCAAGATCGCCGCTGGCGGAGCGGACTACGCCATCGAATGCAGCGGCAATGCCACGGCGGCGCGCGGTGCGTGGGAATCGCTGGCCAATCGGGGCACGCTGGTTGTGGTCGGCGCGCCGCCGTCGGGCACCGAATACTCCTTCGACGCCAACGAACAGATCCTCTCGGGCCGCAAGATCGTCGGCTGCGTAGAGGGCGATTCCAAGGTGAAGCAGTTCATCCCGACGCTGGTCGATCTCTACCTCAAAGGGCAGTTCCCGTTCGACAAGCTGGTGAAGCGCTACCCCTTCGACAAGATCAACGAAGCGGTCGCCGATCTGCATGACGGCAAGGTGTTCAAGCCGATCCTCGAAATGGGCTGATCCGGCGCCGAACAGGCATTGGCAATTGTCAGGGGCCGCGGCGGCAAAGCCTTCGCGGCCCTGCGCATATGCGCGTCAGTCGATCGCGGCGGGCCCGACGAGCGGCGCGTCGATCTCCAGCCGCGCGACCGTGCCGGGGCCCACCGGCGCTGCGGCCATGGTAAAACGCCCGCCAAGCGATTGCGCCAGAGTGCGTGCGATTTTCAGCCCCAGACTTTCGGCACGCGCCAGGTCGAAGCCTTCGGGCAGCCCCACCCCGTCATCGGCCACGATCACCTCGGTGCCGCCTTCGAAGGGCGCGACGGTGACCACGATCAGCCCGCCCTCACGCGATCCGAAGCCGTGCTCGATCGCATTGTTGAGCGCTTCTGCCACGACCAGCGCGGTGGGGATCGCCTTGTCGGGCGGCAGCACGGTGTCCGCACTGGCGATGAATTCATATCCCAGCCCGGTGCGGCCGGACGCCGCGATCACATCACGGCAGATCTGGTCGATATAGGCCGCCAGGCTCACCTGTGCGCCCGCAGGATCGTAAAGCTGGCGCTGGATGCGGCCGACGAGGCCAAGCCGCCGCGATGCCTCGTCCAGCGCGGCGCGCGCGCCCTCGTCGGTCATACGGTTCTTCTGCAGCGAGATGAGCGAACCGACCATCTGCAGATTGTTGCCGACGCGGTGCTGCAACTCCCTGAAAAGCACTTCGGTATTGTCCTTCAGCGCAATACTGCGGCGGCGCTCCGCATCGAGATCGCGATTGGCGACCTGCATCCAGTGGATCAGCGTGATATCGACCGAGACGATGAAGATGTAGAAGCCGAGCGCCAGCGCGGAACCGAAATGCAGTTCGAAGCTGCCGAAAGGCGCGATGAAGAAGAACCACGACAGCATTCCGCACAGCACGGCGCACACCGTCCCAGGCCCCACTCCGAAGAAGAAGGCGGTGACGATGACGGCAGGAAAAAATGTGAGATAGGGGAAGCCCGGCGGCAGCCCGTCGCCGATGACGTACCGGATCACCCACGCGACGAAGGTCAGCAGCAAGGCGACACCGTAGCCGATCCACGGGCGATTGCGCGCGAGCGGAAGGCGAGAGACGAAACGGCGCGCAGCGCCGGGTGATTTCGGGTTCACCGATTCTTCTGGGACGACGTGCGACACCTCCGGCAAATGCCAGCGCTTCAAGTCAGGCGCAAAGAAAAAAGGCTGCGGAAGCAATGCTCCCGCAGCCTTTTTTATGTTCTCTGGCGAGAGACTTAGTCGTCGTCGCGCAGGAAGGCGGGCATGTGCGCGGGGCCGTCGCCGCCCCCGTTGTCGCCGCCCTTGTCACCGCGATCACCGCCACGCTCGCCATCGCGACCACGGCCACCGCCGCCGCCACGACCGCCACGGCCACCGCGACGATCGCCGCCACGGTCACCACGGGGCCCGCGATCACCGCCACCTTCGCGCTTTTCACGCGGCGGACGGGTATCTTCGAGCTCTTCGCCGGTTTCCTGGTCGACGACGCGCATCGAAAGGCGAACCTTGCCGCGCTGGTCGATCTCGAGGACCTTGACCTTCACTTCCTGCCCTTCGGACACGACGTCGGTCGGCTTCTCGACCCGCTCGTTCTTCATTTCGGAGACGTGGACGAGGCCGTCCTTGCCACCCATGAAGTTCACGAACGCACCGAAATCGACGATGTTGACGACCTTGCCGGTGTAGATCTTGCCGACTTCGGCTTCCTCGACGATGCCTTCGATCCACTTGCGCGCGGCTTCGATTTCGTCGGCATTGCTAGACGAGATCTTGATCACGCCTTCGTCGTCGATGTCGACCTTGGCGCCGGTTTCGGCGACGATCTCGCGGATCACCTTGCCGCCCGTGCCGATGACGTCACGGATCTTCGACTTGTCGATCTGCATCGTCTCGATGCGCGGAGCGTGCTTGGACACGCCGGTGCGCGCCGAGCCCAGCGCCTTGGTCATTTCACCAAGGATGTGCGCACGGCCGGCCTTCGCCTGTTCGAGCGCCTTGGTCATGATTTCCTGCGTGATCCCGGCAACCTTGATGTCCATCTGGAGCGAGGTGATGCCGTTTTCCGAACCCGCGACCTTGAAGTCCATGTCGCCGAGGTGATCTTCGTCACCCAGGATGTCCGACAGGACGGCGTAGTCGTCGCCTTCGAGGATCAGGCCCATCGCGATGCCCGAGACGGGACGCTCGATCGGAACGCCTGCGTCCATCATCGACAGACAGCCACCGCAAACCGTCGCCATCGAGGACGAGCCGTTGGACTCGGTGATGTCGGACAGGACGCGGATCGTGTACGGGAAGTCTTCATGGCTCGGCAGCACGGGGTGCAGCGCGCGCCATGCGAGCTTGCCGTGGCCGATCTCGCGACGGCCGGTGAAGCCGAAGCGACCCACTTCGCCGACCGAGTAGGGCGGGAAGTTGTAGTGCAGCATGAAGTGGTTGTACGAGAGGCCTTCGAGCCCGTCGATCATCTGCTCGGCATCCTTGGTGCCCAGCGTGGTGGTGCAGATCGCCTGCGTTTCACCGCGCGTGAACAGCGAGGAACCGTGCGTGCGAGGCAGCAGACCCACGATCGCTTCGATCGGGCGAACCTCGTCGAGCTTGCGCCCGTCGATCCGCTGGCCGTCCTTGAGGATGGCGCCGCGAACGATCTCGCTTTCCAGCTTCTTGACCAGCTTGATCGCGGTCATCTTCTGCTGGCCGTCGAACTCTTCGCTCGAATAGTGGGCCTTCACCTTCTCGCGCGCTTCGTTGAGCGCGTCCGAACGGGCGGACTTGTCGGTCAGCTTGTAAGCCTTGGCGATGTCGTCGCCGATCATCTGCTTGATCGCGGACTTCATGTCGGCGTGGTCGTCGCCCGAGGCGAGTTCCCACGGATCCTTGGCGGCCTGCTCGGCCAGCTCGATGATCGCACCGATGACCTTGCGGCATTCGTCATGCGCGAACATGACCGCGCCGAGCATTTCTTCCTCGGTCAGTTCCTTGGCTTCGGATTCGACCATCATCACCGCGTCATTGGTCGCGGCGACGACCAGGTCGAGGCGACCTTCGTCGTCCAGAGCGGCGCTCTGGGTCGGGTTCAGTTCGTATTCGCCATTGCGGAAGCCGACGCGTGCCGAGGCGATCGGGCCCATGAAGGGCACGCCGCTGATGGTCAGCGCAGCCGAGGCCGCGATCATCGCAACGATATCGGGCTCGGTCTCGCCATCGAAGCTGAGAACCTGCGCGATCACGTTGATTTCGTTATAGAAACCTTCGGGGAACAGCGGCCGCACGGGGCGGTCGATCAGGCGCGAAACCAGCGTTTCCTTTTCGGTCGGACGCGCTTCACGCTTGAAGAAGCCGCCCGGGATGCGCCCGGCGGCGGAGAACTTTTCCTGGTAGTTGACGGTAAGGGGGAAGAAATCCTGCCCTTCCTTCACCTTCTTGGCGGCGGTGACGGCGCACAGCACCACGGTTTCGCCATAGGTGGCCAGCACGGCGCCGTCGGCCTGACGGGCAATGCGACCGGTTTCCAGAGTGAGGGTCTTTCCGCCCCACTCCAGACTGACTGTTTTCGTATCGAACATTGATTATCCTTCTGACCCGCCAGCCTTATTGCACAGCGGGGCCTACTGCCGGGGATACCGTCCCGGTCCGGTGCGGGGCGCTTCATATGCCCCAGTTGACCGCGCCCTGCCGGATTGCAGGAGCACGGATAGACGAAGGGGCGGCCCATTCGAGCCGCCCCTCCGAGAAAACTCTTATTTGCGAAGACCCAGCTTCTGGATCAGCGCGTTGTACCGCTCGACGTCTTTCTTCTTGAGATAGGCGAGCAGGTTGCGGCGCTTGTTGACCATCATCAGGAGACCACGACGCGAGTGGTTGTCCTTGTGGTTATCCTTGAAGTGCTCGGTCAGGTTGCGGATCCGTTCGGTCAGGATCGCGACCTGCACTTCGGGACTGCCCGTGTCGTTGTTGCCCTGGGCGTTGTCCTTGATGATCTCTTGCTTGCGCTCGGCAGTAACCGACATTCATTCTACTCCGCGACATCTGGAAAGTTGAAACCCCGCACGATTCGCATCGTGCCGCCTTCGATCTCCACCAGCGCAACCGGGACGCTGCCCGATTTCGCGAAATAGAGCCCGTCGGCGTGGGGCAATCCGGAAAGGACCCGGCCCTGGCGGGCCGCCTGCGCTTGCTCCGGATCGAGGGAAAGGGCCGGGATGTCGTCCAGCCCCGCCTCTATCGGCAGGAGTAGGTCTTGAAGCTGCGCGCCGTTACCGATTTCGTTGAGTTTGTCCAGCGAAATCGCCTGTTCCTCGGCGAACGGGCCTGCACGCGTTCTCCTCAGGTAGGTAACGTGCCCCCGCGTGCCAAGGGCCAGCGCGATATCCCGTGCAAGGGACCGGATATAGGTGCCCTTGCTGACCGTCGCCTCCAGCGTGACGCTCTCGGCGACTTCGAGCGGTGCGGACGGGTCGAACGGGTCCGGGCGGCCGGTGGTGGTCTGAAAGGTGGATTCCAGTTCAGGATCGTCACCCCGAACTTGTTTCGGGGTCCAGTCTTCATCCTGCTCAGAGGTATCAGTTGGCTGGCTGGATGCTGAAACAAGTTCAGCATGACGGTGGAAATCGAGGGCGTGAATCGTCACCTTGCGCGCCTTCAGCTCGACGTCTTCCCCTGACCTCGCCAGATCATAGGCACGCTTGCCGTCGACCTTCAGCGCCGAAAAAGCAGGCGGCACCTGCTCGATCGGGCCGGTGAAGCGGTCGAGCACGCCAGCCACCGCAGCCAGCGGAGGAAAGCGGTTGGAGCGCGCCACAACCTCGCCCTCTGTATCGAGCGTGTCGGTCTCCTCCCCGAACTGGATCGTGAAGACGTAGGTCTTGGTCGCATCGAGCATGCGGCCTGCCAGCTTGGTCGCCTCGCCCAAAGCGATCGGCAGCACGCCTTCGGCCAGCGGGTCGAGCGTGCCGCCATGGCCGGTCTTGGTCTTGGCATAGCCCCCTTCGCGCAGGTTGCGCTTCACCGCGCTGACGCCCTGGGTCGAACCCATTCCGCGCGGCTTGTCGAGCACGATCCAGCCCGAGGGCGGCATCTTCTTGTCTTTGTCGTTCACGAAACCCCGCCTAGCCAAACCGCGCCGGATAGGCCAATTGCTTAGGTGTATGAGCGAGCCTTTCGACCTTCTCGTGATCGGTGGCGGCATCAACGGCGCCGGCATCGTCCGCGATGCGGCCGGTCGCGGCCTGTCGGTGCTGCTGGTGGAGAAAGACGATCTCGCCGCGCACACCTCCAGCGCCAGCACCAAGCTGGTCCACGGCGGCCTGCGCTACCTCGAATATTACGAGTTCCGGCTGGTGCGCGAGAGCTTGCAGGAGCGCGAGGTGCTGCTGCGCAACGCGCCGCACATCATCTGGCCGATGCGCTTCGTGCTCCCCCACCATTCCGGCCTGCGCCCCGCCTGGCTGCTGCGGCTGGGCCTGTTTCTCTACGACCATATCGGCGGGCGAAAGCTGCTCCCGCCGACGAAGAGCGTGAACCTGCGAGAGCCGCCGCACGCCGCGATCCTCAAGCCCTTTCTCGAACGCGGGTTCGAATATTCGGACTGCTGGGTCGAGGATTCGCGGCTGGTCGTGCTCAACGCGGTCGATGCGAAGGAGCGCGGCGCGGATATCCGCACGCGTACCGAATGCACCGGGCTGGCACGCGAGGGCGACATGTGGCGCGCAACTCTGCGCGATGCCGCTGGCGAAACGCAAGTCAGCGCGCGGATGGTCGCCAACGCCGCCGGGCCGTGGGTCGATCAGGTGTTGCAGCGCGCGCTCCACCGCAACACCCCTGCCCACCTGCGGCTGGTCAAGGGCAGCCACCTGATCGTGCCCAAGTTGTGGGACGGGCCGCATTGCTACATCTTCCAGAACGGCGATGGGCGGATCTGCTTTGCGATCCCCTACGAACAGGACTTCACCCTGCTGGGCACCACCGACGAGGCGTTCCAAGGCGACCCCAACGAGGTCACGATCAGTCAGGACGAGGCCGCCTATATCTGCGCGTCGGTGAACGAATATCTCGCCACGCAGGTGCGCCCGGAGGACGCCGTGTCGAGCTATTCGGGCGTGCGCCCGCTGTACGAGGATGCGGCGGCCAGCGCCTCCGAAGTCACCCGCGACTACGTGTTCGAGGTCGATGGCGAAGGCGGCGCGCCGATCCTCTCGGTCTTCGGCGGCAAGATCACCACCTTCCGCAAGCTCGCCGAGCATGCTCTGGAAAAGCTCGCGGTCGGGGGCAAGCCGTGGACCGACGATGCTCCCCTGCCCGGCGGCGACATGCCGGTGGCGGGCCATGCCGCCATGGTCCGGCGCCATGCGTGGCTCAGGCAGTACATGCGGATCGAGGACATCGCCCGGCTGGTCCGCGCCTATGGCACCCGGATCGAGCATATTTTCGGGACCGAAGAGGCCCCGCGCGAGCTGGGTGCAAAAATCGCACCCGGCGTCTTCGAAGCCGAACTGCAATACCTGCGCGACGTGGAATTCGCCCGTACCGGCGAGGATGTGCTGTGGCGGCGCAGCAAGCTGGGCCTGCATCTGAACGAAGCAGGCCGATCGGCCATCGCCCGCTGGTTCGACGCCTAGGCGGGGGTCTGACCCGCAACCCAATCGGCAAGGCGCAGGAATTGCTCCAGCATCCATTCGACCGGCGGGCCGATGGTGTTGGAAATGATGCCGGTATCGGGAAACACCCACACCACCGCGATCAGCACCACGAACAGGATCATCCCGACCTGTTGCAGCTTGTTCCAGTACACCGCCCAGCTGCGCGGCAGCAGGCCTTCGACAATGTGAGACCCGTCGAACGGCGGGATCGGCAGCAGGTTGAAGAAGGCGAGGAACACGTTGATCAGGATGAAGAAGAACAGCGCACTGGGGATCAGCGCGATCGCCCCGTCCGCTCCGGTAACCTGCGGCAGGCCGGTATCGCTCGACGCGAGCATCGCGCCCTCGGGCATGGCCACGCCGAACAGCACCGCGCCGATCAGCGCAAGCAGCAGGTTGGTCAGCGGCCCTGCGGCGGCGACCAGCATCATGCCATAGCGCGGATTGTTCAGCCGACCGCGCACCACAGGCACCGGCTTGGCCCAGCCGAAGATCGGCCCGCCGACCAGCGCGAGGAAGCCCGGTACCAGCAGCGTGCCGACCGGATCGACATGCTTGATCGGGTTGAGCGTCAGCCGCCCGCGATCATAGGCAGTGGTATCGCCCAGCAGCCGCGCCACCCAGCCATGCGCGACCTCGTGGCACACGATCGCGATAATTAGCGCCGGGATCAGCAGCGCGGCAAAAGTGAGGGTGTCGGTCATACCCGCTATGTGGGGTCGGCGGGGTCGGAAACGAAGTGCATCCGGCACACCGCAACATAGCGCTCGTTCCCGCCGATCTCGGTCTGCGCGCCGTGCGTCACCGGCTCGCCGGTTTCATCCACGCGCTGGTTCATCGTCGCCTTGCGTCCGCAGTGGCACACCGCCTTCATCTCGACGAGCTTGTCGGCAATGCCCAGCAGCGCTGCCGAGCCGGACCATAGCTGCCCTTGGAAATCTGTCCGCAACCCGTAGCAGATCACCGGAATATCGTGCCGGTCGGTCAGGCGGGCGAGCTGCCACACCTGATCGCGGGTCAGAAACTGCGCCTCGTCCACCAGCACGCAGGCGAGCTTGGGATCGGCAGGGCCGCGCCTCGCTGCCTCCTCACGCACGCGCGCGGCGACGTCGGTTTCGGGGGTAAAGCGGTGCGCATCGCTGGTCAGGCCGATCCGGCTGTTGATCGCGCCGAAGGCCGGGCGATTATCGACCGCGGCGGTCCACAGCGAGACGTCCATGCCCCGTTCGCGATAGTTGAACGCGGTCTGCAGCAGCAGCGCGCTCTTCCCCGCATTCATGCTGGCGTAGTAGAAATAGAGCTTGGCCATCGGCGGTGTCGCAGCGGGGCCGCCTACTCTTCCCCGTCGTCCGGATCGTCGTCCAGATCGCGCGCGACCTTGGGGTCGCTCAGCAGGCGTTCGATACGGTCCGCCTCGTCGAAGCTCTCGTCGGGGCGGAACTGCAGCTTGGGCGCGAATTTCAGGCCGAGGCGCTTGGCCACTTCGCGCTGGAAGAACGCGGTATTGGTGCGCAGCGCCTTGACAACGACATCCTCGTCCTCGCCCAGCAGCGGCTTTACGTAGACGCTGGCGTGCTTGAGATCGGGCGTCATCTTCACTTCCGTGACGCTGACCGAGTGCGCACTCAGCGTCTCGTCATGCACCTCGCCCCGGGTGAGCAGTTCGGACAGGATGTGCCGCACCCGCTCGCCCACCTTGAGGACGCGGACCGATTGCTGTTCTGCTGAAAATTGCTGGCGTGCCATACTATGCGCACATAGGGCCGCTCCGCCTTGGGCTCAATGCCTGACCGGCGCGACAACTCGCGACACTTCGGGACGGAGCAAACGGATCGGCTCGTGTATTTTGTTCATGTTAGAAGCTAAGGAGATGAACGATGAAGCGACTACTCCCCCTCGCCCTCGCCGCCGCCAGCATGATCGCCATGCCCGTTGCCGCCCAGGCCAAGGACCAGCGGCCTCAGAGCCATCAGATCCACAAGTCTTACAAGGCACCGGCCAAATCGCACCAGAAGAGCGCCTACCAGCGCTTCAATCAGGGCGACCGGTTCGATCGCAGCCGCGCGGCCAACTACCGGTCGGTCAACTACCGCACGGTGCGCGGCCTCAAAGCACCCGGTCGCAACGCAATCTACGTGCGCGCCGGGAATGATATCCTGCTGATCAACACCCGCACCAACCGCGTGGTCGCGGTCTACCACGACCGGTTCCGCTAATCCCGGTCTCTCGCGTCCCGGCGCTCAGCCGCCCTCGGGTGGCGGCGTCGGGATCGCGGTGGAGGTCGCGCGGGCGAGCAGCTTGCCTTCGGAGTCGAACAGCTCGCCTTCGAGGAAAGCGATCTTGCGCCCCGCCTTGACCACGCGGCCCTTGGCGGTGATCCGCTCGAGCGGGACCATCCGCACGAAGCTGAGGTTCATATCGAGGTTGAGCGGAAGTGCCTGATTGTCGCTAGAAGCGAGTAAGGCCGCACCCATCACCTCGTCCAGAAATCCCGCGATCAGCCCGCCCTGCACCGCCCCTCTGGGAGAGGCGAAGCTGGGTGGCGGATCATAGGTGAAGGTAACTTCGCCGGTCGAAGCGTCCCACGACTGGAACTGCGACCCCATCAGCTGCGCCGAGGGCGAGCGTTGGGTCTTGAAGAGTTCGGTCATTGATACACTCCTCCCCTCCCGCTTGCGGGAGGGGGCGCGAGACTTGGTCGCGCAAGCGACCTAGTCGCAGCGGGGTGGGTTTGCACGAACCCCGACCGTTGGACTGGCCCACCCCCAGCCCCTCCCGCGAGCGGGAGGGGAGTTCATCTCACGGCGTCCGTTCACGCTCCTCGAGCGCCTTCGCGATCCGGTGCAATGCATCGGAGCCTCGCCGGGTCTCGTAATAGATCCCGGCGAGGATGATCGCAGCAAAGACACCGATGACCGTATCCATTACAGCGTCCGTTCACGCTCCTCGACTTCGAAGACTTCGAGCTGGTCGCCCGGCTTGATGTCGTTCGTGTCTTCCAGCACCACGCCGCATTCGAGGCCTGCGCGGACTTCGTCCACATCGTCCTTGAAGCGCCGCAGAGAGGCGATGGTGGTCGACGAGACGATGACGTCGTCGCGGGTGAGGCGGGCGTGGAGACCCTTGCGGATGATGCCTTCCTCGACCAGCAGGCCGGCCGCCTTGTCCTTCTTGCCGGACTTGAAGACTTCCTTGACCGCTGCGCGACCAACGACATGCTCGATCCGCTCCGGACCCAGCTCGCCCGCCATCTCCTTCGCGATCTCTTCGGTCAGGTGGTAGATGACGTCGTAATACATCATCCGCACGCCTTCGCGTTCGATCTGCTGGCGCGCCTTGGCGTTGGGACGCACGTTGAAGCCGATGATCGGCGCATTGCCGGCAGCCGCCAGCGTCACGTCGTTCTCGGTAATCGCGCCGACGCCCGAGTGCAGGATGCGCACCTTGATGTCGTCGTTCGAGAGGTTGGTAAGCGCGGTCTTGATCGCCTCGACCGAGCCCTGGACGTCCGCACGGACCAGCAGGGGGAACTCGATCGCCTTGTTGGCAAGCCCGGCGAACATCGCGTCGAAATTGGTCGGCGCCAGCGCGGTGCGCTGCTCGTTCGCCTTGTCCTGACGATATTCGGCGACTTCGCGTGCGCGCTGCTCGTTCTCCACGACCGTCAGCTGATCGCCAGCATTCGGTACCCCGCCGAGGCCGAGGACCTCGACCGGCATCGAAGGCCCGGCTTCCTTGATCTGCTTGCCCTGGTCGTCGACGATCGCACGGACACGCCCGCTCATCGTACCGGCAACCAGCGCATCGCCCTTCTTGAGCGTACCGCGGGTGACCAGCACCGAAGCGACCGGTCCACGGCCCTTGTCGAGCTGAGCCTCGATCACGGTGGCTTCGGCCATGCGATCGGGGTTGGCCTTCAGCTCCATCAGTTCGGCCTGCAGGGCGATCTTGTCGAGCAGTTCGTCGAGCCCGGTGCCCTTGAGCGCGGAGATTTCCACGTCCTGCACGTCGCCCGACATCGCCTCGACGACGATCTCCTGTTCCAGCAGACGCTCGCGCACCTTCTGGGGGTTGGCGTCTTCCTTATCCATCTTGTTGATGGCGACGATGATCGGCGTGCCGGCAGCCTTGGCGTGGCTGATCGCCTCGATCGTCTGCGGCATGATGCCGTCGTCTGCAGCGACGACCAGCACCACGATATCGGTGACGTTGGCACCGCGCGCGCGCATTTCGGTAAAGGCGGCGTGGCCCGGCGTGTCGAGGAAGGTGATCTTGTTACCGTCCTTCGTCTTCACCTGGTAGCTGCCGATATGCTGAGTGATGCCACCGGCCTCGCCCCGCGTCACATTCGTGCCGCGCAGCGCATCGAGCAGGCTGGTCTTGCCGTGATCGACATGGCCCATGATCGTGACCACGGGCGGACGCGGCTTCAGGGTTTCTTCCGGATCGACATCCTCTTCGGCCTTGATGTCGATATCGGCATCGGAGACCTTCTGGATGTTGTGGCCGAACTGCTCGACCAGCAGCTCCGCGGTATCCTGGTCGATCGTCTGGTTGACGGTGACCGCCATGCCCAGGCTGAACAGTTCCTTCACCAGATCCGCGCCCTTTTCGGCCATGCGGTTGGCAAGTTCCTGCACGGTGATCGCCTCGGGGACGACCACGTCGCGGACCTGCTTCTCACGCGGCTTGGAGGGCCCGCCCTGTGCGCGGCGTTCCTTCTCGCGTGCACGCTTGAGCGCGGCGAGGCTGCGGGCGCGGCGGCCCTCGTCCTCGTTGAGCGCCTTGGTGACGGACAGCTTGCCGGAACGACGCTTGTCGGTCCGTTCCGCTGTACGCGCGGGCTTGTCTTCCTTCTTGGGCTTCTTTTCGGGCTTCTTGGGCTCGGGCCGCTGGACCGGCGTGAACTTGCGCGCGGCGGGCACCGTCTTCCCGGTGGAGGCGGCCTGCTCGGCCGGCTCGGCCTTGGCGGCAGCGGGCTCTTCAGCCGGGGCCGGAGCGGGAGCCTGAGCGGCAACCTTGGCGTCTTCCTCGGCACGCTTGGCAGCTTCTTCCTCGGCCTTGCGGTTTTCCTCGGCGCGCTTCTTCTCGTCCTCGGCAGCCTGGCGGGCCTTCAGGTCGTCACGCTTGCGGGCCTCTTCGGCCATCCGCAGACGATCTTCCTCGGCCTCGCGCTGGAGGCGTGCGACGCGTTCCTGCGGCGTTTCGTCGGCAGGGGCTGCCTTCTTGGGCGCGGGCTTCTTCGCCACGGGCTTGGGCGCAGGTGCGGGAGCCGGAGCGGGCGCGGGTGCAGGCGCGGGCTCGGGTGCCTTGGCTTCCTCTGCGGGAGGCGGCGGCGGAGTGCTCTCACCGGGCTTGAGAATCTTGCGACGACGCTTCACCTCGACCGCCACCTTGTTGGTGCGCCCGTGGCTGAAGGTCTGCTTGACCTCGCCCGATTCCACGCTCCGCTTGAGGCCAAGCGGTTTGCGGGTCCGGGTGTTGTTTTCGTCGTCGCTCATAAAACTCGTTTCTTCCTTCGGTCACATCGTCGCGAAAAGAGAGGCCTCCGTCTAGGTGGCCCCGTCCTCGCTCACGTCTTCGCGGGCACCCGCAGACGCATTCCTATAATGCAGCAGGCGCGTCAGGGCCTGATCGACCCGCTTCGCCGCCTGTTCGTCGGCGAGCGCCAGATGGACAACATTGTCGCGGCCCAATGCCACAGACAGCGCCGCACGGTCCAGTGGCAAGCGCGTGCCGCCCTCGCCCGAACCCTCGCGGTCCATTCCCACGCGCCACGCCTGGTCCAGCTTGGCGGTACCGCCATCGCTCGCATCGCTGGCGTGATAGAGCGCGCTCAGCACTCCGCCGCGCGCATGCTCCGCGATGCGTTCGGACCCCAAGATAAGGTGTCCGCTGCGCATTTCGAGCCCCAGCCGGTCGGTCAGCGTGCGCAGCAGCGCCGCGTCGATCTGCGCGGGCAGGTCGTCGGGCACGCGCGGAGGCGCGGATTTGAACGCGCGGGCGAGCGCCCCCTTGAGCTTGCCCTTCTCCATCGCGGTTTCAAGCTCGGCGCGCGAAACGCCCAGCCATGCCCCGCGACCCGGCGCTCGCGCACGCGGATCGGGCAGCACGTCACCATCGGGCGAGATCGCGAGACGAATCAGTTCGTCCCGCTCGCCGTGGCGTCCGGTCAGGATGCACTTGCGCTCCGGCGACTTCCCGCCGGGGCGCGTGCGCTCAGTTGTCGGCGTCAGAGACTCATTGTTCGGAGTCCGCATCGGCGGCCTCCTGGTCTGCACCCTCGGATGCGGTTGCGGGCTTGGCCGGTTCTTCATCTTCGAACCAGTGCGCGCGGGCGGCCATGATGATCTCGTTGCCCTGCTCTTCGCTCAAGCCGTATTCGCCCAGCACGCCGCCCTTGTCCTGCTCGCGCTGCGGACGATCGCGCCGCATCGGCGGGCCATCGGGATTATTGTTGCGGCGACGCGGCGCTTCGCGCTTCTTGGCGATCAGTTCGTCGGTGGCGAGATCGGCCACATCGTCGAGCGTCTTGAGACCCGCCTTGCCCAGCGTGACGAGCATCGCCTCGGACAGGTGCGGCAGCTCGGCCAGCGCATCCTCGACACCCAGTTCGCGGCGCGCCTCGCGGTGCGCGGCTTCCTGGCGTTCGAGCGCTTCGGTCGCGCGGCTCTGGAGTTCCTCGGCCAGTTCTTCGTCGAAGCCTTCGATCATCGCCAGCTCGTCCAGCTGGACGTAAGCGACTTCTTCGAGCTCGGCGAAGCCTTCGGCGACGAGCAGCTGCGAGAGCGTTTCGTCGACGTCCAGCTCTTCCTCGAACATCTTGGAGCGAGCGGCGAATTCCTTGCCCTGCTTTTCCGAGGCTTCTTCCTCGGTCATGATGTCGATCTGGTTGCCGGTCAGCTGGCTGGCGAGACGCACGTTCTGGCCGCGACGACCGATCGCGAGCGAAAGCTGGTCATCGGGGACGACAACCTCGATGCGGCTCTCGTCCTCGTCCAGCACCACGCGACTGACGGTGGCGGGCTGGAGCGCGTTGACGATGAAGGTCGCCTGATCCTCGCTCCAGGGAATGATGTCGATCTTCTCGCCCTGCAGTTCCTGCACGACGGCCTGCACGCGGCTACCCTTCATGCCGACGCAGGCGCCGACCGGGTCGATCGAGGAATCGTGGCTGATCACGCCGATCTTGGCGCGGCTGCCCGGATCGCGGGCGGCGGCCTTGATCTCGATGATGCCGTCGTAGATTTCGGGCACTTCCTGCGCGAACAGCTTCTTCATGAAGTCGGGGTGCGCGCGGGTGAGGAAAATCTGGGGACCGCGGTTGTTGCGTTCCACCTTGCTGATCAGCGCGCGGACACGTTCGCCCACACGGGCGGCTTCGCGCGGGATCTGCTGGTCGCGGCGGATCACGCCTTCGGCACGGCCGAGGTTGACGATCACGTGGCCGAACTCGACCGACTTGATCACGCCGGTGATGATCTCGCCCGCACGGTCCTTGAATTCGTCGAACTGACGCTCACGCTCGGCATCGCGGACCTTCTGGAAGATCACCTGCTTGGCGCTCTGCGCATCGATGCGGCCGAGATCGACCGGAGGCAGCGGGTCGACGATGAAGTCGCCGACGGCAGCGCCGTCCTGCAGCTTCTGCGCCTGCTTCAGGTCGACCTGCTTGAAATAGTCTTCGACCTCTTCGACCACTTCGACGACGCGCCACAGGCGCAGGTCGCCGGTCTGCGGGTCGAGCTTGGCGCGAATGTCGTTTTCCGCACCATAGCGGTTACGGGCCGATTTCTGGATCGCCTCTTCCATCGCTTCGATGACGATCGACTTGTCGATCATCTTTTCCGAAGCGACCGAGTTGGCGATCGCGAGGAGCTCCGCGCGGTTGGCGGAAATGGCAGTGGCCATCAGTCGTCAGCCTTTTCTTGTTGGTCTTCTTGTACTTCCTCGGCACCCGTGGTGTCGAGCGGTCTGGTCGCGGCGATCAGTTCGTCGGTGAGGACGAGCTGCGCCGAATGGATCTGGTCGCGCGGAAGTTCGACTTCGCCCGCCTTGCGGTCGGTGATGGTGACGATGTCGCCATCAATCCCCTTCAGGATGCCGCGATAATTGCGCTGGCCGTCATAGCCCTTGGCCATCGAGATCTTCGCCTCGTGCCCCGCCCAGTCGGAAAAGTCCTTGGTCCGGGTCAGCGGGCGGTCGATCCCGGGCGAGCTGACTTCGAGGTGATATGCCCCTTCGATCAGCACATCGCCCTGCTCTTCCAGCGCGTCGATCCTGGCGGAGACGGCGCGGCTCAGCGCGGCGCATTGTTCGATCACCAGCTGACCCGTAGCAGGGTCTTCCGCCATGATCTGAAGCGCCTGCGTGCCATCGCCGGCTTCGGACGGCATCATCTTCACGCGCACGAGTTCGAATCCCAGGGCCTGCGCCTCGGGTTCGATAATCTGTGTCAGTCGCGCGATATCTGCCATTCGGTCTCCGTTTCGTTTCCGTTCTGCATGGCCATGCGGCTTGGCGCCGGTGCCTTTCGGCCCGGCCCAACACGGTGCCAGCAATGTCGGGATGGCGGCTAGTTAGGCGCAGTTCGGGCAAAATGCAACGCCGTTCGACGCAATTTGCCGCCTGGCCTGCACTTGCGCTGAAAGGACGCGCCGCTAACCCCCACCGCCGGGATAGGTCTTCAGGCTCGCGAAATAGCGGATCAGCGCGGCATGCAGCAGCGTGTCTTCCGCCGCACCGCCCAGTTCGACACCTCTCGCCGGGGCGTCGGTCGCGCGGTGATAATCGCTGCCCATAAAGCTTTCGAAATCCGCCCGGTCGGCCAGCGCGCTGGAGACAAGCACCGCAGGCACGCCCTCGACCAGCAGCGCCCAGCCATCCTGCCGGGGCAGGAAGGCATCCTGCAGGTCCGAAGAGACAATCTCGCGTCCCTGTACACGCGCGACCTCCGATATCCCGTAATCGAGCGCGGTCTTGCCAGCGCCCAGCACCACCACCGGCGTCCCGCGAGGTGCGATCGCCATCGTGTCGAGGTTGAATGCCGCCGCGATCGTCGGCAGCGGGACCGGCGGATCGGCCACGAAAGCCTTCGCGCCGAGCAGGCCCAGCTCTTCCGAACTGGTGGCAAGGACGATCACGTCGCGGTCGAGCGGGCCGCCCTGCAGCGCGATCCGCACCGCCTCGATCATCACCGCAAGGCCGCTCGCATTGTCGACCGCGCCGTTGCACAGCCGATCGGTCGCATCGGGCGGCCCGCAATCATCGCCCAGATGATCCCAATGCGCCAGCAGCACCACCGCGCCCGCGCCCGGAACCCGTCCCGGCAGGCGACCGATCACGTTGGCGGTCTCGATCCGATCGACCTTCTGCGCGATGCTCGCCTTCAGAATCGTGTCATAGGCGATCAGGCCGAGGCCATCGGGATGCCGCTTCGCATTCGCACCGATCGCATCGCTCAGGCCCGCACTGCTCTGCGGGGAGAGAAGCAGCACGGCAGGGCCGGACGTATCGCTCCCCAGCCGCCAGCGCCCGTGCGAGATCAGGCCGGCGGTCTTCTCATATTCCTCGGCCGTCTGCGTCGTGATGATAAGCGCCTTGGGCGCTGCCGCCTCGAATTTGGAGAACAGTCGCGGAAGCTCGGCCGCAGGCACCCGCACTGCGCGGTTGACCAGCGAGCGTGGCTGCAACTCTTCGATGTCGGGATCGAGACCAACGATCGGCACGTCGGCAAGGTTGGCATCGTCCCTGCCGGGATCGACCGCGATCAGCCCCTGCGAAAGCGACACGCTGCGCGAGCCCCGCGTGACCGTGGCGGTGCTTGCGCCCGATTCTTCCAGCGGCAGTCGGCGCACGAGAGTGAAATCCTGCGTCCAGTCGCCCTCGCCCGCACCGGGCTGCAAGCCGATCTCGGAATAGCGCTGGATCAGCCAGCGCTGCGTCTTCGCTTCGCCCTCGCTGCCGGGATAGCGGCCACCGAAATCATCGGCGGCAAGCGTGCCGATATCCTCCGCCAGCCGCTCCTCGACCATGTCGAGCGAAGGGCCGGTCTGCGGCGCAGGCACGGTGGCGCAGGCGGCGAGCGAAAGCGCCGCCGCACCCACGGCGATGGTGCGCGAAAGGGCGATCATGATCTCATTGTCTAGTCAGCGGTCCAGCCGCCATCGACGCTCCAGTTCGCGCCATTCACGTTGGCCATCGAATCGCGGCACAGGAAGACGACCATCTCGCCGATATCCTCGGGCTGGACGAACTTCTTGGTCGGCTGCTTGGCCAGCAGCACCTGGTCGATCACTTCCTCGCGGCTCATCCCGCGCGCCTTCATCGTGTCGGGGATCTGGTTCTCGACCAGCGGCGTCCAGACATAACCGGGGCTGATGCAGTTGACCGTGACCCCGCTGGTCGCGAGCTCCAGCGCGACCGTCTTGGTCAGCCCGGCAATCCCGTGCTTGGCCGCCACGTAAGCCGACTTGTAGGGCGAGGCGACCAGAGAGTGCGCGCTGGCGGTGTTGATGATCCGCCCCCAGCCACGTTCCTTCATATGCGGCACTGCCAGCCGGATCGTGTGAAACGCAGCCGACAGGTTGAGGGCGATGATCTTGTCCCACTTGTCGACCGGGAATTCCTCGACCGGGCTGACATGCTGCATCCCGGCATTATTGACCAGGATGTCGACCCCGCCGGCCTGCTCCATCATCGCCTCGATCGCGGCAACATCGGTCAGGTCGCTGTCGAAATAGTCGGCCCCGCCCAGTTCCTTGCGCAGCTGCGCGATCTCGCTTTCGTCCCCGAAGCCGTTGAGGATAACCGCCGCACCCTCGGCGTGCAGCGCGCGCGCCACCGCCAGTCCGATGCCGGAGGTCGATCCGGTAATAAGAGCCTTCTTACCTTCGAGGAACATCGCTAGCCTTTCGTGTATTAAGCACTGCGTATGGAGCCAATCGCCGCCTGGGTGCCGTGGTTCCGCTGGCAGGCGCGCATTGCAAGGGTTTTTCTTCTGAGTGCGCGCGGGGAGAAGACAGGGGGACAAGCGCGATGCGGCTCAATCCATTCAATACCGACAATATCGATGTGCGCGGCGGCGGCGGCAGCAGCCGCTTTCCCGGCGGCGGTGCAGGCCAGCTGGGCTGCGGCACGATCATCATCGCGGGCATCGTCTCGCTGCTGTTCGGCACCGATTTCGGCCAGACGATCGCGGTGTTCGACAGCGTCGACCAGGCGACCAGCGGCAGCAGGCAGGCGGACGGTGCGCGGGCGAACATGACCGAAGAGCAGCTGTGCACGGAAAATGCCTATTCGACCGAGGCATGCAACGCGCTCCAGTCGCTCAATGCCACGTGGGAGCCGGTCTTCGCGCAGGCCAATGTCGAGTTTCGCGAGCCATTCCTGAAGCTGTTCGTCAATAATGTGAACACAGAGGGCTGCGGCAGCGCGACCTCGGCAGTCGGCCCGTTCTACTGCCCGCGTGACGAGGGCATCTACCTCGACACGAGCTTCTACGACACGATGAAGAACCAGCTCGGCGCGGGCGGAGACTTCGCGCGGCTCTATGTCGTCGCTCACGAATATGGCCATCACATCCAGAACCTGACCGGCCTCGCCAGCCAGGTGCGCAGCCTGCAACAGCGCAGTCCGCGCGATGCCAACCAGTTGCAGGTGCGCATGGAGCTTCAGGCCGATTGCTACGCGGGCGTATGGGCGGGCAAGAACCGCAATCTGGTCGACCCCGGCGATTTCGAGGAAGGGATGGAGGCCGCATCCGCGATCGGCGACGATGCCATTTCGGAACGCATGGGCGGCAGGGTCTCGCCCGAGAACTTTACCCACGGTACCAGCGAACAGCGCATGGAAGCATTGCGACTCGGCATGAGAAGCGGCGATGATACCACTTGCGACCGCTATTTCGCGCCCGAGTCGTTCTAGGCGCGATACTGCCAAGGGGGGGCAGGCCGACAACGCCATGGACTTCATCCGTAACCTGATCACGCTGATCCAGCGTCTGCAGACGATCGTGCGCGACGGGCAGAAGCGCGGCGACCTTCCCGGCATGGCGATGGCTCTGGTGCGCGAGGTGACCGGCAATGGCGGCGAAGAGGATGGCGAGGCGAGCGGGCCTGCGATCTATCAGGGCAAGCGCGCACAGGCCGATCAGGGGACTCCCGAAAGAGCGTCTCGTGCGACCGCCCGCAACCGCGCGGCGCGCGATACCGACCTGCCCGAACCGGCGGTCTATCGCAGGCCCGAAGGCAGCAGCGACACGCCCGACTTCGAGCCTGCCCGGGTGCCAGCGCGCAATGCGGGCGAGGCGGATGAGCAGTTCCCCCAACCCGCGGCTGCGCCGCTGCAAAAGGAGGACTACGACTACCAGCCCGCCTCCGCCCCGCCCGAAGACACCGCGATCGAGCCGAAATACAAACCCGCCCGCGCCTCCGCGCCAGAGCCCGAGCCCGAAGAGGCGATGGAACTGAGCGCCGCCGCGGTCACGTGGGACGATGACGCTCAGCCCGAACCACCGCCACCCGCGCCGAGCCCTGAGCCGCAGGAGGCCGTGCCAGCTGAAGCGGTGGCGGCCTCGGCCACGCCCGTCCCGGCAGCAGCGAAAGAGGACGACGACGAGTGGTTCGACCTCGAAGACTGGCAGGGCACAGCGCTGAAGGTCGCGGGTGTCGGGGCCGCCGCCGCCGCGACCGCAGCGGGCGCGATGGCGATCAAGGACCGTTTCTTCGACCGCGATGACGAGGAAGGCGGTGACAAGGACGGCGGCGAGGAACACCGGATCGGGGCCGCCGAGAACCACTCCGCCATCCCGCTCCCGTCAGGCGATGAGCCGCTGGTGCAGGACGCGCCTGATGGCGACGCAGAGCAGCGGTCCGAGGATGAGAACGACGGCGACGAGAATGGCGGCCGCGAATGGGCGGCCGCTGCTGCCGTGGCCGCTCCTGCCGTCGCCGCCGTGCTTCCCAAGGCCTCCAGCGAGCAGGAACCGCGGGAGGACGAAACCTCCGCAACCGAGAGCGAGCAGCCCTCGCCACCTCCCCCCGAGCCGCAGCCGGAAACTCGCCAGCAGGTCGAGATCATTCCCGCCGACCCGCGCAACCCGGCAACCCAGCCCCCCTCGCAGTCGCTCGCCAGCCCGGGCATCCGCCTCTACGGCACGATGGACGCCGCGATGTACGCCGAGTTCAGCGAGATGCTGTCCGAACAGGCACCGGGCGGGCCGATCGTGATCGCGTTGACCACGATGGATGGCGATCCCGAAATCGCCCGCAGCATGGCCGAGGATATCCGCCTGCTGCGCGATCGCGGGCGGCGCGAGATCATCTTTCTGGGCAAGACCGCGGTCTATTCCGCAGGCGTGCTGTTCATGGCCGCCTTTCCCGTCGGCCAGCGCTACCTCACCCGCGCGACCAAGCTGCTGATTACCGAGAACAAGCGCGCACAGCCGATCCAGCTGGCGGGCGGATCGCTGCGCAGCGTGGCCAGCCAGCTGGAACACGCCCGGCGCGAAATTCAGCGCGAGATCGATCAGGAAGACGACGACTTCCGCGCGATCTCCGAAGGGTCAAACGTCAGCGTGCAGGAACTGCGCGAAAAGGCACCGGGCGACTGGTACATCACCGCCAGCGAGGCCAAGGCCATGGGGCTGATCGCCGAAGTCGTCTGAGCATCGGCTGTTCCGATCCAAAGCAAATCTACGCAGGCGCGGGTTTGATTTTCGCTGCCCCGCCGCCATCTTGGGTTGCATGACAAAACTCTCCCTGCTCGATCTCCTCCACGTCACCGAAGGCGGCGACGTCCGCCGCTCGCTCACCAATGCCGTCGACATGGCCCGCCATGCCGAAGCCCTGGGGTTCGAGCGATACTGGTGCGCGGAGCATCACGGGATGGAAGGGATCGCCAGCGCTGCGACATCGGTGGTGATCGGCCATGTCGCCGCAGGCACCGAGAAGATCCGCGTCGGCGCGGGCGGGATCATGCTGCCCAACCATTCCCCGCTGGTGATTGCCGAGCAGTTCGGCACGCTCGACGCGCTGTATCCGGGCCGGATCGATCTGGGGCTTGGCCGTGCGCCGGGCAGCGACCAGCGGGTTGCCGCTGCGCTGCGCCGCAATCTCGACAGCAACCCCGATGCCTTCCCACGCGACGTGGTCGAGCTGCAGAGCTATTTCGCCGATGACGGGCGCACCGGGATCAGGGCTACGCCCGGTGCCGGTGCCGACGTGCAGCTCTACATCCTCGGCTCCAGCCTGTTCGGCGCGCAGGTCGCGGCGATGCTGGGCCTGCCCTACGCCTTCGCCAGCCATTTCGCACCGCAGGCGCTGGATGACGCGCTGAAGATCTACCGCGACCGGTTCGAGCCGTCCGCCGTGCTGAGCGAGCCCTATGCGATCTGCGGCTACAACGTCTTCGCCGCCGATACCGAGGAGGAGGCGCAGCTGCTCGCCAGTTCGATGCAGCAGAGCTTCGTGCGCCTGCGGACCGGCCAGCCCGGCAAGCTGCCGCCCCCGGTCGAAGGCTATCGCGAAAGCCTGCCGCCGCAGCTTTCGAACATGCTCGATGGCGTACTCTCGGCCACTGCGATCGGCACGCGCGAGCAGGTGCGCGAGCAGATGAACGCCTTCGTGGAGCGCACCCAGGCCGACGAGCTTATCATCGCCGGGTCGATCTACGACCACGAGGCGCGCAAGCGCAGCCTGGCACTGGCCGCAGAAGCCTTCGCGGGCGAACCCGCAGCCGCCTGACCCCGAAACACATGAAGGCGGCGCACGTCTGGGGGAAAACGTGCACCGCCCTCACTGATGCTGCTCCCAGCGTCAGTTTGTCTTGCCGACTTCGCGCATCGCCTGGTCGAGCGCGCGCAGCGCCTCGGCCCGCTCTCGCCGGGAGAGATCGCGATCGCTCTCGATCTCGCGGCGGGCACTGGCGATCGCGTCTTTTGCGCTCGCGACCATGGCGGTGCGGCAGAACGCCATCACCTTCTTGCCATCGGGGCCGACGCGCTCGCTCACGCTCTGGTCGCTCCCGTCGCAGGCGAAGGTGAATTCGGGCATCTCGGCCGCCGCCTGGGCGAGTGCGAGGCGGGTCTCGCGCTCGATCATGCCGCTCTCGCCAAGGCTCCGGCGCACCTCATCCAGTTGCTTGCGCAGCTCGCCATTTTCGCCGAGCCGCTTGCGCAGAGCCTCCATTTCGCTCCGCAGTTCGCCGTTTTCGTGCATCCGACCGCGCATCACGCGCAGTTCGCGGTGCATCCGGTCGGCATCGACCCTTGCATCTCGCAGGCTGTCGAGCCCGGCTTCGATCTTCGCCCGCTCCTCTTGCGTCGCCGGGCGACCATTGACGGTGTAGGTGGTCCGCTCGGTACGCTTGCCAGAATCGTCGGTCGTCACCTTGCGTTCGACCCGGACCACACGCTCTGCGCTTTCGCCATCGTCTCCATCGGACAGCACGAAGACGGCGGGCGCTTCCGGTGCGGCGGGGGCCTCCGGCGCATCCGGCGCAGCCGGAGCCACGGGGGCGAGCGGTGCCACCGGCGCTACCGGGGCGAGCGGTGCCGCAGGAGCCTCGGGCACGCCCAGCGCCTCTGCGTAAGAGATCGATGCGGTCAGCGGCACGGCGGCGAGCGCGCCGATCATAAGCGTGCGCGCGGCAATCCGCCGACGCGGGGAAATATCGGACATGGTCAGGCTCCTCAGACGGTGGATAATCGATTTGTCCCCCAGCACCGGGCACGCCATCGGCGCGGCGAGCGCCAGGCTGGCGCGCCTGTCGCTGCGGGTCGCGAAGGACGCGATGGTGGTGGCGTAGGCTTCGCGCCGGCGCGCATCGCAGCGGGCGACGACACGGGCATCGCACGCCGCTTCCTGGTCGCGCCGCATCGCACGCCAGCCGACCCAGCCAAGCGGGTTGAACCAGTGCAGCGCGAACAGCGGCTGGACCAGCGCGTTGACCAGCAGGTCATGCGCGCGATGGTGCGCAAGCTCGTGTTCCAGCGCGAGATCGCGGCGGGTCTGCTCGGTATCGGCCACGAAGCCTACGGGCAGCGCGATCACCTTGTCGATCACACCGAACGCGACCGGCGATGCGGTGGCCGGCGATTCGATCAGCCGCACGCGCCCGCGCGTGCCGACGCCGGTGCTCGCCCGCAAAAGCTGGCGGCGCATGGCGAAATAGAGCGTGTAGCGGCGGATCAGGAAGACCAGCACTCCGGTCAGCCACACCACCATTCCGATCAACGCCCAGTCGGTGGCAGGCTCACTCGCCACCATAGGCTGCAACAGCAGCGCTCCACCGCCCGCTTCAGCCGGCACGTCCAGCCCCACGACCGGCAGCGCGGCAGGCGCGGATGACGGGGCAAGCCAGGACGGCAAAACGAGCGGGGGAAGCAACAGTCTGAAGAACGGCAAGGCCCACAGCGCATAGGCCGCCTGGGCACCGAAATGGCGCGACACCGGACGACGCAGCACCAGCACCGCGGCGACGAGCACGCCGGTCCACAGCAGCGTTTCGAAGGCGAAATCCTGCAGGGCGATGCTCATTTGCGCATCTCCTTCAGCAGGCGTTCGATCTCGCCGAGATCCTCGTCGGTCAGCGCCTCGCTTTCTGCGAGATGCGCAAACAGTGGCGCCGCGCGCCCACCGAACAGCCGGTCGACCAGCCGCCGGGATTCGCCGCCGACATAATCCGCACGTTCGATCAGCGGGGTGTAGAGGAACCGGCGTCCGTCGGGCTCGGTCGCGAGAGCGCCCTTGCCCACCAGCCGGGACAGCAGCGTCTTGACCGTGGGCATGGACCAGCCGCGCGCTTCGCATACCTGATCGCAGACATCCGTCGCGCTGACCGGATGGCGATCCCAGATCACCTCCATGATCGCGTGCTCAGCCTCGCTGATGCGTTCGCCCTTGTCGTCTTTCGAATCGGACATCGACCGTCTCCCTCCTCATCCGTCTACATCTGTAGCCGTAACGACTACGGATGTAAACATGAGCGGTGGATGAATGGTTCGTGAGGCGCTTTGCACTCGCCCGAACGGGCGATCAGCAGACTTCTGCGGTATTCTCCGGAATCGGCCCGGGCGGCACGCGCGCATCGCTCATCCAGAAAGGATCGGCGGCCAGCTGATGCCGGTCGCCATAGGCAGCGCGCAAGGCGGCGGCGAGCTGCGGATCATAGGCTTCCAGATCCCGGTGCCCCAGAATCCGGCGCCCGTCGAACACCTGCAGCCGGTTCGAATCGAACCAGAACTGCGTCCCTTCGGCCCAATATTCCTGCACCGTGGTCATGTTGTATTCCTCGAACCACAGCTTGTTGGCCTGCGCATTGGCATACGCCGCCTCGACCTCGGCGTAGAGATCGGGGTCGGCGCCCTGGATCGCGAACAGGATGTTGTGCGCGAATTCGTGGACCAGAATGGTCTCGCCGTAATAGCGGCTGGTCGGCAGGCCGAGCACATCCTCTTCGGAGCCGACCGTATGCTGCCCGCCGATCCCGCGTGCGCGCGCATCCCAATAGGCGCGGTCGGTCAGGCTGCCGATCCGCTCGTCATAGTGCTTCTTCTCGCACCGGGTCAGGCGCGGATCGTCGGGGGCTGGTTTCTTCCAGTGCGCATTTTCGGGCAGGTCGAGCAGCGCCTCGGTCTCGGCGATGATCGCGACGCGATAGCCGTTGTCGTGCAGCCAGTTGGCCAGGTCGGGCCGGAAAGCGAGCATATCCTCGATCATCGCCTCGGCAGCGACCATCGCGTCTTCGGACACGACGCCGGAGGAGACCACGGGGATACCGTCCGCATCGCGGTACTGCGTGTAGAAATCGGGAATGCCGAGCGCTGGTGGCGGGGGTGAGGCGGTAGAAACGCTGGTGCATGCAGCGAGCGTGAGGGTGGTAGCGAGTGCCACGGTGAATGAACGCATAGGTCGGATTACCGAGCCGCAACCGAACCGGCAACGATCTATGCAGTAGCCCGCATTGTCCAATCACTCGCATTTGCTAGAGTGATGGCCGGTGGCCTTTGGGGGATTGTAGTAATGCAAGACTGTTACCACTGTTCTGGCTCGGGCAGGTGCCAAAACGACTTCCATAGCGGCGGACGTCTGTTCGGCGGAGAAGACGCGGCAGGCCAGGTCCATCCCGGTTTGGTTGATAGTGTCTTTGGGAGCTGTCCGAGTTGCGGTGACGGCAACACCGAATGGCGCCCCGAATGCCCCCATTGTGACGGCACGGGAAACCGAGATCCGCAATCCGTCTTTGTGAAGAAAACTCATTTTTGGCCCAGCGAGAGCATAAAAAAGCGCGACCACAGGCGCGAGGTCGAGCGCACAAGTAGGACCGCTTCCGCAAATTCCGAAACTGGTAGCCAGGGATGGCTAGGCCAATTGGTAGAAGCGACACTGTGGTTCGGGCGGGATATTTCCAGTCCCGATTGGCATCCCGCAATCCGGCTCGTCATGACCTGGATGATGCCTGCGTTCTACAGCTGGGGTATTCTCTGGTATATCAGTGAAGTTCTCGATGCCCTCGCAATCAATATTTTCGAAGGGATTGCAGCCTTCTTTCTTGCCTGGATTGCCATCCCAATCGCCGCGATCTGCGGGCTGATCGCTACAGGCGCTCTCTGGGGAGTGACATCGATTGCCTACGTTATCTTGCACAACCGAAACGACGGCAGTCGAAGTTGACCTCAGGTGGGGTGTCGCGAGCCGCAGACACCCCCTCGATCCAATTAGTACACCCGCTTCTTCGGTTTGATGTACTCGATATCGTCGGTCAGCGTGTATTCGTGGACCGGGCGGTAATCGATCTTCATCTCGCCCTTGCCCGAACCCTTGGCACCGCCGCCCCAGCCGTCGAACCACGTGATCGTGTGCTTCATCCACTCGGCATCGTTGCGGTCGGGGAAGTCCTCGTGCGCGTGGGCGCCGCGGCTTTCCTTGCGGTTGTCGGCGCTGGTCATGGTGACGCTGGCCTGAGCCATCAAGTTGTCGAGCTCCAGCGTCTCGATCAGGTCGCTGTTCCAGATCAGCGATCGGTCGGAGACGTGGATGTCCTGCATCGAGGCGTTGACCTCGGCGAGGTGCTTCTTGCCCGCCGCGAGCGTTTCGGTGTCGCGGAACACGGCAGCATGCTTCTGCATGGTCTTCTGCATGTCTTCGCGAATCCGCGCCGTCGGCAGGCTGCCCTTGGCGTGGCGGAAGTGGTCGAGCCGGGTCAGCGCCAGATCGGCACTGTCCGCGGGAAGCGCATCATGGCTCGCGCCCGGCTTCATCGTTTCGGCCAGGCGATGGCCGATCGCGCGGCCGAACACCACGAGGTCGATCAGCGAGTTGGAGCCGAGACGGTTCGCGCCGTGGACCGAGACGCAGCCCGCCTCACCCGCGGCATAGAGCCCGGGCACGACATGGTCGGGATTGCCGTCGGGCCCGATGGTCACGACTTCGCCGTGATAGTTCGTCGGGATACCGCCCATGTTGTAGTGGACGGTCGGCGTCACGGGGAGCGGTTCGCGCGTCAGGTCGACGCCGGCGAAGATTTTGCCGCTTTCGGTGATGCCCGGCAGGCGCTCTGCCAGCACCTTGGGATCGATGTGGTCGAGGTGGAGGTAGATGTGGTCGCCATCCTTGCCCACGCCCCGGCCTTCGCGCATTTCCAGCGCCATCGAGCGCGAGACGACGTCGCGCGACGCCAGATCCTTGGCCGAGGGAGCATAGCGTTCCATGAAACGCTCGCCTTCGGAGTTGGTCAGGTAACCGCCCTCGCCGCGTGCGCCTTCGGTGATCAGCACGCCCGCGCCGTAGATGCCGGTCGGGTGGAACTGGACGAATTCCATGTCCTGCAGCGGCAGGCCTGCGCGCAGCACCATGCCGCCACCGTCGCCGGTGCAGGTATGGGCGCTCGTCGCAGTGTAGTAGCAGCGGCCATAGCCGCCGGTCGCCAGCACCACGGCATGCGCGCGGAAGCGGTGGATCGTGCCGTCGTCGAGGCACATCGCGATCACGCCGACGCAGCGACGGTTCGCACCCTCGCCCGTCATGATCAGGTCGATCGCGAAATATTCGATGAAGAAGTCCGCGTCGTACTTCAGGCTCTGCTGGTAGAGCGCGTGGAGCATCGCGTGGCCGGTACGGTCCGCCGCGGCGCAGGTGCGCTGCACGGGCGGGCCTTCGCCCATGTTCTGCATGTGGCCGCCGAACGGACGCTGATAGATCGTGCCGTCCTTGTTGCGCGAAAACGGCACGCCTGCGTGCTCCAGCTCGTACACCGCCTGCGGGGCTTCGCGTGCGAGATATTCGATCGCGTCCTGGTCGCCCAGCCAGTCAGACCCCTTTACGGTGTCGTACATGTGCCAGGTCCAGTGGTCGGGCGTGTTGTTGCCGAGGCTTGCGGCGATGCCGCCCTGCGCGGCCACGGTGTGGCTGCGCGTGGGGAAGACCTTGGAGATGTTCGCGGTCTTGAAGCCGGCCTCTGCGGCGCCCATCGTGGCGCGCAGGCCCGAACCGCCCGCGCCGACGACGACCACGTCGAAATCATGGTCGATGATCGGATAGGCGCGTCCGTTGATTTCGAAAGTATCGGCAGCCATCAGGCGGCTCCTGCAAATGCGATGCTGGCGATGCAGAAGATGCCGAACACGGCCCCTGCCACCGCCACGAGATTGAGAAGGGCGATCAGCGCGAAGCGGCTGCCGCCCTGGTGGATATAGTCCTCGATCAGGACCTGCAGGCCCAGCCGCGCGTGCCAGAACGTGCTGACGATCAGCAGGATCAGCGCCGCCGCCGCGATCGGCGAGGACAGCCAGCCGGTCACCGTGCCGTAATCATAGGCGGGCAGCAGCAGGAAGCTGACCAGCAGGAACAGCACCAGCACCAGATTGCCGATCGCGGTGAACCGCTGGAGCAGCCAGTGATGCGCGCCCTCGTGGGCCGAGCCGAGGCCGCGCACGCGGCCGATGGAGGTTCCGTTACCCATGGGAAATGCCTTACTTGAGGAGAATGATCGCCCAGAAGGCGATGGTCAGAAGGACGCCGAGGATCGGGGCCAGCGTCGACCAGGTCTTGTTGATCGTCAGCTCGTACCCCGCGCCGATATCGAGCACGAAGTGGCGCAGACCGCTCATCATGTGGCTGAAGAAGGCCCAGGTCAGGCCGACCAGCACGACATAGCCGGGGATCGACGTCGCAACGGCGGAGAAGGTGGCATACGCCTCCGGCCCGCTCGCCATCGCGCCCAGCCACCAGAGCAGCACGGCGAGGCCGACCAGCGCCATTCCGTCACCGGTGACGCGGTGCAGGATCGAGGTGAACATGTGCGGGCCCCACTTCCAGATCTGGAGATGGGGAGAGAGTGGTCTGTTCGACATGGTGGCTTGCGGGTCCAATCTGGCCGGTGCGGTAGGTCTTGCGCCTCCACTTAGCGGATGCGCGGTCAGGTTCAAGCGAGTCAAAAGCATGGGTGCAAAAGCACGGACCATGGGGTGAGCGCAAGCGCGGGGCTTGGTCGCGCGCATCAATCGGCCTAACAGGTGGCTCCATGACAGGCATTCTCGTCACAGGATCGAGCCGCGGGATCGGCGCCGCCATTCGCGAACAGCTGGAGGCGCGCTGCGTGCGCGTGGTCGGCCACTCGACACGCGGGATCGAGGAAGGCGAGATTGCCGCCGACTTTACAGAGCCTTCCGCACCTTCGACGCTGTGGGAAGAGGCGCTGCGGCAGACCGATGGCGCGATCGACGTGCTGATCAACAATGCCGGGCTGTTCGATGGTGTCCCGCTCGACACCTCGGACATCGAATGGCTCGATGCGTGGGAGGAAACGCTGCGGATCAACCTGACCGCCGCCGCCCAGCTCAGCCGTTTCGCCGTGCGCCACTGGCAGGAACGCGGCTGCGAAGGGCGGATCGTCCATGTCGCCAGCCGCGCCGGTCATCGCGGCGATTCGCCCGCGCACTGGCACTATGCGGCGGCCAAGGGCGGAATGCTGGCGCTGCACAAGACCATCGCGCGTGCTTATGCGAGCGAAGGCATCTACAGCTTCGCAGTGACGCCAGGCTTCACCGACACCTCGATGGCGGGGGACTATCTTGAGAGCCGGGGAGGACCGGGCCTGCTCGCCGATATTCCGCTCGGCCGCGTGGCGGAGCCAGAGGAAATCGCCAGCATCGCCACCTGGTGCGCACTCGAAGCGCCGCCTTCGATGACCGGCGCGACGATCGACGCCAACGGGGCCAGCTATGTCCGCTAGACTGGCGGCGCTGGCAGCGCTGGCACTTGTCGCTGGCGGCTGCGCGCCCTCACCCGAGTCGCCCGCCACCGCCGATCCTGTAGCGCACGATGTCGTCTCCTCACCGGAAATGGCCATCAGCTTTCCGCAATCGGCGTTTCTCGAAAAATGCGAAGACTGGGACGAGTGGGACACACCCGCCCCGCCCTTCGAACTGCTCGGCGACACATGGTATGTGGGCACCTGCGGCATTTCCGCGCTGCTCGTCATCGGCGATGGCGAGCACATCCTGATCGACAGCGGCGTGCAGGATGCGGCACCGCTGATCCTCGCCAATATCCGCGCGCTTGGCATCGACCCGCGCGATGTGGGCTATCTGCTGATGAGCCACGAGCATTTCGACCATGTCGGCGCGCACGCAGCCCTCGTCGAAGCAACCGGCGCCAAGGTGATCGCATCGCCCGTAGCGGCGCAGGTTCTGTCCAGTGGCGAGGCAAGCGCGGACGATCCGCAGGCCGCGATCCACCCTGCGATGACCCCGGTGAAGGTCGACCGGATCGTGAACGACGGCGAGGTGCTGACACTGGGCGGCAAGGAATTCACCGCGCATTTCACCCCCGGCCACACTCCGGGCGCGATGAGCTGGACGTGGAATGCCTGCTCGCTCCCGTGGCAACCGCCGGTGTGCCGCCGCGTCGCCTATGTCGACAGTCTCTCCCCCGTCTCGGCGGACGATTACCGCTTCACCGATCACCCTGCCGTCGTCGCCGATTTCCGGCGCAGCATCGCCAAGGTCGCCACACTTCCATGCGACCTGCTCGCGACGCCGCATCCCTCGGCGAGCGGAATGCTCGACCGGATGAAGGACGGCGAATTGCTGGATGGGACCGCCTGCGCCGACTACGCGAAAGCCATCGAAAAACGGCTGAACGAGCGGCTGGCGAAAGAAGGCGAATGACCGACCACGCGGGCTCGGGTTCCGACCTGCCCTTCTCCTGCCGCTGCGGCTCGGTGGAAGGGGTGATCGAGAAGGCGGGCCCGCGCGAAGGCGATTTCGTCGTCTGTCACTGCACCGACTGCCAGACCTTCGCCCGTCGTTTCGACGCGGGCGACAGGGTTATGGACGAGCAGGACGCAGGGACGCCGCTCTACCAGAGCCGCTGCGCGCGGATGCGGATAGAGGGCGGTCTCGACGAGCTACGGTGCATCCACCTGACCGAAGAGGCGACGCTGCGGTGGTACGCAGGCTGTTGCGACACGCCGCTGTTCAATTCGTACAAGAACGGCAAAATTCCCTATGTCACTACGCTTGTCGGCAATTGCGATGCCGGGGCGCGAACGCGGCTGCTGGGGGAACCGATAGGACACCTCTTTGTCGATGACGATCCGGCGTGTACCGGGCCGGTCCGCCGCCTTTCGATGGACACGCTGATGCGGCGGTTCTTCGTCAGGATGGTCAAGGACATCGTCTCGGGCGACCGCCGCCGGAGCGCGCTGTTCGATCCCGAAACGCTGGAGCCTGTCTCCACCCCGACCCGCCTTACGAAGGAAACGACCGCCCATGTCGGCTGACATTACCGCCGAAGAAGCCGGAATCAGCTGGAAGCTGACCGCACTGGTCGACCGCAAGGCCGCCGAGGCCGCACTCGCGGCGAGCGTGGAGGACGCGTGGGACTCCGACCTCGTGATGAGCGCGCACGAGGTCGAGGCCGATCGCTACGACCCGATCAATGCCGGCCTGTGGCGGATCGAGGCGTGGTATCCGCGCAAGCCCGACGCCGCGCTGCGCGCCACGCTCGACACGATGTTCGACGGCAATGCGCCGGACTTCACGCTGGAGAAGGTCGAGCCGGAGGACTGGGTCACGATCAGCCAGCAGGCGGTCGAGCCGGTCCGCGCGGGGCCGTTCCACATACGCACCCCCGACCACGCGGCTGCGCCCGAGGGTATCGACCTCGTCATCCCCGCCAGCCGCGCCTTCGGCACCGGGCAGCACGAGACCACTGCGGGGTGCCTCGCGATGCTCGGCTGGCTGCGCGCGCGCGGCGTCCTCCCGCGCGACATCGCCGATATCGGCACCGGCACCGGCCTGCTCGCGATCGGCGCGCTCAAGCTGTTCCCCACCGCCAATGTGATCGCCAGCGACATCGACCCGGTGTGCGACGAGATCGTGCGGGAGAACGCTCACGGCAACGCAGTCCCGCTCGGCCAGCGGCCCGGCGCGCTGCATTACGTCACCGCACCGGGGATGGAAGATCCCGCGCTCAGGGCCCGCGCGCCCTACGATCTGCTGATCGCCAATATCCTCGCCGGCCCGCTGATCACGCTCGCGCCCGATTTCGCGCGCGCGGTGCAGCCGGGTGCCTATGTCGTTCTCGCCGGACTGCTGACCACGCAGGAGGCGCGGGTGACGCGCGCCTACCTGCAACAGGGGCTGCGCCGCGAACATCGCATCGTCGATGGCGACTGGTCGATCCTGTGCCTGCGGATGCCCGCCAGATGAGAGCGGTCAGGCTGCTCGGCTGGACGCTAGGCAGCCTGATCGGCGCGGTCGCGCTGCTGGCGACGGGCTTCTTCCTCTCAGCATGGGCGGGCTCCTCGATCCCGCGCAATGGCGGGTGGAGCGAGACCGAGACCGGCATCCCGATCATGGTCGAAAGCAACGGCGTCCACACCGGGATCGTGATGCCGATCGCGACCCCGGTGAAGGACTGGCGGGAGAGCTTCCCCTCCACGGCCGCGCCGATGAAAAGCGGGATGCGGCCGACCCACGTCTCGGTCGGCTGGGGCGACCGCGAAGTGTACCGCACGGTGGCGACCTGGGGCGACCTCAAGCCGGGCACCGCGCTGCGGATCGCGACCCGAGGCGGCCCGGCGGTGATGCGGGTGGCGACCTATTATCGCCCCTCCGAAGATACGAACCACCGCTGGCTGATCCTGCGCGAGAAGGAATACGCGCGGCTGGTCGCCCGGATCGAGGCGGGCCTCCCGCCGATCGCGGAGCCCAAGGATCGCATCAGCCTGACCAGTTTCGATCCTCGGGCGCGCATCTACGAAAGCACGGGGCGCTACACGCCCTTCTACACCTGCAACCAGTGGGTCGCGGACGCACTGGCGGCAGCGGGGGTGGAGATGGGCCAGTGGACCCCGCTCGCAGGCGGAGTGATGAAATGGATTCCGCAGGGCGAGGCGCAGCCCTGACCTTTCAGGACGTCGGCGGATCGAAATCGATTCAGCGAACCACTAGCGTATCGAAAAGGTGGTTGACCGCCTTCAGACTGCGGGATCGCCCTCGCCCTCGCCCTCGCCCTCGCCTGCCCCCGCCCCGGTGACCATCTGGTGATAGCCCGCCACCGCGCGCACGACGCCGTGCATCATCTCCATGCGCACCGGGATCGGCACCTGCGTGCGCCCGATCATCACCGCGACCGTATAGACGCTGCCATCGGGCGAGGTGAGGATGCCGACGTCATTGTAGCCCGCCTGATCGGCAGGCTGGCCAGGCTCCACGATGTCGAGCACCTGGCCCGTGCCGGTCTTGTGCGCGATGCTCCACCCTTCCGGAAGGCCGCCCTTGAGCCGGTTCGGCCCGCTCTTCACCTCGCCCAGCCAGCCGAGGAAGCGCGCGGTGTTCGCGTCGGAGAGCAGCTCGCCCGCCTCCAGCCGTGCGAGCGCGCTGGCGATCGCGACCGGGCTCGCCCCGTCGACCGGGTCGTCGACATAGGCATCGAAGGCTGCCGCGCGCACATCGCGGGGCACCGTCTTGCGCACTTCGAAGAAGGTATCGCCCAGCGCATAGGCCTGCCGCCATTCGAGCCCCGCAATCGCCGATTGCATCGGGCGTTCACCGGGGCCGAAGCGAATATCGGCAAAACCCTTGCGCGCCAGCACCCGGCGCACCGCATCCGAGCCGCCGACCCGGCGCAGGACCATGTCGTTCGCGGTGTTGTCGCTCTGCGTCAGCGCGCGGGAGATGAAATCGGCATAGCTGGTGGTGAAGCTGCCCTGCGCGGTGACGCTCTGGCGGATCGGGCTGTGAAACACCGCCAGATCGTCGTTTCGCACCGTCGCCGTCTCGGAAAGGTCGAGCCGCCCTGCGTCGGCCATGTCGAGCGCGCTCAGCGCGACCCACAGCTTGCTGACGCTCTGCTGCGGATACAGCTCCGTGCCTTTGAAATGCATCATCTGCCCGCGCGCCGGATCATAGACCGCGATGCCGACCTTGCCCTTGAGACCGGTGCCCAGCGCGAACAGCTGATCGTCGAGCCATTCCTCTTGCGCCGAACGCTCGACCGTCAGGTCTTCCGCCGCCTGCTCGATCCGCTCGCCGAAGCTGGGCACCCCTGAGACATCGTCGGCCTCGTCGCTCGGGCGACAGGTCGCCAATGCGCCGAACGCGAGGAGACAGAACAGGGCGGAAAGGAGGGTTCGCATCGCCGGCATATAGCCTCAACCCGTTGAAAATGAATGCCCTCAGCCAGCCGCCGCGACGATTTCGGCCCAGCCCGCCTCGTCGATCACCTCGATGCCCAGTTCCTCGGCCTTCTTCAGCTTGCTGCCCGCGCCCGGTCCGGCGACCAGCAGATCGGTCTTGGCCGAGACGCTGCCAGCCGCCTTCGCGCCCAGCCGTTCGGCCTGCGCCTTGGCCTCGTCGCGGCTCATCGTCTCCAGCTTGCCGGTGAACACCACCGTCTTGCCCGCGACCGGGCTTTCGACCGTCTCGACTTCGTAGACCGGCGGATCGACCTCGCCCGCTCCGGGTTCCGCGCCGATCAGGTCGTCCCACACCTGGCGGTTGTGCTCCTCGTGGAAGAAATCCGCGAGCGCGTGGCCCACCGCCGTCCCGATCCCGTCGGCACGCACCTCGTAGATGCGCCGCACCGCGTCGAGCATCCGCGCGTTGAACGGGCTGACCTTCTCGTCCTGCCCACGCGGATTTTCGATACGGTAGCGGTGGAATTCCGCCGCCTTGCCTGGCAGCTTGCGAATATCGCCCAGCCCCTTGAGCAGGTCGCGAGCGGTGACCGCCCCGACGTGGCGGATGCCGAGGCCGAACAGCAGCCGCGCGGCGTCGGGCGCGCGCTTGGCCTCGATCGCTGCCAACAGGTTATCCACCGACTTGTCCTGCCAGCCTTCGAGCGCGAGGATCTCGTCACGCCGCTTGCGCAGGCGGAAGATATCCGCCGGACTTTCGAGCCACCCGCGTTCCAGAAATTCGGCGATGGTCTTCTCACCGATCCCTTCGATGTCGAGCGCGCCGCGGCTGACGAAGTGCTTCATCCGTTCGAGCCGCTGCGCCGGGCAGATCAGCCCGCCGGTGCAGCGCACATCGACCTCGTCTTCCTCGGCCACCGCCTCACTGCCGCATTCGGGACAGGTCTCGGGAAATTCGAAACGCGCACGTTCCGCATCGGGCGTAAGGTTCTCGACCACTTGCGGAATGACGTCGCCTGCGCGCTGGATCAACACCCGGTCGCCCACGCACAGACCAAGCCGCGCGATCTCGTCGCGGTTGTGCAGCGTGACGTTGGTGACCGTGACCCCGCCGACCAGCACCGGCGCGAGCCGCCCCACCGGGGTCAGCTTGCCCGTGCGCCCGACCTGGATATCGATCGCCTCCAGCGTGGTCTCCGCGCGCTCGGCGGGGAACTTGTGCGCCAGCGCCCAACGCGGGGCCTTGGCGACGAAACCGAGCCGCTCCTGCCAGTCGAGCCGATCGACCTTGTAGACCACGCCATCGATCTCATAGGGCAGATCGGGCCTTGCGGACGCAATCGTCTCGTAATGGTCGAGCAGCGCATCGAGCCCTTCCACCCGGGTAAATTGCGGCGAGACCGGCAGGCCGAACGCCTCGATCGCGCGGATGACATCGGTCTGAGTCTCACCGGGCACCTGCGAGGCTTCGCCCCAGCCATGCGCCCAGAAGCGCAATGGGCGTTTCGCGGTGACGCTCGCATCCTTCTGCCGCAGCGAACCCGCCGCCGCGTTGCGCGGATTGGCGAACTGGCGAGCTTTGGTGGGGTCGAACTCCTCGCCCTTCTCTGCCGCAGCCGCCCGCGCCTCGTCCATCAAACGCGTGTTGAGATCGGCAAACGCGGCGCGCTCCATATAGACCTCGCCGCGGATCTCGAGAACCTCCGGAATCTCCCCCTCTCCTTCAGGGGAGGGGGTCGGGGGGTGGGGCTGGCGCGATTGCCCCCCTCCCAACCCTCCCCCCTGAAGGAGGGAGGGCTTAAGGCGCTGCGGAATATCCGCAATATGCGCAACATTGGCGGTCACATCCTCGCCCACCTGCCCGTCGCCCCGCGTCGCCGCGCGGACCAGCTGGCCCTTCTCGTAACGCAGCGAGCAGGAGAGGCCGTCGATCTTGTCTTCGGCGGTGAAGGCGATCGGCGTGTCGGCATCCAGATCGAGGAACCGCCGCACCCGTGCGACCCACTCGCCCACCTCTTCGCCGTTGAAGGCGTTGTCGAGGCTCATCATCCGCACCGCGTGCGTCACCTTGGACAGCGGCGATGCGGCGACCTCGTGGCCCACGCCCTTCGACGGCGAATCGGACCGAACCAGATCGGGGAAAGCCGCTTCCAGCGCCTCGTTGCGGCGGACCAGCGCGTCATATTCCTGGTCGCTGATCTCGGGCGCGTCTTCGGCATGATACAGCCGGTTGTGTTTGCGGATGGTCCGCGCAAGCCGCATCAGCTCGTTCGCGGCCTCGGCTTCGGAGAGGGTTTCGGCAAGGTTGGCGGGGTCGTCCATGGCGAAATCCGATAGGCCACCGATGCGCCGCGACCAAAGCGATTTTCGCGCAGGCGACTTGCGCCTATGATCGGGCCCGGGTCCGGCAGGAGAAATCTGTCATGCGCTTGGGCAAGAAGATCGGTTGTGGGTGCGGCGGGCTCGTCCTGCTGCTGGTACTGGCGGCGGTCGCCATCTGGATCTGGAAGCCGTGGGCCAGCCTGGTCCCGCTCGAAATGGTCGAGCCCTCCGCGCAGCAGGGCGAGCGGGTCGATACCGGCGACGTTCTGGGCAATTTCTACCCTGCCAAGGGCGCCGATAACGGCCCCGGCATTCTCCTCATCGGCGGCAGCGAAGGCGGGCTTGGCAGCGATATGACCCGGCTCGCGCTGGCACTTCAGGACGATGGCTTTTCCGTTCTCCACCAGTCCTACTGGCGCGCGCCCGGCCAGCCCGAGCGGCTGGAGGGCATTCCGCTCGAAACCTTCCAGCGCGGGCTCGCCTGGCTGCGCGCGCGGCCCGAGGTCGACCCCTCGCGCACCGCGATGATGGGCTGGTCACGCGGCAGCGAGGCGGCGCAGCTGCTGGCGATCCGCGATCCTTCGATCAAGGCGCTGGTGCTCGGCATGCCGGGCAGCGCGGTGTGGCCGGGCTTCACCTGGGATGCGCCGTGGCAGCAGTTCGGATCGCCCTGGACATGGCGCGGCGAGCCGGTCGCGTTTCTCGACACCAGCGGGGTTCAGATGTGGGGTGCCGACCGGGCGAAGGTCGACCGCGAATTGCTCGCGCTGCAGGACGAGCAGCCCGATGCGGTGATCCCGATCGAAGACGTCGGCGTGCCGGTGCTGATGATCTGCGGCGAGGCGGACAATGTCTGGCAATCCTGCGCGATGGGCCGCCGCTCGGTCGATAGGGCGAGCGCGGCGGGCAAGGACGATGTGCGGCTGCTCGCATATCCCGATGCAGGCCACTACGCTTTCGGCGCGCCGGTCGGCGAGGATAATCCCGCGTTCGAGAACCTTGGCCGGCTGGGCGGTTCGCCCGAAAGCAACGCCGACGCGCTGCGCGAAGGCTATCGTGAGACGGTCGCGTTTTTGAACGATGCGCTGGGGGACAGGCAGTAGCGGGCCGTGCCCGCTACATCTCCTCCTTGAATCCCTTGCGGATCAGCCACCAGTTGGTCGGGAAGGCAGTCGCAAACCCGGCCAGCATGGCGATCTGCATCGCGAACCAGAACTCGGGCATCGCGACCTCGGCCAGCCCGCCATAGCTGGGCCTGAACCACACGAACTGGATCAGCGCCATCAGCCCGTACATGCCGACCTGCCACGACGTGATCGAGAGGAAATCGGCCTTCACCGCGGCCCGGATCCCCTCGCCTGCGGAGACATCGCGCATCGGCTTGATGGTGAAATACTGGAACGCGATGCCCAGCGCGAAGGCGACGAGATAGTCGTATATCCACACAGCGAAGATCTTCTCGCCAAACAAAGTATGCCAGCCGAACCAAACCGCGATCTGCGGGAAAGCGAAGGCGGACCATTCGGCGATGATGTCGCCCAGCGTGCACCCCGCCCCGCAGTGCGATGCGCCCTTGGCGACCGAGGCCCAGAAGGGCAGCTTTTCATCCGGGGCCTCGACCCCGCGCCCCTTGCGCCGCCCGAAGGCGCGGTAGAGCCAAACCCACAGCACGCTGCCGAACAGCGCGGCGAGCGGCCAGACGAAATTCATCACCGCCATCTTCTGCGGATGGCGCACGACGTCGATCGCGATGCTCAGCGCGCAGGCTCCGGCGACGAGCAGGGAGATGATCGAAAGTGTGTGAAGCCAGGCGGGGAAGGTCGCGGCGTGCATACCGGTTCAAACGCACGCAGCCCCCAGAGTTCCGAAACCGGTGCTAGCGGCCGCGCAGTGCGCCCCGCATCACACCCCTTCCAATAACCGATCCGCCTGCGCGCGTGCCTCCGGGGTGATCTCCGCGCCCGAGAGCATGCGCGCGATCTCTTCCTGCCGCCCCCCGGCGTCGAGCAGCTCCACCGATGTCTTGGTGACCGTGCCGCTGCTCGCCTTGGCGATCTGGTAGTGGACGCGGCCGCGCGCCGCGACCTGGGGTGAGTGGGTCACCACCAGCACCTGCCCGTCGCTGGCGAGGCGCGCCAGCCGCTCGCCGATGGCCGAGGCGACTGCCCCGCCCACGCCGCGGTCGATCTCGTCGAAGATCATCGTCGCCGCGCCGCCCTGCTCCGCCAGCGCGACTTTCAGCGCGAGGATGAAGCGCGACAATTCGCCGCCGCTGGCGATCTTGTTGAGCGGGGCGAAGTCCGCGCCCGGGTTGGTCGCGATCAGGAATTCGACCGCATCCATGCCCGTGGGGCCCCACTTTTCCTGCGGTAGCGGCTGCACGTCCGTCTGGAAACGCGCCGCGTCCAGCTTCAGCGGCGCAAGCTCGGCGGCCACCGCCTTGTCGAGCGTCTTGGCGGCGGCCTTGCGCGCCTTGCGCAGCCGCACCGCTGCGCCCTCATAGGCGTCGAACGCCTCGCGCTCGGCGATCCGCAGCGCATCGAGCTGCGCCTCGCCGCCTTCGATCGCGTCGAGCTGGCTGCGCATCTCGCGCATCTTGTCCGGCAGTTCGTCGACCTCGCAGCGGTGCTTGCGGGCGAGCGCGCGCAGGTCGAACAGGCGGGTCTCCGCCGCATCGAGCGCGGCGGGATCGTGGACCAGCGCCTCGGCTGCCTCTTCCAGCTTCTGCTCCGCCTCGGTCCCTTCGAGGATCGCGCGGTCGAGCGCCGCCAGCGCCTCCGCCAGCAGCTTGTGCTCTCCGGCAATCCGGTCGAGCCGCCGCGCGGCGGTGCGCAGTTCGCTCAGCGGCGATTCGGAGCCTTCCCAGATGTGGCGCAGCTCCTCCAGGTCGCCCGCCAGCCGCTCTCCCTTCTGCATCGCGGCGCGCTGTTCGGCGAGGCGCGCCTCCTCGCCCGCCTGCGGGGCAATCTCGGTCAGCTCGGCGAGATGCGCGAGCAGCAGGTCCTGTTCCGCACTGGCGGCATCGATCGCCGCGCGCGCCTCTTCCAGCGCGTCCGACGCCTTCTGCCATTCGCGCCAGTTGCGCGCGACCTTGGCGGTATCGGCCCCGGCGAACCGGTCGAGCAGCTGGCGGTGGCCGCGCGGGTTCACCAGCCCGCGATCATCGTGCTGACCGTGAAGCTCGACCAGAATAGGCGCGAGATTGCGGAGCAGTCCGACGCTGGCCGACTGGTCGTTGACGAAGGCCTTGGAACCCCCGTCCGCCTTGACCTGGCGGCGGATGATCAGCGGTTCGCCCGGCTCGATCTCGACCCCCGCATCCTCCAGCGCCTCTGCCAGCGCGGGCGGGAGAGTGGCGAATTCGAAACTGGCGACGACGCTGGCCTGATCGGCGCCGCTGCGCACCAGCGCGGTTTCCGCGCGGTTGCCCAGCACCAGCCCCAAGGCATCGAGCAAAATCGACTTGCCCGCCCCCGTCTCACCCGTGAGCACGCCGAGACCACGCCCGAAATCGAGATCGAGCGCTTCGATAAGAACCACATTGCGGACGGCGAGTTGAGTCAGCATCGCGGGCGCAGAATAGCGTGCGCATGCGGGCGCGTCACCGGCCCGCATGCATGCTCACGGCTCATGGATGTGCATAAGCGGCCCGATTGGGGGCCGCCCGGGGACAGAAGCGCGATCAGTTGGCCAGCGCGACCTGCGTGTCGGCGGCGTGATCCTCGACCAGCTCATAGGCCTTGTCGTACCATTCGCTGCCGGGATAGTTCGCGCCAAGCACGGCGGCATACTTCTTCGCTTCCTGCGGAATGCCCAGCGCAAGGCTGGTTTCGGTCAGGCGATAGAGCGCTTCGGCCGCGTGGCTGGTGGTCTGATAATTCTCGACCACGTTCTGGAACCGGATCTGCGCGGCGGTCCACCTGCCCGACTTTTCGTAGAAGCGGCCAATGGCCATTTCCTTGCCGGCAAGGTGATCGCGCACGAGGTCGATCTTGAGCCGCGCATCGGCTGCATATTCCGATTGCGGGAAGCGCCGCTCCACCTCGCGCAGGGCGGTCAGCGCCTGCTCGGTCACCTTCTGGTCGCGCTCCACATCGCTGATCTGCTCGTAATAGCTCAGCGCGATCAGGTAATAGGCGTAAGGCGCGTCCTTGTTGCCCGGGTGGATCGAGAGGAAGCGCTGCGCGCTCTGGATCGACTTGGTGTAGTCGCGCGCGACGTAATAGCTGAACGCGCTCATCAGCTGCGCGCGGCGGGCCCAGGGCGAATAGGGATGCTGCCGCTCGACCTCGTCGAACAGCGCGGCGGCCAGCGTCGGGTTACCGCGGTCGAGCCGCTCCTTCGCGGTCGCGTACAGCGTTTCGACGTCACGCGCGACATAGGCGGTATCGGCCGGGCCGCCGCCACCGCGACCGGCGCAACCGGAAACGAAGGTGGCAATGGTACCGAGGGCAATTGCGGCGGCGATGGTCTTGGCGTTGGCTGTCATGGTCGCGCGGTATAGCGACCACCGGCATGAACGCCAAGTGAAAGGCGGGGCCAGTCTTGCTCAGCTGGCCGGGCGTTCGCCATGGCCGGAAAGCTCGCCACCCTCGGGCGCATCCCACAGCAGGTGACGCCCCTCAAGCGCGACGAGGTTCTTGTCCCGGATGACCTCGCCCTTGGTCTTGTAGCCAAGCAGCTGTTCGGCATCGAGATGCGGGTTCACCGCCAGCACGCGCAGCTCTTCGGAGGTGAAGTCGGACAGGCCGCGGGCACGCTCCTGCCCCTGCTGGTCGTAGATGTGGAGCACGTCGCCGCGGCTGAAATCCCCGTCGATCGAGAGGATGTCCTCGCGCCGGATCGCGCGGTTGCCCTCGGCGATCTCGTCCGCCAGCTCGTCCGAAATGCCGATGCTGCCCGCCATCTGAAGCCGGTTGGCGATCCACCGCTCCCACCCCGTGGTCGGCGTGTCGTGGGCGATGAACTTGGTGGCGCGACGCTCCCCATCGAGCACGGAGCTGAGCGGATTATCGTGTTCGCCATGCGCGATGTAGGTGGTGACGCCCGCTTCCTGCGCGATGTTGGCGGCCATCAGCTTGGTCGTCATCCCGCCGGTGCCCAGCGTGCTCTTGCCCTTGGTCGCTTCCATGAACGGCGCGACATCGGTGACTTCGGGAATGAACTCGGCGCCTTCTTCGTCCGGGTGGCGATCGAACAGGCCGTCGACCTCGGTCAGGATGATGAAGTCCTTCGCATCGACCATCTGCGCGACCTTGGCCGCCAGCCGGTCGTTATCGCCGACGCGAATCTCCTCGGTGGTGATCGAATCGTTCTCGTTGACGATCGGCATCACCCCTGCTTCCAGCAGGCGGAACACGGTGTTGCGGGTGTTCAGGAAGCGGCGGTGATCCTCGAAATCGCCCAGCGTCAGCAGCACCTGCGCGATCTCGAAATCGAATTCGTGGCCGATCTGCTTGTACGCGTTGGTCAGGATCGGCATCCCGCATGCAGCGGCGGCCTGCTTGTCGCTGACCCCGGCGGTCTCGGGCCGCTCACCCACGATCTTGAGCCCCAGCGCCACCGCGCCGGAACTGCACAAGATGACATTGGTGCCGCGCTCGCGCAGCCTGGCGACGTCTTCCAGCATCCGCTGGATGAACCCGAAACGCGGCGTCAGGCGTTCGGAATTCGCAACCAGGGTGGAACCGATCTTGACGACAACGGTGTTCGATTGCGGCATGTTTGATCCATCTTGGCGGCCAAAAGAGTGGCGCGGACATAGGCAAGGGTGCTGCATCGCACAACCCACTGGAAAAAATTGCACGGCTGTGTTATAAAAGAATAAACACATTGGAAAGGCGCGATCGGCGGCCCTAAAGCACGCGCGTCCCGATCGCCTCGAAAAACAGATGGAGAGATATTATCTTTCAAGACATACTTTTGATCGGCTGCGGAAAAATGGGCGGAGCGCTGCTCGAATACTGGAAGCACGGTGACGAAAGCTTTACTATCGTCGACCCGTTTCTGGAGAAAGCGCCAGAGGGTGTTACGCTCGTCAAGGAGCGGAGCGAACTGGGCGACAAGCGCTTCGACGTGATCATCGTCGCGATCAAGCCGCAGATGATCGACGACATCCTGCCCGACTATGCGCCCGTCCTCTCGGACGGCGGCTATGTCGTCTCGATGGCGGCGGGCGCAGGGATCGCGCGTATCTCCAAGGTTATGGCCAAGGGAGAACAGCCCGCTCCGGTCATCCGCATCATGCCGAACCTGCCCGCCTTCGTTGGCAAGGCTACCAACGGGCTCGTCGCAGGTCCCCGCGTTACCGACGACCAGCGCAAGCATGCGCACGCCATGATGGAGCGGACGGGCACCGTCGTCGAAGTCGACGACGAAGACCAGCTCGACCGGGTGACTGCGGTTGCAGGTTCCGGCCCCGGCTACGTCTTCGAACTCGCCCGCGCCTATGTCGCGGCAGCCGAAGGCATCGGCTTCTCGCACGAACAGGCCCGCGCACTGGTGCTCGGCACGCTCGAAGGCACGATCGCGATGGCGATCGACCAGGACGGCCAGACGCTGGAGGAACTGCGCAATTCGGTCACCAGCAAGGGCGGAACCACCGCCGCCGGGCTCGACGCGCTGAACGGCGACGGCGCCGTATCGCGCAAGTTCGAACAGACGCTGGAGGCGGCCTACAAGCGCGCCGTCGAACTGAGGTAGCGACCGTTCGGAACCCGGGGCACGCCTTGCCCGTCTATAGATTGAACGACACCGATAAGAATGATCCGAAGAGGACCACCATGAACGACCAGACACTCGATCCGGCGATCCACATCCACGAACTCGGCAGCAACGCGCGCGCCGCGGCCAAGGGCCTGCTGACCGCGAGCACCGAGGCAAAGAACACCGCCCTCACCGCCGCCGCAAAGGCGCTGCGCGACAATCAGGACGAGCTGCTCGAAGCCAACGCCAAGGATGTCGCCTCGGTCGAAGGCAAGAAGCCCGACAGCTTCATCGACCGCCTGAAACTCACCCCCGACCGCATCGAAGGCATGGCCTCCGCGCTCGAACAGATTGCCGAGCTGCCCGACCCGGTCGGTCGCCAGCTTGCCGAGTTCGACCGGCCCAACGGGTTGAAGATCGAACGCGTCGCTGTGCCCATCGGTGTGATCGGGATGATCTACGAATCGCGCCCCAATGTCGGCGCGGATGCATCCGCGCTGTGCCTCAAGAGCGGCAACGCAGTGATCCTGCGCGGCGGTAGCGAAAGCCGCAACTCGACCCGCGTCATTGTCCGCTGCATGCAGGAAGGCCTCAAGGCCGCCGGCCTACCCGAGCACGCGGTGCAGACCGTCGGCACGACCGACCGCGCCGCAGTGGCCGAGCTGCTCAAGGCGGACGAATTCGTCGACCTCGTCATCCCGCGCGGCGGGCGTGGCCTCGTCGAGCTGGTGCGCGATCAGGCGAGCGTTCCCACGCTCCTCCACCTCGATGGCAACTGCCACACCTATGTCCATGAAAAGGCAGACCTCGACAAGGCAGCCGAAGTCATCCGCAACGCCAAACTACGCCGCACCGGCGTGTGCGGGGCGACCGAGAGCATCGTGGTCGACAAGGCGGTCGCCGAACAGGCGATCCCCAAGATCGCGGCGATCTTCGGCGACGACTGCGAGCTGCGCGGGGACGAGACCGCCGTTTCCATCGCGCCGAGCATCAAGCCCGCAACGGACGAAGACTGGGGCACCGAATATCTCGACCCCATCGCATCCGTGAAGGTGGTCGACGGCCTCGACGAGGCGATCGACTGGGTGGACACCTATTCGAGCCACCACACCGACGCGATCATCACCGAAGATGACGACGCGGCGCGCAAGTTCATGACCAGCATCGACTCCGCGATCCTGATGCACAACGCCTCGACCCAGTTCGCCGACGGCGGCGAGTTTGGGATGGGCGCTGAAATCGGCATTGCGACCGGCAAGATGCACGCGCGCGGTCCGGTCGGCCTCGAACAGCTGACAAGCTTCAAGTACCTAGTCCACGGCAACGGCCAGACGCGGCCGTAAGCCACGCGACCTATTCGAAAAGAGCCGCCGATGCCTTCCCGGGCGTCGGCGGCTTTTTCGTGCGCGTCAGATATTGGTGCTGCACGGGATCAGGCTGGGCAGCAGGAATGTATAGGGCCGCATGCGTTCGGAATTGCGCGCGACGATCTGCTCTTCCACGTCCTGCAGTGCCGCACGAAAGCGCGACAGCGCCCCTCCCTTCCCCGCGATCTGCGGGTCCTGGAACCACTGCGGATAGGGGAAGTCGGGCGATAGATAAGTGCCCAGCGGACGGTAATAGAGCGAGCCGAGCAGGAAGAGCACCTTGAGCTGCTGCAGCGCCAGAACCTCGGGCGGCATCATCGCCAGCCAGCCGGTCTTGGTCCCGCCCTTCTGCGTGTCGGGCGCCGGTTGCCAGAACGCGCCCGTCACTGCCGGGGCATATTCCATGATCGCCTTTTGCGGGAAGTTGACCGAGGCATGCTGCGCGCTGGCGGTGAAGATCGTCATCGTGCAGATGTCGATCAGTTCCTGCATGGTGCTCGGCGCGGAGAAGCCCTTCAGCTTGCCGCTATCGGCAATGGCCGCGGCCCACGCCTGCAACTCGGTGTCGCCGGTCACATCCTTGTCCGATGAATAGTAGGTTCGGACATAGGCCTTCGCCCAGCTCTCGATCGCGTTCCACACCAGCAGGCCGTCGTCGCGATAGGGGTAATCGCCCAGCGCCGAATCCGCGCCCACGCCGCGCGCGACGATATCCTGCGGCAGCATTCCCTTGGAGAAATCGAAGGTAAGACGCGCCTGCACGGCGGCCTGCTGGCTGCTCTCGATCGTGCCTGCGAAGATGTGGTCGATCGGGCCGCCCGCAACGATCAGGCTGTTCGCGGCGGCATCATTGATGAACAGCGTGCCTTCGAAATGGCGCACCAGCAGTGCGTTGATCGGGTGGACATCGGGCAGCTGGCGATGGGTCGCGATGGCAATCGCCTCGATCACCAGATGGGTGCGCGCGAGGTGGGCGAACAGTTCGTGATAATTGCCGTCGGCCACCTGCACGACCAGCTTGGCCATTTCCCAGCCCCACTGCTTTTCCGCGCTCATGCTCGGCGTCATCACCGGGCTCGCCGCGTTCGACGGATCGCAATTGATCGCGACCGGGACGAGGCTTTGCCCACCCGGCGGCACCGCGAACAGCGCCACGGGGCAGGTCAGGTACTTGGCCGAACCATCCCACTCGCCCGGCTCGATGATCGAGAGCGGCGAATAGTCGCACTGGAACAGGCGCCCCTCCTCCAGTGCGGCATCCAGCGTGTCGCCGGGCACGACCGCCGCATATTGCCTGGCCGTCACCGCGCATTTCTTCGGCACCTTGCTGACCGCCTCGATCAGCATGCAGTTGGGGCCCGCAACGCGCAGGTTGGCGAATTCGAGATCGTCCTGGAATGTGTAGGCGATCGCGGGAGTGGAGATGGTCTTGAAGTTATCGAGATAGGTCTGGAGCGAACGGGGGCGTTCCTTCCCCAGCGCTTCCTTGGTCGCGCCGCGCAGTTCGATCACGCCTTTCAGCTTGGTCGCGTGGTTCTTCAGGTCCGCGATGGCGATGTCCGCGTCGAACATGTGAACGCAGTCCGTCGCCAGCGCGACGATGCCCTTCCCGCCGCTCACATCGCCCGCGATCTTCGCCTCCAGCGCGGCGACGTCCTTCTCGATCGCGGCGACCACCACGCGGTCCGCCTCGACCAGCGCGGGATCGAGCGCGAAGAGGCCCTGTTCGATCAGCGATTGCTCCACCTCGATCTGGTTGATCGCCACCTCCAGCATGATCTTCACCAGTTTCAGCCACCATTCGAGCGTCGGCATCTCCGCCGTGGGCAGCGTCTTGACCACCGGCACGCCTTCGAGCGACGGGACCGCGTCGGTCCACTCGTAGGTCGCCTGACTGGCCGCAAGCTGCGCCTCGCGGGCCTTGCGCTGCGCGGGCGTAACGTTCTGGGGAAGCGTGGGATCAGCCGGTGCCTGATGAGCCATTGTATTTCCGTCCATTTCCGTCGATTTCAGTTGAGACCGCAGAAATGCTACGTCACAATGGTTAATAGGGGGATTACGGCGGACGGGCCGGGCACCCCGCTTAATTTTTGTTTATACGTTTGCGGGTTATCTGGGGGCCATGGACGGGGTGAAAACGATACTGCGCAATGCCGCGATTCCGGATCTTCCGCAGGAGGTCCGGACCGATTTCGTCGTGGCCAGCGCGACCACGGTCCAGAAGCAGGGGCGCTGGCTGTTCGTCGGGCTGCTGCTGACCTGCCCCTTCGCCGCGCTTGCCACGCCAGAGGCCGCCGGATGGTTCGTGCGCTGGGGCCTGCCAACGCTGATGGCGCTCTATTGCCTGATGGGCCTGAAAGACCTCTTCAAGGAAAACCATTTCCCGCAGAAGCCCTGGCGGGCCGAGCGGTTCATGGTCCAGAGCTGGGCGTCCTCGCTGATCGGCGCGGTGATCTCCACCACCTGGGCGGTCGCCTGCTGGTCGGCGGCGGACCCGGGCGTACGGCTGCATTTCCCCGTCATCCTCGTGATGGGCGCACTCGCAACCGCGTACTGCATGGCGAGCATTCGCGCAGCGGCGGTGACCCATCTGGTGATCGACATCGGGGTCATCGCAGCGCTGATGCTGCTGACCGGATCGACCCTCGACATCGCGACCGCGGTGAGCCTGTGCGTCGCCGGGGTGTTCCAGTGGCGCATGATCAACGCCCACCACAATCAGGTGATCGAGTTGCTGATGCTCGAACGCAAGAGCCAGCAGCTTGCCCTGACCGATCCGCTTACCGGACTTCTCAACCGCCGCGCCCTGCTCGATTTCGCCGAGGATCTGGGCGGGCAGAGCGGGCAGTCGCGTCTGCTGCTGATCGACATCGACTGTTTCAAGGTGATCAACGACACGCACGGCCACGATGTTGGCGATACCGTGCTGCAGGAAGTCGCGCGGCTGATCCAGGCGCATGCGATCGACGGGGTCAGCGCGGCGCGGCTGGGGGGCGAGGAATTCGCCCTGCTCGGCACGAGCGAGGCGCTGCCGCCGGGCAAGGCGATGCAACTGCTCGCCGAAATCCGCGAGGCGGAGATGCCGCATGGTGGAAACTGCACGATCAGCATCGGCGTTGCCGAAGGCGTGCTGCATGACGATTCCACCTGGCGCGAACTCTACCACCGCGCGGACAAGGCGCTCTACGCGGCCAAGAGCCAGGGCCGCGACAGGACCGTGCACGAGCGTGAACTGGAAACCCTCACCGTGCCGCCGGCCGAATGCGCCGTCGCGCCGGATGACGTGCCGGAGCGCAAGGTCGCCTAGGCTCTGGCCACTCGGCACCTCCCTGCCCGGCACTGCGCAAGCGCGCGTGCAGGCTTTCTGACACACCTGACACACGGTCCAGGGGGCGAAAACAGTCCCTCCCCATGCGCCACGAAGATGGCCGGTTAGTTGCGCGCGATCGTCCAACGGGCAGGCGCGCGCGAAACACGCAGATCGACGATTTGAAGGAGCGGCTGCCAACCTAAGGCAAAGACTGCCGTGTAGGACAGCGCGGCATGCGAAGGGGAGCCCGCACCGGCCTCGATTGAAATACCCCGTGGGGGTATATATAGGCTTCGCTTCAGGCTCACTCTTTCTCAGGCCCCACCAATGTCATCCCTTTCCCGCCGCCACCTTATCCGCAGCACCGTCGCGCTCGCGGCCGCGAGCGCCCTGCCCGTGCCCGCCTGGGCACGCGGTGCCTCGCTGAGCTGCGCGCAGAACGGCTTCGGCGAGCTTTCGGGCGAGGATATCGAGCTCTCCATCGGCGATCACCACTTCATGACCGGCGGCCGCTCGGGCCACGCAGTCGCGGTCAATGGCAGCGTGCCGGGGCCGCTGATCCGCCTGCGCGAAGGCCAGAACGTGCGCCTCAACGTGACCAACAATCTGGCCGAGGACAGCTCGATCCACTGGCACGGCCTGCTGGTGCCGTTCCAGTTCGACGGCGTGCCCGGCGTCAGCTTCCCCGGCATCCGTCCGGGTGAGCGCTTCACCTACGAATTCCCGATCCGCCAGAGCGGCACCTACTGGTGGCACTCGCACTCAGGCCTGCAGGAACAGGCAGGGCATTACGGCCCGATCGTGGTCGAGAGCGCCGATCCGGACCCCCGCTACGACCGCGACTACGTCGTGCTGCTGAGCGAGTTCACCCCGATCCATCCTCACGAGATCATGCGCAAGCTCAAGGTCGGCGAGCACTACTTCAACTACCAGATGCAGACCGCGACCGAGGGCGAGATGTCCGGAGAGATGCGCCGCATGTGGGGCCAGATGCGGATGAACCCGCGCGACATCTCCGATGTGACGGGCAGCACCTACACTTTCCTGATCAACGGCCACGGCCCGGCCGACGACCTGCAATTCGCATTCCGCGCGGGCGAGCGCGTGCGGCTGCGGATCATCAACGGATCGGCGATGACCTTCTTCAACGTGCGCATCCCCGGCGTGCCGATGACGGTGATCGCCGCCGACGGGCAGGATGTCGCCGAGGTGGAGGTGGACGAATTCCAGATCGGCGTCGCGGAAACCTACGACGTGATCGTCAGCCCGCCCGATGGCAGCCACGCGATCGTGGCCGAGGCGATGGACCGCAGCGGCATGGGTGTCGCCAGCCTGACCAGCCACGCGGGGCACACGGCCACGCCGCCCGCGCTGCGTGAGCCGGTAACGCTGACCATGGCCGACATGGGCATAATGGATCACGGCGGCATGGCCGGGATGGAAGGCATGGACCATTCCATGCGCGATACCGCGAAATTGCCCGACGATGTGAAGGTCGGGCCGGGGCTCGACATGGTCTCGCCCATGCCGATGGACCGGATGGACTTTCCCGGCCTCGGGCTCGACACGGTCAAGCACCGCGTGCTGCGCTACACCGACCTCAAGGCCAAGCGGATGAATCCGCATCGCGAGGTGGACCGCGAGATGCAGATCCATCTCACCGGCAACATGGAACGCTACATGTGGAGCTTCGACGGCAAGAAGTTCACCGCCGTCACCGACGATCCGATCCGCTTCGGGTTCGACGAACGCGTGCGGGTGACGCTGGTCAACGACACGATGATGGCGCACCCGATCCACCTGCACGGCCATTTCTTCGAACTGGTCAACGGCGCGGACCATATGCACCAGCCGCTGAAGCACACGGTGATCGTCCAGCCGGGCGGCACCGCGACTTTCGACCTGACCGCGAACGAGCCGGGCGACTGGGCCTTCCACTGCCACCTGCTCTACCACATGCACGCCGGGATGATGCAGGTGGTCACCGTGCGCCCGTTCCCCGCAGGAGACGGCGCATGATCCGCCCGATGCTTCTCGCCGGAGCCATGCTGCTGCCCGCCCCGCAGGACCATTCGGGGCATGGCAGCAAGAGCGAGCCCGCGCCCGAGATGGATCACTGCGCCATGGGGCATCTCCCGCCCGAACAGTGCGGCAAGAAGGAAGAGAGCGAAACGGCCCCGGCGATGGACGATGGCATGGCGGGCATGGACCACGGAGCGCACGGCGGCATGTCCGACAAGTCCGCTCCCGGCGCGGCGCCCGAGAGCGCGGTACCGCCGCGTGCACTCGAAGGGCCGCGCCATGCCGCCGACGTTGTCTGGGGCAGCGAGACGATGGCGCCAGCGCGTGACCAGCTCGCGCGCGAGAATGGAGGCATGACCACCGGCATGGTGCTGGTCGAGCGGCTCGAGGCGCGCATTCCGACCGACGGGGGCGAGAGCGGCTACTTGTGGGATGCGCAAGCCTGGTACGGCGGCGACCTCAACCGCTTTGTGCTCAAGACCGAGGGCGAAGGCGAACTGGGCGGCGCGGTGGAGGATGCCGAGATCCAGGCGCTCTACAGCCGCGCGATCGGGCCGTTCTTCGACTTGCAGGCCGGTGTGCGGTTCGATCCCGAGCCGGACAGCCGCACGCACCTCGTCCTCGGCGTGGCGGGGCTCGCGCCCTACATGTTCCACATCGACGGCGCGCTGTTCCTGTCCGACCGGGGCGACCTGACCGCGCGGGTCGAGGCGGAATACGACCAGAAGATCACGCAAGCCCTGATCCTCCAGCCCCGGATCGAGGCGGAGTTCGCCGCGCAGGACATTGCCGAGCGCGACATTGGCTCAGGCGTCACCAAGGTCGAGCCGGGGCTGCGCCTGCGCTACGAGATCGCCCGCGAATTCGCGCCCTATATCGGCGTCGAATACGAGGCGAAGCTGGGCGAGACGGCGGACATCGCGCGCGCGCGCGGCGAGGATCCGGACGGCTTCAAGGTCATCCTCGGGCTGCGCGCCTGGTTCTAGGCGGGCGCGGCTCGCCCGCTCCGCCCGCCACGCAGCACCCGCGCGGCGCGGAAAATCGCTGTCCTACAGCCACGCGACCGGGGCATAGCCTTGCGCCCTCCCCGCCGCGCAAGGACCGCCGCCCATGAGCTTCCGGCCATGACCCGCAAAGCCGACAACCGCGAGCAGCGCCTGCCCGTGCCTGCTGGCGAGCTGCCCGACTTCGACCCCGTCCCCCGCCAGACCGACCGCCACGATGGCTGGACGCAGGATCGCCAGCGCCGCTTCATCGCCGCGCTCGCCGATACGGGCTCCGTCCACGCCGCGTGCAAGGCGGTCAACATGAGCCAGGCCGGCGCCTACCACCTGCGCCGCCAGCCGGGTGCGGAGAGCTTTCGCGCCGCATGGCAGGCGGCGATAGACCTCGGCGTGCAGCGGATCGAGGATGTCGCGATGGACCGCGCGCTCAACGGCGTCGACGTGCCCGTATACTCCTACGGCAAGCTGGTCGGCACGCGGACCACCTATAACGACCGCCTGCTGATGTTCATGCTGCGCAACCGCGCGCCCGATCGCTTTGCGGAGGGGCGCGCAAAAGGCCTCAACGCGGTCGGCCAGATGGAGCTGAAGCGGCTCAAGAAGCAATGGCGCGAGGAGTACGAGCGCGAGCGCGCGCAGGGCGGCGAGCAGCGCGTGTACGATGCGATCGACGCCAAGCTGAAGGCGCTCCACCAGCGCCACCTCGACTCCATGAGCCCCCGCGCCCGCGCGGCCTGGGACGCCTTCAAGGCCATCGAGGCCGAGGACGAGGCCGCAGGCTACCGCTGGTGGGAGGACCCGGAGCACCCGAAGTACGATGCGGGGGAGGATGAGGATGACGGGGATGACTGGGAGGAACGTGCGCTGCCTGCGTTGGGTTGGCGGCGCCGTGCGCCCGAGGAGGAGGAGCCGGAGGAGAACCCCAAGTGGCGCGGGTTGAAGGATGAGGGGTGGGAGTGAGCGTCCCTTCAGATTTCACTGCACCAATAACGTGACGGAAAATCGCACCAAAACGCCGGTCACATTGCCATCTGCATCACACTGGTTACCGGACGCGATGCGGTCTCCACAGTTATAGATCCACAACGGATATATTGGCTTCCTCCACCATGAGTTTCGTGTATGTTCTCGACCGGTTACCATTGGGGACAATTTGATGGCCACGGGAATTACGCGGACTGAGCAGCTGAGCGACGATGCGAGAGCAGCGACGAGGATTGACTTGGACAATCCACTACCTCACCGCAAGGAGTCTGCGCACCTCACCTACAAAGGCAAATTGTCGCTGAGCCAAGTGCTTCAGACCGATCCGGCTAACCTGTTTTCTGTCGCCGGCACGAATGCTAGCAGAGTGAGTCAAATCCCTAACAATAGTTTCGTTCTTTGCGACAATCTGCACGGCCTCGCCGCCCTCCAAGCGCAAAGCGAAAAGGCAACGTTGATGTACATGGACCCGCCCTATGGCACAGGGATGGGCTTTCAATCGCGCGACTTGCAGCACGCATATAACGACGATTTCGGTGAAGCTGAGTATATAGAAATGCTTCGAAGGCGACTTATTCTCGCAAGAGAATGCCTAGATGAAACAGGAAGTATATACGTTCATATTGGTCATCAGATGGTTGGCCACCTGAAGGTACTCTTGGACGAAGTTTTCGGATCGGAGAATTTCAGAAATTTGATTACTCGCCGGAAATGTAGCAGCAAAAATTTTACTCGAAACAGCTTCTCAAATCTCAATGATTTTGTTCTTTTCTATTCGAAGTCTCGCAATTACATCTGGAACAATCCTGGCCGCGTACCTGAGCGCGATTGGGTGGAAAAGGAATATCCGAAGACGGATAGCCTAGGGCGAAAATTCAAGCTCGTTCCCATTCACGCACCAGGCACCCGCAACGGCGAAACAGGGCAGCCTTGGCGAGGAAAGATGCCTCCACGGGGTAAGCATTGGCAATATTCTCCTCGTAAGCTCGAAGAGCTGGACAGGATTGGCGATATTCATTGGTCCTCGACGGGAAACCCGCGTCGCAAGGTTTACTTCACCAATGAAAAAAAATTGGGCTACACCGATTATTGGGACTGCTTTAAAGATGCCCACCATCAGTCGATCAAAGTAACAGGATATCCGACTGAAAAGAATTTGGACATGCTCAAGATGATCGTTGAAGCAAGTTCGAATGCCGGAGATCTCGTCGTTGATCCATTTTGCGGTTCAGGAACTACGATCGACGCTGCACGGTCACTCGGAAGAAGGTTCATAGGGATGGATGCATCTTATACAGCGGCTGAAACGGTGGTTAAACGCCTGACCAATGGGCTCGAGCCTATAGGAGATTATGTCAACGAGAAAGCCGCTACACCGAAGGCTGCAAACGACCTCTTCGATCCGAAGTTGAACTTGTCTTTGTTAGTCCAAGAAGAGTTTCTTTTGGAAGAGCGCGAGCTTGTGGAGAAGTGGTCTAGCTGCATAGCCAGTCAGACGTAATCCTTCGGTCAGCAATTTTGAGAGTCGTGACTCTGACGCGACCATTCCATTGGCCGTCTAACGAAAGTGTCTCACGCCAAGTATCTCCATGCGCCAAGCCAGGACCGTCCGCCAGAAAGATCATTTTGAGCTTCGTATTTGTGAAACCATCAAAGGCCTTAGCCTTCTCGACCTTATTGGCGTTCCCCCCTGTTCGATCGTCCGATTGCGCCCCGCCTCTTGTAGCGTCATATCGGGCGAAACCGACGGCAAGAATCTCTGCATCTGACCGACGCCGAATGACGAAATCACAGGGGAAATCACCGACAAATTCGGGATACAGATCGGAAAGTTCAATATCCCGACCAGCCCCCCTTGGACCTTCGATAGTAAATTCTCCACCTAACGCCTCGGCGAACCAATCGAAAAATATTCCTGTCAATTCGTAGCCGGACTGACCGCGCGTATCATACTCCCCAATTAGAGCGATGAGCGCCATCTCCTCTTCACGGGAGAGATTCGCAAACTGATTCTTAAGTTTCCCGATCGGTTTAAATGAGGATCCGAAATTCTCGATTAGTTCGGACGTCGGGTTAGCCCTTATCTTTTTTGAAGTTTCGGTGTCAAGAACCGGCGCGACGCACCGCCGAAATATTTTCAGTAGAGCCATGCGCTCTTCACTGGAGTATCTATTACTCCTTATCGAAATAAAAATTTCTTCGGAAGTTCTAGAATTTCTAACTATACTCTGGAATTCTTTGACAGCATCCGAATATTTCTTAATCAGCTTTTCTAGGACCTCCGGAAACTTGATTGTACTGTCGATGGGTGTGATGATTTTGCGAACATCATCGATAGAGGCAAGAAAATCGTCCTCAGCCATCACTCCTCCCCCATCCGCAGCGCGGCAATAAACGCCTCCTGCGGAATGCTCACGTTGCCATATTCCCGCATCCGCGCCTTGCCCTTCTTCTGCTTCTCCAGCAGCTTCTTCTTGCGCGAGATGTCGCCGCCGTAGCATTTGGCGGTGACGTCCTTGCGCAGGGCGGCGATGGTTTCGCGGGCGATCACCTTGCCGCCGATCGCGGCCTGGATCGGGATCTTGAACAGGTGGCGCGGGATCAGGTCTTTCAGGCGCTCGCACATGCCGCGGCCGCGTTCTTCCGCCACGCCGCGGTGGACGATCAGCGACAGCGCGTCGACCGGCTCGTTGTTGACGAGGATGTTCATCTTCACGAGATCGCCTTCGCGCAGGCCGATCTGCTCGTAATCGAAGCTGGCATAGCCGCGACTGATGCTCTTCAGCCGGTCGTAAAAATCGAAGACAACCTCGTTCAGCGGCAGCTCGTAGGTCACCTGCGCGCGGCCGCCCACGTAAGTGAGGTCGGTCTGGATGCCGCGCCGGTCCTGACACAGCTTTAGGATGCTGCCGAGATACTCGTCGGGGGTGTAGATCACCGCCTTGATCCACGGCTCCTCGATCACCTCGATCCGGTTGGGGTCGGGGTAGTCGGCGGGATTGTGCAGCTCGATCACCTTGGCATCCTCGGTCTTCGATTTGCCGAGGTGGATGCGGTAGACGACCGATGGCGCGGTGGTGATCAGGTCGAGGTCGTATTCGCGGCTCAGGCGCTCCTGAATGATCTCGAGGTGCAGCAGGCCGAGGAAGCCGCAGCGGAAGCCGAAGCCCAGCGCGGCGGAGCTTTCGGTCTCGAAGGTGAAGCTCGCATCATTGAGACGCAGGCGGGCGATGCTCTCGCGCAGCTTGTCGAAATCGGCGGCGTCGACGGGGAACAGCCCGCAGAACACCACCGGCTGCGGCTCGCGATAGCCGGGCAGCGCCTTGGTGGCGCCGTTCTTGACCGTGGTGATGGTGTCGCCGACGCGGGCCTGCTCCACCTCCTTGATCTGCGCGGTGATGAAGCCGATCTCGCCCGGGCCGATCTCGGTCAGGTCGATGCGCTTGGGGGTGAAGGCGCCCACCCGGTCGATCAGGTGCTGCGTGCCGCCCTGCATGAATGTGACGTTGAGGCCCTTCTTGAGGACGCCGTCGATCACGCGCACGAGGATGACGACGCCGAGATAGGGGTCGTACCAGGAATCGACGAGGCTGGCGGTCAGCGGCGCGTCGCGGTCGCCCGTGGGCGGCGGGATGCGCGCGACGATCGCTTCGAGCACGTCTTCCACGCCGATGCCCGATTTCGCGCTGGTGAGCACTGCGCCGCCGTTCTGCCAGGTGCCGGTGGCCTGGATGCCGACGATCTCCTCGATCTCCTCGGCGACCCGCTCGGGCTCGGCGGCGGGGAGGTCTATCTTGTTGATAACGGGCAGGATTTCGTGGTCGTGCTCGATCGACTGGTAGACATTGGCGAGGGTCTGCGCCTCAACCCCCTGCGCCGCGTCGACCACCAGCAACGCGCCCTCGCACGCGGCGAGGCTGCGGGAGACCTCGTAGGCGAAGTCGACGTGGCCGGGGGTGTCCATCAGGTTGAGCTGGTACGTCTCGCCATCATTGGCGGTGTAGCTGAGGCGCACGGTCTGCGCCTTGATGGTGATGCCCCGCTCACGCTCGATATCCATGTTGTCGAGCAGCTGCTCGCTCATCTCGCGCTCGGTCAGCCCGCCGGTGAGCTGGATCAGCCGGTCGGCGAGCGTGGACTTGCCATGGTCGATATGGGCGATGATGCTGAAATTGCGGATCTTGGAAAGGTCAGTCATTACCGCGCCGCAATAGACGCGGGGCGGGCGTCTGTCAGCATGTTTGACGGGGATGCACGATCTGTCCCGTGCAGGACAGCGGCAATTGCGTGCGCCCTCAGGCCGAGCGCCGCTGCTCGCGCTGGATCGAGCGCTCGACCTCGGGAGCCGGCAGGTCGAAATGGCCGCGCTGGTCGCGCCGCAGACGCTGGACGAAGCGCACGCCGATGCGGTTCTCGGCGCACCAGCGCACCTCCGCGTCGACTGCCAGCCGCTCGCTCAGCGCGACGCGGAAGACGGTGCCCTCGGGCACGTTCCACAGGCCTTCGATCAGCGCGCCCTGCGACGAGATGTTGCGAATCGTGCCGTTGTAGAAGTGCTCGTCGTGCTGCAGCACCACCCGGCGCAGCATCGCCTGACGCGGTTCTCGTGCGGCGCGCGGGCCACTGGGGCGGGCCTTGAGCCCTTCCGCCAGCCGCGCATCGGCCTCTGCGGTGGAGAGCGGCTTGGAATAGATATAGCCCTGGATGTGGCTGCACCCGTGCATCCGGATCAGCTCCAGTTCGTCGAGCGTTTCGACCCCCTCGGCGGTGGTGTCCATCCCGAGCGCGTTGGCCAGGCTTGAGATCGCGGCGATGATCGCGCCATTGCGGCTGCCCGGCATGGTCGCCCCGCGCACGAACCCCTGATCGATCTTGATCTTGTCGAACGGCGCGTTTTTCAAATAGCCGAGCGAGGAGTAGCCCGTTCCGAAATCGTCCAGCGCCAGCCGTACGCCGACCGCCTTTAGCGCGGCGAAGGTCGCGTCCGTACCCTCGTCGTCGCTCAGGAAGACGCTTTCGGTAATCTCGAGCTCCAGCCGCTCGGGCGAGATACCGGCCTTTGCGATGGAATCGGCGATGACCCCGGGCAGCGCCCGATCGGCGAATTGCAGTGGCGACACGTTGACCGCGCAACGAACCGATTTCGGCCAGCGGGCAAGGTCGCGGCACGCCTGGCGGATGGCCCATTCGCCCATCGCCACGATCAGCCCCGCATCTTCGGCCACCGGGACGAACTTTTCCGGGCTGATCCAGCCCTGCTTGGGATGGTTCCAGCGCATCAGCGCCTCGAACCCGCTGATCTCTTCGGTCGCAGTGTTGACCACCGGCTGGTAATGCAGTTGCAGACCGCCGGTATCGATTGCCAACCGCAGCTGTTCTTCCAGCTGGTTGCGCTCTCGCGCGGCGACGTGGAGATCGTCGGAGAACACGCGATAGCGCCCGCGGCCCGCGTCCTTTGCCGCATACAGCGCGAGATCCGCGCTGCGCACCAATCGCTCGCTGGTGCCGCCATGCTCGGGCGCGATCGCAATCCCGACCGACGCACCGATGACGGCGCGGTTGCCGTCGATCGAATAAGGCTGCGAGAGCGAGTGGATGATGTCGCCGCCGAGCTGTTCGAGGCGGGCCTTTTCGCAGCGCTTCGGGATCAAAACCTGGAACTCGTCGCCGCCGATCCGACCGACCGTGCCGAGGTCGCCGACCACCTTCTCCAGCCGCCGCGCGACCTGGTTGAGCAGGGCATCGCCGGTCGGATGACCGAAGGTGTCGTTGACATGCTTGAACCGGTCGAGGTCGAGCATCAGGATCGAGCAGACCCGCTGGGCCGGGTTGCGGTGGGTCAGCAGCTTGGACAGCGCCTGGCTGAGCGCGTGGCGGTTGGCGAGGCCGGTGAGCGAATCGTAAAGCGCCAGGCGAGAGGCGTGCTCGGCGCTGCGCCGCCGCTCTGTCAGGTCGGTGCCCGAGCCGCGGAAGCCGCAGAAGTTGTCGAACGAATCGAAGATCGGCCGACCGTTGACCGACCACCACACCGTGCCGTCGCCAGCGCGCCCCTCGCCCCTGACCGGCAGTTCATGGAACGGTGAGTGGGCGGTGAAGTGGAACTTGATCGTGCGTTCGGCGTCGCGGTCGTTGGGATCGACTTCGAACACGCTGGTAAACACCTTGCCCAGCAGATCATCGTGATCGAAGCCATAGCGCTCGGCAAAGACTTCGGAGATGTAGACGATCCGCCCCTGCTTGTCGGTTTCCCAGAACCAGCCCTGCCCGGTCGCCTCGTAATCGCGCAGGATGTCGATTGAGCGATTGCGACTGCGCTCTTCCGCCTGCCGCTCTTCCTCGCTGCGCCGGTCGTAGCGTTCCTGGAACAGGGCGATGCCCACCGCGACAAGGATCGCGAGCGGAAGCGCGACCACGGCCATGTGATCGTCATAGGCGATCGAGTGAACCGCGATCGGCAGCCAGATCCCGATCTTGACGAACAGCATCGGGAATGGCCGCCCGGCGAGAAACACCGCGGCCATGCTCCCCGCGAGGATCAAGGTGGCGATCCCGAAGCCCAGCGGCAGACCTCCGTGGAACATCCACTCGGCATAGGCATAGCCGACCAGCAGGTGCGGGATCAGGCCGAAGGCGGTGGTCACCGACAGGCGGCGGACCCTGCCGGTGTCGCGAACGAGCCTGGAGAGCGAAAACAGCAACGCCGAAAGAAGCAGGGCAACCAGCGAGGTGATCGGCGGATAGGACTGCGCAATCAGTCCATTGCCCAGCGCGCCCACCAGAGCCATTGCGCCCAGTATGGGCCATTGCGAGGGCAGCGCGGGCGCATCGTCGCTCAGGCTCAGCCCTCGCGCGCGCGCGAAAGCGTCAGCTTCATTGCTTTTGGTGGGCAGGCCGCTGCGACGGCGCTCGCTAGCGGTCGCGTCGCCTTCAGGCGATCGCACCGCTGCCAATGCCCGTCTTTCCGTACGCGTACCCTGCTGCATCCTAGATTCTATACCTGAAACCGGCTGGAGAAGGATTAACCATCGGGGTTAGCGGCAGGTTAAAGCGGGTTTTGGCGCCCCATCGAGGGGCAACAGGCGACCCGTCCTTGTGTTGCGGCGCAGCAAGCGCCATCACTCCAGCCCTGACAAGAAAACGCAGTCCTTGGTGAAGGCCGCAAGCGCCGGAACGCAGCGTCGTCGTCGAATTTTGATCTTATTTTCAGGGTTTTAGAATTCATGCGCTTTACAGATATGGACCTGCGCCTGCCCGGCTGGGGCCTGTTTGGCGGTGCCACGCGCAGTCAGCCGACCAAGGCTCTCCGCGGGGAACCGGGCGGTCCGCTGAGCGCGGAGGTATCCTTCGAAAACGTCGACGGGATTGAGCTGCGAGTGGCTCGCTGGCGGCTCGATGCGCCCTGCACGCACCCCCCACTGCTGTTCTTCAACGGCATCGGCGCGAACATCGAAGCGGTCGCTCCGCTGGCGGAAACCCTGACGGACCGGGGCTTTATCATGTTCGACATGCCGGGCACGGGGGAGTCGCCCGATCCGGTGCTGCCCTATAATCCCTTTACCATGAGTTCGACCGCAGCAGGCGTGCTGAAGCGCTTCGGGCTTGAGACGGTCGATGTGATGGGGATGAGCTGGGGCGGCGCGATGGCGCAGCAATTTGCCCTGCAATACGCAAGCCGCGTAAGGCGGGTGGTGCTGGCCGCGACCTCTCCGGGCATGCTGATGATCCCGGGCGACCCGGTGATGCTGGCTCAGATGGCCGATCCCTTCTCGGGCATCAACGCCATGCTGCGCAGCGAATACCTGATGGCGCTGGAAAATGCCGACGAGACAAGGCGCGCGCGCCATTCGATCGGCAATATCACCGCGCCCAGCAGCACCGGCTATTTCTACCAACTGATGGCGCTGGCCGGATGGACCTCGCTGCCTGCCCTTCCCTTCCTCGACAAGCCCGTGCTGGTGATGATGGGAGAAAACGATCCAATCGTGCCGCTCGCGAATGGCAGGCTTCTCGCCGGTGCGATTCCCGATGCACGGCTGGAAGTGTTCGAAGGCGCAGGCCACCTGTTCCTGATGACCCACCCGGAGCGTGCGATAGACCTGCTGCGCGAGTTTCTGGGTTAGCGCGAAAGAGCCTCGCCGCTGCGCGATGGGCAGCGATCAGGCGCGCCAGAAATTACTCACCCGAAAGCGCCTTGCCGGCAGCGATCATGGCTTTGCTCATCTGGTCGGACTCCGCAACACAGCGGGTCTGTATGGAATCGTAGTTCTCCATGACCTCGGCCGCGAGTTCCTCGGTCATAATCGACTGCAGGCTGTCGACCCCTTTGCTCACCGACAGCTTGCCAGAGAAATACCCGACCAGCGCATAGAGGCCATTTTCCGTCGCATCGTCGCGTTCTTCGGCTTTCTCATACTGGCCAAGCGCCGCGGAAAATATCATCAGGCACTGCGCGTCGCTGCGCTCGGATGCCACAGCCTGCGCAGGCAGCGATACCGTTGCGAGCGCCGATACCGCGATCGCGAGCACGGGTTTGCGAAATGCCAGCATAGTCTTTCCCTCCATTTGCTTCCTCACCCGGTCGCAGCCCGGCGCCGCTCGTCTTCCTCAAGCACGCGCAGCGCGGTTCGAAATTCGAGCGCCGCGGTACAATGCTCGGGCGGGATGGCCTTGGCGTACCAGACGGCATAGCGGCGGTCCGGGATCGAGGATAGCGCGACGGCGAAGGGCGTCCGGGTTGCCTCGGCCACCTGGCGCCCGGCATCCAGATCCACCCCCAGCGGTGGCAGCGCCCTCATCCGCGCGAACTCGCCGCGCATGCTGGCCTCGATCCTGTCGGACTTGGCGTTGTCGAGATGGGAATAGCGTTCGATCCCCTTCAGGCTCTCGCGCAGATCCGACACGCCGATCATCAGCTCGATGCACCGCTCCGTATCCTCGTAGACCTTCTGGCTCATCCGCGAGGTGAGGCAGCGCACCGCATCGGGGTTGCTGTCCACGTTTTCGCTGGTGGTCGCGGCGACGATCGCCGGGCAGTCGTCGGAACCGACCGGAGTCGCTCCCGACAGCAGCAACAGGACGAGGAAACCGGATGGCATGGCGAAATTCCTTTCGCCAGCAAACCTAGCCCCGGGCCACCGGACAGAGCCAGTGACAAGGGCGGTTAGGTTTTACACCCGCATCGGCATCAGGACGTAAAGCGCCGGGCTGTTCTCGTCCCGACGGATCAGCGTGGGGGCACCCGCATCGGCGAGGTGGAGCTCCACCGTGTCGCTGTCGATCTGGCCGAGGATGTCCTTCAGGTAATTGGCGTTGAAACCGATCTCGAACCCTTCGGACTTGTACTCGGCGGCAATCTCTTCGGCTGCCGTGCCGTTGTCGGGACTGGTGACGGACAGGGTCACCTTGTCCTCGTCCAGCCCCATCTTGACCGCGCGGGTCTTCTCGGTGGCGATGGTCGCGACACGGTCGACACCCTGGAAAAAGGCCTTGGGGTCGAGTCTGAGCAGCTTGTCGTTCCCCGTCGGGATCACGCGGCTGTAATCGGGGAAGGTGCCGTCGATCAGCTTGCTGGTCAGGACCACCCCGCCCTCGCCGCCCAGCGCGAAGCGGATCTTGCTCGCCGAAAGGTCGATCTGGACGTTCGAATCGAGCGCTTCTTCAAGAAGTTTGCGCAGTTCGCCGACTGCTTTTCGCGGCACGATCACGTCGGGCATGCCCTCTGCGCCTTCGGGCCGGTCGAGCGTGTAGCGCGCCAGCCGGTGGCCGTCGGTCGCGGCGGCCTTCAGGACCGGGCGCGCCTCGTCCGAGACGTGCAGGAAGATGCCGTTGAGGTAGTAGCGCGTTTCCTCGGTGCTGATCGCGAAACGGGTGCGGTCGATCAGTTCGGCCAGCTCGCGCGCGGGCAGCTCGAAACTGGTCGGCAGTTCGCCCTCGACGATCACCGGGAAGTCGTCGCGCGGCAGGGTGGGCAGCTGGAAGCGGCTGCGCCCGGCCTTCACCACCATGCGGTTGTCGGCGGTTTCCAGGCTGACCTGGCTGCCATCGGGCAGCTTGCGCGCGATGTCGAACAGCAGGTGCGCGGAGACGGTGATCGCCCCGGCACCCTCGACGCTCGCGGCGGTCATGGTTTCGACCACCTGCAGGTCGAGGTCGGTCGCCATCACCTTCACGCCGCCTCCCGCGTCGGCGTCGATCAGCACGTTGCTGAGGATCGGGATCGTGTTGCGGCGCTCCACCACGGACTGCACGTGGGACAGGCAGCGGAGCAGCGTGGCGCGTTCGATGGTGGCCTTCATCGGTCCTTCTCTCGTCTCATAAGCGCTTGGAATTCGGCGCGACTCCCCCTCGAGTCTGCCTTCGCGCGAGAAATCTCATCCGGTTTCCTTATCGCGCCTGCACTTAGGGGCAAGCTGCAAGCGCGAGTCCACCCGGATTGCTGGGGATAAGGGGTTGAGGGCGGTTAGGCTAGCCGTTGGTGTTGTCGATGCGCGCCAGTCCCGCCCCGCAACACCTAGCCGAGCATCGCCATCCCGCCATTAACGTGCAGAGTCTGCCCGGTGACGTAGGCTGCTTCGTCGCTGGCGAGGTAGGCCACGGCAGCGCCGATTTCGTCACCTTCGCCCATGCGGCCCGCCGGAATGCGAGCTTCGATGGCCGCCTTCTGCTTGTCGTCCAGCGCATCGGTCATCGCGGTGCGGATGAAGCCGGGGGCGACGCAGTTGACGGTGATTCCCCGGGTGGCGAGTTCCTGCGCAAGGCTTTTCGACATGCCCGTCAGGCCGGCCTTGGCCGCCGAGTAGTTCATCTGCCCAGGATTGCCCGTCGCACCCACGACGCTGGTGATCGAGATGATCCGGCCATGGCGCGCCTTCATCATCGGGCGGGCGGCGGCGCGCATCAGGCGGAAGGCGGCTTCCAGATTGATCCGGATCACCTGATCCCACTCGTCATCCTTCATCCGCATGGCGAGGTTGTCGCGCGTGATCCCGGCGTTGTTCACCAGAATGTCGACCTTGCCGAGCGTGTCGATCGTCGCGGGGATCAGTTCCTCGACACTGGTCGAATTGGACAGGTCGCAGGTGATCTCGACATGCGCGCCGGCATCGTGCGCGTATTCGTCGTTAAGCTGGTCGCGAAAGGCGCGCAGCTTGTCGCCGTTGGAGCCCGACAGGGCAAGGCGCGCGCCCTGCGATGCGAGGGCACGGGCGATCGCCGAACCGATCCCGCCGCTTGCGCCGGTGACCAGCGCGGTCTTTCCTTCAAGTGAGAACATTTTCTTTCCTAATCTAGGCCGATTTGCGACCGATGAACTGGACAGTGTCGCTCAGCCCGTGATGATAGGACCCTTCGTTCACTTCACGCGATACTTCGCGCCCGACGACAGGTTCGAGGTTGGGCAATTCCGCAGCGAGCTTTCCGAGATCGAGGAGCATGTCCACGTCGCCCGGGCCGCCGGTTCCCTCCGCCTCGATCTGCGAAGGGCGATAGGCTTCGAGCAGGAAGCACCCGCCGGGCGTTAGCGCCTGCTCGATCCGGCGGTGAACCGACCGCCGCAGGTCCCCCGGCAGGTGACCGAAAATGGAGACGATATTATCCCACCGGCTTTCACCAAGGTCGAAATCGGACAGATCGCCAACCTGAGTCGAAAGCGCGACATGCCGCCTACGGGCGAGGTCGGCTGCGTAAGAGAGGCCGACCGGAGACTGGTCCATCGCCGTAACGGTGAAGCCCTGCCCCGCCAGCCAGACCGCATTCCTCCCCTGCCCTTCGGCAATACACAAAACGCTACCCGGCTTCAGCAAGTCTGCCTTTTCCACCAAAAAACCATTCGGCTCGTCGCCATAGGCAGGTGCATCGGCAGAGTAGCGTTCGTCCCACATCAGGCCAGTTCCTTCGCCAGCGCTTCGAGGTCTTCCATGGTGATCGCACTGGTCACCTTCGCGTCCTTGTCGGTGCGGCTGACCATGGGGCCGAGCACCTTGCCGCCCAGCTCCACGAACTGCTCCACCCCGTCCGCACGCATCGCCAGAACGCTCTCGCGCCAGCGCACGCGGCCGGTGATCTGCTCGACCAGCAGGGCCTTTTCCTCGTCCGAATCGGCCACCTTCGCGGCGGTCACATTGGCGTAGAGCGGCAGGTCCATCGCCGAAGGCGGCGTGTTTTCCAGCGCCAGCTTCATCCGCTGCGCGGCGGGCTTCATCAGCGAACAGTGGAACGGTGCGGAGACCGCGATCTTGATCGCGCGCTTCACGCCGTGGTCCTTCGCCATGTCGAGCACCCGGTCGATCGCCTGCGCGTGGCCCGACAGCACGACCTGCGAGGGGTCGTTGTCGTTGGCGATCTCGCACACCTGGCCCTCGGCAGCGGCCTCGGCCAGCTTCTGAGCGGTTTCGATATCGGACCCCAGCAACGCGGCCATGGAACCGACGCCGATCGGCACGGCATCCTGCATCGCGATGCCGCGCAGGCGCAGCAGCTTGGCGGTTTCGGTCAGCGAGAAGGCGTTGACCGCACACAGCGCGGTATATTCGCCCAGCGAATGCCCGGCGACGCAATCACCCGCATCCTTCAGCTTCACGCCGAAGTCGCTCTCCAGCACGCGCAGCGCAGCGATGGCATTGGCCATGATCGCGGGCTGTGCATTGGAGGTCAGCGTGAGTTCGGCATCAGGCCCTTCGCGCATCAGCGTGAACAGCTTCTGGTTCAGCGCGTCGTCGACTTCCTGAAAGGTCTCGCGCGCGGCGGCGCTGGCTTCGGCGAGGTCGGCACCCATGCCGACCTTCTGGCTCCCCTGCCCGGGGAAGATGAAAGCTCGCATAATATCTCCTTATCCGCTGCGGCCTAGGAACCGCGCGCCGGGCTGGCAAGGCCGAAGGGGACGATCCGGTTGGCGGCGGTATGGCCGATTTCGGCCCGGCCGAGGTATGGAATACCTGCGCGCGCGCACCAGAACTGCGCGATTTCCTCTGCGCTCATACCGAATTCGCGGTCGTTCTCCGGCACGTTGCTGACCGCGCCCAGCCTCAGCCCCGCAACCCGCGGCAGGGTGTTGGACAGGCTGAAGAACAGCCGGTCGACCGCGTAGAGATGCTCGCTCACCTCCTCGACCATCACCACATGGCCCGAAAGATCGGGCAGCATCGGCGTGTCGACCATCATCGCCAAAGTGATGAGGTTGAAGGCGACCACCGGCGTCTTGCCATCGAGGCTCGGCTCCAGCCCGCTGCCATCGCCGGAGAACCAGCGCAGCACGCGGCGCACCGTCTCGCGCCCATGCTCGCTGCGCGCGCTGACCGGCATGGAACCATGGACCGGCTGGCCGATCCCGGCGCGGTAGAGCGCGGCGAGCATGTAGCCCATGTCCGAAAAACCAACATACGTCTTCTGCCGCGCGGCATCGTTCATCTGCGCGACCGCCGCCTGCGCGATCCGGTTCGATCCGTAGCCGCCCTTGGCGAACCACACGGCATCGAACTGCGGATCATTCGCGCATTCGAGCAGTGCCGTCAGGCGTTGCAGATCGGTCCCGGCGAAGTGGCCCCAGCTTTCGAAGCATTGCGGGTGCACATAGACGCTGTGTTCGGGAAACTCGTCCGCGACCAGCTGCTCGATCGCGGCGGCATGGTCGGGCGTGATGGCGGTAGCGGGCGCGCAGATGGCGATGCGGGTCATGTCTGCGCTGTACCCGCCAAACCCACCCTCGTCATCCCCGCGCAGGCGGGGCTCCCGCTCTCTTCAGCGGAGGCGAGTGGCAAAAAGCGTCACCCCCGCCTGCGCGGGGGTGACGAGTTGGTCTAATGACAATAGGCAGGCCGGATGACCGACCTTCCCGACCCTACTGCCGACCTGACCGCCCGCCCCTGGTTCTTCTGCGGGATCGGCGGATCGGGGATGCAACCGCTCGCCGCGATCCTGAAGGGGCGCGGGGCGGAGGTCGCCGGGTCGGACCGCAGCTTCGACCAGGGTCGCACGCCCGAGAAATTCGCCGCGCTGGAGCGCCAGGGTTTCCAGCTGTTCCCGCAGAACGGCAGCGGAATCACCCGGCCCGAACAGGTGCTGGTGGCGAGCGCAGCGGTGGAAGACACCGTGCCCGAAGTCGTCCGCGCAAAGGAGCTCGGCCTCCCCCGCCTGACCCGCGCGGACCTGAACGCGGCGCTGTTCAACGCCGCCGAAACCGGCGTCGCGGTCGCGGGTACCAGCGGCAAGTCGACCGTCACCGGAATGCTCGGCTGGATCCTGCACCACGCGGGCCGCAATCCGACGATCATGAACGGCGCGGTGATGAAGAACTTCGTCAGCGACGACCGCCCCTTCGCCAGCGCGGTGGTCGGCGACGCGGAGCTGTATGTGTCGGAGGTCGACGAAAGCGACGGCTCGATCGCGCAATATAGCCCTGCGGTGGGTATCCTCCTCAACGTATCGCTCGACCACAAGAGCATGGACGAGCTGCGCCAGCTGTTCGGAGATTTCCTTGACGCGTCGGAGCGCGGCGTGGTCAATGCCGACGACGAGGAAGCCTTTCGCCTTGTCGCTCACGCCAATGCCCCGCTGACCTTCGGCGTGACCAATGGCTGCGCCGCGCTCGGCATCGTCGAGGGCAGCATTGCCGAGGGGCCGACGCGGCAGGCGGCGATGGTCCACGACAAGCGCGACGACAGCCAGCACGCTCTGACCCTGAACCTGCCGGGGCGGCACAACCTGTCGAACGCGCTCGCGGCGATTGCAGGGGCGAATGCAGCGGGTGTGCCGGTGGCCGATGCGGTTGCGGCCTTGGCCGAGTTCAAGGGGCTGGCACGGAGGTTCGACATCGTCGGCACGTCCTCCTCAGGCGTGACTGTGATCGACGATTTCGGCCACAACCCGGAGAAGGCCGCCGCGACCCTGCGCACACTGAAATCGCACCCGGGCCGCGTGCTCGCGTTCTTCCAGCCGCATGGCTACGGCCCGCTCAAGCAGATGGGTGCCGAGCTGGCCGAGACCTTCGCCCGCGAACTCGGCCCCGAGGATATCACCCTGCTATGCGACCCGGTCTATTTCGGCGGCACGGTCGACCGCTCCGAAGGTAGCGAGCGGATCGTCGATCTGATCGCGAAACACGGCGGAAAGGCGCTTCACATCAACACTCGCGAGGGTTGCGGCGACTGGCTGGTCGCGAATGCCCGGCCCGGCGACCGCATCGCAATCATGGGCGCGCGCGATGACACGCTGAGCGTATTTGCCCGCAACGTTCTGGAGCGGCTGGCTTGAGCGTCTACGAACGCGCCCGCCGCCACGCGCTCAAGATGCTGCTCGGCGTGGCGCTCGGCGTGGTGTTCATCATCGCGGTCGATGCGTGGATCGGCCATTCGAGCGTCGCCTTCGCGATCGTCATCTTCAGCCTGTTCATGGCAAACATCGGCATCCTCGGCTTCAACTGCCCGAACTGCCGCAAGAACCTGTTCTTTCGCGGCCCGCTGATGCTGCCGTGGCCGAACAAGACCTGCAGCCGTTGCGGGACCGATCTGACCAAGGTGGGCTAAGCGCGCGCCCTAGTGCGCGCCCTCGCCCTGTTCCTCGGCATGGCCGAGCTTGAACACCTTGTGCAGCACGAAAAAGATCACCGCGCCCAGCACCAGCCCGAGTAGCGCGGACGAGGTCGCATAGGCCACCCAGCCGAGCACGCCGCCCAGCGCGCCGGTCGTCGTCTCCACCGCATGCTCCAGCCCGTGCGCCGCGCCGTAGAGCGGCTGGAAGCCCAGCTCGTGCGTGCCGTGCAGGATGATCCCGCCGCCGACCCACAGCATCGCGGCAGTGCCCACGACCGACAGGATCGTGAGGATATGGGGCATCGCGTTGAGCATCAGCTTGCCGACCTTCTTCGCGAAGTCGCCGGGCTTCTTCATCAGGTGCAGGCCGATATCGTCCAGCTTCACGATCAGCGCGACCGCGCCGTAAATGCCGGCCGTCACCGCCAGGCCGACCAGCGCGAGCACGATCGCGCGGGTGACGAAGGTTTCCGCCGCCACCTCGTTCAGCGCGATCGCCATGATCTCCGCCGATAGAATCAGGTCGGTGCGGATCGCGCCGTCGACGCGCTTCTTCTCGAACGCCTTTTCGTTCTTGATCGGCTCATCCACGGTCTCGCCATGCTTGTCGCCGGTCAGCTTCTCGATGATCTTCTCCGCACCCTCGTAGGAGAGGTAGCAGCCCCCCAGCATCAGGATGAAGACGATCGCCTGCGGCAGGAACTCGCTCAGCAGCAAGGCACCCGGCAGCAATATCAGCAGCTTGTTCTTGACGCTGCCCACCGCGATCTTCGCAATGATCGGCAATTCGCGCGCCGGGCTGAAACCGGTGACGTAACTGGGCGTGACCGCGGCATCGTCGATCACCACGCCCGCCGTCTTGGTGCCAGCCCGCCCCGCGGCCGCCGCAACATCGTCGACCGAGGCCGCCGCGGCGCGTGCGATTATCGATACATCGTCCAGTAGTGCAGCAAGGCCGCCGGGCATTTGCAAATCCTCTTCAAAACGCGCGTCGACCCTGCCAACGCAGCACAGCCTCCTTTGGCACCCCGCGCGCGCAACGCGAAGCCTTGCATTATCCCACGATCCCGCTATGTGCCCCGCTTCCCTGCTGTGGGTGACGGCCCGCAGTGGGGAAACCAAGAAAGCCGGAGGGGCCCCGCGATCCGCGCGGACAAGCCAGCGATCGGCAGCAATGTGAAAGGAAAAGGCATGGCTCTGTACGAGCATGTATTCCTTGCGCGCCAGGATTTGAGCCAGTCGCAAGTCGACGCTCTGGCCGCGCAAGCCACCGAGATTATCGAGTCGAATGAAGGCAAGGTCACCAAGACGGAGACCTGGGGTCTGAAGAACCTCGCCTACAAGATCGACCGCAACCGCAAGGCCCACTTCGTTCTGCTGAACATCGAAGGCCCCGGTGCGATGGTCGCCGAACTCGAACGGCAGACCCGCATCAACGAAGACGTCATCCGTTACATGACCATCCGCGTGGACGAACACGAGGAAGGCCCGTCGGCGATGATGCGCAAGAACGAACGTGATTCCAAGAAGCGCCGCGAGCGCTCCGATCGGGGAGACGACTAATGGCCCGCCCGTTTTTCCGCCGCCGCAAGACCTGCCCGTTCTCGGGCAAGAATGCTCCGGTCATCGACTACAAGGATGTGCGTCTGCTGCAGGGCTTCATGTCCGAACGTGGCAAGATCGTACCCAGCCGCATCACCGCCGTCAGCGCGAAGAAGCAGCGTGAACTCGCCAAGGCGATCAAGCGCGCGCGCCACATCGGCCTTCTTCCCTACGTCGTGAAGTAAGAGGAGCAGAGACATGGATATCATCCTCCTCGAACGTATCGGCAACCTCGGCAGCATCGGCGACGTCGTGACCGTCAAGGACGGCTACGCACGCAACTTCCTGCTACCGCAGAAGAAGGCGCTGCGCGCCAACGCCGCGAACAAGAAGGTCTTCGAAGCGAACCGCGAACGCTTGGAAAAGGAAAACGCGGAACGTCGTGGCGAAGCCGAAAAGGCTGGCGAGAAGATCGCCGGTGCAGAAATCGTCCTGATCCGCGCCTCGTCGAACGCCGGCCAGCTGTACGGTTCGGTCAACGTGCGTGACATCGTGGCGGGCCTCGAAGCCCAGGGCCACGAAGTCGACAAGCGTCAGGTCGTCATGGGTAGCCCGATCAAGACCATCGGCATGCACGACGTCACCGTTGCGCTGCACCCCGAGGTGCACGTGATCGTGAAGGCCAACGTCGCCCGTTCGGACGACGAAGCCGAACTGCAGAGCCAGGGCGTCGACGTCCTCGCCCAGATGTTCGAAGACGAACAGCGGGAAATCGAGGAAGCGGCTTCCGAGAACAAGATCGACCCGAATCTCGAGCCGGGCGAAATCCCTGCCGAGCTGATGGAAGACGGCGTGAGCACGCCCGAAGGCCAGTCGACCACCGAATCGCTGATCGAAGCGACCGAGCCGGAAACGAGCTCGGACGAGGTTGCGCCCAAGGGCGAATAAGCCTCGCGCATCGCGCAGCTAGTAAAAGGGCCGCTCGCACCACGGTGCGCAGCGGCCTTTTTCTTGGGCGCACAGCACGGTGCGTATTTCGCTTGTGCGCGGTTGGATTTGGCGACAGATTTCGCTTCCCGCTAACCCTGCAATATTGGTGCGAATGATGGCGACTTGGCAGTTTCCCGGGAGTCTTCTGTGCGCAGCCCTCCTCCTTGCAGCATCTTCACCGCTGGCCGCCCAAGCCGTTGTCGAAGACTGGCAGCCAGGCCCCGAGCTGGATGCCTGTTTCAAACCCGGGGCGGACACGCACAGGTTCGATACCGCCGATGCCTGCGCAGCGCTGGCTTCTTCGGCACGGGACACCAATGCTCGCACCGCCCTGCTGCTCGAGGAAATGCGTCTGGCCTATGATGTCCGCGACCGCGAAGAGATGGTCGAAACGCTCAAGGCAATGGACTTCGAAGCTCTGCCGACCAACCTGCGTATCGCGTGGGCCGATCTGACCGCGGACGCCTGTTTCGAGTTCGATGACATGGCGTGCGCGGCCTTCGTCTTCACCAAGCTGGTTGAATGGAAAGCGCTGCGCGATTCGCAGTTCGAGAACTATGCGGTCTCAAGCTATCGCTTCGCGCCCGAGACCAAGGACAGGCTCGCGGCCCTCGAACTGAACCAGCAGGACGTCAACGTGGCGCGCGTGTTCTTCATGCGCGCGCTGGTTTTTGCGGAAGCCGGCGAAAATCTGAACGCGCGCAACAATTTCGTGTGGGCCAGCCGGTTGCTGTCGGGTGAAGAGGATGCCTACCTGCTCAACATCGCCTGCTGGCGGCTGGTAACCGTGTACCGGGTGCCCACCGAAGCAAAGTGGCCATGCGAACAGCTGGCCAAGGATGTGGGCGATTACGAAGCCGGATGGGACAGTCTTGGCGCCTACTACCTGCTGACGAAAAACCCGAAGCAGGCGCTCGCGGCCTATGATCGGGCTGTCGCGCTCCAGTCCGAATACTGGCACGCCCGTTATGGTCGCGGCGTCGCGCTGACCCGTCTTGGCCAGACCGCCGATGGCGAGGCAGAGAAAACCGCCGCACAGAAGAACGATCCCGGCCTGCCGATCGCCTATCGAGAATACGGCTTCTGAGCGCACTCGCGCGCCTCCCCGCTTGACCCGGCCTTCCGGCAGGTTAGACGCCGCGCCATGCTATCCATCGAACAGGCCCTCGACGCGCTTCAGGCGCACTACGACGCAAGCATCGCCGCGCTGCGCGAAGACATCATCGCCTTTGCCGAAAACGGCACGCTGCCCGCCGAAAGCGCGCGCAAGGACCGCTACACCTATCCGCGCCTGCTGCTCCACTATGATGGCAGCGAACCCAAGGATTCGCAGAGCCGCGCATTCGGCCGGCTAGGGACGGCGGGCACCTATTCGACCACGGTCACCCGCCCGCAGCTGTTCCGCGCCTATCTGCGCGCGCAGCTGGAGCTGATCGAGAGCGACTACACGATCCAGCTCGACGTGCAGCCTTCCGACCAGGAAATCCCCTTCCCCTACGTGCTCGACGGGGAGGCGACCGCGCGGCTCCAGGGGATCAGCCCGCAGGATATCGCCCGCCACTTCCCGCACACCGACCTCGCCGATATCGGCGACGAGCTGGCCGACGGGATCGAGTTGGACGAGCCCGACCAGCAGATTCCGCTGTCGCTGTTCGACGGGTTGCGGACCGATTTCAGCCTCGCGCGACTGGCGCATTATACCGGCACCGATCCGGAGCATTTCCAGCGCTTCGTGCTGTTCACCAACTACCACCGCTATGTCGACGAATTCGTCGACTGGGCAGGTGCACGGCTGGGCGAGGACGGATGCAGCGCGCTGGCCGGACCCGGCGGGCTTTACCTGACAGAACCGACCGAGAACGCGAAGGACCAGCTGTCCGACGCGGCATGGCGGCGTCACCAGATGCCCGCCTACCACCTGATCGGCAAGAATGGCGACGGGATCACGCTGGTCAATATCGGCGTCGGCCCCAGCAATGCGAAGACCATTTGCGACCATCTGGCGGTGCTGCGGCCAGAAGCATGGCTGATGATCGGCCATTGCGGCGGCCTGCGCTCCAGCCAGAAGATCGGCGATTACGTGCTCGCCCATGCGTACCTGCGCGACGATCACGTGCTCGACCACGTGCTGCCGCCGGAAATTCCGCTGCCCGCAATCGCGGAAGTGCAACAGGCGCTGGCAGAGGCGGCGGAAGAGGTCTCCGGCCAGCAGGGCAGCGATCTCAAGCAGCGCCTGCGCACCGGCACCGTGGTCACCACCGACGACCGCAACTGGGAACTGCGCTACGCCATGTCGGCGCGGCGCTTCTCGCTCAGCCGTGCGGTCGCGATCGACATGGAAAGCGCGACCATCGCCGCGCAGGGCTTCCGCTTCCGGGTACCTTACGGCACGCTGCTGTGCGTCAGCGACAAGCCGCTGCACGGCGAGATCAAGCTGCCCAAGCAGGCGAACACCTTCTATGAGGAAGCGATCGCCGCGCACCTGCAGATCGGCATCGCCGCTGTGCGCCACCTGCGCGAGGAAGGCCCGCGCCTGCACAGTCGCAAGCTGCGCGCGTTCAACGAACCGCCGTTCAGATAAAAGGCGCCCCACGGACGAACCGGGGGCGCCTCAAGAACGCTTGGCGATCGCGCGCGGCGCTACTCGCTGATATAGTCCTGATAGCTGGCCCCGGAGTCCCTGAAGACTTCGAGCTGCGCTTTCATGTTGCCCATCATGATCCCACTGTCCGAGATGATGTAGGATTGCAGGACCACATTTCCGTCGGTCCCGCGATAGGCCTTGGCCGCAGGCGCGGTGTCGTTGAAGCCGCGCAGCTTGTCGTCCAGCGCGGCGTCGCTGTCGTAGCCGGACGGACGGGAGAACTGGGCCACCAGCACCAGCCCGCGACACTGGTCGTCCTCGCACACGCGATACCAGCCATAGGCCTTCAGACCATTGGCGAAGGTGATCTGATACAGGTCGGTATCATCCTCGCGCGGCGAGCTTTTCCACGTCGCGTCCATCGCACCGAGGACCGCTTCCAGGTCGGCATTGTCCATGGTCTTGAGCAGACGCGTTTCCTGATAGGTCTGCGCGCTGGCGGCGACCGGAGACAGGGCGAGGCCCCCTGCGGCGATGGCAAGAAACAGTGTTTTCAAGATACCCCCCTCTTTTCCCGAAGACCCAGAATAGCAATTTCGTGCCCGATGCAAAGCCGCACGATGTGCAGGAAGCCTATTCGGTGGCCTCTTCGCCAAACACCTGATCGGCCACTTGGGCAACGGTCGTCTCGTACTTGCGCAGGCCGTAGATAAATGCGCCAGTGGGAATCCCCTCAAGCCCGGTCGCGACATCCCACGAGATCCACGGATCCCCCTCGTCGTCGAGCCAGGTGGAGGCGAAACGGATGTTCTGGTTGATCGCCAGCGCGTCCTCCGACGCCCACGGCTTTTCGCTGTCGAAGCCGGTGGTGAACATCAGCGAGGTGCAGTCCTTGCCCTCGTTGCAGCCGTAGAAGTGGATGAAGGACACCATCGATGCGAAGGCGCTGGTGATCATCGGGTCGCCATTGCCATCGGTGTCCAGCTCCGCCCGGTAGCCCGCATTTCTGAGCGCGCTGACGACGCTTTCAGGCGCGTGCGCGCCCACCATCGGTGCGCTCGACTGCGCCGATGCCTGGCCCGCCAGGCCCGCTGCCAGCACCATCGCCGTTGCCAGTTTCCGCATTACTTGCCCCCTCTTGTGCTCGATCCGGAACGCGGCGGGTTAGCCCGCGCCCTTGGTCTTGGTTGCGCCGATCTTGGCGCTCTTCTCGATAAATTCGATGATCTGCCCGGCAATGTCCTTGTTCGTCGCCGCCTCGATCCCTTCGAGCCCGGGCGAGGAATTGACCTCCATGATGACCGGCCCGTGGTTGGACCGCAGCATGTCGACGCCGCACACGTTCAGCCCCATGCGCTTGGCCGCGCGCACCGCGGTGCTGCGCTCCTCGGGCGTGATCTTGATCAGCTGGGCACTGCCGCCGCGATGGAGGTTGGAACGGAAATCGTCGGGCGCGCCGGTGCGCTTCATCGCGGCGACCACCTTGCCGCCGATCACCAGCGCGCGGATATCGGTGCCGCCCGCTTCCTTGATGAATTCCTGCACCAGGATATTGACGTTCGCGCCGCGAAACGCCTCGATCACCGACTTGGCCGAGGACATCGAGTCCGCCAGCACGACGCCGATGCCCTGCGTGCCCTCCAGCAGCTTGATGACCACCGGCGGGCCTTTGACGGCGCGGATGATCTCCTCCGCCTTCTTGGGATCATTGGCATAGGCGGTCAGCGGTAGGCCGAGGCCGTGCTTGGCAAGGATCTGCAAGCTGCGCAGCTTGTCGCGGCTGCGCCCGATCGCGACGCTTTCGTTCAGCGGCCAGCAGCCGCGCATTTCGAACTGGCGCAGGATCGCGAGCCCGTAATTGGTGATCGAGGCCCCGATACGCGGAATGACCGCGTCGTACCCGATGCACGGCTCTCCGTCATAATAGACTTCGGGCTTGTGGCTGGCGATGTGGACCGTGCAGCGCAGCGTGTTGAGCCAGTCGATCTGGTGGCCACGTGCCTCCGCCGCTTCGATCAGGCGCTTGTGCGAATAGAGATTGGGATTTCGGGCGAGCAGCGCGATTTTCATGGCCTGATCCTCAGGGTTTGTGACCTTTCACTGGCTCCCTTCCGGGGGTCTGGAGCCAGGAATTGCCCGAATCGACGAGGAAGCGTCGACGCAGTGCGCTCCTCCCTATCAGCATAGGGAACTTCATGTCGCTACGATCGGCGAGGCTGATCTCCGCACGGAAGGTGATATCACCAATCGTGAGCGGGGTCTTGATCACATAGCGCAGCTGGGTCTCGCCATTGGAGCTGGTGATCCCGCGCACATCGACATGCACCGCCTCGCACACCTGCTGCACCTTGGTGCCGGGGAAGAGCACCTCGAAGCGGACGAATTTCTCGCCATCGCGTCGGAACTCTTCGAGCACACTCCCGTGGAGCGAGGATGTGCGCGCGCCGCTGTCGATCTTGGCGGGCACGCGCTTGAGGCCGAGTTCGGGCAGCCCGACCAGTTCGCGCCAGCCGACGGTGATCATGCGATCACCGCCAGCCACGCGCCTGCCGCCGGTGCGATCACCATCCGCTGGGCTTGCCCGCGTTCTGCTTGTCGAGCCATTCCTTGAGCGGGGCGAAATATTCCATCATCGCCTTGCCGCTCATCTCGCGGCTGCCGGTGAAGGCTTCCAGCGCATCCGGCCACGGCTTGCTGGCGCCCATTTCGAGCATGGCGTTCAGCTTCTCGCCCACTTCCTTGTTGCCGTAGAAGGAACAGCGATGCAGCGGGCCCTTCCAGCCAGCCTGGTCGCACGCCGCCTTGTAGAACTGGAACTGCAGGATGCGTGCGAGGAAGTAACGCGTGTACGGCGTGTTGCCCGGGATGTGATATTTCGCGCCCGGGTCGAAGGCGTCGGCAGGCCGCTCGACCGGCGGGGTGATGCCCTGATATTCGCGCTTCAGATCGTGCCACGCGGTATTGTAATCGGCAGGCGTGATCGACCCGTCGAACACGCCCCAGCGCCACTTGTCGACCAGCAGGCCGAAGGGCAGGAACGCGACCTTGTCCATCGCCTGACGCAGCAGCAGGCCGATATCCTTGTCCGCACTCGGCACGTCCTTGCGATCGAGCAGACCGATCTGGACCAGATATTCGGGCGTGATCGACAGCGCGATGAAATCGCCGATCGCTTCGTGGAAGCCGTCGTTCGCACCGTTGAGGTAGAGATAGGGCTGATCGTTATAGGCGCGCTGGTAGTAGTTGTGGCCCAGTTCGTGGTGGATGGTGACGAAATCGTCCGCATTCACCTTGATGCACATCTTGATGCGGATATCGTCCTTGTTGTCCACGTCCCAGGCTGACGCGTGGCAGACCACCTCGCGATCCGCCGGCTTGGTGAACATGCTGCGTTCCCAGAACGTCTCGGGCAGCGGCTTGAAGCCGAGCGAGGAATAGAACCCCTCCCCGATCTTCACCATGTCCATCGGGTCCTTGCCCTGCGCCGTCAGCAGGTCGCCGATGTCATAGCCCAGATCGCCCGAGCCCGCGGGCGCGACCAGCGGGTAGATATTGCCCCATTCCTGGGCCCACATATTGCCCAGCAGATCGGCGCGGATCGGGCCGGTCGCGGGCTGGATATCGTCACCGTATTTCTCGTTCAGCTTGGTCCGCACATAGGTGTGCAGCGACTGGTAGAGCGGTGCGACCTCCTGCCACATCCGCTCAAGCTCGTCGGAGAATTCCTCCGGCGGCATGTCGTAGCCCGACCGCCACATCGTGCCGACATTGTCGAAGCCCAGTTCCTTCGCGCCTTCGTTGGCGATCTCGACCATGCGGGCGTAGTCGTCCTTCATCGGCGCGCCGACATTGGTGTGCCAGCTGGCCCACATCTCCGCGAGTTCGGCAGGCGTGCGTTCGAGATTGCCCATCTCCGCCTCGATGTCGGAGCCGCTGATTTCCTTGCCGTTGAGTGTGCCCTTGCCCTTGCCGTACTGGCTGTTGAGGCTGGTCGCGATCTCGTTCAGCTCGGTCGCCGCGCCATCGGCGGTCGGCGCGGGCAGGACGATGCCGTTGCGCAGGATGTCGAGCTTGCGGGCGACTTCGGGATCGAGCCCGTCGACCTCGGCGTATTTTGCCGCCTCGAGCGCGTAGTTGACCGACTTCTCGGTCCCCTCGGCCCCGACCTTGGCGGCCAGCGCATCGGTATCATGCGTGATGTAGGTCGCGTTGACCCAGTAGATCTGGCTCGCGTGCACCGAGTAGTCGAACAGGTCCTTCTCCACCATCGCGACCCAGCTGGCGGCCCCTTCGGGCGTCATCGGATACTGCTCGGCCGCCTGCTCGGTCTGGGTGCCGTGGTCGTCGGCCAGCGCGGGCGTGGCGAGAGACGCGGCGGCGAGCGCGGCGAGCGAAACGGGAAGCAATTTCATGGGCGGCATCCTGTCGTAGCGTTTGAGATTGGCCGCGAAACTACCGTCACGCGGGGTAATAGCAAGCGGGGCCGTCAGCGTTTTGCCGGGCCCAGCCACTGTGCCATCGCGCGGCCCAGATCGGGCTTGGTGACACTGCTCATGTGGGTGCCCGGCACCTCGGCATAGGTCGCGTCCGGCAGCATCCCGGCCAGCTCTTGCGCAGAACCGTTGTCGCTGTCCTCGTCGCCGCAGACGACCAGCGTGGGGCAGGCGATATTCGCCAGCTCTGCCAGATCGAGGTTTTCCATGCTGCCCAGCAGCAGCCTCGCGGCGGTGCGATCGACCTTCTGCGACTTGAGGAACTGCATCGAGAAATAGGCCGGATCGCCCTTCGGAATCGCATCGAATTCGTCGATCACGCGGATGAAGAACGCTGCGCGCTTATCCCATCCGCGCAGGCCGTCGACGCCCATTCCGCCCAGGATCAGCCTCTGCGGGGCCAGCTTGCCGGTGGCAACGCCGTGAATCGCTGTCCGCGCGCCGAGCGAGAAACCGGCAAGGTCGTAGTCGGTCAGCCCGAGATGCTCGACCAGCGCGACGACATCCTTGACCAGCACGCCCGCCGGATAATTCTCCGCCCCATGCGGCGCCTCGCTCTGCCCATGCACCCGGAAATCGAGCATCAGGACCTCGTAGCCCTGCTCGGCAATCTGCTGCGCATGGCCGAAGCGGATCCAGTTCATGTCCGCATTGGAGAACAGGCCATGCAGCAGCACGACCGGCCTGCCCTCGCCCATCCGGTGAAGCGCCAGCGTGGTGCCGTCGAAGGATTGGAAATTTTCTGTGGTCATTGGGGGCAAATGCTCCGGTAGATTGACCTCTCGCCTATCAAATGGCGACCTCCTCCGGCAACGGTGTTGCACGTAATAAGTACGCTTATTATATGCCCGCGCATGGACAAGAACCTGGGCTGGCTGATGGTCGACAATGCGCGCCTTTTGCGCCGCGCATTCGACGAGCGGGTGCGCGCCATCGGCATTACCGGGCCGCAGGCGCGCCTTCTGCTGGCGCTCGAAAGAGCGCCGGGTGAGAACCAGGCCTTTCATGCCGAGCGGCTGGAGGTCGAACCGATCACGCTGTGCCGGATGGTCGACCGGATGGAGGAATCCGGGCTCGTCGAGCGGCGCAACGACCCGCGCGACCGCCGCGCGCGCCTCCTCTTCCTGACACCGCGCGCCGCAGGTGAGGCTGCACGCATCCGCGATGCCCTTTCCGGGCTGCTCGACCAGATGGTCGACGGGCTCGACGAGGGCGAGCAGGCGGCGTTTTCACGAATACTTCACCGGGTTTCCGCTAACCTCTCCACCACTCCCGAAATGCAAGAGCCCGCCCATGGCTGAAGCCGATCCCGTCATCGCAAGCGACACTCCCGCAACCGAGGAGGCGCCCGCAACCGCGCCCAAGAAACGCCGCTGGCGGCGCATCGCGCTGATGGCGGTGGTGCCCCTGCTGCTGCTGATCGGCGGGTTCGTCTACTGGTCCAGCCTGCAGGGCAAGGTGGCGACCGACAATGCCTACGTGCAGCAGGACCGGGTCTCGATTTCGGCCGAGGTCGGCGGGCAGATCGTCGAGGTGCTGGTCGCCGACGGGGATCGGGTGAAGCCGGGCCAGCTGCTGTTCCGGATCGACCCACGCCCCTACGAAGTGCAGATTGCCGAAGCCAATGCGGCCATCGCGCAGGCGCAGGCCAGCCGCACCGCGCTGACCAGCGACCCCGACCTCACCGGGGCATCGATCTCCGCCGCGCGCGAGGATATCGCCTTTGCCGAAGCCAATTTCGCGCGCAAGGATGCGCTGTACAAGAAGGGCTTCCTGACCAAGGCCGAGCATGACGCGGCCCAGCACCAGGTCAATCAGGCGCGCGAAGAGCTGCGCCTCGCGCAGGCTCGCAAGACCTCCGCGCAGGCCAAGCTGGCCGAAGGCGCTGCCGTACCGGGACAGAACCCGGCCATCGCGGCGGGCGAGGCCAAGAAAGCCGGGGCAGAGCTCAACCTCAGCCGCACCGAGGTGCGCGCGCCCGCGGCGGGCACGGTGACGCAGGCGGACCGGCTGCAGATCGGCCAGCAGATCGTGCAGGGCCTGCCCGTCCTCACGCTGGTCGAGGATGGCAGCTCCTATGTAGAGGCCAATTTCAAGGAAACCGACCTCGACGACATGCGTGTGGGCCAGCGCGCGGAAATCCGCGTGGATGCCTATCCCGGCCTGGTCCTGAAGGGCGAGGTCGAGACGATCGGCGCGGGCACGGGCTCGGAATTCTCCGTCCTCCCGGCGCAGAACGCGACCGGCAACTGGGTCAAGGTGACGCAGCGCGTGCCGGTCAAGATCCGCATTACCAGCAAGAGCCCGCGACGGCTGATCGCCGGGCTTTCTACCGATGTGACCGTCTTTACCGACGACCGCTGAAGCAATGGCCAGCGCCGCCCGCCCTGCCTCGCCTGCTGCCGGAACCGCCGCGCCTCCGCCCGCCGACGAGCCTCTGCTGCAGGTCCGCAACCAGCCTCTGCTGCTGGTCGGGATCATGGCCGCATCGCTGATCCAGGTGCTCGACACGACCATCGCCAACGTCGCGATCCCGCACATGCAAAGCGCGCTGGGCGCCAATGCGGAGAGCGTCACCTGGGTGCTGACCAGCTATATCATCGCCAGCGCGGTCGCGATGCCGGCCACCGGCTGGCTGGGCGACCGGGTCGGCGCGCGGCGGCTGTTCATCTTTTCGGTCGCGGGTTTCATCATCGCCTCGATGATGTGCGGGATGGCGCAGAACCTTGGCGAGATGGTGCTGTTCCGCGCGATGCAGGGGGTCACCGGAGCGTTCATCCCGCCCCTCAGCCAGAGCTTCATGCTCGATAGCTCGAAGCCCAGCCGCCACCCGCAAGTGATGGCGATCTGGGGTCTGGGGATCATGATCGGCCCGATCCTGGGGCCGATCCTGGGCGGCTGGCTGACCGAGAGCGCCAACTGGCGCTGGGTGTTCTACGTCAACCTGCCCGTCGGCATCCTCGCGCTGGCGCTGCTGATCACCCAGCTGCCCCACCGCGAGGGCAAGCGGCGCAAGTTCGACCTGTTCGGGTTCGTGATGCTGGCGGTCGCGCTCTCCTCGCTGCAATTGCTGCTCGACCGCGGGTCGCAGCTCGACTGGTTCCAGTCTTACGAGATCTGGTTCTACACCTTCTTGATGGGCAGCGCGGCGTGGATCGCGATCGTCCATTTCACGACCGCGCGCGAACCGCTGTTCGACAAGGCCATTTTCGCCGACCGCAATTTCGTGATCGCGCTGCTGTTCATGGTGGTGATCGGGATGGTGCTGTTCGCCAACATGGCGCTGCTGCCGCCGATGCTGCAGCGCCTGTTCGGCTATGGCGTGATCGACACCGGCATGGTGCTGATGCCGCGCGGGGTCGGCGTGATGCTGAGCATGCAATTGTCCGGCGTGCTGATCCGCCGCGGGCTCGACGCGCGGATCGTCGTCGCCACGGGCTTTGCCATCGCGGCCTATTCGCAGTGGATGATGGCGGGCTGGTCACTCGCGGCGGACGAGTGGCATTTCATCGTCACCGGGCTGGTTCAGGGACTGGGCCTGGGGCTGGTGTTCATCCCGCTCAACGTGACCGCGTTCTCGACCCTGCCGGGGCACCTGCGCACCGACGGGTCGAGCCTGCTCAACCTGCTGCGCTCGATCGGCGCGTCGGTCGGCATCTCGATCACCACCGTGCTGCTCGCGAGGAACATCCAGACCGCGCACACGGACCTTGGTAGCCACGTCACCTCGGCGACCATCGATGCGATCGACCTGTCGACGGTCGACCGCTACCAGCCGCTTGGCCAGACGGTGCTCTCTATGGTCGATCTGGAGGTCAACCGGCAGGCCGCGATGATCGCCTACATCGACGATTTCTACCTGATGATGTGGCTCGCGCTGGCGGCGATCCCGATGGTCTTCCTGATGCGCAAGGGCCGCACCTAGCGGGCCTTCGCTAGGCGCGCGGAGTGAGCCCTTTCTGCTCCATCCGCCAGCGGACCATCTCGATCCGGTCCTGCCCGAAGAAGGGTTCGCCATCGAACACCAGCGTCGGCACGCCCCAGTGGCCCGCGTCCTCCAGCGCCTGCTGGTTGGCGGCAATCTCCGCGTCGAGCGTATCGGCCTGCGCCGCGACCTCTGCATCGAGAGCCGCAGGATCGAGCCCGGCACGCTGCGCCGCATTGGCCAGATGATCGCCCTCGTGCCAGTTTTCCGCCCCGCCCCAGATCAGCCGCGCAGCCTCATGCGCGAACGCCACGCCCTTCCCGCGCCGCGCCGCCGCCTGCCCCAGCCGGGTTACGTAGCGGATAAAAGGCTGGTCCTGCGCAATCCGGCGCGTCGCCACGTCCTGCACGATCGGGTCGGGGCGCGGCGGGCCGAAGGGAATGCCGTGGAACTGGGCGACGCGCATCATGTCGCGCACCGTGTAGCCAAGCCAGTTGGGATGATTGCGCTCGAAGAAATCGGGCTCGCGGATCGCAAGCGGCCACACCGGCCGCAGCGCGATCTCCACCGCGTGGCTCTCCATCAGCGCGCGATAGCGACCGATCGCGAGGTAGCTGTAGGGCGAGCGGAAGCTGAAATAGAGATCGGCGGTCAGCACGGGGCCGCTCCGATCAGCGGAAATTACAGGCGACGCCGCCCCACAGCACCGCGACCTGATTGTCCTCGATCAGGCCGGAGACAAGCATCTCGTTGCCGCCGACGGTGAATTCCTCGCCCAGCGTGCTGTCTTCGAACGCAGCATAGGTCGAAAGCTTGCGCAGGTCCGCGGCCGACATGCCCAGCGTCACGCCATCGGGCCCGGTGAAGCTCGCCCGCTCGCTCGGCCCGTTGACCATCCAGCCGACGAAGCGGTCGTCCTGAAAATTGGCGACGAACTGGTCGAAGGTCGCGAAGGTCATGGGGCCTGCGCCGCATTCCTCGTTGCTGCCGAATTGCGGGCCGCCGAAGACTGCGGTCAACGCTTCGACCACCTCGTCCTCACCCTCGCCGAAGTTGAGGACCGCGCCATCGCCGCCGGCTTCGGGCGGGGCGATCACGAGCCCGTCCGGCAGCAGGTCGATCGACCTTTCACCGGGCGCATTGGGCGTCTGCGCGTCGATCTGCTCCTGCGTCACCGGTTCGCTGGGCTGCGGCTCCTGCGCGCCGTCGTTGCACGCCGCGAGCGAGAGCGCCGCCATCCCGGCCAAGGCCAATCCGAACCGATGTGTCATGTCACGCTCCCAAGCGAGGTTGTTCCGGCGCGAGAGTGTCAGAGCCGCCCGCGTGCCACAAGCACTAGTCGTCGCCGTCCCCGCGCGGGCGCTGGTCGATGATCACTCCTGCGGGTTCGTCGCGCGGCGGGTCACGCCTTGCCGGGCCCGCATCGTACCATGATCCGTCGATCGTCTCGCCCTGCCCGCCGAACATGCCGAACTGGCCGCGAACCCGCTCCAGCCGTCTGGTCAGGAAGCGGCGGAACAGCAGCGGCACGGCCAGCGAAACGACCGCGAGCGGCACCGAAATCCACCAAAGCCAGTCGAGCCAGTCGACACTCTGCGTGAGCAGGAAGATGACCGCGAAAACGACAGCCCAGCGGATCCCCCAACGCACGACCAGACGCTTCAGGACGGCGGATGTCTCGCGCTCGATCTGCTCGATCGAGCGGTCCATCTCGCCCGCCATGCGGCGTTGCTGGTCCGGGTCGGGGCCAAGCATCGCCTAGCCCTTCTTGAGGTGACGGCGGCCCAGCAGTTCGGCGATCTGCACGGCGTTGAGCGCCGCACCCTTGCGCAGGTTGTCGGAGACGCACCACAGGTTGAGGCCGTGCTCCACCGTCGGGTCTTCGCGCACGCGGCTGATATAGGTCGCGCCGTCGCCCACGCTTTCTACCGGGGTGATATAGCCTTCGTCCTCGCGCTTATCGACCAGCATGATGCCGGGCGCCTCGCGCAGGATGTCCTGCGCCTGTTCGGCGGTGATTTCACGTTCGAACTCGATGGTCACCGCCTCGGAGTGGCCGACGAACACGGGCACCCGCACGCAGGTGGCGGTCAGCTTGATCTTGGGATCAAGAATCTTCTTGGTCTCGACCACCATCTTCCACTCTTCCTTGGTCGATCCATCGTCGAGAAAGACGTCGATATGCGGGATCACGTTGAAGGCGATCTGCTTGGTGAACTTGGCTGGCTCGACAGGGTCGCCCACGAAGATCGCACGGCTCTGCTGGAACAGCTCGTCCATGCCTTCCTTGCCCGCGCCCGAGACCGACTGATAGGTCGAGACGACCACGCGCTTGATCCCCGCCGCATCGTGCAGGGGTTTGAGCGCAACGACCAGCTGCGCCGTCGAGCAGTTGGGGTTCGCGATGATGTTACGCTTGGCATAGCCGTCGATCGCGTCGGGGTTCACCTCGGGCACGATCAGCGGCACGTCCGGGTCCATCCGGTAGTACGAGGAATTGTCGATCACCACGCAGCCCGCCGCCGCAGCCTTGGGCGCATATTCCTTGGCGATCGCGCCACCGGCGGAAAACAGTGCGATGTCCCAGCCGGTGAAGTCGAAATGTTCGAGGTTCTTGCACTTGAGCATCTTGCCGGTGTCGCCGAACTCGATCTCGGTGCCCTGCGAACGCGAGCTGGCCAGCGCCACGATCTCGTCGATCGGGAACTCGCGTTCCGCCAACACCTGCATCATTTCGCGCCCGACATTACCCGTCGCGCCGACAACGGCGACCTTGTAACCCATCAATCACTCCTGTGCGTGCTGCACTGCCACATGGGGCCAAGCGCCGCGCGCCGCAAGCATTAGCGGGGTCAAATCACTCCGAGCATGTGCAGCAGCAACACCGCCAGGGCGCCGAATGCGAGCACCGTACCGGGCAGAGTGATCCAGCGGCGACCGACATTCTCCTTCACCGCAAGCGCGTTGAGCGTGCCGAAGACAAGCAGGAACACCACACTCGCCCCGCTCACCAGCCCGTCGAGCCCGCCCATCACCGCCAGCGCGAGCGCACCCGCCGCGAGCAGCAGCACCGCCCAGTAAGGCGATCCTTCTGCATTCTCCCGCCCCAGCGCGCCCGGCAAGGCACCGTCCCGCGCCACTTCGCGCGCCAGCCGGGCCGAGCTGAACAGCGTGGCGTTGATCGCACTTGCCGTGGAGAGCGCAGCCGCGATGGTCACCGCGATCAGCCCGGGCGTGCCGAGCGCAGCCTGCCCGGCGCGCGACAGCGCGACCTCGCCATCCGCGATCACCGCCTGCGTACCGGTCAGCATCGGCACCGCCAGCGCGACGAGGACGTAGATCAGCGCCGCGCTACCGATCGCCAGCGGCATGATCCGCCGCATCACCCGCTTGCGGTCCTTCATCTCGTCATAATCGTAGGCGACCAGTTCGAAGCCTTCATAGGCCATGAACACCGACGCCGCGCCGATCACGATGCCGATCAGGCCCGGTTGCTGGGCGATGGAAAGCTTCTCCACCTCGAACTGCGAAAGGCCGAACGCGGCCAGCGCAGCGAGGATCGCGAGCTTGATCGCGACGATGGCGATTTCCACCCCCGCCGCCTGACCTGCCCCGCGCAGGTTGATCGCGGTCATCGCGAGGATCACCGCTGAGGCCATCGCCGGGGGAAGCCAGCCAGGTCCGCCGATCGCCTGCCCCAGATAGGCCCCGAAGGTGTAGGCATAGACCGCGCAGGTCAGCACGTATCCGGCGAGCAGCACCCAGGCGGAGCAGCGGACGAGCCGGGTGAACTTGAGGTCGCGCAGGAAGGTGTAGATACCGCCTGCCTCGTCCTTCGCCACCGTCAACGCGGCAAGGCTGTGCCCGGTGGCATAGGCCACCAGCCCGCCGAGCACGAAGCTGAGCGCGGCCCAGTGCCCCGCGCTGGAGATGACCACGCCGAGCGTCGAGAATATCCCGCCGCCGACCATCCCGCCGACCGCGATCGCCCAGACCGCTGAAAGACCGAGCTGGCCCCCGGTCGACTGGTTTTCGCTCATTCCGGCGGGGTTACCCCGTGGCTATCCAGGAAATCGAAGATCGTGTGCCACAGGTGCACGCTGATCTTCGGCCCGCTGACCCGGTGGGTGTAGCCCGGATAGAGCATCATCTCGAACGGCACCGCCGCTTCCTGCAAGGTCGAGATCAGCTCGGTCGAATTCTCGAACACCACGTTGTCGTCCGCCATGCCGTGGATCAGCAGCAGCGGGTCGGTCATCTCGGTCGCTTTGGGAATGGCGCTCGACGCTTCGTAGGCTTCGGGCACTGTGTTCGGATCGCCCATGAAGCGCTCGGTATAATGGGTGTCGTACAGCTCCCACCGGGTGACCGGGGCGCCGGACACGCCTGCGGCATAGAGGCCCGGATCGGCCTGCAGCTGCTTGAGCGTCATGTACCCGCCATAGGACCAGCCGTAGATCGCCAGCTTGTCCGGATCGACGAAGTCGAGCGACTTCAGAAACTCCGCGCCCGCCTTCTGGTCGCGCACCTCGACCCCGCCCATTGCATGATAGATCGGCTGCTCGAACGCGACGCCCCGGTTGGCCGAGCCGCGATTGTCGAGCACGAAGTAGACATAGCCCTTGTCGACGATCGCCTGCGCCAGCGCGCCCTTCCAACCGCGATCCACCATCTGCGGGCCGGGGCCGCCATAGTGCATGATGAACACGGGGTACTTCTTGCCCGGCTCCATCTTGGGCTTGAGCATCATGTAATGCAGCGGGGTTCCGTCCTCCGCAGGCAGCGTGCCGAATTCGGGCCACACATGGCTGGCGAGATAGGGCGCGTAGGGATGATCTGCGTCGAGCGCGTTTTCCTCCACCCACGCCAGGCGCTGCCCGTCCGCATCGGCGAGGTAGCTTTGCGGCGGCTGGCTGGGGGAAGACCGGCTGATGAGCAGCGTCTGGCCCTGCTGGTCCATGCTCGCGCTGTTGGTGAAACCGGGGTCGGTCAGCGATGCGCCGCCCGCCTGCCCGTCGAGCGAGGCACGATAGATCTGCTGGGTCAGCACATCGGTCGTCGCCTGGTAGAAGAACACGCCGGTCTCTTCGTTGATTCCGACCAGCGAGGTCACGGGTTCGTCCCCACTGGTCAGCTGCTGCCAGTCCTCACCGTCGAAGCGATAGAACTGCCCGTAACCGTCGCGTTCCGACCACCACAGCAGGCTCCCGTCGTCGAGAAAGCGGTAATTGTCCGACAGGTTGATCCAGTAGTCGGGCCGCGCCGCTTCTTCGGTAAACCAGACCTCGCTTGCCCCGGTTGCGGGATCGACCCTGAGCATGTCGAGCCGCGTCTGCTCGCGGTTCTGGCGCTGGACATACAGCGCGCTGCCATCGGGAGCCCAGTCGACCCGGGCGAGGTAGATGTCGGGGTTGTCCCCCAGATCGACCTTGACCCGGTTCGCGCCGTCCGGGTCCATCACAAACAGCTCGACGATCGCGTTGTCGCTGCCCGCCACGGGGTAGCGCTGGTCGAACACCTTGGTCCCGGTCGCGCCGATCGCCGCGCGGGTGACCACGCCCACCGGGCTCTCGTCGGTCCGTTGCACCGCCAGCCGCGTGTCATCGGGATTCCACCAGAAGCCGGTCATCCGGCCCATTTCTTCCTGTGCGACGAACTCCGCCTCGCCCCAGCGGATCAGCTCGCCTTCCTTCGGCGTGATCGGCTGCGCGTCCCCGCCGACCGGGCCCACCCACAGTTGCCGGTCGCGCACGAAGGAGACGAATTCGCCCTCCGGGCTGAGCTTGGGGTTGAGCTCGCTTTCCTCGGTGTCGGTCAGCCGGGTGACGGTTCCGTCCAGCTTCGCGAGGTAGAGATCGCCGTCCAGCGGCACCAGCACGCCCGATCCATCCGCATTCCACTGATAGGCGATAATGCCCTTGAGGTTGCCGACCCGCGCCCGCTCCCGCTGCATCTTCTCGTCTTCGGACAGTTCGCGGCCCGAACCCAGCGCTTCGCTGTCGACCAGCATGGTCCATTCGCCGCTCTGCCGGTCGTAGCCCCACAGATCATAGCGTTCGCGATCATCCGCGCGGTTGCGCAGCAGGGTCAGATAGCGGCCATCGGGCGAAAGCTTCGCTTGGCGCGGGCTCGGCCCGTCGAGGCCGGGGCTGGCGAAGACGCGTTCGATGGTGAGGTCTGCGTTCTGGGTGGCCTGGCTGGTCATGGCGTCGCTCTCCTGCGCGGCAAGTGGTGTAGCAAGGGCGAGAATGGCTGCGGCGGCAAGCAGGTGGCGCATTGATGTAAGTCCTCTCCGTCGTCACCGCACGCACCCCGCAGGGGCGCGCGGCGATCCCGTGGCCAACCGCCCGACATGCAGGGCGATCCGCCATGGATTGCTTCTTCGCTGACGCTCCTCGCAATGACGGGGGAGAATGACAAGCGGCCAACGAAAAAGGGCGGCCCTGCCGGACCGCCCTTTCCTGTTTCGCTTGTGAGAAAGCCGCGCTTACGCGTCCTTCTTCTCACCCTTGGCGGGGCGCACATCGCGACGTTCGGCGATGCGCGCGCTCTTGCCGGTGCGGCCGCGCAGGTAATAGAGCTTCGCACGACGCACGACGCCGCGGCGGACCACGGTGATGGAGTCGACGATCGGCGAGTAGAGCGGGAACACACGCTCCACACCTTCGCCGAAGCTCATCTTGCGAACGGTGAAGTTGGAACCCATGCCGCGGTTCGAACGCGCGATGACCACGCCTTCGAAGTTCTGAATACGCTCACGCGTACCTTCGACGACCTTCACGCCGACGCGCACGGTGTCGCCGGAGCGGAATTCCGGAATATCCTTGCCGAGATTTTCAATCGCTTCGGCTTCGAGCTGCTGAATCAGGTTCATTGGTCCTGGTCCTTCGTTTCTCGCTGCGCGCCAGAGGCAGACTGGACCGGAGCATCGGTGTGACGCTCCCACAAATCCGGCCTGCGTAACCGTGTCATCTCTTCGGAGCGTTGCTTTCGCCACGCCGCGATCTTCGCATGATCCCCCGATCGCAGCACTTCGGGGATCGTGCGCCCTTCCCATTCCTGAGGTCGGGTGTAGTGCGGGTATTCCAGAAGGCCGTCCTCGAACGACTCCTCGGTCCCGCTTGAAGCCGCGCCCATTACTCCCGGAAGCAGCCGAATGCAAGCGTCGAGTATGGCGATTGCGGCGGTCTCTCCGCCCGACAGGACGATGTCGGCAAGGCTGACTTCCTCGATAAAAGGGCGCGCCTCGAACAGCCGCTCGTCGAACCCCTCGAACCGGCCGCACAGGATGGTGACGCCCGGTCCCTCCGCGATCTTGCGAATGCGCGCCTGCGTGATCGGTTTTCCGCGAGGTGTCATCGCGAGGACGGGGACTCTGGCTTCCCCTCCCTTGAGGGAGGGGATTGAGGGGTGGGTGGTCGACGCTTCGGGTGCAGCACGCCCCTCCCCAACCCCTCCCCGCACGGGGAGGGGCGTATCAGTCACACTATCCAGCGCCGCTGCCAGCACATCGCACTTGAGCACCATGCCCGCCCCGCCCCCGGCAGGCGTATCGTCCACCGTACGATGCTTGTCGGTCGCGAAATCGCGAATCTGCACGGTGTCGAGCGACCATGCGCCCTCACGCAGCGCACGCCCGGCGAGCGACACGCCGAGCGGGCCGGGAAACATCTCGGGGTAGAGGGTCAAGACGGTGGCGGTGAACGAAATCGAATTTTCTCCAAGATGAGCAACGACACGGCGGATGCCAGTACGAATACGACGTGGAACAGAGGGTAAAGCATGATCGCCCCGGCCGCGTTCCAAGGCATCAGTCCCGGATAAATCCAGAAATATGCAACGACCGCTGGCAGGAATGGAACCACCAGTAACGCCAGTCGGACCTGCCAGCGTTCATCGCGCACCACTCCCCGCACCGCCAGATTTCCAACTAGGCAGATGAGGAAAACAGCGCCCAGCAAGGCAGAAAGGAAGACCAGAATCCCCATATATATCAAGCAAAGCTCGCGACTATCCTCCGCACCCGCCGCAGCCACCGCCGCCGCAGCCCGATCCGCCGCCATCGCCGCCATCGCCCCCACCATCTCCGGCATAGCCCGCATCGCCTCCGCCGCCATGGCGCATCGCGTGCAGCGGGTCGAACGGCGTACCCGCCAGCACGGCGGTGCCGAAGATCGCGACGCCCAGCCCCATCTGGTCGCGGGTCGGCGCGCGCTTGAGCCCGACATGCTCCTGCCGTGCCTCCTTCAGCGCGCGCTCGCCCTCCCGGGTGCGGCGCAGGCCGGCGATCAGGCGCCAGCCGATCACCACCGCGCCCAGCGCGATCAGGATCACGAGGATGCCCACCGGCTCCCCCTCCGCGCTCCCGGCCTGCAGGCGATACAGCCCGAGCAGGACGATCGCGAGCATCGGCAGCGCGGCCACGATCCGCACCGGCAGCGCCTGGCCCGATCCGGTCAGCAGGCCCGCATCGACCAGCGCGTCGCGATCCGCCTGATAGGCCCCGTCGATCGCGCGCGCGAAGGTCCGCCATCCGAAACTGTCGCCGAGCGACATCAGCCGCGTTTCCGCGCCGCCGGTGGCGGCCTGCCGGTCGCGCACATGGAATTTCTTGCCCTCCAGCTCCAGCCGGCCCGAAGCGAGCAGGTCGGCCATCACCGCCTCGGCATAGCGGGCCTTGCCGCTTGCCAGCGCGGCGAACTGGCCGAAATCGCGCGGGCGGCCCGGCTCGCCTGTCGGGCGCAGGATCGCGGGCACGATCAGCGCGAGCAGCCAGCCGAGCACGATCAGCCCGGCATAGAGCATGATGAACTGTGCCGCGCCGTATTGCGCCAGATCGATATTCATTGCGCCCCATTCCTCACAGCAGCACCCCCAGTAGCAGCGCGACCAGCGCTAGCCCGATCGTCGCGACGAAACCATAGGCTTTGCCTCGCGGCACGATGAAGGCGTCCGCCGGATTCACCCGCACAGCCTTGGGGTCGACGAGGAATCGGCGACGCGCATCGGGCCAGATATCCTCCGGCGCAGGCTCGTCGAAATGCGCTTCATAGCTGGCGAGCGTTTGCGCATACTGGTCGTAATAGCGCGTCCGCTCCACCGTCCCGCCCGCGGTCGGCCCATGGTGCAGCGGCATCCGCAGCACCTCGGGGCAGAAGCGATCCCAGTAGTCGCGGCTGAAGGTCAGGTGCAGGTGCCACACCTGATCGACCGCGTCCGACGGGGTGACCTCGTGACCCGCCTCGCAGGCGAGCCAGCAGAACCGCTTGTATTCGGTGAGGACGCGCGCGGCATAGTTCGCGCTCCAGCGGTTCTCCCGCGCCAGCCGCTGGGTGAAGGTGAACGCAGCATCCGCCGGGCCGATCTCGTAATCGGCCAGCCGCTGCCACAGATCGGTCGCGAGCGCGGGGGGCGGCAGCGAACTGCCACCCGGCCCCATCAGTCGAAATCCTTCGCAGGTTCGGCCGGGAAGCGCCCGGCTGCGCGCTTCTTCGAGAAGACGTACGCCACGGGGAAGCCGATCACCGCCGCCAGAATGAACGCCCCGACGACCAGCGCGCTCACCGGCGGGATCGCCTCGGCGGTAAAACCGATCTCGCTCAAAAGGGTCAGGATCGGCAGAGACGCTGGCACGTAAGCACCGATCAAAGCCGCCCAGACCGCGCGCATTTTCCAGGAGGTTTTGGGCGCCATGACGTCGAGCATGAAGGCGATTGCCAGCGTCAGCCCGACGAGGACCGCGACCATCACCAACAGGCCAAGGATCATGAACATGACCCTCTACTCAGCGAATTCGGCGGCGATCACAAGGCGCTTGTCATCCCATTCGGGCACGGCAGTCGGGATCATCGGGACCATGAAGGTCTTCGGGCCCTTTTCGGGCACGGGATCATGCGCGATCTCGACAATGTCGGTCGCGCCGTAATTGGCAACATCGATCACGCGGCCGACTGCGGCCCCGTCGGTGGTCACCACCGGCAGGCCGATCAGGTCGGCGTGATAGAACTCGCCTTCTTCGAGCGGGGGCAGCGCGTCGCGCGATACGCTAAGCAAGGTGCCGCGCATGGCTTCGGCAGCGGTGCGGTCGGGAACCTCGGCGAAGCGGGCGATCGCCCCACCCTTGTTGTCGGAGCGGATCTTGGAGGCGGTCAGCTGGCCGTCATTGAAGGTCTTGTGCGCCTTGAGCGCATCGACATCATCGCCGAACAGCTTGAGGCGAACCTCGCCCGCCACCCCGTGCGCGCCGGTGACGGCGGCTAAAACAATAGCCCTCCCACCTTCGGGGGGGAGGGTTGGGAGGGGGGAAGCGGCGGGCGCAGCGTTTTCAGCCGCGCCCCCTCTTCCCGACCCTCTCCCCCGCTGGGGAGAGGGAGATGTCATCAGCCTTCGGCCTTTTCTTCGCCCGCAGCTTCTTCAGCCGGAGCTTCGGCGGCGGTGTCTTCAGCCTTGGCTTCTTCTTCAGCCGGAGCTTCCTGGGCAGCCTTCAGCGCTTCGGCGGCTTCGGCTTCCTTGGCGGCCTTTTCCTCGGCGCGTTCCTTGGCCTTTTCGCCCGGCTCGGCCTTGTTCGGGTTGTTGCGCGCAGCACGCTCACGGATGCCGGCGACATCGAGGAAGCGGGCGACACGGTCGCTCGGCTGCGCGCCGACGCCGAGCCAGTACTTGGCGCGGTCTTCGTTCAGCTGGACGCGCTTCTCGTCGTCCTTGGCGAGCAACGGGTTGTAGGTGCCGATCTGCTCGAGATAGCGGCCGTCACGCGGATAGCGCGAGTCGGCGGCAACGATGCGGTAATAGGGGCGCTTCTTGGCGCCGCCACGGGAAAGTCGGAGTGCAATAGCCATTTCGGTTCGTCCTTGGTCTTAATCTAAGTCGGTTTCGGTTATTTCTTGGGAAGAAGCTTTTTGAGCTCGGGCGGCAGCTTGCTCATGTCGACATCGCCCATGCCCTGTCCGTCCATCCCGGGAATTTGGGGCATTCCCTTGCCGCCCATGCCGGGAAGGCCGCCCATTCCGCCGCCTCCGCCCAGCATCGCGGCAAGGCCCTTCATCCCGCCCATCTTCTTGATCTGCTTCATCGCGCGGGACATTTCCTGGTGCATCTTGAGCACCTTGTTCACGTCCTGCACGTTGGTGCCGCTGCCCGCCGCCACGCGCTTCTTGCGCTTGGCGTTGAGCAGCGCGGGATTGGCACGTTCCTTGGCCGTCATCGAGCCCATGATCGCATCCATGTGGACGAGCACCTTGTCGTCCATGCCGCTGGCCTGCATCGCGGCCTTGGCCTTCTTCATGCCGGGCATCATGCCCGCCAGCATTCCGAGCCCGCCCATGTTCTGCATCTGCTGCAGCTGCATGCGCAGGTCGTTGAGGTCGAACTGGCCCTTGGCCATCCGCTTGGCGAGAAGCTCGGCTTCCTCGACCTTGATCGATTCCGCCGCCTTCTCGACCAGCGACACGACATCGCCCATGCCCAGGATGCGTTCGGCAACCCGGCGCGGGTGGAAGGCTTCGAGCGCGTCGAGCTTTTCGCCCACGCCCGCAAACTTGATCGGCTTGCCGGTGACCGCGCGCATCGAAAGCGCCGCACCGCCGCGCGCATCGCCGTCCATCCGCGTCAGGATCACGCCGGTCAGCGGCACTTCGTCGCTGAAGCTCTGCGCAACGTTGACCGCGTCCTGACCGGTCAGGCTGTCGACCACCAGCAGCACTTCGGTCGGCGTCGCAACGCTCGCCACGGCCTTCATCTCGGCCATCAGCGCTTCGTCGACATGCAGACGGCCCGCGGTATCGAGCAGCACCACGTCGACATTGCGCAGCTTCGCCGATTCGAGCGCCCGGCGCGCAATATCGACCGGCTGCTGGCCTTCGATGATCGGCAGCGTGTCGACCTGCGCCTGCTCGCCGAGCACCGCCAGCTGCTCCTGCGCGGCCGGACGATTGACGTCGAGCGAGGCCATCATGGCCTTCTTGCCGTGCTTCTCGCGGATCAGCTTGCCGAGCTTGGCGGTGCTGGTCGTCTTACCCGAGCCCTGCAGGCCGACCATCATGATGACGACCGGCGGCTTGGCGTCGAGCGTCAGCGGAACGTGGCCGTCCTCGCTGTCCGACCCGCCGAGCATCGCGACCAGCTCGTCATTGACGATCTTGACGACCTGCTGGCCGGGGGTGACCGATTTGAGGACCGCTTCGCCAACGGCCTTTTCGGTGACCCGCTCGATGAAGTCGCGCGCGACGGGCAGCGCGACGTCGGCTTCGAGCAGAGCGATTCGCACTTCGCGCATCGCGTCGCGCACGTCCTGTTCGCGCAGGGCACCGCGCCCGCGCAGGCGGTCGAAGGTATTGCCAAGGCGATCCGACAGTGCGTCGAACATGCTAGCCGCTTACTCCATCTCCGGCACGATACCGGATTAAACGCGAAAAACGCCGGCGGACGAAACCTCGTCGGCCAGCGTCGGGGCGGTGCCCCTTCTGAAACTCACATCAGGGTAGCGAACTACCCTTTGAACCGGTGGTGGAGCCTAGCGGGATCGAACCGCTGACCTCTACAATGCCATTGTAGCGCTCTCCCAGCTGAGCTAAGGCCCCGTGCCGGTTGTGGGAGGCGCCGTTTAGAAAGCACGGCGCCCCTTTGCAAGCGGAATATCCGCCCGCGATACGAAAAATCAGGTGTCGTCGTTATCGTCGTCGTCACCCTTGGACTTGGCGACGCCCAGATCGTCGTCGCCGCCCAGATCGACCTCGTTATCCGGCGAATCGTCGTCGTCATCGACGTCGATATCCTCCAGATCGTCATCGGCCAGATCGCTGTCGGCCTCCTCGTCCTTCTTCTTCTTCTCTTCCTCGAAGGGAATCGGCTGCTTCGACTTGAGCACCGGCTCGGGCGTCCAGGTGTTCTCGCATTCGATGCAGGTCACCGGGTCTTCATTGCCCAGATCGTAGAAACGCGTGCCGCACTTGGGGCAGGTGCGCTTGGTGCCCCATTCGGGTTTGACCATGAGAGATGTCCTTCTTGCGGGCGCTGCCATCTTCGCGCGCGCCGATGTGAATTTCCGTGAGGGCTGACTTGGGGCCGCCACCGCCCCGAATCAAGAATGGCGCGCGCCTTGCCATGCACCAATGCCGGTGTCAAAGCCGCCCGCGCATGAATGACACCGCTGCCTCCCATCGCTTCAGCCCTGCCGGCCCCTTGCGCGGGAGCATCGCGGTGCCCGGCGACAAGTCGATCAGCCACCGCTCGCTGATCCTGGGCGCGATGGCCGTGGGCGAAACGCGCGTTTCCGGCCTGCTGGAGGGCGAGGACGTGCTGGCGACCGCCGCCGCGATGCGGGCGATGGGCGCGGATCTCTACCGCGATGACGATGCAACCTGGCACGTTCATGGCGTCGGCATCGGCGGATTGCTGCAACCGCAGGCGGCGATCGACTGCGGCAATAGCGGCACCTCGGCCCGCCTGCTGATGGGGCTGGTCGCGAGCCACGGGATCACCGTGACCTTCACCGGCGATGCGAGCCTGTCGAAACGCCCGATGGGCCGCGTGATCGATCCGTTGAGCCAGATGGGCGCGCGCTTCACCCCCAGCCCCGGCGGCACCATGCCGCTGATGCTGGAAGGCGCGCATCCTGCCGTACCGATCGCCTACCGCCTGCCCGTCGCGAGCGCACAGGTGAAGAGCGCGGTGCTGCTCGCCGGGCTCAATACGCCGGGCGTCATCTCGGTGATCGAGCCGGTGCCCACCCGCGACCACTCCGAACGCATGCTGCGCGGCTTCGGCGCTGAGCTGGAGATTGGCGAGGAGGACGGCACCCGCGTGATTCGCCTGACCGGGCAGGTCGACCTGCGCCCCCAGACCCTCACCGTGCCGGGCGATCCCTCCTCTGCCGCCTTCTTCATGGTCGCCGCCACGCTGGTCGAGGGGAGCGACCTCACGATCCGCAATGTCGGCATGAACCCGACCCGCGCCGGGCTGGTCGACGTGCTGCGGCAGATGGGTGCCAATATCGAGGAAGTCGACGCTCGCGAAGTTGGCGGAGAGCCTGTCGCGGACCTGCGCGTGCGCCATGCATCGCTCAAGGGCATCGAGGTCGATCCGGCCATTGCGCCGAGCATGATCGACGAATTCCCCGTACTGTTCGTCGCCGCCGCCTTGGCAAAGGGCACCACGGTTACCCGCGGGCTCGAAGAACTGCGGGTCAAGGAAAGCGACCGCCTCGCCACCATGACCGCCGCGCTGGAGACGATCAGCGCGCGGGTGGAAGAGCGTGACGACGGGCTGACGATCCACGGAACCGGCGGCGAACCGCTGCGCGGCAGTGCCAATGCGCGGGTAAAGACGCATCTCGATCACCGCATCGCGATGAGCATGGCGGTCGCGGGCCTCGTCACCCGCGACGGGGTGGAGGTGGACGACACCAGCCCCATCGCGACCAGCTTCCCCAATTTCATGGCGCTGCTGAATGAGGTGACGCGGTGATCGCCATGCCACCCCTCCCCCTCTCCCCGTGCGGGGAGAGGATAGCGCAGCTTGCTCCGACAGGAGCTAGCGCAGCTCGGAGAGGGGCGTTCGAGCTCGATGGTGTACGAGCCCCTCTCCAACTCCGGCCAGGCGCTGTTCGCGCCGAGCCTTCGTATCCTCTCCCCGTGCGCGGAGAGGGATAAGGTGACAATGGATATCTACTCGCTCATCGGCTTCGTCGGGATGGCCTGCATCATCGGTGCCTATGCCTATCTCACGTCGAGCAAGGCGCCGAACCCGTACATCCTGCACGGCACCAACCTCGCAGGCGCGGCCCTGCTGACGGTCAGCCTGCTGGTGCACACCAACTGGCCCAGCCTCGTACTCGAAGGCTTCTGGGCCGCGATCGCAATCTGGGGCATTGCCAAGGCCATCCGTGAGAAGAAGGCCGCGAAGCAGCCATGATCCGCACCATCCTTGTCACCGCTGCGCTCGCCCTGTCGGGATGCGCAACGCTTCCTCCGCCCGAGACAGTGCGCGCCCCTGCCCCGGTCCAGACCGTTGCGGTGGAAGCCTACGCCGCGCCCGACCGCGAGTTGATGGTCCCCGTCGAAGGCGGCAACGTGTATATCCGCGTAAACGGCGATCTCGACGCAGCGCCGCCGGTGGTGTTCCTCCACGGCGGCCCCGGCGGCACGCATAACGGCCTCGCTTCGATGCTCGGGCTGGCGGACGAGCGTGGGGTGATCCTGTACGACCAACTCGACAGCGGGAAGTCCGACCACCCGAACGATCCCGCCAACTGGCGCGTCGAGCGGTTTGTCGAGGAACTGGAGACGATCCGGCGAACGCTCGGCGTCGAACGCTGGCACGTGGTCGGCCACAGCTGGGGATCGGCAATCGCGCTGGAATATGCCGCGAAGTACCCGCAGCATGTCGCCTCCACCGTGCTGGGCGGGACCTACATCAATACCGAGCGGTGGATCGCGGATGCCAACATCCTGCTCGAAGACCTGCCGCAGGATGTCCAGCAAACCATCGCCGCGTGCGAGACCGACGCATCCCCACCTGCGGAGCAATGCGCCGCAGCAACCGACGCGTTCTACGCCGAGTTCAACCGCCGCGAACCGGCCACCGCCGCGCTGCGCGCCTATTCCGAAAGGATCGGAGGACAGGGCTTCAACCCGGTGATCTACAACGCAATGTGGGGGCCGAGCGAGTTTCGCTCCAAGGGCTCGCTCAAGACCTACGACGCGGTCCCGCTGCTCGCGCAGATCGACGGTTCGCGTACGCTGTTCCTGATCGGCCAGTACGACGAGGCGCGGATCGACACCGTGCAGGATTATGTGGCGATGACGCCGGGTGCCGAATTCGGCGTGGTTCCCGGAGCGGCACACGGCTTCTTCACGGACCGCCCGATGGAGAGCAAGGCGATCCTGCGCGCGTGGCTGGCAAGGCACGACGCACCGTGATCATCGCCGTCGACGGCCCCACCGCCAGCGGCAAGGGCACTCTTGCCAGGGCCATCGCTGCGCATGTCGGCCTGCCGCATCTCGATACCGGCCTGCTCTACCGCGCCGTCGGGCGGCAGGTGCAGCTTGCCGGGACGGACCCGGACGCCGAAGCGGATGCTCTGGCCGCGGCGGACTTTCCCGACAGCCTGCTATCCGATCCGGAACTGCGCAGCGAGGCGATCGGCGGCTATGCCAGTCGCGTCTCGATCCACCCGCAGGTGCGCGCGGCGCTCCTCGAACGCCAGCGGGCTTTCGCGCAGCAGGCCGGCGGCGCAGTGCTCGACGGGCGCGATATCGGCACGGTGATCTGCCCCGGTGCGGATGTGAAGCTGTTCGTCACCGCCTCGCTCGACGCGCGGGCGGACCGGCGCTTTGCCGAGATGCGGTCGCAGGGCCGCGAGATCACGCGCGAGGAAATCCGCGCGCAGATCGAACGGCGCGACGAGCGCGACATGAACCGTAAGGATGCGCCGCTGAAGCCCGCGCCCGACGCCTTCGTTCTCGATACCACCGCGCTGGACAAAGACGCCGCCATAGCCGCCGCCATCGAAGCGGTCGAACAGGCGCGAGGGCAAACCCGCTAGCCGGTCAGGCCGCGGCGCTCTTCAGAGGCTCTAGCGGGGTCGGCCAATCCACCTGCGGCAGCGTGCGCAAGCCGGGCTTCGCGAACAGGTATCCCTGGCAATAGCGGATGCCCAACAGCCTGAGCGTGGTCCACTCCTCCACGGTCTCGATCCCCTCGGCGATCACCGTGATGCCCAGCCTCTCGGCAATGCGCACGATCCCTTCGACGATCACCCGGCGCGATACCGATGTGTCGATCGCACGGATCAGCTCCATGTCCAGCTTGAGATAGTCGGTCTGGATTTTTGCCAGCAGGCCCAGCCCCGCGTGCCCCGCCCCGAAATCGTCGATCGCGGTGCTGAAGCCCATGCTCTTGTAGCTCTCGACGATGTTCCGCACGTGCTCGGTATCATCCATCCGCTCGTTCTCGGTCAGTTCGAACAGCAGGCGATCGGTCGGCAGGTCGCACGCCCGCGCGGTCGCCAGGGTCAGCTGGATACAGGCGAGCGGCGAATAGACCGCATTGGGCAGGAAGTTGATCGAAAGCCTGGCGTCGGTCTCTAGAATGCCCGCCTTCACCGCGCCCTCGATCGCGGTCACCCGGCATTGCTGATCGAAGGCGTAGCGCGTCTCGTCAGTGACCTGCGAGAGGACCCAGGCGGCACTCTCGCCGTTCTCGCCGCGCACCAGCGCTTCGTAGGCGAACACGGCGCCCGTCTCGCAATCGACGATCGGCTGGAACGCCATCGCGATCGCGAACTCGTGCTGCGGCGATTTGCACTGCGAACAGCCAGCCATCGGCAATCCTACTCCTTCACCGTCGGACAAATAGGACTAAGGACATAACGAACTGTAAAAACGATATGTATTGCCAGGCACCCGGCAATATATCCGCACTCAGTCGGGTTGCCGCCCGGCACGCAAAGCCTCCAATTTGCTTGCATTTTCCGCGCTTCGCGCGTAACTGCCCGCCGTTCTCGCATTCTCATGGATTCGACGGACCCGCGCGGTGGCATACGGCCTCGCGCGGAACACGGCCCTCTTGCCCCGTACGGCCCGCGCAATGGTGTGCAGGCAGACGGGTAAAGACCCCGGACAACCGGTGGCCGGTAGCAAAAGTGAACTAGGAACCTCATACCTATGGCAACTGCAGCCAACCCGACGCGCGACGATTTCGAAGCGCTACTCAACGAACAGCTCGGCGATGCCGATGATGGCGGCTTCGAAGGCCGCGTCGTCAAGGGCACCGTCACCGCCATCGAAAACGGCATGGCGATGATCGATGTCGGCCTGAAGAGCGAAGGCCGCGTCGACCTGCGCGAATTCATGCGCAACGAAGACGAGCACGGCCTCGAAGTCGGCAGCGAAGTCGAAGTCTATGTCGACCGCGTCGAAAACGCCGATGGCGAAGCGATGCTCAGCCGCGACCGCGCCCGCCGCGAAGCCGCGTGGGATCGCCTCGAAAACGAATTCGGCGAAGGCAAGCGCGTCGAAGGCCGCATCTTCGGCCGCGTCAAGGGCGGCTTCACCGTCGACCTCGACGGCGCCGTGGCCTTCCTCCCCGGCAGCCAGGTCGATATCCGCCCCGTGCGCGACGTCACCCCGCTGATGGACCAGCCCCAGCCCTTCCAGATCCTCAAGATGGATCGCCGCCGCGGCAACATCGTCGTCTCGCGTCGTGCGGTGCTTGAAGAAACCCGCGCCGAACAGCGCAGCGAACTGATCAGCGATCTGGCCGAAGGCCAGGTGGTCGACGGTGTGGTCAAGAACATCACCGATTACGGTGCGTTCGTCGACCTGGGCGGCATCGACGGCCTGCTCCACGTCACCGACATGAGCTACAAGCGGGTCAACCACCCGAGCGAAGTGATCGAGATCGGCCAGACCGTGACCGTGCAGATCATCCGCATCAATGCCGAAACGCAGCGCATCAGCCTCGGCATGAAGCAGCTCGAAAGCGATCCGTGGGATGGCGTCGCCGCCAAGTACCCGGTCGGCATGAAGCTGACGGGCCAGGTGACCAACATCACCGAATACGGCGCCTTCGTCGAAGTCGAGCCGGGCATCGAAGGCCTGGTCCACGTTTCGGAAATGAGCTGGACCAAGAAGAACGTCCACCCGGGCAAGATCGTCTCGACCTCGCAGGAAGTCGAAGTCATGGTGCTGGAAGTCGATTCCGAAAAGCGCCGCATCTCGCTCGGCCTCAAGCAGGCCCAGCGCAACCCGTGGGAAGAGTTCGCCGAAGCGCACCCGATCGGCAGCGAAGTCGAAGGCGAAGTCAAGAACGCCACCGAATTCGGCCTGTTCATCGGCCTTCCGGGCGACGTCGACGGCATGGTCCACATGTCCGACATCGCGTGGGGCATCTCGGGCGAAGACGCGCTGGCGCTTCACCGCAAGGGTGAAGAGGTCAAGGCGATCGTTCTCGACGTCGACATCGACAAGGAACGCATCAGCCTGGGCATGAAGCAGCTCGAAAAGGGTGCGCCGACCGAAGCCGCCGCCGGTGGTTCGCTGCGTCGCGGCGAAACCGTCACCGTCACCGTCCTCGAAGTCCGCGATGGCGGCCTCGAAGTGCAGGTTGGCGAAGACGGCGCGACCGGCTTCATCAAGCGTTCGGACCTCGGCCGCGACCGCGACGAACAGCGTCCGGATCGCTTCCAGGCGGGCCAGAAGATCGACGCGATGGTCACCGGGTTCGACCGCAGCAAGAAGCCGACCTTCTCGATCAAGGCGTACCAGATCGCCGAAGAGAAGCAGGCGGTGCAGCAGTACGGCTCGGCCGACAGCGGCGCCTCGCTGGGCGACATCCTGGGCGAAGCGCTCAAGAAGCAGGACTAAGCTCCGCCACGCTTGACGCGTGACCTTTGAAACGGCCCGCCCTCCCCAACCGGAGCGGCGGGCCTTTTCGTATGTATGCGGCGCCTCTAAGCTGGGGTGATGACAAGGACGACGCTCTACGCTCGCAGACCGATCCTCAGCGCTCCGCTGCGCTGGCGTGGGGAGTTCGCCATGCTGGGTCTTCTGCTCGCTGTGATCGATCGGTGGGCACCGTCCTGGGCCATGGCGGGTCCGACAATGCTGGTCCTCATCGCGGTGCTGGCGGTACTCATCTATCCGATGATGCAGGGCAGCGATCTTACCGTGCTGAGGCCGCAGAGGCCGCGACTGGAACGGACGATCGGCATCCTGTGCCTGGTCGGGCTGCTCGCGACGTTTGTCGCTCGGGTGGCCGCTGACGATTTCTCCTCTCACGATGGGTTCTACCTCTTCCTGATGGGGGCACTGCTCAGCAGACCGCCAGTCTTGGCGATCGCAAATCATCCGGCGGATTGAGCAGCGCGGGTCTTGTTTCGACAATGTGCGTCCCATAGCGTCGCGCGCATGCGATCTCAGACAATTCTCCCCCTCGCCGCCCTGCTGCTCGCCAGCGCGGCCTGCACCAACGAAGCCGCCGCCCCGCAGCCGGATGCCAACGAGGCCGCTGCCGAGCCCACCCGCGCCCCGCTCAAGCTGGCGGGACAATACAAGGCGTTTCTCTACGGGCCGGACCACACCAGCGCCTCGGGCGCGCGGCTGGATCAGGCGTGGCAGGTCCTGCGGCAGGACCGGGTCAACTACCACGAGCGCGATGTGCGGCAGGATGCAGACCAGAGCGACCCGCTGTTCGCCTCCGCCGCCAATCGCGACCGGATCGAGGACATGGTCGCCAATGGCAACATGACCGAGGCGTCGGCGCGCAAGATCGTGGACGGGAACGTGCTGGTCGCAGTCGACGTCTATACCCGTGACGGCGAGCCCGCCCGGCTCGATGTGTCGGTCTACTAACAAGCGGAGAAGTCCCCCTGCTCCAGATCCACCAGTTCCCCTGTCTCAGCGACAATTACGGCTTCCTGCTGCACGATCCCGACAGCGGGCAGACCGCCGCGATCGACACGCCGGATGGCGCGGAATATCTCGCGCAGGCCGAGGCAAAGGGCTGGCGGATCACGCACATCTGGAACACCCACTGGCACCCCGACCACGCCGGCGGGAACAAGGCCATCGTCGAGGCCACAGGCGCGCAGGTGATCGCACCGCAGGAAGTCCACAAGCTCTCCCCTATCGACCGTGTGGTGGCGCATGGCGATGCGGTGACCTTGGGCGAGCACACGGCGCAGGTGATCGACGTATCGGGCCACACGAATGGCCATATCGCCTTCCACCTGCCCGCAGACGGCATTGCCTTCGTCGGTGACAGCGTGTTCGCGCTGGGCTGCGGGCGGATGTTCGAAGGCGAGCCGCAGCAGTTCTGGGACAGCCTTGCGCGGATCAAGGCGCTGCCGCCCGAAACCACGCTCTACTGCGCGCATGAATACACCGCCGCGAATGCGAAGTTCGCGCTCCACGCCGATCCGGAGAATGAGGCGCTGAAGGCTTACGCGCAGGAGATCGATGCAAAGCGCGCGCAGGACGAACCGACCGTGCCCACGGTCCTCTCGCGCGAGCTGGAGACCAACCCCTTCCTTCGTGCCGATGCCCCCGAGATGCAGGCGCGCTGGGGCGGAGAAAGCCCGGCGGATACCTTTGCCAAGCTGCGCGCGGCGAAGGACAGCTTCTGATGGATGGGCCTGAAGCCGCGCTCCGCGGCTTCCACGTACACATCTATTTCGATCCGCACGAGCTGGCGGCGGCGCAGGAATTCGCAACGCGTGCGAAGGCACGGTTCGGATGCAGCGTGGGGCATTTCCACACGCGACCGGTCGGCCCGCATCCGCGTGGAAGCTGCCAGCTGACGCTCAGCCCCGAACAGTTCGGACAATTCGTGCGCTGGGCGCCGAGCGCGCGGGGCGAGCTGACCCTGTTCGCGCACGGCCTGAGCGGGGACGATCTGGCCGATCACTCGCGCCATGTGATCTGGTTCGGCCAATCCGAACCGCTCGACCTGTCGATCTTCGGTTAGCCTCGCGGCGCGGCGAGATCGCGGTGGAAGAACTGGTTGAAGTCGCTCTTCACATAGTCGCCGAAAGCCGCACCCGGCGCGAAGCCGCGAGCGCGGTAGAAGCGGATCGCGGGCTCGAAAGCCGCACCGCTGCCGGTTTCCAGAGAGAGGCGGTGCAGGCCCAGTTCCTGCGCGCGGGAGACGATCGAAGCCAAAATGGCGTCCGCGACCCCGCGCCTGAGAAAATCGGGGTGGGTTCGCATCGACTTGATCTCGCCCGTTCCATCGCGGAGCAGCCGCAGCGCGCCGACACCGGCGATTGCGTCACCGAGCCAGGCCGACCAGACTTCCACATCGGGCCGTGTCAGGCCGCTCAGGTCGAGCGCGAACACGGCTCCGGGCGGGGACTGCGCGTGCATCCCCCGCAGGTGCAGTTCGATGAGGGAACGGGTGGCTTCGCCCGTCAGATCATCGCGACGAACGACAATCCGACCGGGCGATAGCGCCGTCATGGCCGGGAAATCAGATTCCGGCGATCATCTCGTCGGCGAGCTTGCGGTCCGCGTCCGCGTCCAGCTTCTCGCCGATCAGGTTGCGGCTGGCTGCGGCAGCAGCGGCAGCGGCCTTGGCACGCACTTCGGCAATGGCCTCACGCTCGGCAGCGGAGATCTTGTCCTGTGCCATGCGCTTGCGCCGTTCGACCAGCTCCTTGCTGTCTTCCTCGGCACGTTCCAGAATCGACTCCGCTTCGGCCCGTGCATTGTCGAGCATCGCCTCGGCATCGCTCTCCGCATTGGCGATCTTGGCGGCATATTCGTCACGCAGCGTTTCGGCTTCGGCGCGCAGGCGCTTGGCCTCGTCCAGCTCTTCGCGGATCGCGGCGATCCGGCTGTCGAGCCCTGCAGTGATGCTCTTGTGCGCCTTGAGGCGCAGGATCGCCACCAGGATCAGCAGCAGCATCGCGACCGAGACCCACTGGAAGGGCTGGAGGCCCAGCAGGGTGGGTTCGGCATGCGCCGCGTCGCCGCCATGCGCCGCCTCGGTATATTCGACGGGCTCTTGCGTGGTGAAGATTTCGGTAGATTCAGCCATGTGCCATCGCTTCCTTCACGGCCTTGCCGGCTGCGGGCTTGGTCACCGTGATGCCGGCGATCCGGGCCACGATATCCTGCGCCGCATCGGTCGCGACCGCTTCGATCTCGCCCATAGCCTGGGCCCGGGCGGCGGCCAGTTCCTGGTCCGCCTCTTCGAGCTTCTTGTCGAGCCGCTTTTGCGCAGCGGCCATCTTCTTCTCGGACTTGGCGGCAGCTTCGGCCTTGGCCTCGGCAATCAGGGCCTGGGCCCGCGCACGATTTTCGTTCTCGCGCACGCGCCAGGCTTCTTCTTCCTGGTCCGCCTGATCGCGAGCGGCCTGCGCCGCTGCGATATCGTCGGCGATCTGCTTGCTACGCCGCTCCATCGTGCCCGAGACCTTGGGCACCATTCCGCGTCCGACGACGAAGAAGGAGATGCCAAAAAACACCAGCAGCCAGAAGGCCTGGCTGGAGAAGGTTTCGGCCAATTGGTCGATCTGGGGCATGTTGCTCTATCCGGCGTGCGAGGTGGAAGACGTTCGATACAAGGGCCGGGACGCGCCCGGCCCTCTCAGATATCGATCGGTTTCCTCAGGCCACGAAGGTGAGGATGATCGCGATGACGAACGCGAGCAGGCCGAGAAGTTCCGCACCGGCGAAACCGATGAACAGGCGGCCCTGCTGGCCGTCGGCGGCACCCGGATTGCGCAGCGCGCCATCGAGGAACGAGGCGAAGACGTTACCCACACCCAGCGCGGCGAGACCGCAACCGATTGCGGCAAGACCGGCTCCGAGCAGCTTTGCGGCTTCTGCGTCCATTTCGAATACTCCTTGGTAAAATATGCGTGTGTTGAAAGGGGATCAGTGAAGGTGTTCGGCGTCGTTGATATACAGCGAGGTCAACAGCGCGAAAACATAGGCCTGGATGCCTGCGACCAGGATTTCCAGGGCGCAGATCGCGATCATCAGCAGCATGCTGGGCAGGCTGACGATCAGGCCCATGCCGACGCCGCCAAGCCCGCCGGAGACGACGAAGCTGGCGAGAACTTCAAGCAGAAGGTGCCCGGCCATCATGGCGACAAACAGACGCAGCGCGAGGCTGAAGGGGCGGACCATGAACGAGATGAACTCGATCGGCGCGATCAGCGGCGTCATCAGCAGCGGCGTGCCGTGCGGCACGAACAGGCCGAAGAACTTGAGGCCGTGCTTCCAGAACCCGACCGCGAGCACGATCGAGAAGCTGAGAATGGCGAGCACGCCGGTCACGGTGAAGTGGCTGGTGAAGGTGAACGGGTGGACCCCGACGATCCCCAGCGGCATCAGGCCCAGCAGGTTCGCAAACAGGATGAAGGTAAACAGGGTGAATACGTAGGGCACGTATTTGCGCCCTTCCTTGCCGATATTGGCTTCCACCATGTTCTCGATGAAGCCGGTCAGGCTTTCCACCGCCATCTGCCAGCGACCGGGGATCAGGTCCTGCTTGGTGCCTGCGCGCACGAACAGGATGAGCACGATGGTCGCGATCATCATCCACAGCGCGCTGTTGGTGAATGCGATGTTGACGCCAGCCACTTCCCACTGAGCCGATCCGAAGAGCGGCTTGATGGTGAACTGGTACATCGGGTCGATTTTGCCTTCTTCGCCGGCCACCTGAAATCCTGTTCGCGTCTCTTACCGCTCAATCGCGGCGGCTTGGAAAAATCAGCCTTCGTCAGAAGGTTTGCTGCTGGCACCGCCACTGGTGCCCGCATTTCGAAACATATTCCTGAAAGCCACGCCTATTCCGAGGAACAGGCCGGCCAACAGACCCCACGGCCAGGTTCCGGCCAGCGCATCCACGCCGTAACCGATCACCGAACCGCCAAGCAGCCCACCCAGAAGATCCGCCAGCACACGATTGCCGGCGCGGTAATCCGCATCGGCTTTTCGCGCACTTTCCGTGGGCCTGCGCTTCTCCTCTCGCTCGCGTGCGGCCTTAAGCCGCTGCTCGAGCGCGTCGATCCGCGCATCCTCAGGTATGGGCTCTCGCGCGGACTTATCGTCGCTCATGCCAAGGCTCTCTATAAAAGTGAGAATCATGCGGCACGGGCAACACCTGCCCGCCGAGGGCGCGGTCGCCTTAGAAAAGGGTTTTTGGCAAGTCAACCGGAGCCGACGCGGCGCGGCAAAACGCTCCCCGCCGCAGGAGCGGTGTCAGACCCCTGCCACAGGGACCGGGCCGATCACATCGGCGGGCAGCGGCTGTCGCGTTCGGGCGGTGCGCTGGTGCGCGTCTTCCACGAACCGTCGGGCGCCTGATATTTCTCGCCCGGCTGGGTCCGCGCGATCAGCAGGCAGCCCTGCGTCAGCGCATAGGCGTCGATCGTCGCGTTCTGCGAGCGCGCACGTTCGGTATAATTGGCGCGGCGGCGGATATTGATGTCCGACACCAGATCCACGATCGCCTGCGGCTGGTTGCCGACCACGCCGAGGAAGCCGTCCATCCGCTCACCCACCTGGCCGCTGGCGCGCGCCTGTTCATAGGCCGGATCGCGCTGGAACATGGCCGCAGCCGGATTGGCCAGCGCCAGGCCGATCGCTCCGCCGGCAATGGTCAGCATCAGCTTCGTGCGTTTCATCATCTCGTCTATCCCTGTTGCCGCAACCTGCGGAGTTGCCCCGACCTAGAAAATGTCGGGATTGGCGTCGATATTGTCCTCAACATCCGCAGCCAGGCGATAGATCACCTCCTGCTGGATGTTGATGTTGAGCTCGATCACGATCTTGTCGGAAGGTGCGTTCACATTCACGCATCCGCCCAGCAGGCAAAGCCCGCAGACCAGGCCGAGGCCCTTCATCTTTGCATGTATCATGGCCTTTTCTCGCTTTCCGAGTGCTGAATGGTTTGTTCGGGCTTCTTGCCGGCTTGCGCGGCTGCCCGCGCCGCCTCTTTCTGTGCCGCCTCTTCCTCTGCCGCCTCGTCCGCCGCGCGCACCTCTTCGCCCGTTATCACGGGGCGCAGCCGCACGCCGTCGTCGCTCAGCAGGCCGAGCGAGCGCGGATCGCGGATGAATGCGGGGTCGAAGAACGACCGCACGTTCTGGATCAGCGCGAAGAACGGCGCGGAAATGTTGATCCGGAACTCGATCGGCAGCGAGGCGAGCTGACGGGTCAGGAAATTGCTGTCGGCCTCCGCCCCCTGCGCGACCCCGGTGAAGTTCAGCCGGGTGATGATCTCGCCGGTCAGCGGGCCTTCGATCTCGACCTCCAGCCGCTCGTAATCGAGCGAGCGCAGCGCCTGGAAGGCGAAATTGGCGATCGGGGTCAGGTCTTCATAGGTCAGTTCGCCGACATAGGCGACATTGCCGCCCGGCGGGCGCGACACCAGCGTGCCGTCGACGATCCGCCCGTTGCCCTGGGCATCGAACAGCACGGTGATCGAGCCGTCGAAGATGCCGGTCGCGTTGACATTGCCCAGTTCCAGCCGCTCGACCAGCCGCGCCGCGTCGAGCCCGGTGATGTCGAACACATAGGCACGCTCTTCCTGCGCGCCGATATTGATATCCAGATTGCGCAGGGTGATCGTGCCGCCGAGGAACGGCGCGCTGGCCCCGGCGACCGCGATCAGCTGGCCCTCGCGCACCCCGAACTGCACCGTACCGCCCTCCACCGCGATCCCCGGATTGACCGAGCCGACGGTGATTCGCTGGTCGGGCGCGGTGGTCAGGCCCAGCAGATCATCGAACCGGATCGTGCCCGACGCGCCTTTGACCGGGCCGAAGGCGGCCGCGAAGTCGAGCCCGTCGGAAGAGAACTGCCCGGTGCTGGTCACGCCGTCCGCGCCCCACTCGATCTTGCCCGAACCAGTCACTGCCCCTTCGGTCTGCGCGATCACCCCGAAGGCGAGCCGCGTGAGATCGTCGGGCTGCAGATCCTTGCCGAAGCGGATGCCGGGCACGTCGAGATAGGCGAAGCCGGAGCCCGAGGAGAGATCGTGTTCGACCGTGACGTTGGTCACCAGCTGGTCCGATTCGGGTTCGCGCAGGCCCGCCTCGGCGACGATCCGGTTGTCGCGCAGGCGCAGGCGGGCACCGCGCGCCGCAAGCGGTTCGAAGCGCGGCGGATCGGCCCGGTCCTGCAACAGGAAGGAACCTTCGGTCAGCGCCAGCACGCCATCGCGGTAGGCCCACTCGCCCGCCGTATCCGTGAGGTCGAGCGGAACCGCGGCGAGCCCGATATCCGCCCCGCTGAAGGTGCCGCCGATGTCGCGCCCCAGTCGTGCCTTGAGATTGTCGATCCGGAACCGCGCGGCATCGCCGCTTCCCAGCGTCACGTCGAGCGCGCTGGCGGAAAGCTGGCCGGGCCATGCGAAGCCCACCGGACCGCTCTTCAGCGCGATCGGCGTGTCTGCCAGCGTGCCCGACAGGTCTAGGCTGGGCGCACCCGCCGCCAGCTGCACCGCGCCGCCCGCTGCGGTCAGGATCGGCCGGCCCTTCGCGGGGCACAGGGTCACCGTGCGCTGGTCGAGCGCGAGATTGGCGTAGACCAGCTGGCCGAAGCTCACCCGCGTGCAGTCGGGCCACAACGCCAGCCGGTTGCCGTCGTAGGAGCCCTTGATCGGCAGGCTGAGCCCGCGCGCGAAGCCGCCCGGCAGCGGCCCGCTCGCCTGAATTGCGCCCGCCAGCCCGATCGTGCCGCCGGGAGCCTGCGCGACCGCCAGCTGCGGGATCGCCAGCCGGGCCTCGCCCGCGCGGTATTCCTCCATCGCCAGCTGGAACACCAGCCGCCCCGAGGCGCTGCGCTCCATCCGGCCCTGCATCACCGGGATACCCGGCCCGGCGGTGGTGAAATTGCCCGAAACGCGCGGCAACGCCCCTTGCGTCGGCAGGACCGCGAAGCGCGAGAGCGACAGAATGCGCGCCCCGCTCGCCCCGTCGAGCGTGGCGGTGGGCACGCCGAGCGAGAAGCCGTCCGCATTCGTCGTCAGCGTGACTTCGGCCGCCAGCGAGCTTCCCCGTGCCTCGCGCGACAATGCCTCGCGCAGGCGGGCGATCAGCGGCGCGGCCAGCGTGTCCTTGCTCGCGACCTGCCAGTCGCGCAGCCGCGCGAGCCAGTCGGCGCTGGGTGACAGGCCCTCGCCAGCAAGGCTGGTCTGCACCCGCCATCCGGTATCGCGCCCACGCCGTGCAACGCCCTTCGCGCCGATCCACCGCGCGGCGAGCCCGGTGGTGCGCGCATTGCCCAGCCGCAGGTCGTAGTGCAGGCTCGTCTGCCCGCCGCGCAGAGCAAGCGCGCCTTGGATGGTGCTGCTACCCGCCGCAAGGCTGGGGGCAGAGAGACGCGCGACCTTGCCGTCGACCTGCACTTCCAGACCATCGAGCGTATCGTCCACCACCAGCATGACCGGGCTGCTGAGGTCGACCACTTGCACCGCAGGGTCTTCGCAGGCGATCTCGGCCACCCGCAGCGGGCCGCGCAGGGTCGGCTTGCCGCCATCGACGCCGATGCGGCCCTTGCTGCGCGCATTGCTGAGCCCGCATCCGGCATAGTCGAGCGCGTCGGCCCGCAGGTCGTAACGTCCGGCGAAACCGCCATCGAGCCGCCCCTCGCCCACCAGCCCCAGCGCGATGTCGCCATAGGCCCCGCCGATGCGCGCGCGCCCGTCGATAATCTTGAGGTCGAGTTCGGGCAGCCCGCCCTCCCCGCCGGTATCGCGGAAGAGCACCCGGTCGAGCGTGCCGAAGCTGATCCCGCCCTCGCCCAGCGTGCCCTTGAGGCGCGGTTTTTCGAGCGTGACGCGCCCGAAGCGCGTGCCCCACGGGCGCACCCGCAGGTCCACGATCGCGCGCGCAACGGTCAGGTCCGGGTCCGCCGGGTCGCCCACCACGATATTGCGCAGCACCTGCCGGTTGGGTCCGATCGATTCGATGTCGTAGGTGGCGGGCAGATCATACTGGTCGAGCTGGCCCTGGATCACATCATCCGCGATCCGCTCGCGCGAAAACCATGCGATCGTCAGCGCGATCACCAACAGCGCGGCCAGTGCGACCAGCGTGTAGCCGGCCCGGCGACCGGGTCGCAGGCGGCGCCAGCGGGAGGATGGGCGTGCGCCTTCCTCGCCCTCACCGGCGGCCAAATCTGCCTCTGCGCTGTCCTCCATTCGGGTCACTCGCTTGCACGTCATGCCGCCAGCGGGCATCTCTTGCGCGTCTTGGGGGGTCTTATCGGGATAGGGCGGGCATGGCGCAAGTGGATGACGAATTCGCGAGGTCGGCACAGGTTCCCGCTGCGGCCGGCCACCGCGAGCGTTTGCGCAAGCGGCTGCTGAGCGGCGGGGCTGAGGCGCTGGCCGATTACGAAGTGCTCGAATACCTGCTGTTCGCCGCCAACCGCCGCGGCGATACCAAGCCGCTGGCCAAGGCGCTGCTGGCGCGTTTCGGCAGTCTGGCGCGGGTGCTGGAGGCGGAACCCGCCGCGCTCGCCAAGACGCCGGGCATGGGCGAGGCGGGCGCTGCCGCGCTCAAAGCGGTCGCGCTGGCGGCACGGCGGATGGCGCGCAGCGAGGTGGTGGACAGGCCCGTGATCGCCAACTGGCACGCGCTGATCGACTATCTTTCCACCGATATGGCGCATCTTACGGTGGAGCGCGTGCGGGTGCTCTATCTCGATACCAAGAACCGGCTGGTGCAGGACCATCACGTCGGCGACGGGTCGATCGACGAGGCTTCGATCCACCCGCGCGAGGTGATCCGCCGGGGGCTGGATCTGGGTGCGGCAGCGCTGATCCTGGTCCACAACCACCCCAGCGGCAATCCGGAACCCAGCCGCGCGGATATCGCGGTGACGCTGAAGATCGCGGAGGCCGGGCGGCTGCTCGGCATCGCGGTGCACGACCACGTGATCATCGGCCAGGGCCGCTATGTCAGCCTGAAGGCGAAGGGGCTGATCTAGCCCCTTCCCCCTCGCAACGCCTATTTCGGCGGCAGGCCCCACAGGCTGTAGAGCGAGGCGATGCCCGGTGCGGCGTGCAGCGCCGATTCGATATCCTCGCGCGCCTCCGCCTCGCGGCCCAGCGAGCCTTTCACCACCCCGCGCAGATAGCGCGAGCTGTGCTGACCCGGCGAACGCGCGAGCGCCACGTCGAGGTCGCGCAGCGCCTCTTCGGCGCGGCCCATGCGATACAGCGCCAGCGCGCGGCTATCGATCGCGCCCGAGCTGTTCTGCGCCTCTTCCACAGCGCGGGTGCAGGTCTCCAGCGTCTCTTCGGTGACCAGATCGAAGATCCCTGCGTGCCAGCAGGCCGAATTGAGCAGGCCCGCATCCTCGGGCTCGATCGACAGCTCGTCGCGCAGCAGGTCCAGCCCTTCCTGCGCCTGTCCGGCAAAGCCCAGCGCGTAGGAGCGCAGCTGCGCCTCGCTCTTGGGGTCTTCGAACAGGTAGGCGAACTCGTCGACCAGCGCGACCGCCTCGTCCGCCCGGCCCAGCAGCGCGAGCAGTTCGATCCGGCGGCTGTTGATCGTATAGTCGGGGTCGATATCAGCGACCGCGACGTGATCTGCCAGCGCGGCGTCGAAATCGCCCAGATTGTAGTGAATCTCGCCCCGGCTCAGATAATTGTCGGCCGAGGCATCGCGCGCGATGGCCGCGTCTATATCGGCCAGCGCTCCCTCGAAATCGCCGGTGCGGAAGCGGAAGTTGAAGCGGTTGAGCAGAGCGCCCGTATCGTCGCTCTCCGCATCCGCGACCAGCTGCGCATAGAGCTTTTCGATCGGTTCGAGCCTGACGCTCGCGTCCCCGCGATATTCCCACGCCCGGCGCACGGGCGAGGTCGCCCGCAGTCGCGGCAGGCTGCGCTTGAGGCGCAGGCTGGCACGGCGCACATCGGGCAGATCGCTCGCCGGGAATTCCCACGCGAGGCTCTGCACCTCCTCGGTGATCTGCAGCACCGGCGCAGTCAGCTCTGTCTGCGAGGAAAGCCGCGTGCCGCCGATCACCTCGTCGATCCGCGGATTGCCGAGCAGGCGGAACTCGGTTTCCCCTTCGGGCAGCAGCCATTCGATCTCGCGGCGGAAGTAGATCGGCCCGGGCACGCTGACCGGCAGCTCCGCGATATCCGGGCGCGCGCGATCGACCTCGAAACCGAAGCTGTCGGCCACCTGATACGGCACGTCGAGCTCGGCCCGGGGCGCGTTCGTATCCCACGGCGAGGTGACGAGGCCATGCGCGGTGACGGTCGCGATGCCGCTGTCGGAATCGAAGGCAAGCTGCATGTCGACCGGCTGGTGATCGCCAAGGATCGTCGAGACGGTGCCGTAGAGCGCGTCCCTCTTCTGCGCGGGATCGTCGATTAGGGAGAGCGCCTCGAACTGGCGGGCGGTTGCACCGGTAATCGCGATCCGCACATCGTAGATCGCAGGCAGCCCGACCCCTGCCGACTGGTCGATTTTGATCGACACCGTCTGGTCGGGCACAGCCTGCGGGCGCATCGCCATTTCCTGCAGGTCCGTCCCGCCCTCGCGCAGCGGCAGCGCATAGCGGAAGCGCGGCACCTCGATCATATTGGTCGCCCGCAGCCCGCCATTGGTGCCATCGAGCCAGTAGGGCACGCCGTCGATATCGGCGCGCACGATCATGTGGTCGAAATTGGTCAGCGTGGGCAATTGCTCGGGCAGCGCATCGCCCGTCTGGCTCTGCACCAGCACCGCCTCCGCGCTGATCCCCAGCTCGCGCAGCATGGCGAGCAGCAGCAGCGACTTCGCCTTGCAGTCGCCGCTGCGCAGTTCCCAGGTCTCCGCCGGGCTCTGCGGAATGTAGTTCCCCCCATTGAGGCCGTTGAGCAGATAGCTGACCTCGTCCTGCACGAACTGGGTGGCGAGCGCCGCGCGCTCCTTCCGGTCGGTGGTCTGCGCGCCGATCTCGGCGATCCTGTCCGCCAGCGCACTGCCCGGTTCGATCGTCCCTTCGGTGGCGAAGAACGGCGCGATGTCGGCGGAAATCTGCGCGTAGCTATCGAACGTGGTCGCGCGAATCTGCGGCGGCAGGCGGAAGCGCGGCGGCGCATCTGCCGGAATCTCGGCCGGTTCGGCCACCGGAACCGCGATGGTCACGTACCTGTAGCCGTCGCGCGTCGTCTCATCGACCGGCGCGTCGACCCGGGTGGTCGCCCAGCGGACACTCTCGTCCACCGGCCACGACAGGATCATGCGCCCTTCCGCGAGCGGCACGGGCTTGGCCAGCACCACGTTCACATATTCCATCTCGTCGTCGAGCACCTGCTCGTCGGTGGTGGTGGTGAAGCTGTAGCGCAGCACATCGCCGATCTGCGCGCCGGGAATGGACATGGTAGCGGTCAGCGCGCCGTTGAGGATGCGCTTTTCCAGCCCTTCCTCGCGCCGCAGAACCTCGAACCGGGCCCCATCGGCAAGCACGTCGATCACCTTGTCGCCGCGCACCAGTTCGACCCGGTGGACCGTCAGATCGCCCTTGTCGGGCAGCCATTCGAGCGAGATCGTGCCCATCGCGTCGAGCGCTTCGGTGCTGTCGAGCGCGAAGGCGATGTCGCCGTAGCTGGAGACGACGCCATCCTCCATCCGGGTCTGCGATTCCATCAGGCGCAGCGGCATGCCCCGGCCATCTTCGGCAGATGGCAGATCGGCCACATCGATCCACGCGCCTTCATCGCCATAGAGAATCGTCTCGCCCGCATGGGCCGGCATGGCGATCGCGGCCGCAATCAGCCCGGTCGCATAAGCGACGTGAAAATAACGCATTGGTCCCCCGATGATCCCTGTACTTGCCTTGGCCCGGCAGACTTACAGGCCGCACGGGCGCGTGCAAGGCGAAGCTTCGGCCTGTCCCGGCGTGCATTGGCGCCCGAGATGCTTGCCTTCGGACCCGATGCATCTTAGCCGCGCGTCCATCCCCGCCATTCCAACCGGAGCCGCCCGATGGTCCCCCGCTATGCCCGCCCCGAAATGACCGCCCTGTGGGAGCCGGAGGCGAAGTATCGCATCTGGTTCGAGATCGAGGCGCACGCGACCAGCAAGCTGGCCGAACTGGGCGTGGTCCCGCAAAGCGCCGCCGACGCGCTGTGGAACTGGTGGGAAACCAACCCGGAAATCGACGTCGACGCGATCGACGCGATCGAAGCGGTGACCAAGCACGACGTGATCGCCTTCCTCACCTGGGTGGCCGAACATGTCGGCGAGGAAGCGCGCTTCATGCACCAGGGCATGACCAGTTCCGACGTGCTCGACACCACGCTCTCGGTCCAGCTGGTCCGTGCGACCGACATCCTGCTGGCGGATATGGACGACCTGCTCGCCGCGCTGCGCCGCCGGGCGGAAGAGCACAAGTTCACCCCCACCATCGGTCGCAGCCACGGCATTCATGCCGAACCCGTCACCTTCGGCCTCAAGCTGGCGCAGGCCTATGCCGAGTTCGAGCGGTGCCGCGCACGCCTGTGGGATGCCCGCACCGAAATCGCGACCTGCGCGATCAGCGGCGCGGTCGGCACCTTCGCCAATATCGATCCGCAGGTCGAAGCCTATGTGGCCGACAAGCTGGGCCTGGTGCCAGAGCCGGTCAGCACGCAGGTGATCCCGCGCGATCGCCACGCGATGTATTTCGCGACGCTGGCGGTGATCGCGGGCAGCATCGAGCGGCTGGCGGTTGAAATCCGCCACCTGCAGCGCACCGAGGTGCTCGAGGCGGAAGAGTTCTTCTCCAAGGGGCAGAAGGGTTCGTCGGCCATGCCGCACAAGCGCAACCCCGTGCTGACCGAGAACCTGACCGGCCAGGCGCGCATGATCCGCGCCTACGCCATGCCCGCGCTCGAAAACGTCGCCCTTTGGCACGAGCGGGACATCAGCCATTCCAGCGTCGAGCGCTTCATCGGCCCCGACGCGACCATCACGCTCGACTTCGCGCTCGCCCGCCTCACCGGCGTGGTCGACAAGCTGCTGGTCTACCCCGAACGGATGGAGGCCAACATGAACCGGATGGGCGGCCTGATCCACTCGCAGCGCGTGCTGCTGGCGCTGACCCAGAACGGCGTCAGCCGCGAGGATGCCTATGCCATCGTCCAGCGCAACGCGATGAAGGTGTGGGAATCGGACGGGCGTCTGCAACTGCTCGACCTGCTCAAGCAGGATGAGGATGTCTCGAAGGCCCTGTCCGAAAATGACCTCACCGCGCTGTTCGACCTCGACTACCACCTGAAACATGTCGATACGATTTTCGCGCGGGTGTTCGACGGCGACTAGCCTTTCGAAAGGGGCTGACCAGCCGCTGGACGCATGGGGACGCGCGGCCTAGGCTGCGCTCTGGCCGGGCCTTGACCGGAATTACGGGGGGAAGTGCTGTGCAAATCGTGCGGATGATTGTGTGGGTGATCCTGCTGGTGGCGGTGATCATCTTTTCGTGGTCCAACTGGAACCCGGTCGAAGTGACGATCTGGGACAATCTGGTTGTCGAAACCAAGGTGCCCGCGCTGGTCATCATCTCTTTCCTGATCGGCTTCCTGCCGGTGTGGCTCTATTCGCGCGGCGTGATCTGGAGCCTCAATCGCAAGATCCGCAGCCTCGAAATCGCGGCCAAGGCCAGCTCCGTCTCCGCCGCCGCACGCGAATCCGACCGCGAGGAGGCCGAGCGGCAGGAGGAAGCGAACAGCGAGCCGCAACCCGCGCCCGCTACCGATCCCGCCCCGGCAGCGGTGGACACCACGCCGACGGTTGACGAGACCCCGGCGGAAGAGGAAACCCGCCTGACCGCCGACGATACGGCGGATCGCGATGCACCCGCCGCGGATGATCGCAAACCGACACAGGATACGACAGCCAGCTCGTGAGCAACCCGGTCTATCTTGCCCTCGACCTGCCGCGGATCGACGCGGCGCGTGCCCTCGCGGAAAAGGTGAAGGGCCATGTCGGCGGGTTCAAGCTGGGCCTCGAATTCTTCTGCGCGCACGGCCACCACGGGGTGCACGAGATCGCGCAGGTCGGGCTGCCGATCTTCCTCGACCTCAAGTTCCACGACATTCCCAACACGGTCGCCGGCGCGATGCAGGCGATCCACGTGCTCGAACCCGCGATCGTGACGGTCCACGCGGGCGGCGGGCGCGCGATGATGGAAGATGCCAAGGCAGCGGCGGGCGAGAATACGAAGGTGGTCGCGGTCACCATGCTCACCAGCCTCGACGAGCGCGACCTTGAGCGCACGGGCGTCTCGGGCAGCGCACACGATCAGGTGCTGCGCCTCGCCGATCTGGCGCAGGATGCCGGACTCGACGGGATCGTGTGCTCGGGCCACGAGGTGGGCGAAGTGCACAAGCGCTGGAAGCACGGCTTCTTCGTCGTCCCCGGCCTGCGCCCTGCGGGCAGCGCGGTCGGCGACCAGAAGCGCGTCGTCACCCCGCGCGCCGCGCGCAATGACGGCGCGAGCGTGCTGGTGATCGGGCGGCCGATTTCGAAGGCGGACGATCCCCTTGCCGCAGCGAAGGCCATCGAAGGCACGCTGTGAAGCGCACGCCTACTGCTCGGCAGGGGCGATCCTGATTGCCGGCGAATCGCTCGCCTCGGCGCTCCCCGTCGCTTCCGACGAGGGCTCGTCCGCGTAATTCTCGAACACGTCGGCCATCATGTCGGACGAGTTGATGTTGTAGCCGACCAGCCTCAGCGAGTCGCCCGATCCGCTGAACACGAAAGTCTCCACGCCCCGGCCCCGTTCGAAATGGGTCTCCATCTGCAAGGTGGTGAAGCTGCCCTGCGGGCTGGTGTTCATCTTGACGTTGGTCTGCGAGGTTTCCTCGACCGGCCCCAGGCTCTTGCGCACCGTGCCCAGCAGGCGGACGAAATCCTCGCGCGAGGTCGCCCTGCACAGCTGCTCGCCCGCATTGGTCCAGATCGCCTGATCCTCGCCCGCATTCAGCCGCTCGTGGAACACATCCACCTGTGCGCGCGCATCCTTCGCCTGCTGCACCGGGTTGCACCCGGCGAGCAGCACCCCGGCGAGTACCATTGCGATCCATTTCAGCATTGCCGTCCCCCCCTCTCGTCAGCCCCGTGCGATTGCCGGGCGAGTAGCATTTGCCTCGGCAAGGCCAAGCTATAAGAGCGCACACATGCCCACCCGGATCAAGATTTGCGGCCTCTCGACGCCCGAAACGCTCGATGCGGCAGTGGACGCAGGTGCGAGCCATGTCGGCCTGGTCCACTTCGCAAAGAGCCCGCGCCATGTGAGTCTGGAAACCGCAGCCGAGCTTCGCGCGCGCGTGCCCGATCATGTCTCCACGGTGGTGCTGGTGGTCGACCCCGACGAAGCGCTGCTTGGCGCGATCGTCGGGAAGGTCCGGCCCGATATCATCCAGTTCCACGGCCGCGAAGCGCCCGAAGCGCTCGCAGTGACGGGCGCGCAATTCGATGTCGAGACATGGAAGGCCATCGGCCTGGGCGATGCCTCCGCGCTGGACCGGGCGACGACCTACAAGGGCTGCGCGGACCGCCTGCTGTTTGATGCGCCGCCCGCATTGCTGCCCGGCGGCAATGGCGAGAGCTTCGACTGGGCGCTGCTCGACGAGGTCGATATCGGAATGCCCTGGGGGCTCGCGGGCGGATTGACGCCTTCGAATGTCGCTGCGGCGATCCGCCGCACCCGCGCTCCGCTGGTCGATGTCTCGAGCGGTGTGGAAAGTGCGCCGGGCGTGAAGGACCCCGCCCTGATCCGCGCCTTTTGCGACGCGGTGCGCGCTGCGGACGCGAACCGCTGAGTGCTGGCGCCGGAGCGGCAATGCGCCCCGGCCCGGCAACCGAAACGACGGTTAGAAGAAGGTGCCGATGCCGATGGTGACGGCGTTGGCCTCGTGATGGTCCACGAACACGTGGCGGTATTCGGCGGCGATATAGGTGCCGCTGTGGCCGAGGTGGTGCTCGTAGCCGACGCCCACATGCGGCCCGTCGCCGTGGTGGGTGAAGGTGTAGCCGCCCGCGAGGAAGACGCTGCCCTTCTCGCTCACCTTGGTGCCGAGGCGGCCGGTCAGCGCGAGTTCCACATAGGTGTCTTCGGCAAGGATCTTCTCGCCCGACACCTCGCCGCCGAGGAATACCGTCTCGCTCAGGTCGAAATCATAGCCCGCCGCAATGCCGAGCACCGGATCGGTCTCCCCTTCCGACCACGCGACGCCGCCGCGAACTTCCGCACGCGGGCCGCCCGCTGCTTCTTCGGCCAAGGCCGGAGCCGCCGGAAGAGCGATCAGGAGAGCGGAAAACACAACAGGTTTAATCATCGAAACATCCCATCAATGGGCCACCGCGCACTCGCCGGAGCGCCGGCCCGAACCAGACCCATAAGGCTTCCATCATAGAGGGACGCGCCGCGCCCGATTCCCTGGGGGCCCAGTTTTTTGGGCAGCGCGGACGTGGCGACTGGCTCGGGCTACCTACGCAAACCGGTGGACATGATTTTGCGGCTCTGCCAATCGCTCAAGCCTATGCGCACACCCCAGACCAGCCCGGGCGACACCGCCGACACCCCCAACAGCTTCCGCCAGCAGCCGGATGACCGCGGCCATTTCGGCGACTTCGGCGGGCGCTACGTCGCCGAAACGCTGATGCCGAACATCCTCGCGCTGGAGCAGGCCTATGACGAGGCGAAGAAAGACCCGGCCTTCACCGACCAGTTCGAGGATCTGCTGGAGCACTATGTCGGCCGCCCCAGCCCGCTCTACTTTGCAGAGCGCCTGACCGAAGCGCTGGGCGGTGCGCAGGTCTGGTTCAAGCGCGACGAGCTCAACCACACCGGCGCGCACAAGATCAACAACTGCATCGGGCAGATCCTGCTCGCGATCCGGATGGGCAAGACGCGCATCATCGCAGAGACCGGCGCGGGCCAGCACGGCGTTGCCACCGCCACCGTGTGCGCGCGCTTCGGCCTGCCCTGCATCGTGTACATGGGTGCAGAGGACGTGCGGCGGCAGTCGCCCAACGTGTTCCGGATGAAGCTGCTCGGCGCGGAAATCGTGCCCGTCACCAGCGGGCGCGGCACGCTGAAAGACGCGATGAACGAGGCGCTGCGCGACTGGGTCGCGAATGTGGACGACACGTTCTACATCATCGGGACCGCCGCGGGCCCGCACCCCTACCCCGCGATGGTCCGCGACTTCCAGAGCGTGATCGGCACCGAAGCGCGCGCGCAGATCCAGCAGCGCACCAGCCGCCTGCCCGACCTGCTGGTCGCGTGCATCGGCGGCGGCTCCAACGCGCTCGGCCTGTTCCACCCCTTCCTCGACGATCCCGACGTCAAGATGCTCGGCGTCGAGGCGGCGGGGCTTGGATTGGACGGCGACCAGCACGCCGCCAGCCTGACCGGCGGCGCACCCGGCATCCTCCACGGCAACAAGACCTTCCTGCTGCAGGACGAGGACGGCCAGATCACCGAAGGCCACTCGATCTCGGCTGGCCTCGACTATCCCGGCATCGGGCCGGAACACGCCTGGCTGAAGGACATAGGCCGGGTCGAATACACCGCCGTCACCGACGACGAGGCGCTGGAGGCGTTCCAGCTGCTGTGCCGGACCGAGGGGATCATCCCCGCGCTGGAGCCTTCGCATGCCATCGCGGCAGTGGCGAAGCGCGCGAAGGAGATGGACAAGGATAGCATCATCCTCGCGAATTTGTGTGGGCGCGGGGACAAGGATATCTTCACCGTGGCGGAGAAGCTGGGGGTCGAGATTTGATGGGTGCCAGGCCCAGAAGGCGGATGCGGTTTGAAGAGGCTCTGCGCCTTGCACCGCTCTATTTTCTGGGAATTTTCGGAGTCAGGGCTCTAGCAGACTTCCTGTTCGAAGAAGCCGTCGATTGGATAGACTGCCTCGCTGTGGCAGTCGGCGTCACCCTGATCATGTCCTTGGCGAACATGATCTTCAGGGTGAAGGCTAAGTACCCATGACTGATCGAGGGTCGTCCCGCACCAAAGCTCAAAAGCCCTCTCCCCTTCAGGGGAGAGGGTTGGGAGAGGGGCCTTGCGCGACGCCGAACTGACTCGCCGCGCCCGCGACATGCGCAAGGGCATGACCGAGCCGGAGACGCGGCTATGGCTCGAACTGCGCGCCGGGCGCTTCAACGGGATCAAGTTTCGGCGGCAGAAGGTGATCGGGCGATACATCGCGGACTTTGCTGCGAACGATCCGAAGCTGGTGATCGAGCTGGATGGCGATACGCATGCGGGCCAGCTGGACTATGATGCAGGGCGGACACGGTGTCTGGAGGAACGCGGGTACCGTGTGGTTCGCTTCACAAATGCGGAGGTGATGGAGAACATGGACGGTGCGCTGCAACGGCTGGGCGCGATTGTAGAGATGTTGCGCGAGGCCCCTCCCCCAACCCCCTCCCCTGAAGGTGAGGGGGCTACACGATGAACTCGTTCGAACCCCTCTCGCTCCACGGCTCGTGCCATTGCGGCAGGGTGTCGGTCGAACTGCGCACCCAATCGCCAACGCTCCCGGTGGCGCGTGCTTGCGGCTGCTCTTTCTGCACCAAGCATGGCGCGGCGTGGACCAGCGATCCTCAGGGCGAACTGGTCCTGTCGCATCGCGAATCCGATGACATTCGCCACTACCGCTTCGGGCTGGGCATTACCGACTTCATCATCTGCGCGCATTGCGGCGTGCCCTGCGTCGCGGTGGGAATGGTCGACGACCGGCTGCTGGGCGTCGTCAACATCAACACGATGGACCGCCTGAGCGATTTCGCCCCCGCCAGCCCCGCCTCCTTCGATGGAGAAGAGACCGAGGATCGGCTCGCACGGCGACGCAAGGGCTGGACGCCGGCGCGCGTGGTGTGTGCGGAGGATGACGGGTCATAACTCGGAAGACGAAACCTGGGTCGACCCCCAACCACAATCGTCATCCCGGACTTGATCCGGAATCCCGCTTCTTCCGGAGCGCGCCACTCAAGGCAGCGGGACCCCGGATCAAGTCCGGGGTGACGAATACGAGAAACCCTGTCCTACACCCCCTCCCCACGGGCATAATCGCCGCATGACCCGCTCAGCGCCCTTCCCCACCCAGCCGTTCTTTGCCATGCGCGCGGACAGCAGATTTTTTGACCCTAAGACACTGTGTCAGGTGTGTCAGCGTTCAGCTCCAAAGGACCCCAGGTGAACAACGCAAACCGAATCGCTACTGCTTTTGCCAAGCCGCACCCCGCGCTCGTCTGCTTCGTCACCGCGGGCGATGGCGATACTGCCGCCAATCTCGATGCGCTGGTCGAAGGCGGCGCGGATGTGATCGAGCTGGGGATGCCCTTCACCGATCCGATGGCGGATGGGCCGGCGATCCAGGCGGCGAATATCCGCGCATTGAAGGCGGGCACCACCACGCAAGACGTGCTGATGATCGCCAACGAGTTCCGCGAACGTCACCCGGACGTGCCGCTGGTGCTGATGGGCTATGCCAACCCGATGGTCCGGCGCGGGCCTGAATGGTTCGCGCAAGAGGCAGCAGGCGCGGGCGTGGACGGGGTGATCTGCGTCGACATCCCGCCCGAAGAGGACTCCGCGCTCGGCCCGGCATTGCGCGAACGGGGCATAGCCCCGATCCGGCTCGCCACGCCGACCACCGACGATTTCCGCCTGCCGACCGTGATCGAGGGGAGCGAAGGCTTCCTCTACTACGTCTCCGTCGCCGGGATCACCGGCAAGCAGAGCGCCGCGCAGGACTCGATCGATGCGGCGGTGAAGCGGCTGAAGGCCGCGACCGACCTGCCCGTCGCGGTCGGCTTCGGCGTGCGCACGCCCGAACAGGCCGGGGCGATCGCGAAGATTGCCGATGGCGTCGTCGTCGGTTCCGCGTTGGTCGATCTGGTCGCCGAACACGGCGCGGATGCACCCGCCCACCTGCGCGATCTCACCGCAAGGCTTGCCAAGGCGGTCCATTCTGCGGAAAGGACGCCCCAAAAGGAGTCTGGCGCATGAGCTGGTTCAATCGTGTCCGCAATTCGCTGCCCTTCGTGGCAAAGCGCTCCACCGACGAAACGTTGTGGATCAAGTGCAAGGGCTGCGGAGAGATGATCTTCGCAAGCGACTATGCCGACAATCTCTACGTCTGCCCGCGGTGCGAGCACCACGGGCGGATCGGTGCCGACACGCGCATCGCGATGCTGATGGACGAGGGCTTCACGCTGCTGCCCCAGCCCGAGGTCAAGGAAGACCCGCTCAAGTTCCGCGATTCCAAGCGCTATACCGACCGGCTGAGGGCCGCGCGCGCCAGCAATCCGCACCGCGATGCCTTCACCGTCGCCAGCGGGGCGATCGACGGCCAGCCTGCGGTCGTGGGCGTGCAGGACTTCCACTTCATGGGCGGTTCGATGGGCATGGCGGTGGGCCAGGCCTTCTGCGATGGCGCGGCCGAAGCGCTGCGGCGCAAGTGCGGCTATGTCGTCGTCACGGCGGCGGGCGGCGCGCGCATGCAGGAAGGCATTCTCAGCCTGATGCAGATGCCCAAGGCGACCGTGATGGTGCGCAAGCTGCGCGCGGCGGCCCTGCCCTATATCGTGCTGCTGACCGACCCGACCACTGGCGGCGTCACCGCCAGCTACGCGATGCTCGGCGATGTGCAGATCGCGGAGCCGGGCGCACTGATCGGCTTTGCAGGCCAGCGCGTGATTCAGGAGACGATCCGCGAACAGCTGCCCGAAGGCTTCCAGCGCGCCGAATACCTGCACGAACACGGCATGGTCGACCGCGTGGTGCACCGGCACGACCTCAAGGCCGAGCTGGCGATGATCCTGCGCTATATGCGCGGATCGAAGGCTGCGTGAACACTCGGACGGCCGACGACGAATGAAGCCCAGGCGCGACAGACGGCTGGCGCTAGCGCTGCTGCTGTTCGCGTTCGCCGCAATGGCGGCGACTCTTCAGTCCGTTATCGCCGCTAACTGGATGAATGCAGCGGTAATCGGCCATTGGGAGTGGTTTGTTGAGACTTGGGGCGGGGAGCTTCCTGCTCGTGGTCCCAACGTCGCATGCTTCGACTGGTGTGCGCCCGAGTTGCCCTTCTGGGCCGGTTGGCTTGCCATAGGGTGCTTCGCGTCAGGCTTCGTCCTCATCGCATGGACTTGGTGGAGGCCAAAGGCATGAAGGACTTCGCCCGCTCCGACAGTCCCGCCGTGCAGGCCCAGCTCGACCGGCTGGGCGCGCTGTCGGTGCCCGATGGTAGGCTGGGGCTGGAGACGATCCGCGCTCTGCTGGCCCGACTGGGCGATCCTCAGGACCGCCTGCCGCCGGTGTTCCATGTCGCAGGCACCAACGGCAAGGGATCGACCTGCGCCATCCTGCGCGCGATGCTGGAGGCGGATGGCAAGCGGGTCCATGTCGCGACCAGCCCGCATCTGGTGCGCTATAACGAGCGGATCCGGATCGCGGGCACGCTGATCGGGGACGCGCAACTCGCCGCGCTGCTGGCCGAAGTGCTGGATGCGGGCGAAGATCTGAACCCCAGCTTCTTCGAAGTCACCATCGCCGCCACCTTCCTCGCCTTCGCGCGCGAGCCCGCCGATGCCTGCGTGATCGAGGTCGGCCTTGGCGGGCGCTTCGATGCGACCAACGTTCTGGGCGCGCACGTGCTGGCCGCGTGCGGGATCGCCGCGCTGGGGCTGGACCATGAACGCTTCCTCCTCGCGCCGGAGGACAACGTGCCGGCCGAACCGCTGGCCCGCATCGGGTTCGAGAAGGCCGGAATCGGAAAGCCCGGCGTGCCGCTGGTCACGCTGTCATACCCCGAAGGCGTGACGCTGGAGGTGGAGCATGCGGCGATCGTGCGCGAGGCACTGCTGACGATGCGCGGCCGCGAATGGCATTCCAGCGTCACCGAGACGGGCCTGCACTACGTCGATGCGCTGGGCGAACTCGCGCTGCCCCTGCCCGCCCTGCCCGGCGCGCATCAGGCGGAGAACGCCGCGCTCGCGATCGCGATGCTGCGCCATCAGGACCGGGTGAGCGTGTCGCGCGATGCGATGGCGCAAGGGCTGCGAAACGTGAACTGGCCCGCGCGGCTTCAACGCCTGCCCGCCTCGCCGCTGACGGGCGAGCGGATCGTGTGGGTCGATGGCGGCCACAATCCCAGCGCGGGCGAGGCCTTGGCGCGGCACTTTACGGGTGAGCGCTTCCACCTCATCCTCGGCATGCTCGCCAACAAGGATCACCGCGCGCTGGTCGATCCGCTGGCGGACGCCATCGCCAGCATCACCGCCGTGCCCGTGCCGGGGCACGAGTATCACCCCGCGAGCATGTTCGGAGAAAACGTGCGCGAGGCGGCGGATGTGCCCGAGGCGCTGCGCGCCCTGCCCGACGATGGCCTGCCCGTGCTGATCGCAGGCTCGCTCTACCTCGCGGGCGATGTGCTGCGGCTGAGCGGCGCGCTGCCCGACTGACTACTGTGCCGCGACCGCTTCCGATCCGGGCGGCGGCGCATTCTGAGAGCGGCCCGAACGGACCACGCGGATCCATTCCAACACGCACAGCACCACCGCCAGCATCCCGATCAGCGTCGTCAGGATGAACACGTCGTAATAGCCCTGCTTCTCGATCATCTCGCCCAGCGCACCGCGCCCCAGCGTGCCCACCAGCAGAGTCAGCGAGGACAGGAGTGCGTACTGAACCGCCGAGTACTTCTTGGACACGATCGAGCTCAGCCACGCGACATAGGCGGCCCCCGCGATCCCGATCGCAAGGTTCTCCCACATGATCGTGAAAGCAAGACGTGGCAGCGCCTCCGATCCGAAGGGTGCCAGGAAGCCGATCAGCGCGGAAAAGCCGATCGCGTCGCTCGCCGCCTGCATGTTGGCCCCACCCGCCGCCATGTCGGCATAGAGCAGATTGGTCAGCGCGGCGATCAGCGCACCGAAGGTCAGCGTGGCCATGCGCCCGATCGCGGTCAGCAGATAGCCGCCGATCGCCAGCCCGGCGATGATCGCGAAGACGCCGAAGAACTTGGAGGCGAAGGCGACCTCGTCGTTCGTGTACTGCAGCTCGCCAAGGTAGAACGGATAGGCGAAAGTGCCCCAGATCGCGTCGCAGATGCGGTAGGTCAGCACCAGCGAGAGGATCAACACCAGCGACCAGCCCATCCGCCCGACGAACTCGACCAGCGGCATCACGAGCGCGCGATAGAGGTGGTCCATCGCATAGGATTGGCCCGCGTGTTCGGGCAGGTCCTCGGTCATCACGTACTGGGCCCGCTCCTTCTTGGAGGCGAGCCAGCCCGCGATCAGCGCGGGGATGACGACCGTGGCGACGATGATCCACGGGCCGTAGTTGAGCGTGAATTCGGTCGGATTGGGCCGCTCTTCCGGCGGGAATGCGAGCGACATGTACATGAAGGTCAGCACGGTGCCGATGGCGACCGCCCACAGCAGGCCCACCGCGCCAAGGGCCTTGGCGCGGACCGAGGGCTTCAGTTCGCCCTTGCGGCGCAGGCTGAGCAGCAGTTCGTCGTCGATCGTGCCGTCGACATTCTCGCCCGCCTTGCTGTCGGGCGCGAACAGGCCTGCGATCCCGATCACCAGCAGAATCGCGCCCATCATGAGGTAGGTCTGCGGCCAGCCGATCCGCGCGGCGATGATCAGGCCCAGTGCGCCGCCCACCAGCGCCGCGAGGCGGTAGCCCATCTGATAGACGGTCGAGAGGATGTCGATCGTCGCCTCTTCGTCCGCGACGTCGATGCGCCAGGCATTGATCGCGATGTCCTGCGTCGCGCTGGCCAGTGCGCCGATCCCGGCGAGCAGGCTGAACCAGCCGATCGCCTCGTTGGTCGGGTTGGACAGGCTAAGCGCGATGAGGATGACGCCGAGCAGGATCTGCGCCGGCACGATCCACTGCTTTCGCCGGCCCAGCTTGCGGAAGCCGGGGATCGAAACCTTGTCGATCAGCGGAGACCACAGGAACTGGAACGCGTAGGCAAGCCCGATGAGCGAGAAGACGCCCATCGTCTCCAGTTCCACCTCGGCTTCGCTCAGCCAGGCGTAAAGCGTGCCGAGGAACAGGGCGAAGGGCAGGCCGCTCGCAAAGCCGAACAGCGCCATATAACCGCTCTTGGGATTGCGCAGCGATCGCGCCAGCGTTCCCCAGCCCGGCTTCTTCGCCTTGTCAGCCTTTGCCTCGGCCATACACACCCTTCCCTCGAAAAATCGTCCTTGCGCTCTCTAGCCGCTGTGGCCGGGGTTAGCCTAGCCCTCGCGACACGCCGATGCGCTCGCTTCGAAAGACGGTGGACCAGGCTGTGACGCAGAATTGCCATCATATGCGTCTATTCTTTCGCCGCGCTGTACTAGCGGAGGCTCGCTGCCATGCTCGAAAAAGCATTGTGCGGCCTGCGCGGGCACCGGGTCGACCGCAAGCGGGTCTGGAGCGATGGTCTGCATTTTCGTACGACCTGCGCTCGCTGCGCGTGCCCGCTGATCAACTGCAACCACGCCTGGCGCCCTTTCGATACGGACAAGGACGCGGATGTGCGCCGCAAGCCGCATCCGCGCTACAACGTTTAGCTCTGTGCGTGCCAAAGCATTTGGCGGATCGCCGGGCGGTCGCTAAGCGGGCGGGCATGGCCGAAGATGAACGTAAGGGCGATCGCATCGCCAAGCTGCTGGCGCGCGCAGGCGTGGCGAGCCGCCGCGAGGTGGAGCGGATGATTGCGGACAAGCGGATCGCGATCGACGGGAAAACCGTGGAGACCCCGGCGACCCTGCTCGAATCGCTGCGCGGGGTGACCGTGGACGGCAAGCCGGTCGCCAAGCCCGAACCGACGCGCCTGTTCGCGTTCCACAAGCCGACCGGGCTCATCACCGCCGAGCATGACCCGCGCGGGCGCCCGACGATCTACGACGCCCTGCGCAACTCGCTGCCCAAGGATGCGCCGCGGGTGATGCCGATCGGGCGGCTCGACTACAATACCGAAGGCCTGCTGCTGCTGACCAATGACGGCGAGTTCAAGCGCATGCTGGAACTGCCCGCCAACGCGGTCGAGCGGACCTATCGCGCGCGCGCGCATGGCGCTGTCACGCAGGCGCAGCTGGAGGAGCTGAGCGAGGGGATCACCATCGACGGCGTCCATTACGGCCCGATCAACGCCAATCTGGAACGGCGCACCGGTGCCAACCAGTGGATCGAAGTGACCATCACCGAAGGCAAGAACCGCGAAGTGCGCCGCGTGCTCGAACATCTCGGGCTCGAGGTGAACCGGCTGGTCCGCGTCGCCTTCGGGCCGGTCGCGCTGGGCGATCTGCCGCGCGGGCAGGCGATGGAAATCCGCAAGCACGAGATCGGCAAGTTCCGCGCCTCGGTGAAGAAGGGGCACGACTGATGCGGATCGTCGCAGGCGACTGGCGCGGGCGTGCGATCAAGGCTCCGCCGGGCGAAACCACCCGCCCGACCGCCGACCGCACGCGAGAGACGCTGTTCAACATGCTCACCAGCCGCCTCGGCAGTTTCGAGGGGCTGAGCGCGGTGGATCTGTTCGCAGGATCGGGCGCGCTTGGGCTGGAGGCATTGTCACGCGGCTGCGCCTCGTGCCTGTTCGTCGAAGAAGACAAGCGTGCAGTGGACGCGATCCGGGCGAACGTCGCGGCGCTGGGTGCAGGGACGCGGGCGACGGTACAGCAGGCTTCCGCCTTGCGGCTGGGCCCGGCGAAGGTGCCGCACGATCTGGTAATGCTCGACCCGCCCTATGGCACTGGCGCAGGAGCCGTTGCGCTGGAACGGCTGGTCAGGCTCGGCTGGATCGGCCCCGCAACCTGGATCTCGCTCGAGGTGGCGGCGAAGGAAACGCCGGAGTTGCGTGGCATGCGGGTCGATGCAGAGCGTAAGGTGGGCAAGGCGAAACTGCTGCTGCTCCAGCTGGACAGCTAGGGACCACCCTCATCAAAAAAGGGCGCCCGCCGATGGCGAACGCCCTCTTTCGATCGCAGATCGGGTGATCAGTTCTTGGGTTCGTTGAGCGGCAGCGGCTCGTCGATCTCGCTCGCCGGGCGACCCGGCCAGTAGTTGATCGGGCGGTTGCCGGTCTTGTTGGCTTCCCAGCTATTGATGCAGTTGGTTTCCTGCTTGGGCTTGCAGATCGGAAGCTCGCCCGACTTGGGCTGCTCATCCTGCGGAACCGGCTGCGCGGTTTCGTTGCTGACGTAATTGATCTTGGGCGCGGTCTGCGCTGCGGCAGGCATGGCCAGCCCGGCAAGGGCAGCGGCGATACCGGTCAAAAGGATCTTATTCATGTTGTCTGTCTCCTCTCGAAGAAATGTGGCGGCACCGGGATAACCCCGGAGCCGCCACACGGTTTCACGCTGGATGGCGTTTATTACGCTGCGCCGCGATTGATGCAGTTATCCTGCTGCATCGGCTCGCAGATGGGCAGGTCGGCCGGCGGGGGACCTGCATCGCCCGGGGTCGGCTGCACCATCGCCTTGCTGGTATAATTGATCTTTGCACTGGCAGAGGTCGTCGCAGTGGTGGTTGCCGTTGCGGAACCGCTCAGCTGGCTGTTGATCGACTGCCAGGCAGCCATGCGCTGCTCGGGCGCCATGTTGACGATCTTGACCCGCTGGTCATTGGTCAGCGTGTTCCACCAGACGTTCTTCTGTGTGTCGTTGAGCGTCCAGTAGTATTCTTGGGCGGCCATCGGCCATTCCTGATAGGTCATCCGCTGTTCGGCAGACCAATCGAGGTACATCTTCTCCTGCGCGGCAGTCATCGCGTAGGATTCGGCTTCCATATGATGGTCGGCGAGCGCCGGAGCCGCTGCAGCAATTGCGAGGCCGCAGGCGGCAGTCGAAGCAATAATAAGCTTTTTCATGTCTCTGTCTCCTTCTTCCCTCGTCCTTGCCCCATCAACGAGACCTCCAGCGTGAGGTTCCGAGTTGGGGAGCGCGTGCGCCGCTTCCCTTGCTCCGATGGCCCGCGTTCCCTACCTGTTCGGGCATAGCCATGAGTGATGCATTCCCCCTCGCAACCGCCGCCGGAGACGCGGATATCCCGCCCTATGCCGCGCGGTTGAACCCGCCACAGCGCGAAGCCGTGCTGACCACCGAAGGGCCGGTGCTGATGCTGGCCGGTGCGGGAACGGGCAAGACCTCGGCGTTGACCGCAAGGCTGGCCCATCTCGTCGCGATGCGGCTCGCCTGGCCGAGCGAGATTCTGTGCGTCACCTTCACCAACAAGGCCGCCCGCGAAATGCGCGAACGCGTGGGCCGGCATATCGGCGATGCGGTGGAAGGCATGCCCTGGCTCGGCACGTTCCACGCGATCGGCGCGAAGATGCTGCGCCGCCATGCCGAGCTTGTCGGCCTGCAATCGAACTTCACGATCATCGACCCCGACGACCAGCTGCGTCTGCTCAAGACGCTGATCGCGGAAGCCGAGCTGGACGAGAAGCGCTGGCCGGCGCGCCAGCTGGCCGGGTTGATCGACCGGTGGAAGAACCGTGGGCTCAATCCGCAAGATCTCGATGCGGTGGAGAACGAGGCTTACGCCAACGGGCGCGGCGCGCAGCTGTACAAGACCTATCAGGCGCGTCTGCAATCGCTGAACGCGTGCGATTTCGGCGATCTGCTGCTGCACATGCTCAACATCTTCCGGCAGCATTCCGATGTGCTGGAGCAGTACCAGAACCGCTTCAAATATATCTTGGTCGACGAATATCAGGACACCAACCAGGTCCAGTACCTGTGGCTCCGCCTGCTCGCGCAGACCCGCAAGAACATCTGCGTGGTGGGGGACGACGACCAGTCGATCTACTCGTGGCGCGGCGCGGAAGTGGCGAACATCCTGAAGTTCGAGAAGGACTTTCCCGGCGCCAAGGTCATCAAGCTGGAGCAGAATTATCGCTCCACCCCGCACATCCTCGGCGCGGCATCGGGCCTGATCGGGGAGAACAGCCAGCGGCTCGGCAAGGAGTTGTGGACCGAGACCGACACGGGCGAGAAGGTCCGCGTCATCGGCGTATGGGACGGGCCCGAGGAAGCGCGCCGCGTGGGCGAGGAGATCGAGAGCCTGGAGCGTGGCGGCGTGGGCCTCGACGAGATCGCCATCCTCGTGCGCGCGCAGTACCAGACCCGCGAATTCGAAGACCGCTTCATCCAGATCGGCATGGCCTACCGCATCGTCGGCGGCTTCCGCTTCTACGAACGCGCCGAAATTCGCGACGCCCTCGCCTACCTGCGCGTCATCGCACAGCCGGCGGACGATCTGGCGTTCGAGCGAATCTACAACCAGCCCAAGCGAGGGCTCGGCGCGAAAACGCTGGAGAAGATGTACCAGCACGCGCGGCGCACCGGGATGCCGCTGGCTGCGGCATCGCTTGATCTGGCCGACAGCGACGAACTGCCTGCGCGGGCGCGCGGGACCATCGGTGGCCTGCTGCGGCAATTTCTCCAGTGGCGCGAACAGGCGGACAGCCTCGCCCCCGCCGAACTGCTGCGGCAGGTGCTGGAAGAAAGCGGCTATCAGGCGATGCTCGAGAACGAGCGGACGCCCGAAGCCAAGGGGCGGCTTGAAAACCTCTCCGAACTCGCGCGCGCGATGGAGGATTACGAGACGCTGGGCGACTTCCTCGAGCATGTCGCGCTGGTGATGGATAATGACGCGAATGCGGAGGATGCCAAGGTCACCATCATGACCATCCACGCCGCCAAGGGGCTGGAGTTCGACCACCTGTTTCTGGTTGGATGGGAGGAAGGCGTTTTCCCCTCGCAGCGTTCGCTCGACGAAGGCGGGCTCGCTTCACTGGAGGAGGAACGCCGCCTCGCCTATGTCGCGATTACCCGCGCGAAGAAGGCATGCACGATTCTGCACGCCGCCAACCGGCGCATCTACGGCCAGTGGACCAGCTCGCTACCCAGCCGATTTATCGGTGAACTGCCCGAAGACCACGTCGTGAGCGAGACCACGATGTCGGGCGGCGCCTCCCTCTGGCGGGCGAACTGGAGCGAGAGCGAAGACCCCTTCGCCCATGTCACACGCGATCGGCCCGAGCGCTCGAACAACCGCGGTCCCGGCTGGCAGCGTGCGCTGGCGACGGGATACGAGACACGACCCGCCAGGGTTCAGGAAAGCCGCCGCAGCGCAGCCAGCTTCGCGGCCAAGCCACGCGACGACATCGCGCTGGGTGCGCGGGTGTTCCACGACAAGTTCGGTTACGGCACGGTCATGGGGCAGGAAGGCAACAAGCTCGAAATCGAGTTCGAAACCACCGGCACCAAGCGGGTGATCGACAGCTTCGTGAAGCCAGCCGACTAGCTCACCGCGCGCAGCTGCGGCGCGGCGCGAATGTGCTCCCCCGCAATCGCATCCGGGCAAATTGAAGCAGTGCCGCGCTCGGTCCGCTTCGCCTGGTACAGCGCATAGTCGGCACAGCGCAGCAGCTGGCTGCGATCATTGTTGCACCCAGTCAGCCAGGTGGCTCCGATCGTGGCGCTGGCCAGAATTGTCTCACCTTCCCGGCCGACCTCGAAGCGCAGCTTGCTAAGCAGCAGTTCGAGCGTCGCGGGCAGATCGGCAAGCAACTGCTCGTTCTCGATCACCAGCACGAATTCGTCCCCGCCCAGCCGCGCAGCCATCTGACCGGCGAAAGGTTCGCTGACCAGCTGTGCAGCAACGCCCTTGAGCACGCGGTCCCCCGCCTCATGGCCGAGCCGGTCGTTGATATCCTTGAAGTGGTCGAGGTCGATCAGCAGCAGCACCATCCGACGGCCCGCCTTGTGCATCGTGTCGATGGTGCTGTCGAGATACTGGTTCAGGCGTGCGCGATTGGGCAGGCCCGTCAGTTCATCCACGTGGGCCGCTGCGCGGAGGCGCGTCTCGAGGTGATAGCGCTCGGTAATATCCTGGAAGACGCCCATGATCCCGACCGGCTTGCCATCCGCAATTTCCTGTTCGCCGATCGCGCGGACCCGTTTGAAAACACCCTTCGCATCGCAGAAATCGAGTTCGAGATCGTAGGGTGTGCCGTGCTTGACGCACGCGTCGACCGCGTCGGCAATGCGTGGCCGCTCATAGGGCGGGAAATAGTCCAGTCCCCCCTGGAGGTGCTCTTGGGTCGGATTGTCGATCGCATGAATTGCGATCGTCTGCGGCGACCAGAACAGTTCCTCGGTCGCCAGGTCCATTCGCCAATGGCCTATCTGCGCCATTTCTTCCGCCAGTTCGAACTGGCGCTGGACCCGGCGCAACTCGTCGATCAGTTGCCTGCGCTCCTCGAGCGCGTGCTCGGCAAGCTTCGCATCGAGCCGCGTCTGGAACAGCGATTCGACCACACGCGCGAGCCGGCGCAGTTCATCCAGCTCTTCCCGGCTAGCGACCCAGGGCCGGTCATCGATGACGCACAGCGTGCCGATCGGTACGCTTACGCCATCCATCGGCGGGCCCATCAACGGGATCGTCACGAAGAACTGGAAATGTGGCATGGCCGCGATCTCGGGCATCTGGCCGTAAACCGGATGCTCCTGCAGGTTCTCGACCACGATCTCGCGGTTCTCGTCGACCGCAGTTGCACAGATCGAGCATTCGCGCGCGACTTCGCTGGGCGGGAAGCCCTCGCGCGCCTTGAACCATTGCCGGTCCCCGTCGATCAGCGAGATATAGGCTGTTCGGCTTCCGAAAATCCGGCGCGCCGCCATGACCATGGCGTCGAATTCGCCTTCGGCCTCGGTGTCCAATATCTCCATCGCCGCAAGCGTCCGGTGGCGGATTGCCTCGACGCTGATATTCTCTTCGGACATCCCTGCTCCTTCTGCGCGCGACGAGTGCACGATTCTGGTTAAGGCCAGCCTAACCCCCGTCGCCTTTGCAGGTAGTGCGCCCGTTTCTCGGGTCAGGTCGCACTGACCGAGAGGAAGTCGGGCTTGGGCCCGTTCCACTCGCCGGCAGGGATCACTTCATTATCTTCCCTACGCCCGCGGCCACCCTGGCTGCGGGACGATCTGTTGTCTGCCGATCGGGCAGGCCTTGCTTCGTCGTGACGGGTCTCGTCACGGCGGGGCTTGCGCTCCCGCGAAGGCTTGGCCTTGCGCGCCGCTTCGCGGTCGTCCTCCTCACGCTCGGGAGCATCCGAATTGCGCTCGTCGGGCCGCTTGCGGCTCGATTCGCGCTTCGGCTTCGCCTCGACCAGTTCGACCCGGACATCTTCCTTGCCGAAGGGCTTGATCTTCGATTCGGTCAGCTTCTCGACATTGGCGATGGCCTCGGCATCGTCTTCGGTGAAGAAGGTGAAGGCACGCCCCTTGGCGCCCGCACGGCCCGTACGACCGATACGGTGGACGTAATCGTCAGGGTGCCAGGGCGTGTCGAAGTTAAACACGTGGCTGACACCCTTGATGTCGAGCCCGCGGGCCGCGACGTCGGACGCCACCAGGATGTTGACCTCACCCGCCTTGAACCGGTTGAGTTCGGCGATCCGGCTCGACTGGTCCATGTCGCCGTGGATTTCTCCGCTGGCGAAACCATGGCTCTGCAGGCTCTTGTTGATTTCACGCACGGTCGTCTTGCGATTGGCGAAGATGATCGCGGTTTCCACGTGATCATTCGCCAGCAGCCAGCGCAGCGTCTCGCGCTTTTCGCGGGGCTTCACCGGAATCTTGAACGCGGTGATGTTCTCGTTGGTGGAGGCCGCGCGGCTCACCTCGATCCGCTTTGGATTGGTGAGGAATTTCTGCGCCAGCTTCTCGATCGGCGGCGGCATGGTCGCGCTGAAAAGCAGCGTCTGGCGCGGCTCGGGCAGCTTGGAACAGATCGTCTCGATGTCGGGGATGAAGCCCATGTCGAGCATCCGGTCCGCCTCGTCGATCACCAGCAGCTCGCACCCGTTGAGCAGGATCTTGCCCCGCTCGAACAGGTCCATCAACCGACCGGGCGTGGCGATAAGCACGTCGACGCCTTCGTTGAGCGCCTTGACCTGATCGCCCATCTGCACGCCGCCGATCAGCAGCGCGAGCTGGAGGTCGTGCCCCTTGCCGTACTTTTCGAAGTTTTCGGCCACCTGGGCGGCCAGTTCGCGCGTGGGCGCAAGGATAAGGGAGCGCGGCATCAGCGCGCGGCGGCGACCGCTGGCGAGAATGTCGATCATCGGCAGCACGAAGCTCGCGGTCTTGCCGGTTCCCGTCTGCGCGATGCCGATGATGTCCTTCATCATCAGCACGGGGGGGATGGCCTGCGCCTGAATCGGCGTAGGCTCGGTGTAGCCGGCGGCTTCTACCGCCTGCAGCAATTTGTCGGAGAGGCCGAGATCGGCAAATTTCATTCAGGGTTCCGGATGTGGAGGGCAGTGAGTGCCAGGGCCGCGGAAAAACAACTCCGCGTAAGCGCGCGCGGCTTCGCTCAAACCCGCGCGAATGTCAAGATTAGAGGGCTATTCGGCGGGGACGAGTTGGCGGATCGCACCGATCTTGCAAGTCGCGCCGCTGCGCGCACGCAGAAGATCGCGATCGACACAAAGCTTGCCGTCGTCATTGGGCTCGACATAGAATCCCAGATAGAAGTCGCGCGCATTGCACGACTTGGGCAGCAACGCGCGGATCATCCGCCGGTCTGCCATATGCAGGACGAGGTCGCGCGAAGAGACCGTCTGCACGGCAATAATATCTTTTGCAGGCAGGCACTTGCCGATCTTGCGCTGTTGGTATTCACGCGGCATCTCGGCCTGCCAGTCGGCCACCATTTCGTTCGTCGAAGGCCTGCGCGGTGAAACGCGGATCATGATCTGCTGCCGGATGCGCACCTGCTGCGCTTCCAGATTGTGTCGCCACGACTGGCCCGCCATCCACCCCGGCGCGCTGCTCACAGGTTCCTGCGGGGCAATCGCAAAGGATGCATCGAGCGGGCAGGTACCGCCGACCGGCGGCGCATCGGTAGCGACCGACGCGGAAAGCGCCATGATCGGTGCCAGTAATGCCGCCACGAAGTGCATGATACGAAACGCTGCCTTAAAAGTGATGGGCGGACATGCCGCCTGTTGGCCCGTCCAGTTCGATCGACCCGAGTAGTTGCGATAGCGTGGTCTATTGAATGGCGGCTTAATTGTGTTGCGGCAACACACCGAGGGGTGGCACGGCGACGCTCAAGTGTGGCATGGCAGCAACATGAGCGAGACTACAGCCAGATCTTTCCTCGACGAGGCACAGGCCATTCTGGGCGAGCGCGGCCTGACCCGCGACGCCGATCTGATGGAGCCCTGGCTGACCGATTGGCGCGGCCGCTATCACGGCAAGGCGATCGCCCTCGCCTCTCCGGCCAGCACCGCCGAGGTCGCCGCACTGGTGGCGCTGTGTGCCCGGCATCGCGTGCCGATCGTGCCCCAGGGCGGAAACAGCGGCATGTCAGGCGGCGCGACCCCGGATGCAAGCGGCACCGCGCTGCTGCTGTCGTTGCGACGAATGGACGCCTTCCGCCGCTGGGACGCGGATGGACGGCAGGTCGTGTGCGAGGCAGGGGTGATCCTGCAGACGCTGCATGATGAAGCGGCGAAACGGGCCTTGCGCTTTCCGTTAACCCTCGGGGGGCGCGGCTCCGCCACTATCGGCGGCCTGATCTCGACCAATGCAGGCGGCACGCAGGTGCTTCGCCACGGTACCATGCGCGCGCAGGTCCTCGGCCTCGAAGCGGTGCTGCCGGACGGTTCGGTGCTCGACAGCCTCGCCGCGCTGAAGAAGGACAACCGAGGCTTCGACCTCAAGCAATTGCTGATCGGATCGGAAGGCACGCTGGGCATCGTCACCGCGGCCACGCTTTCGCTGGAGCCGCAGATCACCGGACGGCGGGTGGTTTTCGCAGGGGTCGAATCGGTCCAGCAGGCGTGGCGGCTACTGCTGCTCGCGCGCGACCGGATGGGAGCCGCGCTCGAAGGGTTCGAGATCATCCCGCGCCTCGCGCTCGAATCGGTACTGCACCACGAGCCAGCCAGCCGCGACCCGCTCGCCGGCGCGCATCGCTGGTATGTGCTGATCGAACTGGTCAGCCACGCTCCCGACACCACCGTACTGGCCGACCAGACCACCGCGCTGCTCGAAGCCGCGCTTGGCGAAGGGCTGGTCAAAGATGCGACGATCGCCGCGAACGAAACCCAGGCCGAGGCGCTCTGGGCTCTGCGCGACGGCATTTCCTCCGCCGAACGCGCGCATGGCCCTGCCGTGCAGCACGACATTTCCGTTCCACCCGCCAGCATGCCCGACTTCATCGACGAGGCGAGCGCCGCGCTCGAGGAGCGATTCGCCGGCACCCGGGCGGTCGCTTTCGGCCACCTCGGCGATGGCAATGTTCACTTTCACCTGCGCGCGCCTGTCGGTTCTACGCGTGGCGAGTGGGAGGAGCGCGAAGGCAAGACGATCAGTGCTGCGGTTCACGATCTGGTGACGCAGTGGGGCGGCTCCATCAGTGCCGAACACGGGATCGGCCAGATGAAACGCGATGAGCTGGCACGCCTCGCCGACCCGGCTAGGCTGACCATCCTGCGCGGCGTGAAGCAGGCGCTCGACCCGCTCGGGATCATGAACCCGGGCAAGCTGGTCCCGCTTGCCAGTTCTCCGCAGGCCGCTTAAAGGCGCGGTTTCGCGACCCGGGCGGCATGCATCGATCACCGCCCTCACTCATTCAGCCCGATGACGGAGAGACCGATGGCCAGCGCGCCGCAACAGCCCCAGCTTCCCATGTTCTATAACGATCTGATGCCGCTCAACACGCGGGATCACATGAAGTTTCGCAATCGCCTGCGCGATTCGGCACCCTGGCTGACCAAGCAGCACGTGATTCCGCTGACCGGCGACGAGTTCATCCAGGCCGCGCGCCACTATCCGGTGATCTTCTCTTCGGGCGACAACCCGCTGCCGCTGGCGCTGATGGGTCTCAACGAAGGCGTGAACACCTTCTTCGATGATGAAGGCAAGCTGATCGATCAGGTCTACGTCCCGGCCTATGTCCGCCGCTATCCATTCATCCTCGCCAAGCTGACGCAGGAAACCGACGACCTGTCGCTGTGCTTCGACCCGACGTCGGACTCGGTCGGCGAATTCGACGACGGCGAGCCGCTCTTCAACGAAGATGGCTCGACCACCGAACAGACCAAGGCGATCCTCGATTTCTGCGAGAAGTTCGAGCAGGCCGGTCAGCGCACCCGCAATCTGACGGAAGAACTGGTCAAGCACGACCTGCTGATGGATGGCGAAGTCGCGATCGAGCGTTCCGAGCAGCCGGGCAAGCCTTACGTGTACCGCGGCTTCCGCATGGTCGACCAGGCCAAGCTGGCCGAACTCGACGCCGAGACCCTGCAGCAGTGGAACAAGAACGGGCTGCTCGCGATCATCTACGCGCACCTCACCTCGCTCGAACTGATGCGCAACATCTTCGGCCGCCAGGAACAGCAGGGCAAGATGCCCGCTCCGACCGAGCAGGACGGCGCCCCGAACTAGGGCTGACAGGGCGCGTTGCAGCAGCGCTTGACTTTGCTGCAACGCACCCCAAATTCAGCGTGTCCGGGCGGAATTCCCCCTCATAGCCGCCCCGGACAGGCACGCTTTCGAGCGTGCTTCCTCCCTGAACCTTGGCCACCTCGTGCATTCGTGCACGGGGTGGTTTTTTTATTCGGCAGCCAGCGGCAACCCGTAATCGCGCCGATCCGGCAGGACCTCGTCCGCCAGCGTGCGTACCAGTTCGGCAATCAGCCGTGCGACCCCAGGCAGACGGGGGCTCGCCCCCGCCAGACGTGCATCGAGGTAGAGTGTGCGACACACTTCCAGCTGGAGGGCATTGATACCCAGACCGGGCCTGCCGTGCCGGTCGAGCACGTAGCCACCGGCATAGGGCCGGTTATGCGCCACACCCCGATCGCTGCGTCTTAGGAACTGCAACGCGCGGCCCGCCACGCCATCCTCGCATGAGGCGCCGAAACGGTCGCCAATCACGAATTCGGTGGGCCGCTGCCCCGGGTGGCTGGCGGCGAGCGGCGGCATCGAGTGCAGATCGATCAGCAGGGCCACGCCCCAGGTCCTGCGGATCGCATCCAGCGCCCGGGCAAGCGCGCGGTGATAGGGTTCGTGGATCAGCGCGATTCGCTCCGCCACCTCGGCGCTGGTCAGATCCGTGCGCCAGATTTCACCCACCCCCGAAACGCGGCGGGGGACGAGGCCGAGTCCGCTTCGCGCGCGGCGGTTGGCGCTGGAGTGCGCAGGCCTGTCCGCAGGCGCATCGGCCACCATCGACCAGTCCATGTCATCGGGCGCGCGGTTGAGATCGAGCATTGCGCGCGGAGCGTGTGCAATCAGCGAGGCAGCGCCCGTCTGCCGCGCCACCGCCAGCGCCAGCCGATCGACGTGGCGATCCTCCAGCCGCAACTGGGCGATGGCCGGATTGCGCATCGCATCCGCAATCCGCGCAGGATAGGCGCGACCGCCATGCGGCGCCGCGATCAGGACCGGAATTGCGGCGTTCTCAAGATTCTCGAGAGTGAAGGCGGGCGCCCCGCTGCCGGGGATCATTCCGCCTTTAATGCCCTGTCCCGAATCGCTGCCGCGCGCGCCTTCCATGTTCGCCGTGCTGAACCGGAACACAGGGTGTGTCAAAGCAGGGCAAGGCACTGACACGCCAAAGATTCATTAAGTGCTGGCCGCTATGGATGAGGGTCTATGAGCAAACCCACCTTTCAACGGCGAATCCTCTTGGCGGAGGACGAGGAAGCGATGCGGACCTATCTGACCCGCGCGCTCGAAAAATCAGGCTATGCAGTCGATTCGGTCGATTGCGGAACGGCGGCCCTGCCCCTGCTTGAAAGCGGCGATTACGACCTTCTGCTGTCCGATATCGTGATGCCGGAGATGGACGGGATCGAACTCGCCCAGCGGTGCGCCGAGATCAGCCCGGAGACGAAGGTGATGTTCATCACCGGATTCGCGGCGGTTTCGCTGAAGGCAAGCGCCGACCAGCCGCAGGCCAGGGTACTCTCGAAACCGTTCCATCTGCGCGATCTGGTACTGGAGGTGGATCGGGTTTTTGCGGACGCGAGAGAGGCCCTTCTGTAACAAGCAACTTTAGCCTCTTGTAACGGCGAGCAGGCGCGGCTAGATGGCGCCTCCGCCGACAAGACGGCGATCCCCATGGTGCGGGCGTATAGCTCAGGGGTAGAGCACTATGTTGACATCGTAGGGGTCGGAGGTTCAAATCCTCCTACGCCCACCATTGGGGTTTTCGAGAGGGGCGTCGCGGCGAGCGGCGCCTTTTTTCGTATCTGGCTGCAAGCTCCCCTGCCCCGCAGCGAGCGCGGTCTTGCTGGTTACCCCGCGCACCGGCGCGGCGCTTTGCGTCCGCGATCCTTGCACCCGCCCGGACCTCTGCTAAAGCCGCGCCAGATTCACCCCCAAATTGCAACGCACGGACCAGCAGGGACGGATAATGGCGAAAATTCAGGTCAAGAACCCGGTCGTCGAACTCGACGGCGACGAAATGACGAAAATCATCTGGCAGTGGATCCGCGAAAGGCTGATCCTGCCGTACCTCGATATCGACCTTAAGTATTACGACCTGTCGATCGAGAAGCGCGACGAAACCGACGACCAGATCACGGTCGATGCCGCGAACGCGATCAAGCAGTACGGCGTCGGCGTGAAGTGCGCGACGATCACTCCCGACGAAGCGCGGGTCGAGGAATTCAGCCTCAAGAAGATGTGGGTTTCGCCCAACGGCACGATCCGCAACATCCTGGGCGGCGTGGTCTTCCGCGAACCGATCGTGATCGACAACGTGCCGCGCCTCGTGCCCGGCTGGACCGATCCGATCGTGGTCGGCCGTCACGCTTTCGGCGACCAGTACCGCGCCAAGGACACGCTGATCCCCGGCAAGGGCAAGCTACGCCTCGTGTTCGAAGGCGAGGATGGCGAGAACATCGACATCGACGTGTTCGAATTCCCCAGCCCGGGCGTCGCGATGGCGATGTACAACCTAGACGATTCGATTCGCGACTTCGCGCGTGCGAGCTTCCAGTACGGCCTCGACCGCAAGTGGCCGGTGTACCTGAGCACCAAGAACACCATCCTCAAGAAGTATGATGGCCGCTTCAAGGACCTGTTCCAGGAAGTGTTCGACGCTGAATTCGCCGCCGACTTCAAGGCTGCCGGCATCACCTACGAACACCGCCTGATCGACGACATGGTCGCCGCCGCGCTGAAGTGGAGCGGCAAGTTCGTGTGGGCCTGCAAGAACTACGACGGCGACGTGCAGTCCGACATCGTGGCGCAGGGCTTCGGTTCGCTCGGCCTGATGACCAGCGTGCTGATGACGCCCGACGGCAAGACCGTCGAAGCGGAAGCGGCGCACGGCACCGTCACCCGCCACTATCGCCAGCACCAGGAAGGCAAGGCGACCTCGACAAACCCGATCGCCAGCATCTTCGCCTGGACCCGCGGCCTGATGTATCGCGGCAAGTTCGACGATACGCCCGAAGTGGTGAAGTTCGCCGAGACGCTGGAAAAGGTCTGCATCCAGACGGTCGAGAACGGTCAGATGACCAAGGATCTCGCGCTGCTGATCGGCCCCGGCCAGAGCTGGCTGACCACCGAGCAGTTCTTCGAGGCGATCGTCACGAACCTCGAAACCGAAATGAAGAAGCAGGGCCTCGCCCCCGCCTGATCCGGAACACCGCTTCCGTGAAAATCTCGCCCCGGCGCCTCACTCGTAGGCGTCGGGGCTTTCTATATGCGGGCGGTCGATGCCAAGCCCGATGAGCCTGGCGGGCAGGCGTTGCAGCGGACCGATGCGGTCGAGCAGCCGCACCGGGATCGGCGCCCGGTCGATCGGCTGATCGCGCTGGAGGATCGGCCTGATGATCCGATCCTGCGCGAGCTTCTGCATCATCTGCGTGTAATGGACCGACCGGGCGCGCAGCTGCTGCACGCGCGGCAATAGCGGATCGGGATCGTCTCCGCGTGCAAGCGGTGCCGCCAGCACATTCGCGGCGACCACTGCATCCTGCACCGCGACATTGATACCCACCCCGCCAATCGGGCTCATCGCGTGGGCGGCGTCGCCGATCGCCAGCAGCCCGTCACGGTTCCACCGTGTCAGACGGTCGAGCGCCACGCTCAGAAGCTTCACCTCATCCATATCGGAGAAAGCGGCGATCGCCCCATCGAGCTCGGGCACCAGACCTTGCAGGCGATTGCGAAACGCATCGATTCCCTGTCCGCGAATCTTGTCCGCCGTGCCTTTGGGGATCAGGAACGCGCACTGAAGGTAAGTGCGCCGGTTGATCAGGACGAGAAACTTGCCCGCAGCCAACGAACCGAAGCTCTCCGGGCCGAGCCCTTCGGGGCGATCGAGCCGGAACCACAGGACATCCATCGGCGCGCCGATTCGCTTGAGCGGCAGCGCCGCCTCTTCGCGCATGATCGAGCGGCGGCCATCCGCGGCGATCACCAACCGCGCCGGCAGCACCTCCCCGGCCTTTGTTTCGACCGCCGATACCCGCCCGCTGCTATCGGTATGGGCGGCAACCGCCTCTGTCCCCATACGCAGTTCGAATCCGGGGTATTGGCGCGCTTTGCCGGCCAGAAAATCGAGCAGGTCCCATTGCGGCATCATCGCGATGTAGGGCGCTGGCACGGGCAGGTGCCGGAAATCCGCAATTTGGCGCTGCTCGCCTGCGATCCTCAGCCCGATCTGCTCCACCTTGCTGTGCTCGATCTGAAGCAGCTCGTCGAGCCATCCGAGCTGGTGGAACAGGTCGAGCGTCGAGGGATGCACGGTGTCGCCCCGAAAATCGCGGAAGAAGTCCTCATGCTTCTCCAGCACGGTCACCTTCACGCCCGCGCGGGCAAGCAACATTCCGGTAAATATTCCCGCGGGGCCTCCGCCAACGACGATTACCGGCAATTCGGGATCATGTGGCACCTTGGACGCTCTCCTTTGTTCAGGCACTAGTGCCCGTTGAACACTGCATACAGGAGACGATCCGATCTCGACCACCGACAAGACCAAGGCCCGCCTGGAAGTACGCCAGGCGAAGCTCAAGGATGTGCCCGATATCGCGGAACTGGTCCGCCGCGCCTATGTGGATCTGCCCCCCTACAAGCTGGGCGAGATCCGCGGGCAGCTGAACAATTACCGCGAGGGCTGCTTCGTCGCCAAGCTCGACGGCGTGATCGTCGGCTACTGCGCATCGATGCGCCTGAAGGCGAATGTCGCGATGTCGGATCACTCGTGGGACGAGGTGACGGGCAACGGGTTCGGCAGCCGCCACGATCCCACCGGCGACTGGCTCTACGGCTACGAAATGTGCGTCGACCCGAAGGTGCGCGGCACCCGGATCGGACGACGCCTGTACGAAGAACGGCGCGCGCTGGCCGAGCGGCTGGATCTGTCGGGCATCGTGTTCGGCGGACGCATGCCCAACCTTGCGAACGCGATGCGGCGCAAGCGCAACCGCGCGGAGGGGCCGGAAGACTATCTCGAGAAGGTCGTCGACAACAAGATCCACGACCCGGTGCTGCGCTTCCAGCTTGCCAACGGGTTCGAACCCCAGGGAATCCTCCAGAACTACTTGCCCGAAGACAAGCGTTCCAAGGCGTTCGCCGTGCGGATGGTCTGGCGCAATCCTTACGTGGATGCCGACGCGCCGCGCAAGCACCGCATGCCGCGCGATGTCGAAAGCGTGCGGATCGCGACCTGCCAGTTGCAGGCGCGCGCGGTCTCCGGCTTCGACGAGTTCATGCGCCACGTGGAATATTTCGTGGACGTGGCATCGGACTACGAGAGCGATTTCATCCTCTTCCCCGAACTGTTCACGCTGATGCTGCTGAGCGCGGAGGAAAAGGAGCTGAGCCCGATCGAGGCGATCGAAGCGCTGAGCGAGTACACGCCCAAAATCCGCCAGAAGCTCTCCGAACTGGCGCTCAACTACAACATCAACATCATCGGCGGATCGCACCCGACACGGATGGACGATGGCGACATCCACAACGTCGCCTATGTCTGTCTGCGCGACGGATCGATCCATGCGCAGGAGAAGATCCACCCCACCCCCAACGAAGCCTATTGGTGGAACATCAAGGGCGGCGATTCGATCGATGCGATCCCGACCGATTGCGGCCCGATCGGGGTGCTGATCTGTTACGACAGCGAATTCCCCGAACTCGCCCGCCGACTGGTCGACGAAGGCGCGCGGATCATCTTCGTGCCCTTCTGCACCGATAGCCGTCAGGGTTACATGCGCGTGCGCTATTGCGCGCAGGCCCGCGCGATCGAGAACCAGTGTTTCACCGTCCTGTCGGGCAATGTCGGCAACCTGCCCAATGTCGCGAACATGGACATCCAGTACGCGCAGAGCTGCATCCTGACGCCGTGCGACTTCCCCTTCGCACGCGACGGGATCGCAGCCGAAGCGAGCGAGAATGTCGAAACGCTGACGATCAGCGACGTCAATCTCGCGGACCTCAGCTGGGCGCGCGCCGAAGGCACGGTGCGCAATCTCGCGGATCGCCGCTTCGATCTCTACCAGATCGAGTGGGACAAGCGCGTGGGCCAGATCTCCCCCCGGATCGGCGAGGCAGAGGCCGAAGCCGCCGGACAGGACGCCGCACCCAGGGGCCCTCACACCCCGGGCGGTGGGTAATCACGCATTTTCGCTCATTTCAGGCCTTCAACGGCTGGGCAGGCTTGATATGGTCGGCCCGTGGCAGGTGAACTTCAACCGACGACTGCGCTGTCCGACGCGCTGGTGATTTTGGGCGCAGCGGGCATCGTCATCCCGCTGTTCGCCCGTTTCCGGATCACGCCCGTTATCGGCTTCCTGCTGATCGGCATTCTCGTCGGCCCCTACGGGCTCGGCGCGCTGACACCTGAAATCGAATGGCTGACGGCGGTCACGATATCCGAGCCCGATTCCCTCGCGATCTTCGCCGAGTTCGGAATCATCCTGCTGCTGTTCACCATCGGGCTGGAACTGTCGTTCAACCGATTGTGGCAGATGCGAAAGCTGGTCTTCGGGCTCGGCGCGCTCGAGCTGACGATCATCGGCACCTCGATCGCGCTGGTGCTGGCGATGATGGGCCAGTACTGGACCGGAGCGATGGCGCTGGGCCTGGCGCTGGCGCTGTCATCGACCGCGATCGTGCTGCCGATTTCGGGGACGAGTTCCCCGGTCGGCAAGGCCGCGCTCTCGATGCTGCTGTTCGAGGATATCGCGATCGTCCCGATCATCTTCATGCTCGGCGCGCTCGCCCCTTATGCACAGGCCGACGGGCTCACCGGGCTGTGGACCACGCTGTGGCAGGGCGCGGCAGTGATCGCGGTCCTGCTGATCCTGGGCCGCTATGCCCTGCCGGTCCTGTTCGCGCAGGCTGCACGTACGAAGAGCCCGGAGGTGTTCCTCGCGGCCACGCTTGTGGTGGTGATCGGCGCCAGTCTCGCCACCGGGATCACCGGCCTCTCCCCCATCGTGGGCGCGCTGATCGCAGGGCTGCTGATCGCCGAGACCGATTTCCACGGCGAGGTCGAAACGATCATCGAGCCGTTCAAGGGCCTCGCGCTCGGTATCTTCCTGATTACGATCGGGATGAGCATCGATTTGAAGGCGCTCGCCGACAATGTCGGGATCATCCTGACCGCGGTGGTGCTGGTGCTGTCTTTCAAGGCGCTGGTTACCGGGCTGCTGCTGCGCATGATGGGCGCGCGGCGCAACACGGCGACCGAGACTGGCATCCTGATGGCGAGCCCTTCGGAAACCACGCTGATCGTGCTTTCCGCCGCAAGCTCCGCGATGCTGATCCAGCCGGGAACCACGCAGTTCTGGCAGATCGTCACCGCGATTGGTCTCACCGTAACCCCGCTGCTGGCCTTCGTCGGACGAGCGGTTGCCCGCAGGGTAGACCCGGTGCCCGATCCCGCCCGCGACCAGTCCGCCCCGGCGGGCCGGGTGATCGTGGTGGGCGGCGGGCGTGTCGGCCGCCTGATCGCAGACATGCTGCGCGTGCACGAGAAGCCCTATGTCGCAATCGAGTCCGATGCGGACCTGGCGCTGCAGGACAAGCGCGATGGCTACAATGTCATCTTCGGCAATGCCGCTCGGCTGGAAACGCTGCGTGCACTGCGAGTGGAAGATGCCTCCGCAATCGTGCTGACGATGGATGCGCCGGTTCTCGCCCAGCAGCTGGTCGCACGGCTGCGGCGCAACTACCCCGATCTGCTGATCGTCGCGCGTGCCCGCGACGCCAGCCATGCCGCCTTGCTCTATCAGGCGGGCGCGAGCCACGCGGTGCCGGAAACGCTCGAAAGCTCGCTCCAGCTGTCGGAGGCCGTGCTGGTGGATATCGGAGTCGCCATGGGGCCGGTGATCGCCTCGATCCACGAAAAGCGGGACGAGATGCGCAAGCAGATTCAGACTGAAGGCGCGCTCGAATACGCGCCCAAGCTGCGCACCAGCACCGTATCAGCAACTGCGCCTTCGAATGTCCCGGCAGATCTGCCTTCCGACTGATCCGGACCTTCTTCCGCTGCCAACCATTGGTAGGGAAAGGAGAATTTAAATGTCCGACATCGACCCGACCAAGCCGATCCCGAACGACGAGAAGTTCAAGCCGCAAAATCAGCAAGGAAGCGGCAAGGCCAAGCCGTCCGCTCGCCGGGACGCCTCCAGGCCTGCCGATACCGGCGGTGACGACCTCAGCCGTGGCAGCCAGCCCGATACGCGTCGCGCCGGCAGCGGCGCCCGCTAAACAAATGTCCGAGCGCGCGTATGGCTAGGCGTTTACCGCCTCAGCCAGCGCGCCCCGTACCGCATCAAGCGCGGCCCCGGCGTTAGCCGCATCGGGGCCGCCGCCTTGCGCCATATCCGGCCGGCCGCCGCCGCCCTTGCCACCAAGCGCGGCAACACCGGCGCGGACCAGTTCGACAGCGCTGAAACGATCGGTCAGATCGTCGGTAACAGCGACCGCGAAAGCGGCCTTGCCGTCATTGGTCGCGCAGATCGCGGCGATCCCAGAGCCAAGGCGCTGTTTTGCGGCGTCGAGCAGCGGGCGAAGTTCCTTGGGATCCAGCCCCTCGATCACCTGACCGCTGAAGGTCACACCATTGATCGTCTCGTCGCTGACCTGCGGCCCATCGCCACCCCCGCCCGACAGGGCAAGTGCACGCTTGGCGTCGGCCAACTCCCGCTCGAGCGTCTTGCGCTGCGCAAGCAGGGCATCGAGCTGCGCGACGGCCGCATCGGGCGTAGCGCCCAGCTTGCCACTGATCTCATTGAGCGCGTTCGCTCGGGTGCGCAGATATTCGCTGGCGGCATTACCGGTCAGGGCCTCGATCCGCCGGACGCCCGAGGACACCGACGATTCGCCGATGATCGCGAACAGGCCGATATCGCCGGTCCGTTCCACATGGGTGCCGCCGCACAGCTCGATCGAGAATTCCGCGTCGGCATCGCGCCCCATCGAAAGCACGCGGACTTCGTCGCCGTATTTTTCCCCAAACAGCGCCATCGCTCCTGCGGCGACCGCGTCGTCGGGTGTCATCAGCCGGGTGCCGACTTCGGAATTGCCACGGATTTGGGAGTTCACATCCTGCTCGATCCGGTCGAGCCCTTCCCGGTCGATTTTTTCCGGGTAGGAGAAGTCGAAGCGCAGGTAATCCTCCGCCACCAGCGAGCCCTTCTGGGTGACCTGATCGCCCAGGCGCCGGCGCAGTGCCGCATGAAGCAGATGGGTTGCTGAGTGATTGGCACGAATGCGGTTGCGGCGCTGCTCGTCGACGGTCAGCCGGACCTCGTCGCCCACGCGCACTTCACCAGCTTCGATCGTGCCCTGATGCGTGTGGAGCCGACCGAGCGGCTTGCCCGTGTCGCGCACCGCGATCCGCAGGCCGTCGTGCGTGGTTATGCTGCCGCTGTCGCCGCTCTGGCCACCGCTCTCGCCGTAGAAGGGCGTCTGGTTGGTCAGCAGCACGACATCTTCGCCAGCCGCCGCCGACGTCACTTCGACGCCGTCCTTCACGATCGCGACCACCTGGCCTTCGCCTTGCGTGGCGGAATAGCCGGTGAACTCGGTCGCGCCTTCACGCTCGGCAATGGTGAACCAGACTTCGCTGTCCGCGGCCTGACCGCTGCCCTTCCACGCCGCACGTGCTGCCTCGCGCTGGCGCGCCATCGCAGCGTCGAACCCTTCACGATCAACCGCGATGCCCTGACCACGCAGCGCATCTTCGGTCAGGTCGTAGGGGAAGCCGTAGGTATCGTAGAGCTTGAACGCGACCTCGCCGTCGAGCTGATCGCCCTTGCCCAGCGAGCCGGTCGCCTCGTCGAGCAGACGCAGGCCCTTCTCCAGCGTTTCGCGGAAGCGAGTCTCTTCGCGTTCGAGCGTTTCCTCGATCAGCGCCTGGCCACGGCCGAGTTCGGGATAGGCCTGGCCCATTTCGCCGACCAGCGTGGGGACGAGGCGGTGCATCAGCGGCGTCTTCGCGCCCAGCAGATGCGCGTGGCGCATCGCGCGCCGCATGATCCGCCGCAGCACGTAGCCGCGCCCTTCGTTCGACGGGAGCACCCCGTCCGCGATCAGGAAGCCTGTCGCGCGCAGGTGATCGGCGATTACGCGATAGCTGGCGATGGTCTGATCCGTCGCGTCGGCGTGAAGCTGGGCTTCGGTGGATTCGATGAGCGTGCGGAAGGTGTCGGTGTCGTAGTTGTTGTGGACACCCTGGAGAACAGCGGCGATCCGCTCAAGCCCCATGCCGGTGTCGATATTCTGGTTGGGCAGGTCGCCGATGATTTCGCCGCCCCGCTGCTCGTTCTGCATGAACACGAGGTTCCATATCTCGACGAAGCGGTCGCCATCCTCTTCCGGCGAGCCGGGAGGGCCACCGGGGATGTGATCGCCGTGATCCCAGAAGATTTCGGAGCACGGGCCGCATGGGCCATCATCGCCCATCGCCCAGAAATTGTCCTTGGTCGCGATGCGAATGATGCGGTCTTCGGGAAGCCCTGCAATCTTGCGCCATAGATCGAACGCCTCGTCATCGGTGTGATAGACTGTGGCGAGCAGGCGATTCTTGTCGAGCCCGAACTCCTCGGTCAGCAGCGTCCACGCATTATGGATCGCCTGCTCCTTGAAGTAGTCGCCGAACGAGAAATTGCCGAGCATCTCGAAGAAGGTGTGGTGCCGCGCGGTGTAGCCCACATTGTCGAGATCATTGTGCTTGCCGCCTGCGCGCACGCACTTCTGCGCGCTGACTGCGCGGGGCGCCGGGGGCGTTTCGAGGCCGGTGAAGACGTTCTTGAACGGCACCATGCCCGCGTTGACGAACATCAGGGTCGGATCGTTGTGCGGCACCAGTGGCGCCGAGGCGACACGCTTGTGGTCGCGCGATTCGAAGAATTCGAGGAAGGTCCGGCGGAGGTCGTTGGTGCTGGTCATGATCCAGCCGAGTTAGGCAAGAAGGCCGTGGCCGACAAGCTTTCACGAAGGGCATTGCTGCGGGATCAACGGTGCAGGTTACGTCAGGCATCAGGCAGCACTGCGCCAGACAACGGAAAAACCGGCCGCGAGGCTTCCAGAGGAAAGCGACGCAACCGGTTTTCCGGGTTCCCGGGCGCTTCCTCGCGCCCGCTTGAGAAGAAGCGATCAGTCCTCCGCGTCAGGGCCGACCATCATCTCCTCGGCGACGTCGTCGGTCTTGCCGCGGATCGCAGCCTCCAACTTGTCGCAAATTTCGGGATTTTCCTTCAGGAAGGTCTTCGCGTTTTCGCGGCCCTGCCCGATCCGGATGCTGTCGTAGGAGAACCAGGAGCCGGACTTCTCGACAACGCCCGCCTTCACGCCGAGGTCGAGGATCTCGCCGATCTTGGAAATGCCCTGCCCGTACATGATATCGAACTCGACCTGCTTGAACGGCGGTGCGACCTTGTTCTTGACCACTTTCACACGTGTGGAGTTACCGATAATTTCGTCGCGGTCCTTGATCTGGCCGGTACGGCGGATGTCGAGTCGCACGCTGGCGTAGAACTTGAGCGCATTGCCCCCGGTGGTCGTTTCCGGATTGCCGTACATCACGCCGATCTTCATCCGCAACTGGTTGATGAAGATGACCATGCACTTGGAACGGTTGATCGACCCGGTCAGCTTGCGCAGGGATTGGGACATCAGGCGTGCCTGAAGGCCGACGTGGCTATCGCCCATCTCGCCTTCGATTTCGGCACGCGGGACCAGCGCGGCCACCGAGTCGACCACCAACACGTCAATCGCATTGGAGCGGACCAGCGTGTCGGTAATTTCAAGCGCCTGCTCGCCCGTATCGGGCTGCGAGACGATCAGTTCGTCGATATCGACGCCCAGCTTCTTGGCGTAGACCGGGTCGAGCGCGTGTTCGGCGTCGACGAAGGCGGCGGTACCGCCAGCCTTCTGCGCTTCTGCGATCACATGCAGCGCCAGAGTGGTCTTGCCCGAGCTTTCCGGCCCATAGACCTCGATCACCCGGCCCTTGGGCAGGCCGCCGATGCCGAGCGCGATATCCAGACCGAGCGAGCCGGTCGAAATCGATTCGACATTCATCGTTTCCTTCGAGCCCAGCTTCATCGCCGAACCCTTGCCGAATGCGCGGTCGATCTGTGCGAGTGCCGCGTCGAGCGCTTTTTGACGGTCCACGTTGGTTTCCTTATCGTCTACCAGCTTCAGTTTCGCAGCAGCCATCGCACGCCCTCCTTCATGTTCCTAGAGAGGCTCTCGCCTTTTCGACATGAGCAGTATGTACCGCTTATGTTCCGATAGAACAAGGGGGGAACGGATATTTTTCAGAACGCGAGATGAAACGCTGTAAATCAGCCGCTTGCAGCGCCCAACACCTCACCAACCTTGCGTGAGATCTGTTCCACGCTGAATGGCTTGGCGATGAAATACATGTTGTCGATGCTGATCTCGTTGCGCAGAGTTTCCTCAGCATAGCCCGACATGAACAGGATCGGGAGGTCGGGCTTCAGCTTGCGGATCGCGCGAGCCATCGCAGGACCGTCCATTCCCGGCATCACCACGTCGGAGACTACCAGGTCGAAGACGCCGCCATTGGCGATCTCGGCGAGGCCGTCCTCACCGTCGGGCTGGGCGGTGACGGTGAAGCCCGCGCGGACCAGCGCGCGCTCGGCCACCGCGCGGACCATATCCTCGTCCTCGACCAGCAGCACGCGGCCACCGCCGGACCAGCGCCGCGCTGGCTCGTCCGGATCGGCGCGGCGCTCTTCCGCAGTGGGCGCGCCGTGGTGCACAGGCAAATAGACAGTGAAGGCGGCACCGGAGCCCAGCCCATCGCGAGGGCCCACGTTCTCGGCATAGATATAGCCGCCCGACTGGCGGATAATGCCATAGACGGTCGACAGGCCCAGCCCGGTGCCCTTGCCCAGTTCCTTGGTCGTGAAGAAGGGATCGAAGATCTTGCCCATCACCGCGGCCGGAACCCCGCCGCCAGTGTCGCGCACGATCAGCGCGGTGTAGTCGCCGGGCGGCATGTCCGGGCCGAGGCTGCGCGTTTCCTTGAGCGAGACCTTGCGGGTCGACATCACCAGCGTGCCCGTTCCGTCGCCCTGCGCGGCAATCGCATCGCGCGCATTGACCGCCAGGTTCACGATCACCTGTTCGAGCTGCCCCGGATCGGCGCGGACCGGACCAAGATCGCGATCGTGCCGCACGCGCAGTTCGATCTTCTCGCCCAGCAGGCGCTTGAGCAACTGGCTGACCTCGGAGATGACGTCGGGCAGTTGCAGCACCTCGGGGCGCAGCGTCTGCTGGCGACTGAACGCAAGCAGCTGGCGGGTGAGACTCGCCGCGCGGTTCGAATTGGCGCGAATCTGCTGGATGTCGTCATAATCGCTGTCGCCCGGCATGTGGCGCAGCAGCATCAGGTCGCAATAGCCGATGATCGCGGTCAGCACGTTGTTGAAATCGTGCGCCACGCCGCCCGCCAGCTGGCCGATCGCCTGCATCTTGCTCGCCTGCGCGATCTGCCGCTTGAGCTCGGTCTCTTCCTTCGAATCGACCAGCGACAGCAGTACGGCGGGTTCGCCCAGCCCGCGCACGCTCGCGAGGCCCAGCGAGACTGGCTCACCCGGCGCGGTTTCGAGCCGAACCGCAACGTCGCCGCTCGCCACCCCACCCTTGCCGAACCGGCGCACCGCGTCGGAGATCGCGCCCTTGTCCTCGCGCACGACCAGATCGGAGGGGAACGTCGGCAAGCCCTTTTCGGCCCGCCCGACCGCGCGCAGGAAAGAGGGGTTGGCGAACAGGAAGCGTCCGTCGCGATCGGTCATCGCCAGGCCCAGCGGCAGGGCCTCGATCAGCGACTCCACCTTGGGCGCGGTATCGGCGGAGACATGCTCGGCCAAAGCGACATGCGCCTCCACCAGCAGCATCAGCGAGGGGGCATCCTGCGGGTTGGCGGCCCATTCGTCGTCGATATCGTTGAGCGGCACGTGGATCAGCTGGAAGGGCTCGCCCTCCCGCCCCGCGCGGGCAAAATATATCCGCTCGCGTTCGTCGAGCCGGAGGAAATCGGCGAATTCGCGGCCGACCAGCGTGGTCGAAGGGTCACCCGCAGCGCGCTCTGCAAATGCAGGCGAGGCTGCGCGTACGGTGCCTTCGGCGGTAACCAGCGCGGCCACCACCCCTGCCCGGCCGAGCATCCTGCCCAGCGCACCGGTCACCAACTGCGATATGTCGCTGGCGAGATCTTCACTCGATTCAGGGCGGAAGCGCCAGACGAGGTGATCCTCGCCCCGCCCCGCCCGCTGCGCCTCGACCTCCCAGCGCACATCATCCTTGCCGAGCGAGAGGTGCGCCGCGTGTGCGCGCCCTTCGCGCCATGCCTCGCGCGCAGTTCTGAGCAGCGCTTCGGCAGCGGCCTCCTCGCTCAGGGCGAGATTGGGCGGAGCCTTCTCGACCCCGAAGCGGGAGGAAAACGACGCGCTCGCGCAGACCAGCCGGTTCGCGCGGTCGGTGATCGCAACCAGCGCTCCGGGCTGGTCGATCGCAGTGAGCGTCACGCTCCAGTCGGGCGGTGCCAGTTCCACCCGCTCCGCACCGGCGGCCTTGCCGCGCAGAACGATCAGGAGGGTCATCAGCGTCGCGAGCCCGCCTGCATAGGCTGCGGTCAGGATCGGCAGGTCGCTCAGCAGCCATACCGCCGCAACGCTGACCACCAGCGCGAGCAGCAGGACCAGCCAGCCGAGCGGGGTTCCCCCGGCGCCAGGCTGAGCGAATGGCTTCACGATGGCGTTGCCTGCGATGGCGCGGCGGTCGCTTCGCGGGCGATCGAACCGCGCTTAAGCCGTTTCTTGCGCCGCCGGCCCATGGCGGCGCGCCATATCCACTTGGTCAGGACATAACCGATCGGGGGAAACAGCGCAGCGAAGATGAAGAAACCGAACACGGTCGCGCCCGCTGCCTCGAACAGGCCGCCAAGCGTCATCAGCCCGTCCTGCGGCAACAGAACGTTTCCGCCATCGGGAATGATGGTCAGCACCTTGTGGCCGACCCGGTTGGCTGCCCACAGCCAGAACGGGAAGGTCAGCGGATTGGTCACCAGCGTGGTCGCGCTGGCGATCGGCACGTTGGCGCGCACGGTAAAGGCGAGCACCAGAGCGAGGAATATCTGGCCGAACGGGATAACGAACCCTGCGAACAGGCCGAGCGCGACGCCGCGCGGCACGTTGCGGCGGGTGAAGCGCCACAGTTCGGGGCTGAGGAAACGGTGCGCAATGGGCCGCAAGACACGGCTTTCGGCCAGCTTTTCCCGGTCGGTATATCGACGCAGGTAGCTCCACGTTGCCGAACGTGCGGACGGCTTGTGGAGGCTATCTGATGGCTGGCTCATAATGCTCGTTCGATAGTGGTGTCGGCCATGCCGAAGGGCAAGCCGGGGGTCGTCGTTTTACCCCATAGTAGAGGCGCCGGAGCACTAGCCGAAACGGGGTGGCTGGTTCATTAATCATCCGGCCCGGATCGTCGCAAAATCCGCCCTTCCCAGCGCACCTGAAACTACCCCCGGTCGCGCAGGATCCGTGCCTTGTCGCGCTGCCAGTCGCGATCCTTGAGATAGTCGCGCTTGTCCTTGGTCTGGCGGCCCTTGGCCAGCGCCAGTTCGACCTTCGCCCGACCCTGCCCGTTGAAATACATCGACAGGGGTACAAGCGTCATTCCCTTGCGCTCAACCGCACCTAGCAGCTTCTCGATCTCGCGTTCATGCAGCAGCAGCTTGCGCGGGCGCTTGGGCTCGTGGTTCAGGCGGTTGCCGTGGGTGTACTCGGGGATGTTGGCATTGATCAGCCATGCCTCCCCGTCGCGCACCTCGGCATAGGATTCGGCGATCGTCGCCTCGCCCGAGCGCAGCGATTTGACCTCGGTACCCTGCAGCGCGATGCCTGCCTCGAACTTTTCCTCGACCGCATAGTCGAACCGCGCGCGCCGGTTCTCGGCGACGGTCTTGCGCTTGTCGAAGGTAGGAGGTTTGGGACGTGCCATAAGGGGCCGCGATGTAGGGGCGCGCGGACGAAAGGGAAAGGGGCGCGCGCAAGGAGTGGGGATGAAATCGCGCCTGCGCTTGCGCAGCGCGGCCGCAGCGTGGCTATTCCTGATTGATGCAATCCAGCGCGCCAGAGCCCTTCCGCATTCACGACCGCGCGATCGCGCCGGGCAGTTCCGAAATCCTGACCATCCCGGTCAGCCAGCAGGTCACCGGCCTCGACGCATCGCTCGCGCTGAAAGTGCTGCACGGGGAGAAGCCCGGCCCGGCGGTGTTCGTCAGCGCGGCGATCCATGGGGACGAGATCGTCGGGACCGCGATCATCCAGCGGCTGCTCGACCACCTGATGCCGGGCGCGATGGCAGGCACGCTGATCCTTGCCCCGGCGGTCAATATCTACGGTTTCGCCTCGCACAGCCGCTACCTGCCCGACCGGCGCGATCTCAACCGCAGCTTTCCGGGTTACGAGAACGGCAGCCTCGCCGCGCAGCTGGCGCATACCTTCCTCGAACAGGTGATCGACCGCTGCTCGCTCGGCATCGACCTGCACACTGCTGCGGTCCACCGGTACAACCTGCCGCAGATCCGCATCGCATCGGGCAGTCCGTACCTCACCGAACTGGCGATGGCCTTCGCGCCGCCAATCATCATCGAGAGCCCGCTGCGCCCCGGATCGATGCGCGCGCTCGCGCATGATCGCGAGACGCCGATGCTGCTGCTGGAAGCGGGCGAGGCGCTGCGGTTCGACCGCTACGCGATCAATGTCGGGGTCAGCGGCGTGCTGCGCGTGCTGGCGCATATCGGGATGATCGAGCTCGACGACGGGCTCGCGGCGGTCAAGGTGCCGACCCGGGCCAACCGCTCAAGCTGGGTGCGCGCGCCGCGCGGCGGGGTATCGCGCCGGGTGCGCAAGTCGGGCGACGTGGTGCGGCAGGGCGACATGCTGGCGGTGGTCGGCGGCCTGTTCGGCGAGGACGCACAGGAACTGGTCAGCCCGGTCGACGGCGTGATCATCGGCCACGCGACCCTGCCGGTGGTCAACCAGGGCGACGCGCTGTTCCATATCGCCGAGGTCGAGACGCTGGATGGCGTCGGTCACGGCGCACGCAGCATCGCCGATGCGCTGGCGGTCAGCGAACCGCCCCACCCGCCGACCACGCTGCTGGACGAGGACGAGGTGCTTTAGGTCCGCCTATTTCTCGTCGTGCAGATTGCGGCGTTTCTCGCGAATTTCCTGCGGCGCATCCGCAGACGGCCCTTTCCAGCACCAAGTATCTGGCAAGTCACAATAACCAGATTCGGCAATCGCGATCGTCTCAGGCCATGCTTCGGGCGTCTCTCCGCCTTCGTAGGTTACGACCAGAACAGGCGCAGGCTCCAGCCGCGTCAACTGCGCCATCACGTCAGGCAATTCGGCTTTGCCCAGAGTCCTTCTGTCCAGAGCCAAACTTCCGTCTTGTGAGACGGACAGCTCTGTGAACGGAGCACTATGGATCAGCGTGTCCTGCTTCAGATTCCACACTTCTTCTTCGGCTGTACGATCGGGCTCGACGGAGCCACCACAATTCGCAAGCGCGGGCATTATGGTGAGGAGAAGCAGGGCGCGGATCACGTGATATCCTTGGCAATCAGCAGCACACCACAGATGAGGGTCAGCCAGCCACTCCAACGGAAGAATCTCATGTCGTGCAACTGCGGATAGGCAGCAAGCGCGCGCCTTTCTTCGAAGAAACGATCCTCACCGATATGCATCCGCCGTTGCGCATCCATGGCTCGGCGGTGCGCCGTTACGATCGTGAACGCTCCCACCAAGACCAGAACGACCCCGAAGATCATTACACCAGCCCCGCGTGCTCCAGCGCCTTGTCGACCGCGCGGCGGGCGTGGTCGGAGCAGGCGACCAGCGGCAGGCGCACCTCGTCGGTCATCCAGCTTTGCGTGCGTGACAGCGCATACTTCACCGGCGCCGGGCTCGAATCCTCGAACATCGCGTAGTGCAACGGGTAGAGCCGGTCGTTGAGTTCGCGCGCGCGGACCAGATCATTGTCGGCGCAGGCCTTCTGGAATTCGGCGCACAGCGCGGGCGCGACGTTGGCAGTCACCGAGATGCAGCCCGATCCGCCCGCCGCATTGAACGGCAGCGCCAGTTCGTCATTGCCCGAAAGCTGGCAGAAATCTCTGGAGATACCCATGCGGTGGTCGGCGACGCGCGACAGATCCTCGCTCGCGTCCTTGATCGCCACGATCACCTCGGGGAACTTCTCCGCCAGCTCGCACACCGTTTCCGGCTGGAGATCGGTCACCGTGCGGCCCGGCACGTTGTAGAGCACGATCGGCAGGTCGCCATGCTCGGCCAGGTGGCTGAAATGCGCGATCAGCCCGGCCTGGCTCGGCTTGTTGTAATAGGGGGCGACGCACAGTCCGGCGGTTACCCCGGCCTTCTTGGCGAACTTGAGGTGCAGCAGCGCATTGTTGGTGTCGTTGCTGCCGCAGCCCGCGATGATCGGCACGCGGCCCGCCGCCTGCTCCACGCACATCTCGATCACCCGGTGGTGCTCGGCGTTGGAAAGCGTGGAAGCTTCGCCGGTAGTCCCGCAGGGCACCAGCGCGGCGCTGCCCTGCTCGATCTGCCAGTCGACCAGCGTGCGGAACGCCGCCTCGTCGACCTTGCCGTCCCGAAAGGGAGTGACGAGCGCGGGGATTGAGCCTGAGAACATTTGAGTCGCTCCTGCGTTGAGCTTATATGAGGGGCGAGAAACGGAGCTTTCGTCGCCCCATCAATCCCTTCGTTCAGTGCCTGATAAGGAGCCAGCGGCCATAATGTCCAGCATGACCAGACTCCCCTTTTTGGCGCTTGCGCTAGTTTCCACCACCTCGATCGTCCCACCCGCCTACGCGCAGGATGCGTCGAGCTGGGATCGTGCGCGGGCAGACCTGATCGCGTCCGCCCCGTCGCAGATGGCGCAGGTCGTCGCGCGGTGGGATTATCTGATCGGTCAGGACAGCCTGCCCTTCACCGATTATGCGAGCTTCCTGCTCGCCTACCCCGACTTCCCGCAGGCAGACCGGCTGCGCGTGCGGGCCGAAAACGCGCTGGATGAAAGCGTTGCCAGCCCGGAAAGTCTGGTTGCGTATTTCGACGCGCTGCCCCCGCTCACCAATGCGGGCAAGGCGCGTTACGCGCTCGCGCTGTCCTCGGTCGGGCGGCCCGAAGCCGCCGCCATTGCCCGCGAGGCATGGCGCGGCGGCAGCATGAGTGCGACCAGCGAGCCCTACCTGCTGTCGATCTTCGGCAACCAGTTCTCGCCCGCTGATGACGACGCGCGAATGGACGCGCTGCTGTGGCAGAGCGCGCTGGAAGCCTCGCAACGGCAGATCAACCGCGTCTCGCCCGCCAAGCGCGATATGTTCATGGCGCGGCTCGCGCTGATCCAGGGCTATTCGCCCGAAAGCCAGGGCCTGCCGGTTCCCCCCGATGCCAATCAGGATGCGGGCTACGTCTATAATCTGGCGAAGTATTACCGCGAAAACCGGCAGCTGCCGCAGGCAATCACGCTGCTCGCCAGCCGTCCGTCGTTCCAGCGCCCTGCCTTCGACCCGGAAGATTTCGTTGGCGAAGCGCTGCGCGTGGCGCGCGGTGCGGGTTCCGATCCGTCCGCGCAGATTGCCGCGAAGGTCGACGATCTGTTCGCGCCGGGCACCGATATCAGCAAGGAAGCCTATCGCCTGCGCGACGACTACACCTCGCTGATGTGGCTGGGCGGGACCAACGCCTACTGGAACCTCGGCCAGCCCGGCCGCGCAGCGCCGCTGTTCTACCGCTATGGCGCGGCGGCGCAAACCCCGCAGACCCGCTCCAAGGGGTTCTACTGGGCCGGCCTCGCCTCCGAACGGGCGGGCGACCGCAGCGAAGCCAACCGCTATTACGAGATGGCTGCGCGCTATGCCGACCGTTTTTACGGTCAGCTGGCGCTCGCCAAGCTGGGCCGCGAAGTCCCGCCGCTCGGCGGGGACAGCGTTGCCCTGCCCACCGCGCAGCAGCGCGCCGAATTCGAGAACGCGGCGCTGACCAAGGCAGTGCGCGAGGTTGCGCGCGGAGCGCCGTGGCGCACCGGAATCCAGTTCTACCAGGCGATTTCGGATCAGGCCGATACGCCCGAGGAACACGCGCTGGTTGCCGAACTGGCACGCGAGACGGGCCGCCGCGATCTGGCCGTCAACGTCGCCGAGGCCGCTGCGGCGGACGGCCATCGCGGCTTCGTCAGCCAGGGCTTCCCCACCGTCACCCCGCCGGGCGGCGCGAACTGGACAATGGTTCACGCGATCGCGCGGCAGGAAAGCCAGTTCGCCGCCAATGCGATCAGCCACGCCGGTGCGCGCGGCCTGATGCAGCTGATGCCGGGCACCGCGCGCGAACAGGCGGGCAAGCTGGGGCTTGGCTATGACCGTGAAAATCTGATCGCCGTGCCAAGCTACAACATGCAGCTGGGCGATGGCTATTTTGCTCGCATGATGAGCTATTATGGCGGGTCCTACCCCCTCGCCATCGCCGCCTATAATGCGGGCCCGGGCAACGTGAACAAGTGGCTGCGCGCCAATGGCGACCCGCGCGATGGCGGGATCGACTGGGTCACCTGGATCGAACGGATTCCGATCTACGAGACCAAGAACTACGTCCAGCGCGTGATCGAGAATGCCGCCGTCTACGAACAGCTCAATCCCGACCGTGCGCAGTTCGGCAGGCCCAGAATGGCGGGTGACTTCCTGCGCTGAGCCGCGCTAGGCTGGGGGCATGAAAGGCGACAATCCGATCACTCCCGCGGGCTATTCCGCGATGAAGGCGCGTTATGACCACCTGCTGGGCACCGCCCGGCCCGAGATCGTGGAGATCGTCAGCTGGGCGGCAGGCAATGGCGACCGCTCCGAAAACGGCGACTATCTCTACGGGCGCAAGAAGATGCGCGAGATCGACCGCGAACTGGCGCATCTCGCCCGCCGGATGAAGTCCGCGCGGGTGATCGACCCCGCCGACCAGCCCAACCGGGACCGAGTGTTCTTCGGTGCGACCGTGACCCTGGGGGACGAAGACGATCGTGAGAAGGTGCTCACCCTGGTCGGCAACGACGAGGCGGAAGCGAGCGAGGGCCGGATCGGCTGGGGCTCGCCCATGGCACGCGCGCTGCGCGGCGCGGAGGTCGGCGATCTGCGGATGGTCAAAGGCCCCACGGGCCTGCGCGAATGGGAAGTTCTCAAGATCACCTACCCCGAGCGCAAGGGCGCGGCGGCGTGAAGCGCGCCGCGATCCTGCTGGCGGCACTGGCCACGCTGGCGAGTCCCGCTCTGGCCCGCTCCTCGCTCGGCGTGTTTGACGACTGGGGCGCGTTCCGCGATCCGCGCCTGCCGCGCTGCTATGCGATCTCCAAGGCGGAGCGCAGCCGTGGCGCACGCGAGTTCGAGCCTTATGCGACCATCGGCACTTGGCCCAACCGCAAGGTCCGCAATCAGGTGCATGTGCGGCTGTCGCGCCGCCTGGCGAGCGATCCCTCGGTCACCTTGCGCGTCGGCGGGGATAGCTATCGTCTGACCGCTGGGGAGGCGGACGCCTGGGCGCAGGACAAGCGGATGGACGCGGCGATCGTCGCCGCCATGCGCTCCGGCACCCGGATGAGTGTGTCCGCCACAGACCGCGGCGGCAACCGCTTCACCGACCGCTACAGCCTGTCGGGCGTCGCCACCGCGATCGACGCGGCAACCATCGCCTGCGCGCGGGATTAGCCCAAAAAGAAAGGGCGCGGCCCGCCAAAGCCACGCCCTCCTTTTTCAGATCGTAAGATCAGGTGCGCTTAGAAGCGCATGCCGAGACCCACGGTGACCTGGTGACGGTCGGTATCGACATCGAAGCGGTCGCTATCGGGCAGCGTGCCGTCGAAATCGACTTCAGCGTTGGAATAGTTCGAATAGCGGTATTCGATGTTGGTGAAGAGGTTCTTGCCGAACGCATATTCGAGACCGCCGCCGACGCGGTAGCCGTCGAGATCGTAGTTCGTGTCGAACTCGGTCGTGCCGTCGCTGCTGCGCACGTTGAGGCGGGCGTTGGTGTAGCCACCCTTGGCGTAGAACATCATGTTCGGGTTGGCCTTCACACCGATGCGGGCACCGACGTAGATGTCGCGACCGGCCGAGACGTTGCCGAAGCCGAAGCCTTCGAAGTCACCGGCTTCGTAATCCGTATCGGCGGTCGAACCGGTCAGTTCGGCTTCCGGGCCGAGCACGATGTTGCCGAGATCGACGTCGTAACCGATCGTGGCACCATAGATGACGCCTTCGGCCGACTGGTCGTTGTTGTCGTTGCCATCGTCATCGACGCTGCTGCCGGCGGTGATCTGGTCATAGCCGGTCGTGCCCTGGATGCGGAAACCCGAGAACGGCGAGTCCGGATCGGCCTGAGCGGCGGCAGGCGTGGCGAGCGCGGCCAGGGAACCGGTGGCGAGAATAGCAAATGCGATTTTCATTTCAGATACTTCCTTCTTTGTCATGCCGTCTGCGATGCGGCACACAGCAAGGAAATGGTTCTCCGCCTGCGAAGTTTCATGAATGTCACACAACAAGAAACTGTGGCATTACGGTAACATTCGTTCGCCCAGCTGACGGTTTCACACGATCAACGGCAGGAACCGGACGGCGGCATGTGCGTGCGCCGCTGGAATTTCGCCGCAGAAGCGATTATGTGCGGCTCTCCCATGGCCAATACAGACCTCATGCCCACCCCCGGAGCGTTCGATCCGGTTCCGACCCCGCGCGATATTACGCCTAGGGCGGACGGGCGCGTGGACCTCATCGGCCTGCCCAAGGCGCGCATCCGCGAGCTTTTCGAGGCCGCCGGGCTCGACGCCAAGGCCGCCAAGCTGCGGTCCAAGCAGGTGTTCCACTGGCTGTATCATCGCGGCGTGACGGAGTTCGAGGCGATGACCGATATCGCCAAGACCATGCGCCCGTGGCTGACGGAACGCTTCGTGATCGGACGGCCCGAGGTGGTAGAGGCGCATCACTCGACCGACGGAACCCGCAAATGGGTGCTGCGCACCGCCGACGGGAACGATTTCGAGATGGTCTTCATCCCCGACGCGGATCGGGGAACCCTGTGCATCTCCAGCCAGGTCGGCTGCACGCTCAACTGCCGCTTCTGCCACACCGGAACCATGCGGCTGGTGCGCAACCTGACGCCGGGCGAGATCGTCGGCCAGGTCATGCTCGCGCGCGACAGCCTGGGCGAATGGCCCAAGGGTTCGATGGCCGGGCTGGATGAAGTCGAGGACAGCGCCGAATACACGTCCGACGGACGCCTGCTGACCAACATCGTGCTGATGGGCATGGGCGAGCCGCTGTATAATTTCGACAACGTCCGCGACGCGATGAAGCTGGTGATGGATGGCGACGGGCTCGCGCTCTCCAAGCGCCGCATCACGCTCTCGACCAGCGGCGTGGTCCCGATGATGGAGCGCTGCGGCGAGGAAATCGGCGTCAATCTGGCGGTCAGCCTGCACGCTGTGCGCAAGGACATTCGCGACGAGATCGTTCCGCTCAACAAGAAGTACGGCATCGAGGAACTGCTGCAGGCCTGCGCCGATTATCCCGGCGCCAGCAACGCGCGGCGGATCACCTTCGAGTACATCATGCTCAAGGACAAGAACGACAGCGACGAGGATGCGCGCGAGCTTGTCCGCCTGCTCAAGCAGTACGACCTGCCCGCCAAGGTGAACCTGATCCCGTTCAACCCGTGGCCCGGCAGCGACTACGAAACCTCCCTGCCCGAACGCATCCGCGCCTTTTCGGACATCGTCTTCGAAGGCGGGATCAGCGCGCCGGTCCGCACCCCGCGCGGGCGCGACATCGGCGCGGCCTGTGGCCAGCTGAAGACCGCAGCGGAGAAGAAGAGCCGCGCCCAGCGCGACCGCGAAGCAGCGGAAGCCGCCGAGGAAAAAAGCGCCGCGTGAGCCTGACGGTCGAAGCGATCTGCGCCGGACGCGCAGCCCTGCTTCCCGGCGACAAACGCAGCGCCATCGCCAAATCGCCACTCGAGGGCCCGGTTGAAATCGGGCCGCGCGGTGTCGCGGGTGACGAGCAGGTGGATCGCAAGCACCACGGCTTTCCGGCGATGGCTGTCCATCTCTACCCGGCCGACCACTACGCTTGGCTAAAACAGCAATTCGACGCTCCATCCGCGCTGGCCGGGCCGGGCAGCATGGGCGAGAACCTGTTCGTTCACGGGGTCGACGAAACCGCAGTCTGCATCGGCGACCGGTTCCGCCTCGGCACCGCAATCATCGAGGTTTCCCAGCCGCGCCAGCCATGCGCGACGATCGAACGCCATCTGGGCCGCAAGGGCATCGTGAAAGCGATCGTCGAAAGCGGGCGCTGCGGCATGTTCTTTCGGGTGATCGAGCCCGGCCTCGCCCAGGCGGGAGACACGCTGGACCCGATGGAGCAAGGGGCACCCGACTGGACGGTGCGGCGGGCCTTTCACCTCGTCTATGCGGGCGGCAAGCCGGATCGCGCTGAGCTGGAAGAGCTTGCCAGCCTGCCCCGCGTATCGGATCGGCTGGTTCACGACATTCGCCGCAAGCATCCGGCCACCTGATCGACGCGATCGGCTCTCCGCCTCTTGAAACAATCGCTTAGAGGTGTAACACTCACCTAACACACCAAGGGAGGTTATGCTTGCGCACATTTCTGACAATTCTTGCCGCGTTCGGTCTGGGGCTCTCCACCAGCGCCGCGGCCGATCCGGGGCCGCCGGTCGCCCCGACCGAAATCATGGTCGGCGAAGAACTGCCCTATGCCTATTTTGCCACGCCGGAGGGCGAAGGCCCCTTCCCCGCCATCATCGTACTCGGCGGGAGCGAGGGCGGCGACATGGGCTCGCGCAGCTCGGCCCCACGCTTCATCGAGCAGGGCTATGCCGTGCTCGGCCTGCCCTACTACTCGCCCGGCTATCTTCCCCCAGCACGACAACTGCCCGACCTGCCCGAGGCGTTCGACTCCATTCCGCTCGAAAAGCTGGCGATCGCGCGCGACTGGCTGCGCGCGCGTGACGACGTTCAGGCCGATGCCATCGGTCTCTACGGCGTATCCAAGGGTGCGGAATTCGTGCTTGCAGGGGCAAGCCGGATCGACGGATTTGCAGCCGTTGTCGCGATCGTGCCCAGCGACGTGATCTGGGAAGGCTGGGGCCCGCAGGCGAAGCCGGGTGAGGTCAGCAGCTTCTCATGGGCGGGCGAACCGCTGCCCTTCGTGCCCTATCTCGGCATGGAAGAGGAATTCGCGAAATACGCGATCCCCGGCGCGGTCGTTCGCCTGCGCACGCCGCAGGATGCAGGACGCCGCGCCAATCCCGACCGGGTCCCCGCCGCGCGCATTCGCGTTGAGGATATCGACGAGCCAGTGCTGGTCGCGGGCGGCGATGCCGACAACACCTGGAATTCGGGCGGGATGGCCCAGAATATCGCCGAGCGGCGTGCCCAGGCAGGCGGGCTGGAGACGGTCGCGATGATCTATCCGGGCGCGGGCCACGCGCTGTCGGGCACCGGCGTCCAGCGCACCGAGGGCGAGTTCCGTTACGACGAAGCCACGCTCGCCGCGCAGCAGGAAATCTGGCCCGCGACGCTCGCCTTCCTCGCTGAGTATCTTAAAGGCGAATGAGCTTCGATCAGGCCACGATCGACTATTACGCGCGGGCCGCGCCGCACTACACCGCCAGCACCGCGCAGGGCCGGCACCGACACCTCGACCCCTTCCTCGATCGGCTGGAGCCGGGTGCATCGGTGCTCGAACTGGGGTGTGGTTGCGGCGCGGACGCGGCCCACATGCACAAGCGCGGGTTCCGGGTCGACGCAACCGACGCGGCAGCGGCGATGGCACGCAAGGCGCGGGAACGCTTCGACATCCCCGCGCGCGTCATGCGGTTCGACGAGCTCGAAGCGTTCCAGAGCTATGACGCCGTGTGGGCCCATGCATCCCTGCTGCACGCCCCGCGCAATGCACTGCCTGACATCCTCGGACGCATTCACCGCGCGCTGAAGCCCGCAGGGTGGCATTTCGCCAACTTCAAGCTCGGCGACGATGCGCACCCGGACGAGGGACGCGACCTGCTGGGCCGGTGGACCAACCTCCCCAGCCCTGCGTGGCTCGAGCAGACCTATGTCCACGCAGGTTTCGCGATTGAGGAAGCAGAGCGCTATCGCGGCAATGCTTGCGACGGCACGCAGCGCGACTGGTATGCGCTGACCGTCCGCAAGATCGACTGACGGGCGATCGGTTCGTCGCACCGACCATGGTTAATTTACCGCGGGGCTTGCACGGCTCGTCCGCAAATCGCCATGCCAACGCGTCGTTCATCTGACGTTGGGGAGCCGGGGCGCTTTTTCGGAATTGGTTGGGACAGAAACATTCGAAGGAGTGACCCGATGAAGATCCCCATGATGGCAATCGCCGCTTCCGCCCTCGCCCTGCCCGCCGCTCCCGCGCTGGCCGCAGAGCTTCCCATCGAGAGCCGCACCAGCACCGTTGCGGCCTCGCCCTTCTCCGCCACGCCCGCCAGCGAGAACCAGTATCAGCGCCGCGACTATCGCGACCGGCGCGAGTATCGGCGCGGCTACCGCGATGCCCGGCGCGAGGCACGCCAGGAGCGGCGTCTCGATCGCGGCGACCGTGTCTGGCGCGGGCAGGACGGCCGCTACCGCTGCCGCCGCAGCGACGGGTCGACCGGTCTGGTGATCGGCGCGGGCGTGGGTGCGCTCGCCGGTTCGCAGATCGCCGCCGATTCGACGCTCGGCGCGATCATCGGAGCGATCGGCGGCGGCCTGCTCGGCCGCGAGATCGACCGCGGCGATCTGCGCTGCCGCTGAGGCGATAATCTCCCAATACGCTGGGCCTGCACACCAAGCCGGTGTGTGGGCCCTTTGTAATATGCGCCCGGACCGATATGGGTCGGCCTGAAAGGAGGGGAGTATGAGCAGGCCGAGCGTGCTGATTACCGGGGGCGCGCAGCGACTGGGCGCGGCCTTCTCGCGCGCCTTCGCCGAGGCAGGCTGGCACGTGGTCATCCATTACCGATCCTCACGCGAGGAAGCCGAAGCGCTTGCCGGCGAGCTTCCCTCCGCCGAGATCGCACAGGCGGATTTCGCGCAGGACGGCGCGGCCAATGCGCTGGCGCAGGATCTCTCGGCTCGGCTGGAAGACTGGCGCGCGCTGATCAACTCCGCCGCGATTTTCGAACAGGACAGCGTGACTGCGCTCGACCCGGCGATGCACGATCGGGCGATGCGGACCAATGCGCGCGCGCCTGCGATGCTTGCGCAGAGTTACCTTGCACACGCCCGCTCATCATCCGGTCGCCATGTCATTCAGGTGACCGACCAGAAGCTCGCCAATCCGAACCCCGATTTCTTCAGCTACACGATGAGCAAGCATGCACTCGATGCGACGATCCGGATGCTCGCGATGGGAGCTACGCAGGGCGAGGACAGGGTCTATGGCCTCGCCCCCGGCGCAATCCTTGCGAGCCACGACCAGAGCGAGGAGGAGGCGGAGCGATCCCACCTGCTCAATCTGCGCCGCCGCCGCACCACCGCGCAGGATGTCGCGCAGGCCGCAGTGATGCTGGCAGGCGGCGATCTGGCGAGCGGAGAGACGCTGTTCGTCGATAACGGTCAGCACCTGCTCAGCCAGCCGCGCGACGTGATCTATCTCGAACGGGAGGGCGCGCGATGAGGCACTTCGTTTCGACCCGCATCTGGCACTGGATCAACCTGATCGCGATCGTGGTGCTGTTCATGAGCGGGCTGAACATCTCCAACGCCCACCCCTACCTCTATTGGGGCGACTGGGGCTTCTCGCCCACGCAGGCCTGGCTGGCAGTGCCCCGCTTTCCCGGCTGGATGACCATTCCCGATTACTACAGCCTCGCCAAGGCGCGCGACTGGCATCTGCTGATGGCCTTCCCCTTCGCCTTCGGCCTGCTGGGCATGTGGATCGCGATGCTGTCAAACGGGCATTTCCGCCGCGACATCAAGACTACGCGGCGCGAATGGCGCTGGTCCGCGATCAGGGCGGACATTGCCAAGCACCTGCGGTTCGACTTCACCCATGGAGAGGGGAAGTACAACTTCCTCCAGAAGATCGCCTATGGCGCCGTGTTCGGCGCGCTGCTACCCGGCATGGTGCTGACCGGGCTGGCGATCAGCCCGGGAATGGAGCCCACCCTGTGGTGGTTGGTCGACATCTTCGGCGGACGGCAGAGCGCGCGATCCCTCCATTTCCTCTGCGCATGGGGCATCTTCGGGTTCTTCGTGGTCCACGTGCTGCTGGTGCTGCTGAGCGGCCCGGTCGGGCAGCTGCGCGCGATGATCCTTGGCGGCGAGCACCAGCCGACCAGCCCGCCCTTCGCCCGCCCAGCCAGGCCCGAGGGAGAAAGCGCATGAGCTTCACGATGAAACGCCGCTCCGTCCTGCTCGGCTCGGGCGCGCTGATGCTTGGCGCGTGCACCAGGGTTGGCGACAGCGAGGCGGGGAAACGCTTTTTCGAGACCGTCGACGACTGGCAGATGGGCCTGCAACGCGCGCTGCGCGCACGCAACGCGCTCGCCCCCGAATATGCGCCGGAGGACATCTCGCCCACCTTCCGCGGCAATGGATCGACAGACCCGCAAAACGATGGCTACCCCGAGCATGTCGCCAATGGCTTTGCCGACTGGCGCTTTACCGTCACCGGCCTGGTCGAACGGCCGCTGTCCTTCACGCTCGACCAGATCATGACACTGCCCCAGCGCACCCAGATCACCCGGCACGATTGCGTCGAGGGGTGGAGCGCGATCGGCCAATGGACCGGCCCGCAGCTGTCGACCTTCCTCGAACTGGCGCGGGTGCGCGAAGGCGCGAACTACGTCGTGTTCCGCTGTGCCGACGATTATACGCGCGGCCGCTATTACGAGAGCATCGACATGGAAGATGCCTACCACCCGCAGACGATCATCGCGCATCGCCTCAATGGCGAGCCCCTGCCGGTCAAGAACGGCGCGCCCCTGCGCGCGCGGGTGGAGCGGCAGCTGGGGTACAAGCACGCCAAATATCTCACCGGCATCGAACTGGTCGCCAGCCTCGATACGATCGGCCTCGGCAAGGGCGGCTACTGGGAAGATTATGGTGGCTATCAATGGTACGCCGGGATGTGACCGCCTTGCGAGCGCAAAGCACGCTGGATAAAGTCGAGCCCTCTTTACCGAACAGGGCCTTACCGAACATGGCGAACGTCTGGAGCGACGAGGAAGTGCGCGTGCTGGTCGGCTGGACGGCCGAGGATTACGGGGCCAGCATGGTCCTGCGTCTGGAAACCGTCACCAACATGCCGCAGAGCGCGGACGACGTGCTGGTGTCGCGCATGGTTCTGAACAAGGATCAGGCGGTACAGCTGGGCAACGTGCTGTTCGAACTTTCGGGCCGCCTGCCGCCCAAGACCGCGAAGCCGCCCCTGCTGGACCGTATGCTTGCCCGCAAGTCGGACTAGGCGCATAGCCGAGGCGTGCCCACGGACCCCCGCAAGAAGGACTGGCAAACTGCTCGATCAAACGACATCCAAACCGACCGGGAGCGGCCGCCCGCGCGGCCCCGCCAACCTCCTGTTCTGCCGCTTCCTCGACGGGCACATCAAGTCCGGCGCGCTGGAAGTGGTCTTCGCAGACGGTAGCCGCGCGCAGTTCGGCTCGCCCGGCTCCAACTCGCTCGATATCGCGATCCGGCTGACCGATTCGGGCGTCGCGCGCAGCATCCTGCTCGATCCGGCGCTGGGCGCGGCGGAAGCCTTCATGGACGGACGGCTGGTGATCGAGCGCGGCGATGTGATGGGCCTGGTCGACCTGTTCGCGCGCAATGCCCCGTGGGAAATCGGCGCGAATTACGACCGCCCCAACCCGCTCAAGAAACTGGGCAACCGGATCGCCTTCCACGGCGAACAGCTCAACAACGCGGTCCGCAGCCGCGCGAACGTCGCGCATCACTACGATATCGGCAACGCGCTCTACCAGCTGATGCTCGATCCCGAGCACATGCAGTACAGCTGCGGCTACTGGCCGCGCGAGGGCATGACGCTGGGCGAGGCGCAGGAGGCGAAGCTGGCCCATATCGCAGCCAAGCTGGCGCTGGAGCCGGGCCAGCGCGTGCTCGACATCGGGTGCGGCTGGGGCGGCATGGCGATCTTCCTCGCGCAGCGCGGCGGGGTGCACGTCACCGGGATAACCCTGTCCAAGGAACAGGCCGCGCTCGCGCGTGAGCGTGCTGCCGCGGCGGGCGTGGAAGACAAGGTCAGCATCGAACTGATCGATTACCGCGACCACGCAGACCAGGGCCACAAGTACGACCGGATCGTCTCGGTCGGCATGTTCGAACATGTCGGGCAGCAGCAGTTCGAAACCTTCTTCCGCTGCACCGGCAAGCTGCTCGACACCGATGGGGTGATGCTGGTCCACACGATCGGTCGCATGGGCGGACCGGGATCGACCGATGCCTTCACCCGCAAGTATATCTTCCCCGGCGGCTATATCCCCGCGCTGAGCGAAACCGTCGCCGCGAGCGAGAAGAGCCGCCTGATCGCCACCGATGTCGAGACCTGGCGGCTGCACTATGCGCACACGCTGCGCGCCTGGTACGCCAAGTGCGAAGCCAATCGGGACCGGATCGTGCAGATGTACGACGAACGCTTCTACCGCATGTGGACCTTCTACCTGGCAGGAGCCACCGCCGCGTTCGAAAGCGGCACCATGTGCAACTACCAGCTGCAATTTGCACGCCACCGCCATGCCCTGCCCTTCTCCCGCGATTACATGGCGCAGGCGGAGAGCGATCTGCTCGCCAAAGGATGACCCGCCGCGTCTCGATCCGGCCAAGCGATTGATTTCGGCGACTTCCGACCCCAGATTGGGTTCTGGACGTTTGCAGGAGCAGGCACATGGCAGGTGGATGGGCGCGCGATGGCGCGGTTCAGGACCAGATCGACGATACCGTATCCGACGCGGTCAGCGCGGCGCGATCGCGGATGCCGACCGGCGAGAGCGAGCAGTGGTGTGTCGAGTGCGGGGAAGAGATTCCCGAAAAGCGCCGCGCCGCGCTGCCCGGAGTGAAGCGGTGCGTGCAATGCCAGTCCGGCCGCGATGCCGCGGTGCGCAGCAGTGGCATCAACCGTCGCGGCAGCAAGGACAGCCAGTTGCGCTGACGGGCGGTCATTGCTGGCCGCAATCCGCGTTGCGCGGTTCCCCGGTCGCTGCTAGCCGCGCGCCATGAGCAACAACGCCAGCACCAACAACCGCGTCGTCCTCGCCTATTCGGGCGGCCTCGACACTTCCGTCATCGCCAAGTGGCTCGAAGTCGAGCGCGGGCTGGAGGTGGTCACCTTCACCGCCGATCTCGGCCAGGGCGAAGAGCTGGAGCCTGCCCGCCGCAAGGCGCAGGCGATGGGCATTCCCGACAAGCACATCTTCATCGAGGATTTGCGCGAGGAGTTCGTCCGCGATTTCGTGTTCCCGATGATGCGCGCCAATGCGCGTTACGAAGGCGACTACCTGCTCGGCACCAGTATCGCCCGCCCGCTGATCTCCAAGCGGCTGGTCGAGATTGCACACGAGACCGGCGCGGGCGCTATCGCTCACGGCGCGACCGGCAAGGGCAACGACCAGGTTCGCTTCGAACTGTCGGCCTACGCGCTTGATCCCGACGTTACCGTGATTGCGCCGTGGCGCGAATGGGACCTGACCAGCCGTACCGCGCTGATCGCCTGGGCCGAGGCGCACCAGATCGAGGTGCCCAAGGACAAGCGCGGCGAAAGCCCGTTCTCGACCGACGCGAACCTCCTCCACACCTCGTCCGAGGGCAAGGTGCTGGAAGATCCGTGGGAAGAGACGCCCGACTACGTCTATTCGCGCACCGACAATCCCGAGGATGCGCCGGACACCCCGGAATACATCACGCTTTCGTTCGAGAAGGGCGACGGCGTCGCGCTCAATGGCGAGGCGATGAGCCCTGCCACCCTGCTCGCCGCGCTCAACGATCTGGGCCGCAAGCACGGCATCGGACGCCTCGATCTGGTCGAAAACCGCTTCGTCGGCATGAAGAGCCGCGGGATGTACGAAACTCCAGGCGGCGAGATCTACGCCCGCGCCCATCGCGGGATCGAGCAGATCACGCTCGATCGCGGTGCGGCGCATCTCAAGGACGAGCTGATGCCGAAATACGCGGAGCTCATCTACAACGGCTTCTGGTTCAGCCCCGAGCGCGAGATGCTGCAGGCGGCGATCGACCACAGCCAGGAACGCGTTTCGGGCGACGTGCGACTCAAGCTGTACAAGGGCAATGCGTCGGTCGTCGGTCGCCGCAGCCCGCACAGTCTGTATAGCGAAGCGCACGTCACGTTCGAGGATGACGCCGGCGCCTACGACCAGCGTGATGCCCAAGGGTTCATTTCGCTCAACGCTTTGCGGTTGAGATTGCTGGCAAAACGCGACCAGCGCAGCGGAAATTAGCGAATTCGCGCAATAACCGGCAAGGCGCGCGAAAGGTCCGAAGCTTTCGGTTCAAATGTGGCGAAAGCGCGGCGAGCCGCCTCCAGGCGTATTCCTTCTTGGGGAAGTGGGCCTAATTTGCCCCGCCATGGACGGGAACAAAAAGACCCTTCGCCGCGCTGCGCTCCCCACGCTCGCGCTTGCCGTGCTCGCTCTGCCGCTCGCAGGCGCCGGAGCGCAGGATGCGCCGGGCCAGCAGCCGCTGGTGGCCGACCTTTCCGCTGATGCACGTCCGGTCTCGCTGACCGACGAGCGTGTGCCCGCTGCCGATCAGTTCGACGCCAGCTTCGCGCGTTTCGATGTCGCTCCGCCGATGCCCGAGGCGAGCGCGCGCGCGGTCGATCTCGACCAGATCGATCCGCCGATCGAAGCCGAACCGGCAGTGTGGCGCAGCGGCGTCGCCTCCTATTACGGCGCACGCTTCAACGGCCGCCCCACTGCCAGTGGCGAGCGTTTCGACATGAACGCCTTTACCGCTGCGCATAAGACGCTGCCCTTCGGCACCAGGGTGCGCGTCACCAACCCGCGCACCGGCAAGAGCGTGGTGGTGCGGATCAATGATCGCGGGCCCTATGCGCACGGGCGCGAGATCGACGTATCGCGCGCTGCGGCGGTCGAACTCGGCCTGGTCCAGCGCGGCCACGGCACCGTGGAACTCGCGCTCATCGACTAGCGCTTGCCGCAGTTTCCTCACGACTGCAGTTCAAGCAAACTGACCGATCCAATCCGCGCTACAGCTTCAGCTCGCTGACATCGCGGAAGGCGCCGATCGTGCCGCGCGGGAAGGTGTTGAACGCGATCGAATAGCGGTTCTGGTTCGACCGGTTCTCCTCCACGAAATGGAGGATCGAGCTGGAGAACAGCACCAGGTCGCCCTGCTTTGGCACCACCGCATTGCGCGGCGCGTTGTAGATGTTGGTCCGCCCACTCTCGACCCCAAGCTCGATCTGGCGGTAGCCGGTGGTCCGCTCGAAGATCATGTTGCCCGGCGGATCGGGCATCGGCGCGTAATACAGTGATCCCGAGACCAGCGAATTGGAGTGCGTGTGCGCATGCATGCCCACCCCCGGCGGGTTCATCAGCGCCCAGCTCTGCGTCACCTCCAGCCGGCTGCTCACGCCCATCACATCATTCGCATAGGTCTGGAGCGCTGCGTGGACCGCTTGCTTGATGCTCTTCAGCTCGCGCCGGTCGAACAGGTAGAGATCCTCGGAAATCCGGTTCATCTGGTTTTCGAGCATCTTGACCGACTGGATGAACTCGACCTGCTCGGGCGAGATCGCGTGGCCGATATTGGTCACGAAGACCGGCTCCGCGAACAGCGGCTTGACGCTGTATTCCGCATTCGCCGCAGCTTTGCGCGCGCTGGCTGTCGCCATGGTAGCAATCCCCCAATTGCCGTTTCGGATCGCACGATAGCTATCCGGCGCGGCGGGGTTGCGCAAGGCGCGCGATTGGCGTTCGCGCAAAAGGCAAGACCTTCTCTGCCAACGACATCAGGGGATCGACCAGCGACATCGCGCAAACCACTGGCCACCCCCAGCCACCGGGGCTAGACTTTGCCGGGCAGCTGGGGGGGCGGCGGTATGAGCGAATTCGACATCACATTCGAACTGTTCACCCTGCTGCTGGGCCTGACCATGGCCGAGGTGCTGGCCGGCTATGCCCGCACCTACAAGCTGCGCAGCCGCATCCGCCACAACCGGCTGGCCTATGGCGACCAGGGCGGCGACGGCGTGGTCGAGCAGGTCCGCATCGGCTGGCTGGTCCCGCTCTCCGCCGCGGTCGTGCTGTTCCACCAGGCGACCTTCTGGCTGTTCATGTTCGACATTCAGGGCAACGTCCCGCTCAACTTCCTCAGCCTCATCTGCGTGCTCGGCGTGATCGGCTGGTACTACCTGATCAGCGCCGCGCTGTGGCCGGACGAGCCCGAGGCGTGGCCCGATTTCGACGCGTATTACATGGCCCACCGCCGCTTCATCTGGTTCGGCGTGATCGCGGTCGCGCTGCTCGCCGATTTCGGCCGCGCGCTGTTCGAGCCGCCGCTGGAGCCGACCACCGCGCCCGCATGGATCGTGAGCACGGTCGACTGGACCAACAACGTCGGCTCGATCGCGATCCTCGCCATGCCCTTCATCCGCTCGCGCCGCTGGGCGATCGCGGTGCTGGTGCTGCTCAACCTGCACTTCGTGGTGCTGGCCGCCCTCTCCCCCTGGCTGTTCATCTGAGGCGGGTTTCGGGCCGGGCCTGACACACCTGACACACAGTCCAGGGGTTAAAAACGCACCCCCTCCCCGCCCGCGGGCGTCAGGCCGCCCGATCGCCTCCCTCATCGGCATAGTGCTGGACCATTTCGGGCGCATCGAGCAGCTCGTCGAGCGCGGTATCGAACCCGATCGCGGCATGGTGGGTCGCCGGGTTCTGCGTCAGCCGGTCGAGCCGCGCGAGATGCGCGAGCAGCAGCCGCGCGTCGTAACGGCGCCGCGTCGCCACCGCCTCCCCGTGGTAGAAGATCGTCTCCTCCACCCCGTTGAGCGCGCGGTCCGCCAGCACCGCCTCGACCTGCGTGCGCGCGACCAGCAGCGCGGCATCCCACAACTGCTCGAACCGGCCGCACGCCCGCCGCATCCGGTACGCAGTCGAGCGTGAGACCCCCGCAGCCCCGCACGCCGCACGGACATTGCCGCCCTGCGCCAGCGCATCGAGGAAATCGGCCTGCTGCTCCCGGCTGAACTGCTCGGGCACGACAGGCGGCGAGCTGCGCTCCTGCGGCTCTTGCGCAGCGAGCGCGAGGCGGGTTTCGGGCGTATCGGCGGTATCGGTGAGATCGGGCATGGGGCATCGGTCCGTAAGCTGGCGCGGCCCGGACGGCGCGCGCGGGGTGAGACGGACCGGACCATCTATAGGCGAACCCGCGTGTAGGACAGGATTTTGCGAGGGAGCGCGGGGTTCGGACGGCGGGGCAGCCCTCCCTCGCCCCTATCGTCCGCCCAACCCCCAATCGTCACCCCGCCCCCTCCATCGTCACCCCGGACTTGATCCGGGGTCGGTGCTTCTTCTTCACCCCACCTGTTCAGACGCACACAGACCGCCCCAATGCGCCCTTGAGCACCCCCACCCGGCGAGGAAGAAAGAAAGCCTTGGCCGACGAAGCGGATGTGGAGAGCAAAAGCCCCTACCGCCCCCGCAACCCCTCGCGCACATGCACCGTCACCGAGGCCGCCCTGCCCAGCAGCACTTCCTCGTTCCGCATATGATGCAGCAGCCGCGCAGGATCGGGCGCAGCGCGCCTCCCGATGCGGCCTGCATCGACATGGGCCTGCCACGCGTCGAACGCCTCGCGCTCGGTCAGCGTTGGGTTGGCCGCGAGGTCGGGATGCTGCGGGGAGGGTTTGGACATGGGGTGCCTCTCGGGTTTGTGGGAGCCGGGACCGGAGAGGCTAGTGGGGGAGAGGGATGTAGGACAGTCAGAGTGGCGTGACGTTAGGGCCCTCATCTCGCTCACGGGGCTTTCGACCCAACGTCGGGCGCACGTCATAAATCCGGTCCATCAAGTAATAGAGGCCCCGCAACGTGACGATAATCTGCCAAGAAAAAAGCAATATCCAGATAAATACACCACTTATTTCTAATACAGCAGACCACCCCACTTGCGGGACAAGATCGAGAAGCTCAGGAACGAGCAACAAAGAGATTGACGTTGCGAAGGATCTCAAAAAAACGGCAGAAATCGCGAGGAAAAAGCTAAGTCCGACTAAAAATCCAAACATAGAGCAAACGTACTGCCTGCGAGTGAGAGATTCTTGATCATCTGTGCCGAAGCCGATGATCGCCGGACCTCTCTCTATGATGTCATCGAGAGAAGAATTCTCGCGAAAAAACGTTGCAATAGCCACCAACCCGGCAACAAAAAACCCGGCAAGCACAGTCGTGATGCCGCCTAACCCGTCGATTAAACCGTCCTTCCCAAAAGAGTTAGGTGCGCCAGCCAAATACCAAAGCACACTAATCATAGCTGAAATTCCAAAAGCTATGTAAAGCTCCGGGAGGAATTGTCTACCACCGTCTTCCCGGCGTATTCTTATGTAGGTTAGCCAAGATGTTAAGACACTCATGATCCAACCTTAACGGCCTCTTTTACAAATCGCTACGGACTTTAGTGCTGCAAACCGGCATATCCTTAGAAACAGAAATTTGTTCAGAACGAACAAATACAATTTCCTTTCCTTCTTCTCCACGCTCAATCTTGACAGTCTTCTTCCGCCCCTCTTCCAAATTGAGGTCTATTTGAAAATCCTCCCACCCTTTGGAACGCGCGCCCTGCGCTAACTTTCCGATCTTCTTGAACCACTCTTTACGATCAATCTCGCTCTTGATGCGGATACGCATCCGCTCACTAAGAGCTTCAAACTCCGAACCATCAACGAACGAGGCATCAGCAGGTCGAACCAGCGTAATGTAACCGAAGTTCCCGCCCTTGAGTGCATTCGTGACAGTCTCATCCTTGACGCCATACGACTTCAATACAGTATATGTCTCGCCAGTTTTACCCTTATTATCGGTAAAGTCGTATTTATATTCATTAAGTGCACGGGCGATTATCTGATTTATAAGCGTTATGGATATACGCGGTATTTCCTCAAGATAGACGTCGTAGGAACCGTCACTCCGCTTTTCGGTACTTATCACCAGATGACACGACACCGACTGCTCCTCACCGACTTGTCGATCAGCAGTCCGCACAGATACCTTCTTACCGACTTTTTTTCGATAGTCTGGATCGGCGGCTTGCGGACTGGCTCTATGAAATAGCACAGTCAGAGTTTTAAGCTTTTTATCGTGAACAATATCGATGATTTCTATAATGTCGCCGTTGGCGGTGTTAACCGCTGCCTCATCCTTGTCCCACTTCGTCCGCAATGCGTCTTCGACCGAGTAGTCGCCCTTCGCTGCGACCATTGGGATCGCTGGCGCCTTCTTTTTCCGTCCGTAGATCGAAAAACGGTAATGCCTAACAAATCTACTGCGACGTTCGAGAAACAAAGCACCCTCCGCTTTACATGCTTCTGAACGAAAGCACGGAACCAATCTCGTTGTCTAGTAGCAGGAGGTTCGGGCCTGACGTATACGGCGAAATACCGCAGTAGCGCACGACCGACCTCATTTGCCGCCAGCCTATGCTGAGGCACGCTCAGGCAAGGCCGCCCGCTCCAGCATCGGTTTCAGATAAGCGCCGGTGAAGCTCTTGGGCTCGTTCGCGACGTCCTCCGGCGTACCCTGCGCCACAATCTCCCCACCCCGCACACCGCCGTCCGGCCCGAGGTCCAGCACCCAGTCGGCGGTCTTGATCACGTCGAGGTTGTGCTCGATCACCACCACGGAGTTCCCCTGGTCGACCAGCCGGTGCAGCACTTCCAATAGCTTGCGCACATCCTCGAAATGCAGCCCGGTGGTCGGCTCGTCGAGGATATAGAGCGTCTGCCCGGTGCTGCGCTTGCTCAGCTCCTTGGCCAGCTTCACCCGCTGCGCCTCGCCGCCCGAAAGCGTGGTCGCCTGCTGGCCGACCTTGATATAGCCCAGCCCCACCTCGTTCAGCATCGCCATCTTGTCGCGGATCGGGGGGACCGCCTTGAAGAAGCTTTCCGCATCCTCGATCGTCATGTCGAGCACGTCGGCGATGGAGTGGCCCTTGAACTTCACCTCCAGCGTTTCGCGGTTGTAGCGCTTGCCGCCGCATTCCTCGCAGGTGACGTAGACGTCGGGCAGGAAGTGCATCTCGATCTTGATCAGGCCGTCGCCCTGGCACGCCTCGCACCGGCCGCCCTTGACGTTGAAGCTGAAGCGGCCGGGCTTGTACCCCCGCGCCTGGCTTTCGGGCAGGCCGGCGAACCAGTCGCGGATCTGGGTGAAGGCGCCGGTATAGGTCGCAGGGTTGCTGCGGGGCGTGCGGCCGATCGGCGACTGGTCGATCTCGATCACCTTGTCGCAATATTGCAGGCCGGTGACCTTGTCGTGCGGCCCCGCGATCACCCGCGCGCCATTCAGCTCGCGCGCGGCGGCGGCGTAGAGCGTGTCGATGGTGAAGCTCGACTTGCCCGAGCCGGAGACGCCGGTGATGCAGGTGAAGGTGCCCAGCGGGATCGACGCGGTGACGTTGTTGAGGTTGTTGGCGCGCGCGCCGTGGACGGTCAGCTTGTGCTTGTTGCCCTTGCGGCGCGTGGCGGGCACCTCGATTTCTCGCGTGCCGTTGAGGTACGCCGCGGTGAGCGACTTCTTGGACTTGAGCACCTGCTTGAGCGTACCCTCCGCCACAATCTCGCCCCCGTGCACGCCCGCGCCGGGGCCGAGGTCGACCACGTAGTCGGCAGTGCGGATCGCGTCTTCATCGTGCTCGACCACGATCACCGTGTTGCCGAGGTCGCGCAGGCGTTTGAGCGTTTCGAGCAGCCGGTCGTTGTCGCGCTGGTGCAGGCCGATGCTCGGCTCGTCGAGCACGTAGAGCACGCCCGAGAGCCCGCTGCCGATCTGGCTGGCGAGCCGGATGCGCTGGCTCTCGCCCCCGCTCAGCGTGCCCGACTTGCGGTCGAGGTTGAGGTAGTCGAGGCCCACGTTGTCGAGGAAACCCAGCCGCTCGTTGATTTCCTTGAGGATCGCGCGGGCGATCTGCTGTTGCTGGTCGGTCAGGCGTTCGGGCAGGTTCTCGAACCACACCTTCGCATCGCCCACGCTCATCTGCGACGGGGTCGCGATGTCGATGGCGTTGTCGGGACCGCCGATCTTCACCGCCAGCGCCTTCTCGTTCAGCCGCTTGCCGTGGCACGTCTCGCACGGCTGCGCCGTCTGGAACTTGGCCAGCTCGTCGCGCATCCACGCGCTCTCGGTCTGCAGCAGACGGCGGTTGAGGTTGCCGATCACGCCCTCGAACGGCTTGTTGACCGTGTACTGCTTGCGGCCATCCTTGAAGGTCAGCGGCACGCGCTTGCCCTTGGTGCCGTAGAGGATGACGTCCTGGTTCTCCGCGCCCAGATCCTGCCACGGGGTGGTCAGATCGAACCCGTATTCCTTCGCCAGGCTGGCGAGCACCTGCATGTAATAGGGCGAGGGCGGATTGCTCTTCGCCCACGGCATGATCGCGCCCTGCTTCAGCGTCAGTGCCTCGTTGGGCACGACCAGCTGCGGGTCGAATAGCTGCTTCTCGCCGATCCCGTCGCAGGTCGCGCAGGCACCCTGCGGCGCATTGAACGAGAACAGCCGCGGCTCGATTTCCTCGATCGTGAACCCGCTCACCGGGCAGGCGAACTTTTCGGAGAAGACGATCCGGTTGGCGGGTACGCCTGCGCCCTTGAGGTTGCCCTCGCCCGTATCTTCGCCCTCGCGCCCCGGCACCACGCCATCGGCGAGGTCCACATAGGCCAGCCCCTCGGCCAGCCGCAGCGCGGTCTCGAACGAGTCCGCCAGCCGCGTCTCCAGCCCTTCCTTCACCGCAAGGCGATCGACCACCACTTCGATGTCGTGCTTGAATTTCTTGTCGAGCGCGGGCGCGTCCTCGATCGGGTAGATTTCCCCGTCGATCCGCACGCGGGTGAAGCCCGCCTTCTGCCACTCGGCCATTTCCTTGCGGTATTCGCCCTTGCGCCCACGCACCACTGGCGCGAGCAGATAGAGCCGCGTGCCCTCGGGCAGCGCCATCACCCGGTCGACCATGTTGGACACGGTCTGCGCCTCGATCGGCAGCCCGGTCGCAGGCGAATACGGCGTCCCCACCCGCGCCCACAGCAGGCGCATGTAGTCGTAGATCTCGGTGACGGTCGCCACGGTCGAGCGCGGATTCTTGCTCGTCGTCTTCTGCTCGATCGAGATCGCGGGCGACAGCCCCTCGATATGCTCGACATCGGGCTTCTGCATCATCTCGAGGAACTGGCGCGCATAGGCGCTTAAGGACTCGACATAGCGCCGCTGGCCTTCCGCGTAGATCGTATCGAACGCGAGCGAGCTCTTCCCCGAGCCCGAGAGCCCGGTGATGACGATCAGCGAATCCCTCGGCAGGTCGATATCGACGCCCTTGAGGTTATGCTCGCGCGCACCGCGCACGGAGATTTTGGTAAGTGCCATAGGGCGCGTGTTCCGCTTGTGTTCTTATCTGTCAAGGATGCCGAGAGGCCTGTCCGCAGTGAAGCGAGCGACCGGCATGGGCGGTTCCGCCCTCTTGCGCAGGAATGTGGTGCGGCGGGGTACAATTTCCAACCGCAACTCTCGTTGGGCCAGCGCCGCGGAACATCTGGCTTGCGCAATCGTCGATAAGTCGAACGACATATTCGAAGGATACCACCCATGAAAGTACTCGTCTCCGGCGCAACCGGTCATACTGGCAAGCGCCTCGTCCCCCAGCTCATCGAAGCGGGCCATGCGCCCATCGCGCTGGTGCGCGACGGGTCCGACACCTCGACGCTCCCCGATGGATGCGACATCCGCAAGGGCGATCTCACCGACCTGCCTCAGGACGTCTGCGAAGGCATCGACGCGGTGATCTTCGCCGCAGGCTCAGGCAGCAAGACCGGGCCGGACATGACCGACAAGGTCGACCGTGATGGCGCCAAGGCGCTGGTCGACCGGGCCAAGACGGCGGGCGTGAAGCGTTTCGTGATGCTGAGCGCGCGCGGCGTGGATGATCCCGATCCGGACTCGGACCTCTATCACTACGCGCTCGCCAAGAAGGCGGCGGACGAGCACCTGATCGCCTCGGGCGTGCCCTATGCCATCATCCGCCCTGGCGCGCTGACGCATGACGACGGCCAGCGCGACATTCGCCTGGGCGACGATGTCGAAGGCGACGGCACCACCGCGCGCGGCGATCTGGCTGCCGTGCTGGTGCGCGCGGTGGACGACGACGCGCTGGAAAACCGCGTCGTGCCGATGGAATCGCACGGCATTTGACGAAGCGGGCGGCGGAGAGGACAGGAGCGCCATGCACCGCCTGTTCGTCGCCCTTCGTCCGCCCGAGGCCATCCGGGATCCGCTGATCGACACCATGGAAGGTGTCGAGGGCGCGCGGTGGCAGTCGGACGACCAATTGCATCTGACGCTGCGCTTTGTCGGCGAGGTCACCCGGGCGCAGGCCAATGATCTGGCGAGTGCGCTGGAGGCTGTGCGCGCGCCGCGCTTTGCCCTGCAATTGCGCGGCGTCGGCACGTTCGAGCGCAAGGGACGGGTCGGCTCGCTGTGGGCCGGGCTCGAGGAAAGCGAGCCGCTGAACATTCTCCAGCGCCGGGTCGAGCATGCGTGCCGCTCCGCCGGGCTGGAGCCGGTGACGCGCAAGTTCGTGCCGCACGTCACCATCGCGCGGGTCAACACTTCGACCGGGCCGATCGGCGGATGGCTCGCGCAGCACGCCCGGCTCGCGCTGCCGGTGTGGCAAGTGGACGCATTCCACCTCTACGAAAGCAGGCTGGATGCAGGCGGCGCGCATTACGAGCCGGTGGTCGCGTTCCCGCTGACGGATTAGCGCATCAGAACAGTGTCTGCTTCACCGGGACCGTCAGCCCCACCTGTTGCGCGATCATGCCGACCCATTCGCCGACCTTGGCGATCTCGTCCTCCACCACCGCGCTGTGCGTGGCGGCGCGGTCACGGGTGGATTTCTCGGTGAAGTCGGCTCCGGTTTTGGCGTCGCGGGAGAACACTGGGCCTTGCGCGATTTCCTTCGCTCTGGCGGGGTCGATCGCAACCCCGGTAAAGCTGCCGATCGCTACCAGCGTTTCCGCGCGCGCGCCATCGAAGCGGTCACCGTCGAGCACGCGGACACGGTCGCCATATTGGCGCGCGATCGCATCGAGATAGCGCTGATTGAGGAACCACGCGAGACCCGCGGCCTGCAGGTCGGTCATCGAGAATTGCTCGCGCCCGTCCATCCCCAGATCGAGCGGCGCATAGCCCATCATTTCGAGATAGAGCTGTCGCCCCCAGCGCCGCCCCATCATTCCCTTGCGGATCACCGCCGCGAGGAAGCTGGGCAGCGGGTTGGTCATGAGGATCGCGCGCGCCTGCGGTGCGGCGTTCATCAGCGCGGGGACCAGCCGGTTGGCGTGGTTGGTCGGCTTCACGAACACCGCCTCGCCCTCGCCCCAGGGCCGTGCGAGAAGACGCGCAACCGGGGCGACAAGCGGCTCGCCCGCCTGCCCTGCATTGACGAGGCTGGCGATAATCCCCGGCTCGCTCAACCCGGCGGACACGCCCGGAATGTCGAGCGCGCGGACCAGCAGGGTCGATCGGCAGAAGGCGGTGTGGAAAATGAAGTGCAGCGGTCCGGTTTCGGGCGAGAGGCCCTGCACCTGCGCCAGCGGGAGCGCGCGCGTTTCCCCGGTCCGATCGGCGAGAAAGCCGGTCTCGGCCAGCGCGGCGCGCTCGACCCGCAGGAACTCCATCCTCCCTGCGGCGGGATCGATCCGGTGGGGCAGCCAGTGTGGGTCTGCGGCGAGCGTTTGGGCGTCGGACATTCCCCGCCGGTAGCCCAGCGCGTGCGCCTTCGCAAAGGGCGCAAAGAGGTCGCCGACCGCTCCGAAACGTTAACGAGTCCCGACGAGTTGCGGACCTATCGCGCCGCTTGTCCGTTGAAATGGTGAGACAACAGGAGGAACTCGCATGATCGCCCAAGTGGCGACAGCACACAGCAGGGGCACCAACGCCATCGGGGGCCGGGCATGACCGGCTCCGCGACTGCGCATGCCCCCGCCCGCCCCAATATTGCGCGCGACAAACGTGCGTCGCGGGACAAGCTGCGTGCCATGCGATCGGGCGAGAGCCCTTCCCGCAGAAGCAGACTGCGCCGGCGGCTCAAGCGTGCGCCATGGGCGCTCGCCGCAGTATCCGTCGCGGCGGGATCGCTGGGAAGCTGCGCCCCGGGCCAGACCTCGGACGATGTGCGTGGCTGGTCGTATCAGACCAACCTCAAGACCAATCCCAACTTCACCCGCGTGAACCCCGCGCTGCTCACCACCAGTGAGCGGATGCGCAAGGCGCTGGCGCAGGAGGAAGGGATGCGGCTGACCGTCTACCGCGATGTCGCGGGCTATCCTACGGTCGGCATCGGCCATTTGGTGCGGCCCGAAGACGGGCTGAAAGTGGGCGACCGGATCACCCGCGAGAAGGCGATGGCCTTTCTTGCGCAGGACCTGCAAACGGCCGAACAGGCGGTGGTCAAGGTGGTCGGCGAGTTGAAGCTGTATCAGCATGAATTCGATGCGCTGGTCGATCTGGCGTATAATGTGGGCGAAGGAACGCTTTCCGAAAGCGAGAGCCCAGACCTCAACCGGGCGATCGCCCAAGCGGACTACACAGGAATTGCCCAAGAACTCGATTACCGTTTCGCCGGCGGCCGGATTGCGGGCGGGCTCGTCCACCGGTCGGAGAGGCGCGCACAGATTTTCCGCGAGGCCAATTATGCGGATGTCCGCCCCGGCTAGGGCCCCGCTGTCTACCACGCCGCGTTTTCTGGCGGTCGGCGCTCTTGTCGCGTGCGCTCTTTCCGCCTGCTCCCCTGCCGCGGACCCTGCGCAGGGGCCTACGCAGCGCGAAACAGGCGCGGATACGCCGCCGCCTGCCCCGCAGGCTGCATCGCAACCGGCCGCCGACAATTGCCTGTTGCTGGTGTGGCAGGAGCAGGAAACGCGCGACGAGCGCTTCGACCTGGCCCACGATAGCGCAGATGGCGGGGCGATCTCCTGTGCGACCGGCACCACCGCGAGCCAGTTCGACCGGGCCTTCGCATCGATCCGCGCCGCAGCCAAAGCACGCGACAAGGCCGCGATCCTCGACCAGACCGGCCTCCCGCTGCTCTACATCGATGCCGAGGGGAACCGGAAGCAGCTGACCGCCCCGGAAGAGATCGACGCGACCTTTTCCGAAGTGTTCGACGACGATGTGCTGGCATTGCTGCGCGAGGTGGATCTCGACGCGCTCACGGTCGTGCCGGACGAAGGCGCGTTCGTTAAGCTGGGCTCGGTCTGGCTGGTGGTCGATCGCGACGGCGGGCGCCCGCGCATCGTCACGGTCAACAAACAGGCGCTGGGCGAAGCGGCCTCCGCCGTCCGCGAAAAAGCGCAGGCCGGCGGGGGAACCGAGGCGCCCGCCAAATCGTCCGAATAGAACCTGAACATCCTACCAGCCACTGTTCAAGTGGCCGCTGCTAGGCCATGAGCCAACGCAGATTTCTGATCTGAAGCAATACCGGAGAACACGCCCTATGCGCATCCTTCTAGCCACCGCCGCGAGCCTCGCCCTGGCCGGCGGATTCCACGGAGCGGCCATGGCCCAGAACACCACCGACAGCGTCACCACCCAGGATCACCTCGAAGGCGCGAACTATTTCGAGCTGGAAAGCACCCTGCCGTTCAAGGCGCCCGATTTCGACGCGATCTCGGAAGACGACTATATGCCCGCCTTCGAGAAGGCGATGGCGATCCAGAAGCATGAGATCCAGCGGATCATCGACAATCCCGAACCGCCGACCTTCGAAAACACGATCGTCGCGCTGGAAAAGTCCGGCCGCATGCTGGGCCGCGTTTCGGCGGTGTTCTTCCACCTGACCGGCACCAACACAACCGACGCTCTGGACGAGATCAATACCGAGATCAGCCCCGTCCTCGCCGCGCATTCGGACTCGATCACGCTCAACCCCAAGCTCTTCGCCCGGGTCAAGGCGGTGTACGACAACCGCGCCGCGATGAGCATGACGCCCGAAGACGCCAAGCTGCTGGAAGACACCTACGAAGGCATGGTCCACGCAGGCGCGATGCTGACCGATGCCGAGCGTGAGCGGGTGAAGGAAATCAACACCGAGCTTTCGACCGTCACCACCGAATTCGCGCAGACCGCGCGCGCCGCGATGGCAGACCAGCCGGTGTTCTTCGACACACGTGAAGAGCTGGCCGGCCTGTCCGAAGCGGACATTTCCTCCGCAGCAGAGCTGGCCGAGGAAGCGGGCCAGCCGGGCAAGTTCGCGATCGCGCTGCAGAACACCACGCAGCAGCCGCTGCTGCCGAGCATGGAAAACCGCGCCGCCCGTGAAAAGCTGTTCATGGCGAGCTATCACCGCGCCGACGGCACGACCGATATCGACACGCGCGAACTGGTCGCCAAGATCGTGGAACTGCGCGCCGAAAAGGCCGCGCTCTTCGGCAAGCCCGACTGGGCGAGCTACACCATGTACGACCGGATGGTCGAAAGCCCGCAGGCTGCGCTCGACTTCATGGGCCAGATGGTCCCCGCGCTGGCCGAAACCCAGCGCCGCGAAGCGGGTGTGCTGAACGAGAAGATCGCCGAGGATGGCGGCAACTTCGAAGTCCAGCCGTGGGACTGGTATCGCTATTCCAACCAGATCAAGGCCGAACGTTACCAGGTCGATGACGACAAGGTGATGCAGTATTTCCAGCTCGACAAGGTGCTGGAAGACGGCGTGTTCTACGCCGCCAACAAGCTGTACGGCCTGACCTTCGAAAAGCGTAACGATCTGCCGACCTACCATCCCGATGTGTGGGTCTACACCGTGAAGGACCGCGACGGTTCGGAGCTGGGCCTGTTCTATTTCGACCCGTTCCAGCGCCCTTCCAAGCGCGGCGGTGCGTGGATGAGCAACTTCGTCGACCAGTCCGACCTGTGGAATGAAAAGCCCGTCATCTACAACGTGCTCAACATTCCCAAGGCCCCTGCGGGCGAGCCGCAGCTGGTCAGCTTCGACTGGGTCGAAACCGCGTTCCACGAATTCGGCCATGCGCTGCACGGCTTCTTCGCCGACCAGACGTATCCGAGCCTGTCGGGCACGGCGACCGCGCGCGACTTCGTCGAGTACCCGAGCCAGGTCAACGAGATGTGGGCGACCTACCCGGAAGTGCTTCAGCACTATGCCAAGCACTACAAGACCGGCGAGACGATCCCGACCGAGCTGGTCGACAAGATCAAGGCATCGTCCAAGTTCAACCAGGGCTACGATTTCGGCGAGGTGCTGGAAGCCGCACTGCTCGACATGAAGTGGCACGCGCTCTCGAAGGACGAAGCTGCCGCGATCGATACGCCTGAAAAGGTGACGGCCTATGCCGATCGCTCGCTGTCCGAACTGGGGCTGGAAGTCGGTCTGGTGCCGCCGCGCTACCGCACGACCTACTTCAACCACATTTTCTCCGGCCCGACCGGCTATTCGGCAGGCTATTACAGCTATCTGTGGACCCAGATGCTCGACCGCGACAGCCGTGCCTGGTTCCTGCAGAACGGTGGCCTGACGCGCGAGAACGGCGATCACTATCGCGCGACCGTACTCAGCCAGGGCGGGACGCAGGATTACGGCGAAATGTACCGCAACTTCGCGGGCCGCGATCCGGACGTGAAGTACATGCTGATCGCGCTGGGCCTGGCCGAGGAAGAGCCCGGTACGCCCTAGCAGACTGCGGAAGGCACTTCGGACGGCCGCGTCGACTAGGCGAACGCCGCAACACGCAAGCTTCGCATTGCAAAGGGAAAGGCCGGGTCTCTGCACCCGGCCTTTTTCGTTCGACGAACGACATTGTCGCGATTGATTGATTGCCCCTCCACTGTATTACTACACTAATACATCAGGGAGGAAGGTTGCGTGAAATTCAATCTGACAGGTGCGGTCGCCGCATTGGTTCTCGCAGGGTGCACCGGGATGCCTGAGCCTGCCGACGCGCAGACGGTCGCAAGCCCGCAGCGACTGGCGCTGGACAAGGCTGCCCCTGCCATGCTGGCGCAGAACAATGTGCCCAGCCTTGCGGTCGGCTGGATCGAGCATGGCGAAGTCGCGTGGACCGCCGTCTATGGCGAGCGCGCTCCGGGTGAGCCTGCGGACGACAACACGCTGTACAACATCGCTTCGCTGACCAAGCCGCTGGTCGCGGAAACCATCCTGCGGCTGGTCGCATCGGGCACGCTCGATCTCGATACGCCGCTGGCGACGCACTTCGTCGACCGCGACCTGACCGACGAACCGCGCGCACGGAAAATCACCCTGCGCCATGCGCTGTCGCATCGCACCGGTATTCCCGACAACTGGCGCGACCGGATGGAAGGCGGCAAGCTGCGCCTCGACTGGGAACCGGGCACGCAGGCGAAGTATTCGGGCGAGAACTACGTCATGGCCGCCCGGTATGCGATGGCGACGACCGACACCCGGCTCGATCGGCTGGCGCAGCAGGCGCTGTTCGCACCCGTCGGGATGAACGATACCTTCTTCACCCCCGACCCGTCATGGGAAGGCCGGGTGGCGATGGTGCGCGGCGAGGACGGTTCCCTGCGCCTGCCGGACAACAGCCCCCAGGGGAACGCGGCCGATAACGTCCACACAACGATCGGCGATTACACCCGCTTCGTCGCCGCTGCGATGCGCGGCGACGGCCTGACGCCCGAAATTGTGGAGGCGCGCGGCACGATCTACGACGACCAGACGCAGCAGGTCTGCCCTCCCGGCCTGATCCCGCCGGACAAATGCGCCAAGGCCAACGGATTCGGTCTTGGCTGGATCATCCTCGACACCGGCACCAACCGCTTCCATCTGCACAGCGGCAAGGACTGGGGCGAACGCACCGTCGCACTGTTCGAGCCTGACAAACGCTTCGGAATCGTCGTGTTCACCAGCGGTGCGAACGGCCGGCAGGTGATCGCCGATGTCCTGAAGCTGCTGGTCGACGATGTGCCGCTTACCACGCTTACCCAAGCGGAAGCCGATTTCGAGAAGCGCGGGCGCTGACCTTTCGTCAGCTGTGCAGCGCAGACGAACTCAGTCGGTCTTGTAGACCGCCGCACGCACCTGCAGGGCCGCCAGGGCCGCGGCCAGCCCTGCACCCTGCAACGGCTGGGGCGACGGTTCGCTGGGGCCGATCTCGCACGGCTGTTTATCCTTCATCACCGCGACGCACATCTGCGGCGTACCGCGCCCGGAGGCAGCCAGCTTGCGCGCGATGTCGCGGGCCTGTTCGGTGTTGCCGATGGTGATCGCGCCATTCTTCAGCGCGAAGGCGGCGACATCTTCCCAGTAGCCCAGCTCCCACAGATCGCGCAGCTCGCTGCCGCTCGGGCCGCCAACGCTGTTCAATCCCTTGAGCGCGCGGTCGGCGAGGTGCCACGCCTGGACATAGGCATAGGCCCGATCGGTCCGGTACGCCTCGGCATTGGGGACGTTGGGATAGCGCTCCACCAGCAGGTCCAGATCGGCGAGCTGGCCCAGCTTGTCGCCCGCGCCATAGCGGGCATTGGCGCGGAAATTGAGCACCCGCGCGCGCTGAATATCGGTCAGGCTCGGATCGGCGAGGATCTTCTCATAGGCCGCGATATGCCACGGCTCGTTGCTCCATTTGGCCATCGCCCTCAACTGGCTGTTGAGATCGGCATCCTCGCGGGCAAGCGCGGGCGTGACGGTGGCGGTCGCAAGGACCGCGGCGAGAAGCAGGCGCAGCATCGAAGCATCCTCGTCGATTGTCGGCGAGGGATCATAAACCGCCATCGCCGGGGACACTCAAATGACAAATCCCGTCATGCGTCTCCGGCGGAGAGCGACAGCACCTTTGCCCCCGGTTCGCCCAGCCAATGCGCCTGCACTCCGAAGACCGCGCGCAGGTTATCGGGCGAAAGCGCGTATTCTGGCGGCCCCTCTGCATGGAGCATGCCGTCCTTCAGCAGCAGCACCCGGTCCGCGAGATTGTGCGCCAGGCTGAGGCCGTGGACCACGACCACCACCGCGCGTCCATGCTCGTGCGCCTGCATCCGCAGATGCTGGGCGAGCGAGGTCTGATAGGCCAGGTCGAGCGAGGCAAAGGGCTCGTCGGCAAGGATACAGCGCGGCTCGCCCGCCAGCACCCGCGCAAGCAGCACCCGCGCGCGTTCCCCGCCCGACAGGGTCGAGACAGGGCGATCGGCCAGCGCCTCCAGCCCCATCGCCGCGAGCGCCGCGTCGACCGGCTCGCGCCGCGCATCGCCATGCGCCAGCCGCCCGAGCGAGACGAGATTGCGCGCGGACAGGTCCCACGCGATCTGCGGTTCCTGCGGCAGGTATCCGACCTCGCGCGCGCGCGCCTTGGGATGCATGTCCCGCAGCCGCACGCCATCCATCAGCGCCTCGCCCCCGGTCGGCTCCAGCACCCCGGCGAGCAGCCGGATCAGGGTCGACTTGCCAGCGCCGTTGGGCCCGCAGATTGCGGTGACGCGGCCCGCCGCGATCTTCGTGCAGACGCCGCGCAGCCGATCGTCCAGGGCCAGCTTGTGTGCTTCCAGCATCGCCGTCTCCATCAGGTCAGCCCCAGCGTGCCGCCACGGCGCAGGCGCAGCAGCAGCCACAGGAAGAAGGGCGCACCGATCAGTGACAGGGCGATGCCCAGCCGCAGTTCGCCGACCAGCGGGAGCATGCGCAGCACGCTGTCCGCCACCAGCACCAGCAGCGCGCCGCCCAGCGCACTCGGCACGATCAGTGAGGACGGGCGACGATCGGTCAGGGGGCGCACGATATGCGGCACCATCAGGCCGACGAAACCGATGATTCCGGCGACCGCGACCCCGCTGCCGATGGTCAGCCCCACGCCCGCGACCAGCAGCATGAGCAGTTTTTCCATGTCCACCCCCATCGAGCGCGCGGCGTCCTCGCCCAAGGTCAGCGCGTCGAGTGCGGGCGCTGCACGGGCGAGTATTACGATTCCCGCGAGCGTCATCGGCGCTGCCAGCATCACGTCGGCCCAGCTGCGATCGGTCAGCGCGCCCATCAGCCAGGTGACGATCTCGCTCAGCGCCCAGGGGTTGGGGGCAAGGCTGATGACGAGGCTGGTCAGCGCACCCGCAAGGCTCGCGATCATCAGCCCGGCCAGCGTGAACAGCGCGATGCCGCCGCCGCGCCCGGCCAGCAGCGCGAGCAGCGCCATCGCCGCGCCCGCTCCCGCCAGCGAGAGGATCGGCAGCAGCCAGCCGCTTGCCGCGAGGCCGAAGGAAAAGCTCAGCACGGCGCCCAGCGCCGCGCCCGGCGCGATCCCGAACAGGCCCGGATCGGCCAGCGGATTGCGCAGATAGCCCTGCATCGCCGCACCCGCCGCGCCCAGCCCCGCGCCGACAGTGACCGCGAGCAGCGCGCGCGGCAGGCGCAGTTCGGCGATAATCAGCAGCGCGCGCGATTCCTCGATCCCGAAAATCCAGGTCCGCCCCGCGACCAGCGACAGCGGAATGGCGAGCAGCAGGGCCGCCAGCAGGATCGCGCTGGCGCGGCTCATGCCGCCTCGTCCCGTATATGCGCCAGCCGCTCGGCTGCGCGGATCAGGCTGGGGCCGCCGCAATAATAGAGCTGCGGATCGAATTCGGCGCTGCGCAGGCCAAGCTTGCGCAGCGCGGGGTGGTGGAGCGCGCGCGACTGCTCGTCTCCGCGTGGGCCCGCGTGCAGCAGCAGCTCGGGCGGATCGACCAGTACTGCCTCAAGCGGCAGGCGGTCGCCCTGCCCCAGCCCGCGTGTGGCGGAGGCGGGGCGCAGGCCGACCCGGCGCATCAGATCGACCACCAGCGCGCCATCGCCGGGCACGATCCCGCCCGGCTGCCACAGGATGGTGGCAGGCCCCGCGCGGCCATCGGGCGGCGCAGCGGCGGCGATTGCGGCCTCGATCTGGCCGACCAGCGCCTCGCCCGCCCGCGGCTCGCCGACCGCTTCGGCCAGCTCGCGCACCTGCGCCAGATTGCCATCGACATCATTGGCGATGCCCAGTGTCACCACCGGAATGCCCAGATCGTTCAGCGCCTTGCGGGTCGCCGGCGGCAGGAAGCTGGAGGCGACGACAATGTTGGCATGCGCGGCGAGGATATCCTCCACCGACCCGCCATTGGCGGGCCAGCGCCGCGCCTCCGCCACCGGCATCGAGGCGGCAGAGGGGTCGTGGCTGTAGTGCGAGACGCCCACCAGCTTGTCCGGCGCGACGCGCGCAAGGATCGCGTCGCTGCACGGGTTGAGGCTGACGATCCGCAGGCCCTCGCCCCGTTGATGCGGAGCTGGCGGGGCTGCACACCCCGATAGCGAACAGGCCGCCAGCACACATGCGATGGCCAGCGCCCTCGCGCGCATGGTCACAGACCCACGCGCAGCCCGGCGAAGACCCCGCGTGGCGCCTGCGCATAGCCGGCTGCGGTCTGGTATTCCTCGTCGAACAGGTTTTCCGCCCGGGCGAAAATCTCGACCGGACGCTCGCCCGCGATCTTGCCCAGCGGCATCGAGACGCGCAGGTCGAACACGGTATAACCGTCGAGAAGCACGGTGTTGGCCGCATTGTCGAACGCCTCGCCAACGATCCGCAGATCGCCGCCGATCACCGGCACGCCGACCCGATCGGGCAGCGGTGCCCAGTCGAACGACAAGGTGGCGGCATTGCTGGGGCGGCGGGCGAGTTCATTGCCGAAATTGGCCGTGCCGGTGCTGCGATCCTCGGCCTCTGTATAGGCATAGGCTGCGCGCAGCGTGAGGCCGCTGACCGGCGTTGCCCCCGCTTCGACCTCGACCCCGCGCGCGCGCGCCTGCGAGACGTTGTCATAGGTGCCGAAGGGGCGATTGTCGCAGATCCCGGTCTGCACCGGGCAGCCGACGAAGGCGATCAGGTTCTCGCTGTCGCGCTGAAACGCCGTCACGCTCGCATAGAAGGGCGAGGTCCGGGTGCCATAGGCGATGCCCAGATCGTAGCTGGTGCTCTCTTCGGGCTGCAGAATTGCGTTCCCGTAATCCGAATAGAGCTGGTAGAGCGAAGGCGCCTTGAAGCCCTCGCCCACGCTGGCGCGCAGGCGCAGGTTGGGGACGATTTCGAAGGTCAGGTCGCCGCCGAAGCTGGTCGCCCCGCCGAAATCCTCATGCTCGTCCTGCCGCACACCGACATGGCCGGCGAGGCCGCCGAACTCGATGCCCGCCTGAACATAGGCGCCGAAGATGCTGGTGTCCGCGCTGCTGGTCGCCCCGAAGGACGTGGTTTCGTAATCAGACCACAGGTTCTCCGCGCCGAAATTGACGATCAGCGGCCCGATCGGGCGCCATTCGCCGCGCAGTTCCAGCCGGTCGGAATGGCCGTCGCTCTCGAACGTCGCCGCCTGACCCGGCGCGGGCAGGTTGTCGCGCGCGGTGTCGGAGAAGCTGTAGCCACCGCGCAGGAACAGCGCGCCGCCATCGTAGATCGCGCCGACATTGCCGGACAGCTGGCTGGTTTCCTGAATTTCGTCGGTATCGCCAAGGGTGAAGGACGGCGCGGGGAAGCCGTCGATGTCCAGCGTGCCTTCGGCATAGCGGAGGCTGCCGATCAGCTCGAACGTGCGGCTGATATAGGCACGCGCGCGGCCATTGACCGCGAACTGGCGGAAACCGTCGGGCTCGGTCCCGTTGGCTGCGGCGGAGAAGCCGTCGGTCGTCAGATAGCTCGCCGAACCTCCGATGAAGCCGATATCGCTCGCCAGCCCGCCTTCGATGCTGGAGGCCACCGTGCTGCGTGAGCCTGCCTCGACCGAGCCACCCAGCCCGCTGCGCTCCACGGTGGAGGCGACGAGTACCCCGGCGAGCGCATCTGCCCCCCAGATCACGCTGTTCGCGCCGCGCAGCAGCTCGACCTTGGCGAGGTTCGAACTGGTCAGCGTGCCGAAATCGAACGCGCCTGCGGGCGACGCGGTGTCGGCCACGCGCACCCCGTCGATCAGCACCAGCAGCTGGTCGTTCGAGGCACCGCGCACCGAAAGGCCGGTGGTCGCGCCCAGCCCGCCGGTGCGGTTGATGGTGACGCCGGGCACGCGGCGCAGCACGCGGGTGAGATCGGGGCCCTGGATCTGCGCGATTTCCTCCGCGCCGATCACGGTTACGGGCTGGCCGGTATCCTCGACCTCGCTGGGATTGCCGGTGACGGTGATGGTGATCGCGTCCTGGTCGATCTCGAACGCGTCGGAGGCCAGAACCATCTCATCGGCACCCGCCTGTGCATCCGACGCATCCTGCGCATAGGCAGGCGCGGTCAGACCCAGGATCGAGCCACCAAGAAACAGAAATGTACGCATAATTTCTCCATCACAAGCAGTGCTGTCGCTCATGACGGAAGGCGTGGGCCAGAATGCCCGCGCCTTTCCTCCGCTTCCCCGGTGCACCCCGCCCGTGGTCGAACGACGCATCGCGGGCAGGTCTCCTGGCTCCCGGATCATCACGGTTCCGCCCACCTTCCCGTGCCGCGACAAGCTTGGCACAGTGGCAATTCGGGCGGTCCGCTACCCGGTCACAGTTGCGGGGGCAGCTGGAGCTTTCGACTCCATTCCCTCTTAGGCGGCAGCGGAACGGGACAAGCCGTATCCGCAGCCACACCTGCGATACTGGGTCCGCGCATAAGAGCATCGTTTCCGGCGCGCAACCTCGCGTCGGCGACAGGGTGCCGGTGGAGGTTCGCGTTAACCGTTTTCTTTCACGCCTTTCTGCGATGTGTCCCGTATATATACGGAGCGGTCAGTGCCGGGCGACCCCCAAACCCTTAACGCCTAAGCTGGCCGCACCACCCCCGTCTGTTCTCTGCCGAAAGCCCCCTTTGCACGCACCCCGCCATCAGGCCGAACCCAGCGCTTCGCACCGCGACACGCCCGTCAGGCGCGCGCCTGTTCGCCGCAAGGCGTGGCACGGAATCGCGGTGCTGACCGGCGCGATCGCTCTGCCGGCGATGGCGGCGCATGCCGAATGGGGCCTGCCCGAGGTTGCGCCCGAGGCGAGCGCCATCGTGGCGAGCAATCAGGTCGAACCGATGCCGTTCGAACGGGCGGGCGCAACCTTCCCCGGCTCGGCGCTCTATTTCCTAGCCGATCCTCCCGCCGCGGCGAGCACGGTGAACGTGCCCGTGGAAAGCGGCACCGGGGTCAACCCGGTCGCCGCATGGAACGGCGACCCCGATGCCGCGATCGCGATCGAGACCGCAGGGCCCGCCGCGCGCGGCTTCGTCAGCCGGGGCACGGGGATCGACAAGGCGCGCGCGCTCGATTGCCTGGCCAAGGCGGTCTATTACGAGGCGGCAAGCGAGAGCGAGGGCGGCCAGCGCGCGGTCGCGCAGGTCGTGCTCAACCGGGTCGCGCATCCTGCCTATCCCGATACGGTGTGCGGCGTGGTCTATCAGGGATCGCAGCGGCGCACCGGGTGCCAGTTTACCTTCACCTGCGACGGATCGCTGGGCCGCAAGCCATCCGCGACCTACTGGGCACGCGCGCTGTCTGTGGCGCGACGCGCGCTGGCGGGCGAGGTCTATGCGCCCGTAGGCCTCGCAACGCATTACCACACCACCTGGGTCAATCCGTACTGGGCGCCCAGCCTTGCGCATATCGGCACGATCGGCGCGCACCGCTTCTACCGCTGGCCCGGCGCGGCGAGCCGGCCCGAGGCGTTCAGCGACATCTATCGCGGCGGCGAACCGCTGCCCCAGCCCGCGATCGCCGCCCGCTCCGCCGAACCCGCGCCGGACCCGGTCGCCATCGCCCGCCAATACGAAGTCGCAGATCGTGGCGCCACGCCGCCAGGCCTTAACGGCGAGAATGCGCGGCAGGCAGAGAGCGTCCAATCGCGCAGCCAGCCCGTCCGCCCGCAGCCCACCGAAGCGCAGGAAGGGTCCGGCAGCGTGCGGCCCGAATACGCCAATAGCGGGCGCTGGATCGGCCAGCCCAACTGACCCCCTATGCGGGTGTCAGGCGCATCCAGCATCTGGTTAAGTAGCTGGAAACCCTGCTTATCCGCGAAAGCTAAACGTGCCGCCACGTACCCGGGGCACATTCCCCCATCACGCAGGATTTCATCACGAATGAGTCGCGGCCTCGCCCCCACACGCCCCTCCTTCCGCATTTGCCAGGCCGGTTCCGCCCCCTTGCGGATACCCGAAGCGGCCAACGACAATCTGCGCCCCGGACGCCAGCCGCAAAGCGAGGCGGAGATCCGCGCGGCGCTGGGCCATTTCGCCCAGCATCACCTCAACGCAGCGCAGGACGCGCATGCGCGGGCCGAAGCGGCACTCGCCGCCGGGGACCGGGAGGAATTCGCCTTCTGGGCCAATATCTGCCGCGCGCTCGACCGGCGGCTGGCGGCGAGCCTGTCCGATGTCCGGGGCCTTCCCGGCTGATCGCATCATCCGCCAAGAATCCTTAACGGATTTGACACAAAATTAACCGTGCTAGACAATCAGGGCGTCATGGCTTCCACAGGCACCGCCTTTGATCCCGCTGCGCACACCGCTCCACTTCAGGGCGGCGGCGATGCGCGCCTTTTCGTGGCGCAAGAGGGTTCGACCGGCAGCGGCGATCATGGCAACGACGTGCTGGTGCGCGAGATCGACGGACGGGTGGATATCCGCCCGGTCATTCATCCCGACCGCAAGCCGCCGCGGCGCAATGTCGGCAAGGCGTGGTATCACTTCAAACGCTACATCAAGGACAAGGAACAGACCAACGAGGTCGTTGCCGTGTTCGACAACCTGCCCTGGCGCGAGTTGCACGATGAGGCTGCGGCCTTCCTGCGGACCGAGCGCGGGCGCGAGATCTATCGGGCCGAGCCGTATCTGCCCACCTTCCTCGACGATCACGAGGCTCTGCGGCGCACGCCCAAGGGCAGCTTCGCCCACGCCTATTGCGACTTCATGGAACGCGAAGGACTGACCGCCGCCGGAATGGTCGAAGCCACGAAGGCGCGCGAGGATGACAATCATTTCGACGATGGGGTCAACTGGTACATCGAGCGTCTGCGCGACTTTCACGACATCCTGCATATCGTGACCGGCTACGGGCGCGACATTCTGGGCGAGCAGTGCATCTTTGCCTACATGTATCACCAGCGGCCCAGCCCGGGGCACCTTTACCTCGCATGGATCGGCGCCTTGATGGTTCGAGCCCAGGCGCTGCGTTCGCGCGCGCCGATCATCGGCGCGCTGCGCGAGGCACGGCGCAACGGCAAAGGCTGCCCGAGGATCGTCGAGCAACCGATCCAGGAGCTTTTCGCGCTGCCGCTCGAAGAAGTCAGGGCGCGGTTCAACACGCCGACGCCGCTCGTCTATAATAGGGTGATGGACATCTTCCGTGAGGAAGGAATTGATCCGCATGCCTTCCTCGCCAGGCAGGAAGACTAGCGGCCGTTTCCGCTCGCCCGGTGTCCCGATGCGTCTGCAAGCGACACCGAATTGGGCGGATAGCGACCGGACACCCAAATCTTAACCGCTTGATCACCATTCTCCCTCTACCGTTCCTGCGGAACCACGGGAAAATTCTCATTTTTGGGTCAGGCAAGATTTTCAAAGGCGCGAAGCCGAGCAGTGTGATCGACCAGAGGCTCCGACGGACCCTGGTGGACTCGCTCTACTCCAATCCGATGAGCCTTCTGATCGGCGCGCTGTGCGGCGTGCTGGTGTGCGCCTACACCGCCTACGTCTCTGACGACCAGGCGCTGCAGATCGTCGCCTGGGTCCTGGCCGGCGTGGCGTTCATGCGGGTCGCTGTGATGGTCGCGGTTCGCAACGTGCTGCGCGCCAAGAGCAGCACGCTGGAACTGCTGTTCGAATTCGGGGCCTTCGCCTACGCCGGATCGGTCAGCCTGATGGCCGCGCTGGCGATCCTCCATAATGTCAGCGTCGAGGCGCAGATGGTGCTGGTGGTTTATGCGGTCGGCTACGCCACCGCGATCGCGCCGCGCAACGCCGGGCGTCCGTTCATCGCCATCGGCCAGCTGCTGGCGGTCATGGCCCCGCTGACCGGCGCGCTGCTGCTCAGCGATGCGCTGCTGGTGCGTGTGCTGGGTGTCGTCGCGCTGCTGCACATCCCCTCGACCGTGTCGATCACCATCAACGTCTACCGCTCGCTGCGCACGTCGATCGCAGAGGCCGAGACGAACGAGCGGCTGGCCCGCAAGATGGAGGTGCTGGCGCATACCGACATCGTCACCGGCCTGCACAACCGCGCCGGGCTCAACGATGTGCTTGCCGCGCAGGTTCGCCACGGCGGCCCGGATCAGCGGATCGCGCTGTTCTGGCTCGACCTCGACCGGTTCAAGGAGGTGAACGACCTGCTCGGCCACCAGATGGGCGACCGGGTCCTGTCCGAGATCGCGCGCCGCCTGCGCGACAGCCTGCCGGTGGATGCGGGGATCGCCCGCTTCGGCGGCGACGAATTCGTGTTCTTCTGCCAGATCGACAATCGCGCGCAGTGCGAGCGGCTTGCGAACCGCGTGCTCGACCAGATCACTCGCCCGATGCGCCTGGATGGAGAGCGGCTCGAGGTCTCCAGCTCGATCGGGATCGCGACGATGCCCGAGGACGGCGTGGATGCCGACCGCCTGATGCAGGCCGCCGACCTTGCGCTGTACCATGCCAAGCAGGACGGGCGCGGCAAGCTGCGCTTCTTCGATGACGAGATGACCCGCGAGCTGGCCAACCGGCGCGAGATCGAGGCGGAGCTGCGCCAGGCGATCCAGCGCGACGAGCTGTCGCTGTTCTTCCAGCCGATCATCGACCTGCAGACCGGTCGCATCCGCTGCTTCGAAGCGCTGCTGCGCTGGTTCCACCCGGTCAAGGGCGAGCTGCGCCCGGCCGAGTTCATCCCGGTGGCCGAGGAAACCGGCGTGATCGTGACGCTGGGCAACTGGATCACCCGCCAGGCCGCGCTCGCCTGCGCGCAGTGGCCCGAAGACGTCAGCGTTGCGGTCAACCTCTCCCCGCTCCAGATCAAGGCGCCCGGTGCGGTGCTCGCGATCGAGCAGGCGCTGCGCGAGGCCAATCTCGATCCGCGCCGGCTGGAGCTGGAGGTGACCGAGAGCCTGTTCATCGAAGACCATGAACAGACCGCCGCATTTATCGAAGAGCTGTCGGCCAAGGGCGTGCGCTTCGCGCTCGACGATTTCGGCACCGGCTATTCCTCGCTCTCGTACATCCACAAATACCCGTTCTCCAAGATCAAGGTCGATCGCTGCTTCGTCTCCGGGGCGGACGTGGGCCCGCGCGCGCACGCGATCATTCGTGCTGTCGCCGCCATGGGCCGCGGGCTGGACATGGAGATCGTCGCAGAAGGGCTGGAGGAACAGTGCCAGGTCGAAACCGTTCGGGATGCAGGCTGTACGCTGGGCCAGGGCTATTTCTTCAGCCGCGCAGTGCCCGATTACCTCGCCGCGATGCTGCTGGCGCAGGATCGTGAGGGTGACGGATTGCGCGCCGCCTAGCGCGCTAATAGCTCTTGCAAATCATTATCTAAAACACCCGGCCCCTTGTCCTTTTTGCCGGTTGCAATCGCGCAAACCCGGGCCTACGTCCCTTCGCCAGAAGCAGGCTTTCGCGCGCAATCCCTCGGGGACGCCGAAGGGGCGTGAAAGTCTTGCACCAACGAACGGCAACCGCGGCGTCCCCGGCAAAAAGGACTGATACGCTCCCATGGCCACTCCCGCAGGACGCAAGAAGATCGCCCTCATCGGCTCCGGCATGATCGGAGGCACCCTCGCCCACCTCGCCGCGAAGAAGGAAATGGGCGATATCGTCCTGTTCGACATCGCCGAGGGCATGCCGCAGGGCAAGGCGCTGGACCTCAGCCAGTGCGGCCCGGTCGAAGGCTTCGACGCGAAGATCACCGGCACCAATGATTACGCCGACATTGCCGGCGCAGACGTCATCATCGTCACCGCCGGTGTGCCCCGCAAGCCCGGCATGAGCCGTGACGACCTGCTCGGCATCAACCTCAAGGTGATGAAGGCGGTCGGCGAAGGCATCAAGAACAACGCGCCCGACGCGTTCGTGATCTGCATCACCAACCCGCTCGATGCGATGGTCTGGGCGCTGCGCGAATTCTCCGGCCTGCCGCACAACAAGGTCGTCGGCATGGCCGGCGTGCTCGACTCGGCGCGCTTCGCGACCTTCCTCGCGTGGGAATTCGACGTGTCGGTGAAGGACGTGAACGCCTTCGTCCTCGGCGGCCACGGCGACACCATGGTGCCCGTCACCAGCTACACCACCATCAACGGCATCCCGGTCAACGACTTCGCCAAGATCAAGGGCGTCGACCAGGGCCGCATCGATGAAATCGTCGACCGCACCCGCAAGGGCGGCGGTGAGATCGTGCAGCTGCTCGGCAATGGTTCGGCCTACTACGCCCCCGCCACCAGCGCGATCGCGATGGCCGAAGCGTATCTGGGCGACAGCAAGCGTATCCTGCCCTGCGCCAGCTATGTCGAAGGCAAGTACGGCCTCGACGGTCTCTATGTGGGCGTCCCCACCGTGATCGGCGCGGGCGGTACCGAGGAAGTGATCGAGATCGAGCTGTCGGACGAGGAAAAGCGCAACCTCAAGGTCAGCACCGACGCGGTCGAAGAGCTGCTCGAAGCCTGCAAGGGCCTGGACGAAAGCCTGAAGTAATTACCGTCACCCCGGCTTCGTCCGGGGTCGCGCACCGGCAGGTGCGGCAAAACCAGAGCGATCCCGGCCTGCGCCGGGATGACGAAAAGGACCCTACATGAGCATCCTCGTAAACAAAGATACCAAGGTCATCACCCAGGGGATGACCGGCAATACCGGCACCTTCCACACGCAGCAGGCGCTCGATTACGGCACGCAGATGGTTGCGGGCGTGACGCCGGGCAAAGGTGGCACCGACCATATCGGCCTGCCGCAGTTCAACACCGTCAAGGAAGCCAAGGAAGCGACCGGCGCGACCGCATCGTGCATCTACGTGCCGCCGCCCTTCGCCGCCGACGCGATCTGCGAAGCGATCGACGCGGAAATCGAGCTGATCGTGTGCATCACCGAAGGCATCCCGGTGCTCGACATGGTCCGCGCCAAGGCTGCGCTGGAAGGCTCCAAGTCGCGCCTGATCGGGCCGAACTGCCCCGGCGTTCTGACGCCGAACGAATGCAAGATCGGCATCATGCCCGGCTCGATCTTCAAGAAGGGCAGCGTCGGCGTCGTCAGCCGCTCGGGCACGCTGACCTATGAAGCCGTGCACCAGACCACCAATGCAGGCCTCGGCCAAACGACTGCGGTCGGCATCGGCGGCGATCCGGTCAACGGCACCAACTTCATCGACGTGCTCGACCTGTTCCTCGACGATCCGGAAACCGAGAGCATGATCATGATCGGCGAAATCGGCGGCAGCGCCGAGGAAGAAGCCGCCCAGTTCCTCGCGGAGCAGAAGAAGAAGGGCCGCTGGAAGCCGACCGTCGGCTTCATCGCGGGCCGCACGGCGCCTCCGGGCCGCCGCATGGGCCACGCCGGCGCGATCGTCTCAGGCGGCCAGGGCGGCGCCGAAGACAAGATCGCGGCGATGGAAGCCGCGGGCATCCGCGTGGCGCAATCGCCCAGCGAACTGGGCACCACGCTGGCCGCGCTGCTCAAGGAAAACGCCTGAGTCCCTAATGGTGGCCCTGGCGTGCCGGGGCCACCAACCACGCGGGGGGGACCTATATGCCGGGCAAAAGCTTCTATGATGGAAGCGTCCTCTTTCCCCGGAATGCATGAGTGAAGTTCGATGGGTAACGAAAACCAGTCCTTCCTGCCGGAACTCGGCGATCAGGAAGCCGCGCAACCCGGCCCCAGCTGGGCCAATCCGCGCTGGCCGCTGACCGGTCTGGACAGCGAAAGCGACCTGACTCAGGCGATGGATCCGACGGCGATGAAGCTGGCGGTGAAGCAGGCCGCGCAGAAGGCGGGCAAGCCCACCGATCAGGCCAGCGTCACGCAGGCCGCCGAAGACGCGATCCGCGCGATGCTGCTGATCCGCACCTTCCGCGTGCGCGGTCACCTCGCGTCAGATCTCGACCCGCTGGGCCTGTCCAAGCGCGACCTGCCCGAAGACCTGAAGCTGGAATGGCATTTTCCGGCCGATGCGATGGATCACGAGATCTACGTCGGCGGCAATCTGGGAATGGAGTGGACCACTCCGCGTGAGCTCTACGATGTGCTCAAGGCCAATTACTGCGGCAAGGTCGGCCTCGAATACATGCATATCTCCGACGTGGAGGAGCGCCGCTTCCTCCAGGACCGGATCGAAGGGCCCGAAGAGGTCATCCAGTTCACGCCCGAGGGCAAGCGCGCGATCCTGGCCGCGGTGATACGGGGTGAGGAGTTCGAGAACTTCCTCGGCAAGAAATACGTCGGGACCAAGCGTTTCGGCCTCGACGGCGGCGAGGGGATGATCCCCGCGCTGGAGGCGGTCATCAAGTATGGCGGCCAGATGGGCGTGCGCGAGATCATCTACGGGATGGCCCACCGCGGCCGCCTGAACGTGCTCGCCAACGTGATGGCCAAGCCCTACCGCGTGATCTTCCACGAATTCTCCGGCGGCAGCGCCAATCCGGAAGACGTCGGCGGCTCGGGCGATGTGAAATACCACCTCGGCACCAGCACCGACCGCGAATTCGACGGGATCAAGGTGCACATGAGCCTGGTGCCCAACCCCAGCCACCTCGAAGCGGTGGACCCGGTGGTGCTGGGCAAAGCGCGTGCGCAGCAGGCGTTCCGCGACGACCTGACCAAGCACGAGCAGGTGCTGCCGGTGCTGATCCACGGCGATGCCGCCTTCGCGGGCCAGGGCATCGTGTGGGAGACGCTCAGCTTCTCAGGGATCCCCGGCTACAACACCGGCGGGGTGATCCACTTCGTCATCAACAACCAGATCGGCTTCACCACCAGCCCCAGGTTCGCGCGCAATTCCCCCTACCCGTCCGACGTGGCGAAGGGCGTGCAGGCGCCGATCCTGCATGTGAACGGCGACGATCCCGAAGCGGTCACCTTCGCGTGCAAGCTGGCGGTCGAATATCGTCAGCACTTCGGCCGCGACATCGTGATCGACATGTGGTGCTACCGCCGCTTCGGCCACAACGAGGGCGACGAGCCGAGCTTCACCCAGCCGCAGATGTATGCCGCGATTCGGCAGCACCCCAAGATCAGCGTGATCTATTCCGATCGCCTGCTGGCCGACGGGGTGATCGAAGACGGCTTCGTCGAAGCGCAGCGCGAAGAGTTCACCAACCACCTGCAGGAAGAATTCACCGCCGGGCAGAACTACAAGCCCAACGAGGCGGACTGGTTCGGCGGACGCTGGGCGGGCCTGAACAAGCCGGTCGATCCGGAAACCTCGCGCCGCAACGTCGAAACCGCGATCTCGACCAAGCTGTTCGACAGTCTTGGCCGCACGCTGACCACCGTGCCGGAGGATGTCTCCATCCACCGCACGCTCGGCCGCGTGCTCGATGCCAAGCGCGAGATGTTCGACAAGGGCGAAGGCTTCGACTGGGCAACCGCAGAAGCGCTCGCCTTCGGCAGCCTCGTGTCGGAAGGCTACGGCGTGCGCCTGTCGGGCCAGGATTCGGGCCGCGGCACGTTCAGCCAGCGGCACGCGGTGTGGCACGACCAGAAGGTGGAGGGTGAAACCTACATCCCGCTGACCACGCTGCCGCACGGCAAGTTCGAGGTCTATGACAGCCCGCTGTCCGAATATGGCGTGCTCGGCTTCGAATACGGCTTCGCGCTGGCCGATCCCAAGACGCTGGTTCTGTGGGAAGCGCAGTTCGGCGATTTCGCCAACGGCGCGCAGATCATGATCGACCAGTTCATCGCCAGTGGCGAGGCCAAGTGGCTGCGCGCCAACGGCCTGGTGATGCTGTTGCCGCATGGCTACGAAGGCCAGGGGCCGGAGCACAGCTCCGCCCGGCTGGAGCGGTTCTTGCAGCTGTGCGCGAACGACAATATCCAAGTGTGCAACATCACCATGCCGCACAACTATTTCCATGTGCTGCGCCGCCAGATGATGCGCCCGTTCCGCAAGCCGCTGATCATCATGACGCCCAAGAGCCTGCTGCGTCACCCGATGGCCAAGAGCCCGGCCTCGCTGTTCATGGGCGATTCGCAGTTCAAGCGCATCCTCTCGGACAACAAGGAGATCGCGGACGAGAAGGTGAAGCGGCTCGTGCTGTGTTCGGGCAAGGTCGCGTTCGACCTGATGGAGAAGCGCGACGAGGAAGGTTTGGAAGACGTCTCGATCGTCCGGATCGAACAGCTCTACCCCTTCCCCGGCGATCCTCTGGCCGTCCGTCTGGAACGGATGACCAATCTGGAAAGCGTCGTGTGGTGTCAGGAAGAACCGCGCAACAACGGCGCATGGTTCTTCGTGAACGAGCGGATCGAGGCATCGCTGGCCGCTGCGGGCAAGGACGGGATGCGCCCGGCCTATGCCGGTCGCGAAGAAGCCGCATCGCCCGCCACCGGACTCGCCAAGCGGCACCAGGCGCAGCAGGAAGCGCTGGTGACCATCGCGCTGGGCCTCGCCGATGGCGGCGAAGCCAAGCGCGCCCTGAAGAAAAAAGAAATCGCCGAAAAGAAGGTCTGACGCATCATGGCAACCGAAATCACGGTCCCCCAACTCGGTGAATCGGTCACCGAAGGCACCATCGCCGAATGGCTCAAGCAACCCGGCGATGCCGTGGCTGTGGACGAGCCGATCGCCAGCCTGGAGACGGACAAGGTCGCCGTCGACGTGCCCTCGCCCGTTGCCGGGGTGATCGAGGAACTGCGCGCCGAAGTGGGCGACAATGTCGAAGTCGGCGCGGTGATCGCGACGGTGAAGGAAGGCGCGCAAGCGTCCTCGGGCAAGAGCAGCGCACCCGCGCCCAGCCCTTCCCCGACTCCGGCCCCCGCGAAGGACGATGCCGGTCAGGCCGCGTACGGCAACCACGACGAAGGCACCGGCGACGCCGGCCAGACGCTCTCCCCCGCGGTGCGCCGCGCGGTGCTGGAATACGGGGTCGACCCGAGCAGCATCAAGGGCTCCGGCAAGGACGGCCGCCTGACCAAGGAAGACGTAATCGCCGCCGCGAAGAACAAGGGCGATGAAGGCGCAGCCCCCGCCCCTGCCCCGTCCGCTCCGGCAGCCGCCGCTTCAGGTGAGCGCCGCGAGGAACGCGTCAAGATGACGCGGATGCGCCAGACCATCGCCAAGCGGCTCAAGGGCGCGCAGGACAATGCCGCTCTGCTGACCACTTTCAACGATGTGGACATGAGCGCGGTCATCGAGACGCGCGAGAAGTACAAGGATCTGTTCGCCAAGAAGCACGACATCAAGCTCGGCTTCATGGGCTTCTTCGCCAAGGCCGCGTGCCTTGCGCTGAAGGATGTACCCGCCGCCAACGCCTACATCGAAGGCGACGAGATCGTGTACCACGATTACGTCGATATCTCGGTCGCGGTCAGTGCACCCAACGGCTTGGTCGTGCCCGTAATCCGCGACGCCGACAAGAAGAGCTTCGCTCGAATCGAGAAGGATATTGCCGACTTCGGTTCGCGTGCTCGCGACGGCACGCTGACGATGGACGACATGAAGGGCGGCACCTTCACCATCTCCAACGGCGGCGTGTTCGGCTCGCTGATGAGCACCCCGATCATCAACCCGCCGCAGAGCGCGGTGCTGGGCCTCCACCGGATCGAGGATCGCCCCGTGGCGATCAACGGCAAGGTCGAGATTCGCCCGATGATGTATATTGCGCTCAGCTACGACCACCGCCTGATCGACGGGCGCGAGGCGGTGACCGCGCTGAAGATCATGAAGGAAGCGATCGAAGATCCGACCCGGATGCTGATCGACCTGTAAGACTATTTGCCGTCACCCCCGCGAAAGCGGGGGTCCCGCTCCCTATATCGGGAGCACAACGGAGAAGGCGGGGTGCCCGCTTTCTGGGGGATGACGAGAGAAGAAAATGGCTGACCACAACTACGATTACGATGTCCTTGTCATCGGCGCAGGCCCCGGCGGCTATGTCGCCGCGATCCGCGCCGCGCAGCTTGGGCTGAAGACCGCGTGCGCCGAAGGGCGCGAGACGCTGGGCGGCACCTGCCTCAACGTCGGCTGCATTCCCTCCAAGGCGATGCTGCACGCATCCGAGTATTTCGACGCGGCCAAGAACGGCGCGATGAAGGAACTCGGCATCGACGTGGAGCCCAAGCTCAACCTCGACCAGATGCACGCCCAGCGCCGCGATGCGGTGAAGGGCCTGACCGGCGGGATCGAATTCCTGTTCAAGAAGAACAAGGTCGACTGGAAGAAGGGCTACGCCACCTTCCAGGATGCGCACACAGTGAAGGTGGGAGACGAGACGGTCACCGCCAAGGACATCGTGATCGCGACCGGCTCCTCGGTCACCCCGCTGCCCGGTGTCGAGATCGACAACGACAAGCACATCGTGGTCGACAGCACCGGCGCGCTCGAACTGCCCAAGGTGCCCAAGAAGATGGTCGTCATCGGCGGCGGCGTGATCGGGCTGGAGCTCGGCTCGGTCTGGCGGCGTCTGGGTGCCGAAGTCACCTGCGTCGAATTCCTCGACGAAATCCTGCCCGGCATGGACGGCGACATCCGCAAGGAAGCGCGCAAGATCTTCAAGAAGCAGGGCATCGAGTTCAAGCTCTCGACCAAGGTCACCGGCGTGACCGTGAAGGGCAAGACCGCGACGCTGACGCTCGAACCCGCAGCGGGCGGTGACGAAGAGACGATGGAGGCCGATTGCGTGCTCGTCTCGATCGGGCGCAAGCCCAACACCGACGGCCTCGGCCTCGACGCGATCGGGCTGGAAACCAACAAGCGCGGCCAGATCGAAACCGACCACGATTTCCGCACCAAGTTGGACGGCGTGTGGGCGATCGGCGATTGCGTCCCCGGCCCCATGCTCGCCCACAAGGCCGAGGATGAAGGCATTGCCGTTGCGGAGAACATCGCGGGGCAGACCGGCATCGTGAACCACGCGATCATCCCGAGCGTCGTCTACACCTGGCCCGAAATCGCGGGCGTGGGCCTGACGACCGAGGAAGCCATCGAGAAGATGGGCGGCGACAAGAAGGCGGTGAAGGTCGGCAAGTTCCCCATGCTGGGCAACAGCCGCGCCAAGACCAATCACGAGCCCGACGGCTTCGTGAAGGTGATCGCCGAGGCGGAGAGCGACAAGGTGCTGGGCGTGTGGGCAATCGCCGTGCCCGCCGGCACGATGATCGCCGAAGCCGCGCTGGGCATGGAATTCGGCGCGACCTCCGAAGACATCGCCTATACCTGCCACGCCCACCCGACGCATTCCGAAGCGATGAAGGAAGCGGCGATGGCAGTTCAGGGCAAACCGATCCACGTCTGAGGACAAGCACATGGCGGAGCGTTGGCGACAGAGATTTCCGGCGCTCCTCGCCATTGCCCTGCCCGTGCTGGCAGGCCTTGCCTACATGGTGACCGGCGGCGCACCGAGCGCTTACCCCATCGTCAACGGCGTGGCGCTGGTGCTCGCCGCGCTGGTCGTGCTGATCGGACTGCCGCAGCTGGAACGACGCGGTCGGCTGATCGCGGGAATCGTGTTGCTGGCGCTGTTCGCGCTGCCCCTTCTCACCGGGCCTTCGACCAACGGGATCGCGCGCTGGCTGCCGCTGGGCCCGTTCATCCTCCACGCCGGAATGCTCACCATTCCCCCACTGGTGGTGCTCGCCGCGCGCGATGAGCGGCTGGGCCCTCCGGCGCTGGGCGTAGCGCTGCTCATCGCGCTTGCCCAACCCGACTTTGCCAGCGCCTTTGCACTCACCGGCGGCGCCGTCGGAGCCTATCAGGTGCGCAGCGACTGGCGCTTCGGGCTGGTGGTGATCGGCGGCTTCTTCATCGCCATTGCCGCTGCCTTGCAGGGCGAATTGCCCGCGGTCCCCTTTGTCGAGCGGGTCATTATCGATGCGCTCCCGACTGCTCCCCTGATGGCTGCCCTCATCGCGCTCTCGCTTGCCGGCGCAGTGCTGATCATGCTGTTCGGCACCGGCCTGCCGCGAATCGCGCGCTATCCCATTGGCATGAGCCTGTTCGGCTTCTGGCTTGCCGCGCTGATGTCGAACTACCCCACCCCGCTCGCCGGATATGGCGCGGCTGCGATCATCGGCTTCGCGCTGGCCCACGCGGTTGCGTTCGCCCTGCCCGATGCGGCACAGGAACGCGCATGAGCATTCCCCCCTTCCATCTCGCCTTCCCCGTTCACGATCTCGACGCGGCACGCAATTTCTACGGCGCGCTGCTCGGCTGCCGCGAGGGCCGCTCGGATCGCGACTGGGTCGACTATGATTTCCACGGCCACCAGATCGTGGCTCACGTGGCGCCCGCCGCAGTCGCCGCGCGCGCTGCGGGAGAGGATCGCAATGCGGTCGACGGAGAGGCCGTGCCGGTGCCGCATTTCGGCGTGGTACTGCCGATGGACCAGTGGCAGGCGCTCGCCGACCGGCTGACCGGCGCAGGTCTGGACTTCGTGATCGAGCCGACCGTGCGCTTCAAGGGGCAGCCCGGCGAACAGGCGACGATGTTCTTCCGCGATCCCAGCGGCAACGCGCTGGAGATCAAGGCGATGGCCGACCCGGGCAAGCTGTTCGCGAAGGACTAACCCCGCTGCCGATTGTGCCCGCGATCCTGCACCGCTAGCAGGCTGCCATGCCTGTTGCCGACCCCTCCGTAATCCTGACCCCCGTGCTCGACTGGCTGGATCTGGTCGGGGTCGCCGTGTTCGCGCTCTCGGGCGCGCTGATCGCCGCGCGCGAGCGGCAGACCTTCGTGACGATGGGCTTCTTTGCGCTGATGACCGGCGTCGGGGGCGGTACCGTGCGCGATCTGCTGATCGACGCGCCGGTCTTCTGGGTTCGCCATCCCTGGTACGCGGCGGTGTGCATCTCGATGGCCGCGATCGTCTGGAACACGCCGACCCGCTGGTGGCAGGGCAAGCTGTTCGACTACGCCGACGGCGTCGGGCTGGCGGCCTACTCGGTGCTCGGCGCGGCAAAGGCGATGAGCTACGGCCTGCCGCCGATCTCGGCCACGATCATGGGGATCATCACCGGCACCGTGGGCGGGACCATTCGCGATGTGATCGCGGGCCGCCCGTCGATCCTGATGCGGCCCGAGCTTTACGTGACGGCAGCCGCCCTCTCGGCAACCTTGTGCAGCTTCGGGATGTGGCTGTTCGACCCTCACAGGGTGAGCGACTGGCTCGTCTGGGCGGTCGCGGCGTTTGCCGGACTGGTGCTGCGCAGCGCCGCGATCCGTTACAACCTCGGCCTGCCCGCGTTCCACGAACGTGAAATGGCCAGCGACCGCGAGACCGAGATCGGCGCGGAAGCGGTGGCCGAGGCGATTGCGCCGGAAAGCGACGGGATTTTCTTCGAAGAGGAAGCCCTGCCCCAGGAAGAAGACCCCCGAACCTGAAGTTCGGGGGTCTCTCGATCATCCCGGCGGTGGGGAAGGACTAGCAGCCCGATCAATAGGGCTCGCCGTAGCCGTCGTCCGGGTCGCCATCATAGTCGTCGTAGTCCTCGCCCGGCACCGGCCCACCGGGATAGGCAGGCTGCGCGGTGCTGCCCTGCGAGGGGTAGCCATAGCTCTGCGTCGAATAGGTGTTGCCGCGCGCGCGGGCATAGGCCTCGTCCGAGTACTGCGAATCGCCGTACCCCTGATCCGACTGATAGCCATCCGACTGGTAGCCATCGTAGCCTTGGTAGCCGCGACCATAGCGGACATCGAGGACCTGCCCCGAACGGTTGACCCGGCAGGTGAAGCCGTCGCCGTCATAGGTCGTGCCGGTCACCGAATAGCCGCTGCCGGTCCGCCCGACATTGTCGACCGAGCCGACACGCGACTGGCGCTCTACCCGCGAGATGCAGCGATCCACCGCCCGGTCGAACTCGTCGTTGCGGACATAGTCCCGGTCGTCGTTGTTCGAATTGGTGGCCGCGCTGGCGATGGCGAAGATGCCACCCAGGATCAGCGCGCCCGCGATCACGTCGCCCGCGTCCACCCCGCCGCCGCGATGGCGCCGGTGATAGCGATAGCGGCGATATTGCTGCGCCTCGTCCACACCAAAGTCAGAACCGGCGACCGCGACCGGCGCGATCTGCGCAGCGGGCTGAGCCATCGGCGGCAACTGGGCTGCCTGTACCGGTGAAAGAGCCAGCGCCGCAGTGGCACCGGCAAGCGAAAACGTGGTCAGTTGGCGCATTGTCCTGTTGTCTTTCATGCAATCCGGGGCGGACCCCGGCGCGACCGTGAAACCGGAATAGGCGGCCAGCCCTGTCATGGGGCTGAACCGCCTTTCCCCTGTCGCTACGCGAACGTCGCGACGAACTGGCGCGGGTCAGATCCGGTTGAGACCACGAATCCCGCGATAATCGATGTCGACCACCCGGCCGCGACGAATCTCGCAGCTGAACCGGCCGCTGTCGCCGCGACGGTCGTAACCACGGCGCTGGTCGCGATAGCCGCGCGCACCGTCGACCTCGATCCGGCCGGTGATGTTCCAGCCATTTCGGGTGTCGCGCACGCGGTTGATGTCGACCACGTTGGCGTAGCGATAGCCGGCCCGGCGGGCCTGATTTTCGGCCACGCGGACGCACTTGTCGATCGCGTGGCGGGGGTTGCCGTTGGAGCGGTAGTAATCGTCGCGATAGCGGTTGTCGCGATAGCGATCGCGGTCTCCGGCAGAGGCGATTGCGGCGATCCCGCCGATGATCAGCGCGCCGGCGATGACTTCGCCCGCGCTGATCCCGTCATTGTCGCGGTCGCGATAACGCTGTGCGTCGGCAGGGGCGGCGGTGGTGAAGGCCATGGCACCCGCAGCAGCGGTGCACAGGGCGGCCTTGGTGAAGCTTTGCATGGTGGTCTCCTCACTGTGGTGCCGAGCGCCATTGCCCGAACACCGACTGTTCTAGAGACCACCCGGTGAGGTGTGACTGAATTGCGGCGAAAGCCATTGTTAATACAAATGGCCACAAACATGAACGACGGGAATTGGCAGTTTTCCGCCGTGAGCCGCGGGTTTTTCAGCCTGATTTGTATCGAAAACTGCTCCCGCTCGAACCTCAGCGAACCGCAGCGTTAAGCTTCGTCAAGCAGACCGAGTCGCCTCCTGGCATGTCGGACCGGGCCGACAGGCGGAGCGAAGCCTTGGAAGGCCCCGCTCCGCTTGAGGTCACTTGCCTACTCGCTCAGGTCGAGCCCCGTAAACGCGGCGAGGAAGGCGAGCACGTCGGCCGCTTCCTCGATCGCCTTGTCGGTCGGCTTGCCCGAACCGTGGCCCGCGCGGGTCTCGATCCGGATCAGCTGCGGCTTGTCGCCAAGGTCCGCCGCCTGCAGCGCGGCGGTGTACTTGAAGCTGTGGCCCGGAACCACGCGGTCGTCGGTATCGGCGGTGGTCACGAGCAGCGCGGGGTAATCCACGCCCGAACGGATGTTGTGGTACGGCGAATAGGCGCGCAGCACCTTCCAGTCGGCTTCCTTGCCGGGATAGCCATAGTCGTCGACCCAGTAGCGACCGGCGGTGAACTGGTCGAAGCGCAGCATGTCCATCACGCCCACGGCCGCATTGCCCGCCGCGAACAGATCGGGCCGCTGGTTGGTCACCGCGCCGATCAGCAGGCCGCCGTTCGAGCCGCCCTGGATTGCAAGGCCGTCCTCCGGCGTGATTCCTTCATCGATCAGGTATTCACCCGCAGCGATGAAATCGTCGAACACGTTCTGCTTGTTGTTCAGGCGCCCGGCATCGTGCCACGCCTTGCCGTATTCGCCGCCGCCACGGATGTTGGCCACCACATAGGCCCCGCCCGATTCGACCCATGCGAGGCGCGAGGGGCTGAAGCCCGGGGTGAGCGAAATGTTGAACCCGCCATAGCCATAGAGCAGCGTCGGCACCGCCTTCCCGCTCTCGGCCACGGCCTTGCTGCGGACCAGGAACATCGGCACGCGGGTGCCATCCTTCGAAGTGTAGAACTTCTGTTCGACCACGAAATCGTCCGGATCGAAGGAGACTTCGGGCTGGGCCCAGATCGTGCTGTCACCGCTCGCGACATCGTAGCGGTAGATGGTCGTGGGGCGGTTGTAGCTGGAGAAGGCGTAGAACGTCTCGGTCTGCTCCGGATCGCCGCCGAAGCCGCCCGCACTGCCGATCCCCGGCAGTGCGACCTCGCCCTGCGGCGTACCGTCCAGCCCGAACACCTCGATCTTGCTCTTGGCGTCGACCAGGTAGCTGGCGATCAGCTTGCCGCCGACCAGCGACACTCCGTCGAGCGTCTGTTCGCTTTCGGGGATCACCGTGGTCCAGCCCTGCTGCGGCGCGGTGACATCCACCGTAACCACCTTCTTGAGCGGCGCATCGTCGTTGGTGACGAAGAAGAACCGGCTGCCGAGATTGCCGACATAGGAATAATTGTTCTCGAACCCGGGGACCAAGGTCATCGGGTCGGCATCGGGGCGTTCCAGATCGATCAGCGTCACTTCGTAGCGATCGTCGGTCCCGCTGGAGCTGGTGACGACCAGCCAGCGGCCATCATCGCTCACCTGCGCGGTGTGGTTCAGCTCGGACTGGTCGGGAGTCTCATAGACCAGCGTGTCCGCATCCTGATCGGTGCCGAGCGTGTGGAAATAGACCTGCTGGTTGGTGTTGAGCGCCTGGAACGTCTCGCCCTCCCCCGTCGCGGGGAAGCGGCTGTAGTAGAAGCCGCTGCCGTCCTTGGCCCAGTCGAGGTTGGAGAACTTCACCCATTCGACCGCATCGGGCAGCACCGTGCCGGTGGCGACATCCATCACCTTGACCGTGCGCCAGTCGCTGCCGCCATCCTGGATCGCGTAGAGCAGCTTGCTGCCATCATCGGTGATCGCATAATCGGCGAGCGCGGTGGCATCGTCTTCCGACCATTCATTGGGATCGATCAGCACGCGCGCCTCCCCATCCAGCCCGTCGCGCACGTAGAGCACGCTCTGGTTCTGCAGCCCGTCGTTGCGGGTGTAGAAGTAGTGTCCGCCCTTGTCGGTCGGCAGCCCGAAGCGTTCGTAATCGGTCAGCTGGGTGATCCGCTTCTTCAACACGTCGCGCCCCGGCAGGCGGGCAAGGAAGGCGTCGGTGACGGCATTCTCGCGCGCGACCCAGTCGGCCACTTCCTTATCGGTGCGGACATCGTTTTCCAGCCAGCGATAGGGATCGGCGACCGGCTGCCCGAAGTGCTCTTCCACGACATCGCCGGTGCGCGTTTCGGGATAGTCGGGCGCGGTCAGATCCTGCGCGGCGGCGGGCATCGCGACCGCAACCAGTGCGGTGGCGGCTCCGGTAAGAAGGCTGTTGCGAAGCATGGGGGCGTCCTCTCGTTGGTCGGGGAAATTGGTGCAGGATATCTAGGCGATGGCGGGCAGCGTGCAACTCGCTGCGCAGGATCACTCCATCGCTGCGAGCATGTCGCGGGTGAAGGCGATGATGTCGAACCGGGTGCCGACAGGGTCTTCCCCGCGCCGCACGATCACCACATCGCGGCTGGGTACCACGACGACATATTGCCCGCGATTGCCCATCGCGGCGAAGGTATCGGACGGGATGCCTTCGCTCTTGTTCATCAGCCACCAGCCCGCGCCATAGCCGAGCGCGCCATCGGGCTGCGGCCCGCCGGGGGTGGAGACATATTCCCGCCAGTTCTCGGGCAGCAGGCGCTTGCCGCTCTGCGTCATGCCGTTGTCGAGGTACAGCTGCCCCAGCTTCGCGAGATCCTCCGCCGAGGCCCACACCTGGCTCGACAGGATATAGTCGGTGCCCCAGTCGGTCTCCGCGACCGTCCCGGTCATCCCGATGTCGGTGAACAGGTCGGCGGGATCATAGGCATCGAACGTATCCTCGATCGCCTTGACCGCCATCAGCGTGTCGTTGTTGGCATAGCGGAACACGGTCCCCGGCTTGTGGAGCAGCGGCCACCCGGTCGCGCTCTCCGCCACCAGCGCGCCGCCCATGTAGAGCGGGTCGGTGCGGTTGCCCGGCGTATCGCTGTATCGGCCCGAGGCCATGCGCAGGAAATTGTCGATCGTGATGGTCCGGCGCGCGTCCCACCGCCACTGGTCGAAGGCGAGGCCGTCGGTCACCTGCGCATCGCCGCGTTGGACCGCCGCGCCGATCAGCGTCGCGGCAATGCTCTTGGCGACCGACCAGGTGCGCTGGGGTGTGTCCGGGCCGAAGCCGGGGGCGTATCGGCCCTGCCCAATCTTTCCGTCGCCGCGATCCCCGTGGCGAATGACAACGGCGGTGGTTCTCGCGCCATCGCCATAGTCCGGGGTGAAGGCACGGCCGATCACCTTGTCGAGCGCGCTTGGCGGGGCCTGTGCCGTCCGCTCGCCCGCCTCGACCGCCACGACTGGGACTGTCAGACCACCGCCCCCTCGCGTCGCATCCGCGCTCGCCTGCTCCTCACCCGCCATGGGCGGCACCCGCATTTCGGGCATCGGAGCCTCCAGCCCGATCGGCGCGAGGCGGCAGCCCTGATCGTGAGAGGCTTCGGCGAAACGCGGCGGCATGTCGTCCGCCCAATCCACCTCGACCAGCGCGATACGACCTGCGGCATCGGGCAGGATCGAATAGTCGAGATCGCCGATGATCGCGTCGATCCGCGGGTAGATGCCGCTCAGTTCCCATGCCTCGACGCTCTCGGGCGACCGCTCCGCCCCGTTGCGCTGCGCATTGGTGAGAGCGCTGCACAGGAACAGCGCCTTGTACCCGGCGGCGAGCGCGCGGTCGTAGCGCAAATCGAGCTGTTCCTGCGTGGTCGATTGCGCCGCGAGCGAGGCAGGCAGGGCGAGTGCCGCAAGCGCGGCGAGGCTGGTCCGGATCATGGCGCGCGAGTGTGCCACAGCGGTTCCGAAAGGGAAGCCTGCGCACGAAAAAGGGGCCGGAGGAATACCCCCGGCCCCTTGTCTCGTCACAGCGGATCGGATCAATTCTCGGGCGGGATGAATCCGTCGATCACGTAGACCACGCCGTTCGACGCCGCTTCCGCGATCTTGGTCAGGTGCGGGGCATCGTCGCCATCGCCGACCAGGATCTGCCCGTCGATCTTTCGCACCTGGATGGGCTCGTCCGCGACGCTCGCCAATTCGATAGAGCCGCCGTTTTCATCAAGCGCCCTGTCCAGATCCTCGCGCGATATCGCACCGACCGCTAGATGACCGCGCAGCAGCGCGATCACCTCAGGCCGGCCTTCATCGGAGCGAAGACGTTCCAGATCGCCCTCGGGCAGCGCAGCGAAGGCCGCGTTGCTCGGCAGGAAGGCGGTGTAGGAGCCGGCTCCGTCGAAGGGATCTTCCAGACCTGCATTGCCGATCACCTCGGCAGCGGTCGACAGATCGTCGATCCCGGCAATGGTGGCGGCCAGATCTTGCGAGCCTGCCGTGGCGGTGGATTCGACGGGATCGGCCGCCTCGTCTGCGGCACCGCACCCGGCCAGCATGAGGGAAAGCGCGCCCAGTGCGGGGATGATCGTCTTCTTCATCATTATCCTCACGTCAAAAGATCGATGACCGCAGCGACAACACGGGTCGTGGGGTCGACCTGGTAAACATAGCCGTCGCTGTAGCGATACATCGCATCTGGTCCATCGCGATATCGATCGCGATAGGCGTAAGGCACGTTGTACGCATCGTACCCCGCGGGCAGGCGCTGGCCGACGGTGATGTCGTCACCCGTCAGAAGCGCGGCGATACCCATGATCGCCTGATCCTTCGGGTCGACCGAGAACAGCGTCTGATCGGCGTAGTAATAGCGGGCATCCGAGTTGCGCCCGAAATAGTCTGCGTAATAGGTGGGTGCCCGGTACTCGTCATAGGCGGTCGGCCACTGGTTGCCCCTGAACAGCGCCCCGCCTACCAGCGGGACCAGCGCATCGATCACGCCCCCGCGCGAGGGGCGGTAGGCGTAACCGTCGTAATACTGCCAGTCGCTGCCCGAAAGCTGCGGATATGCGGACCCGTAGTAGCCGCCGAAACGCTCGCTCCGAAGCTTCTTGGCCTGGCCGGGCGGCTGACAGCCATTGTTCTTTTTGGCAAGACCGGGCGGGCAGAAGCCACGCAGCGGGCGATCCGCGCGGTCGAGCCGGGTGAGCACTTCGCGAGCGTCGTAGCCGACACGATCGGTCACCTCGCGTGCGGCACGGTTGGCACCGCGCCGGACCTGGTCCTCGACCCGGCGATCCAGCTCGCGCTCCAGGCGGTCGGCCGGATTGCCACGCTGCGCCACCGGAGGCGGGCCCTGCCCGCGCTCGGCCTTCCCGTTGCCCGGCCCGTTTCCGTTGCCCCGCATCGCGGGCGGGCCGCCGCGCGGGTCGCCCGAATTGCCCTTGCCTGCGCCCGGGCCCTTCCCAGGATTGGCCTTCGCACCCTGGCTATTTCCGTTGCCGTTCCCATTCCCGTTGTTCTGGGCAAGCACGGGCACAGCCAGCGCGAGCGCGAGCGCGCTCGACGCAGCGATTGCAATACGCATGTCGTTTCTCCTTGGTGAGAGAAACCGCGCTTTTCCAATTTGGGTTCCGCAAGTGTCGCGGCCCAAAGGAAAAGGGCCGCGCGGGTTGCCCCGGCGGCCCTTCTCGAACTGGTCTTGCGACCCGCGCTTACGCGTCGTCGTATTCGTCTTCCTCGGTCATCACCGGGCCCGAATCGAGGCCCTTGGCATCTTCGTCGCGATCGACGAATTCGATGATCGCGAGCTGCGCGCTGTCCGAAGCGCGGTAACCTGCCTTGATGATGCGGGTGTAGCCGCCTTCACGGTCCGAATAACGCTCCGCCAGAACGTCGAACAGCTTCTTCAGCTGCGTTTCGTCCTGCAGGCGACCCATCGCGAGGCGACGGTTGGAAAGGCCGCCACGCTTGGCCAGCGTGATCAGCTTTTCGATGTAGGGGCGCAGTTCCTTCGCCTTGGGCAGCGTGGTGACGATCTGCTCGTGCTTGATCAGCGCGGCCGACATGTTGCGGAACATGGCGGTGCGATGGCCCGACTTGCGGCCAAGCTTACGCTGCGAAATACCGTGACGCATTATTCAATCCTTCGTTTGTAAGGGGGCCGTACGAGGTACCCCGGTACGGGCCGGAATTGCGGGTCCGGCCCATGCCCGTAAGCGGAGTTAGCCGAGCAGTTCCTGTTCGAGCTTCTTGGCCATTTCCTCGATGTTCTCCGGCGGCCAGCCCGGGATGTCCATCCCGAGGCGCAGACCCATGCTGGAGAGCACTTCCTTGATCTCGTTGAGCGACTTGCGGCCGAAGTTCGGCGTGCGCAGCATCTCGGCTTCGGTCTTCTGGACCAGATCGCCGATGTAGATGATGTTGTCGTTCTTGAGGCAGTTGGCCGAACGGACCGACAGCTCCAGTTCGTCGACCTTCTTGAGAAGGTAGCGGTTGAGCTGGTTGGTGTCCGATTCCTGCGGCTCTGCAGCCATCCCGATCATCGGGCTGGAAGGCTGCGGAATGCCGTCCTCGAAGTGGACGAACAGAGTCAGCTGGTCCTGCAGGATGCGCGCGGCGTAGGCCACGGCATCTTCAGGAGTGACGGTGCCGTCGGTTTCGATGGTCAGGTTGAGCTTGTCGTAGTCCAGTTCCTGGCCCACGCGAGCATTCTCGACCTTGTAGCTCACCTGCTTGATCGGCGAGTAGAGCGAATCGACCGGGATCAGACCGATCGGCGCGTCGGCCGGGCGGTTCTGCACGGCGGGGACGTAGCCCTTGCCGGTGTCCGCGGTCAGTTCCATGTTCAGCGTCGCGCCTTCGTCGAGCTGACAGATCACGAGATCCTTGTTCAGGATCTCGATGTCGCCGGAAACGGCGATGTCGCCCGCCTTGACGGCGCCCGGGCCGGTCGCGGAAAGCTGCAGGCGCTTGGGGCCCTCGCCTTCCATCTTGAGCGCGATCTGCTTCACGTTGAGGACGATGTCGGTCACGTCTTCACGAACGCCAGCGAGGCTGGAGAATTCGTGGAGCACGTTCTCGATCTTGATCGAGGTGATCGCGGCACCCTGAAGCGAGGAGAGCAGCACGCGGCGCAGCGCATTGCCCAGCGTCAGGCCGAAGCCGCGCTCGAGCGGTTCGGCGACGAAGGTTGCCTTGCGCTTCTTGTCGGCGCCGGTGTCCTTCAATTCGAGCGAGGTGGGCTTTTTCAGTTCCTGCCAGTTCTTGGTGTTGACGGCCATGGATGTCCCCTAGGAATGCAAGATCGGCTGGGGCCGGGCGCTTCTCGATCGGGGGAAGAAGCGTGACCGGCCCGGAAAATGTCGGCGGAGGGAACGGCTCCCACCGCCGGGCAGGATCAGGTCAGACGCGACGCCGCTTGGACGGACGGACCCCATTGTGCGGGATCGGCGTCACATCGCGGATGCTGGTGATGGTGAAACCCACCGCCTGCAGCGCACGCAGCGCGCTTTCGCGGCCCGAACCCGGGCCCTTCACTTCGACTTCCAGCGTGCGGACGCCGTGTTCGGCGGCCTTCTTGCCGGCATCGTCCGCCGCGACCTGTGCGGCGTAGGGAGTCGACTTGCGGCTGCCCTTGAAGCCCATCATCCCGGCGCTGGACCAGCTGATCGCATTGCCCTGAGCATCGGTGATGGTGATCATGGTGTTGTTGAAGCTGGCGTTGACGTGCGCCACGCCGCTGGAAATGTTTTTCCGCTCGCGGCGCCGGATGCGGCCTGGTTCGCGTGCCATTGGATATTCCCCTTAAGGAAAGAAAGACAGAAGAGAGACGAAGGAAGCGCGGATGCGCTTACTTCTTCTTGCCGGCGATCGGCTTGGCCTTGCCCTTGCGGGTGCGCGCGTTGGTGTGCGTGCGCTGGCCGCGAACGGGCAGACCGGCGCGATGGCGCAGGCCGCGGTAGGAACGAAGGTCCATCAGACGCTTGATGTTCATCGCGGTCTGACGGCGAAGGTCGCCTTCCACCGTGTGCTCTTCGTCGATCGTTTCACGGATCCGCAGCACTTCCTCATCGGTGAGGTCCTGCACGCGGGTCTTGTGATCAATGCCGAGCTTGTCGGCGATCTCGACGGCCTTGGTCCGGCCGATTCCGTGAATGTAGGTAAGCGCAATGATCACGCGCTTGTTGGTGGGGATATTGACCCCGGCAATACGAGCCACTTACTTCTCCATGCTCCACAGGGGCTTGGCGATCCGCAACAGCGGTGCACCCCTATCTCATCGCGAGTTTCATCGGTTCGCTGCATCACCGCCATCCGGACGGACAAAAACCGGCAGGCGCGAAGACCGGGCCGGTGCTGCAATGATGCAATGAATCGGACGAACGGCGCACATAGGCGTGAGAGCGCATAGCGTCAACAGCTACGCGCGAATAATCGCGCCGGCCGCGAAAGCGACCACACGCGACCCTGTTCGTGGAACTGAATCTAGCCCGTGTGCGGAGCCCTGTCAAAACCGGCGTGCGGAAGATGTCCCCCACAACCGCGCGGCACAGCTGCTGCTCGGTCGCGACCGAGGCGTGAACGAGGAGACCTAGCGCCCTTCGGGAATGCCGGTGGTCGGCGTTTCTTCGCCCTCCCCGGTGCCCGCGCCGAACGCCGAATCGAACGAATCGCCGTCCTCCTCCTCTGCGGCGTCGATCGGACCGCCCAGCGCCTTGGCCAGGCCGAGGACCTGTTCGCCAATCACTCCGTCCACCGCCTTGGATATCTCGTCGATCTTGAACCGCATCGTGCCGCCGACAACGTATTCCCACGTGATCCGCGTGCCCGCAGGCTCACCTTCCTCACCATCGATCGGCTGGAGCGTGATCGTCATCACGCCGTCGACCGGCTCGCTCTGCAACGGTCCCAGCCCGCCCCGCATGCGCAGCACTTTGTGCGGCACTGCCTGCACCACCATCATGTGCTGTACGCTGCCTTCGAGGCCGTAGCTGTCGGGCCCGTCCTCGGCCGGAATCTTCTCGCAGAAGCAGCCGCCCGCCTGCGGCGTCAGCGTCATGTTCGACGCGTCGGCAGACCAGGTGTGAGCATCGTTCCACCAGTCGCCCGGCGCAATCAGCGCGAGCCATGCGTCCTCTGGCGTGGCGTCGACATCGACCGCGTGCCGGACCACAAAATGGGTGGGCGAGCTTTCGGTCACCTCGGCACCAGCAGGCACGGCGGCAATCAGCGGTGCGGCCAGCAGGGCCAGGGCTTTGGCGGCAGTACGGATCATCGAGAGGCTCCCTTTCACGCGCCCGCTATTCCACGGGCGCGCGGCAAAGGAAACCGCCAAGGAGGCAGATCAGCCTTCCAGCAGCGCGTCGATGCTGGAACTGACCTCTTCGATCGAGCCCATCCCGTCGATCCGCACAACCAGCCCTTGCTCCTCGTAATAGGGCAGGATCGGCGCAGTTTCGGATCGGTAGACCTCCATGCGGTGACGCACGGTCTCTTCGTTGTCGTCGGGCCGGCGCTTGAACTCGGTGCTGCCGCACTTGTCGCACACGCCTTCGGTCTGCGGCGGCTTGTGCCGGTCGTGATAGCCCTCGCCGCACGCGGCGCAGGTGAACCGTCCGGTGATGCGGTCGACCAGCGCTTCCTCATCGACCTGAAGTTCGATCACGCGGTCGAGCTTACGGCCGTGCTTGGCGAGCAACGCGTCGAGCTGCTCCGCCTGCGCACGGGTGCGCGGATAGCCGTCGAAGATCGCGCCCGTGTCTGCCGGCAGCGCCGCCAGTTCATCGTCGATCAGCGCAGAGACGATATCGTCGGAGACGAGTTCGCCCGCATCCATGATCGCCTTGGCCTGCTTGCCCACTGGCGTGCCCGCCTTCACCGCCGCACGCAGCATGTCGCCGGTCGACAGCTGGCGCATGCCGTGATGATCCACGAGCCGGTGCGCCTGCGTTCCCTTGCCTGCGCCCGGAGGCCCCAGAAGAATGATGTTCATGATGCCTGTGTCCCCTCGCGACGCTCGATCAGCGCAGGCGGCTTAGAGGCAGCGGGCGCTTTAGCGCAACCGCCCCTTCAGCTTCGCCTTCTTGATAAGGTCGCCATACTGGTGTGCCAGCAGGTGTGACTGGATCTGGCTGATCGTATCCACGGTCACGTTGACGACGATCAGCAGGCTGGTGCCGCCGAGGAACAGCGGAATCCCGGTCTGCGCGATCATGTATTCGGGCAGCACGCAGACCAGCGTCAGGTACGCCGCGCCGACCACGGTGATGCGGGTCAGGACATAATCCAGATACTCCGCAGTGCGCTTGCCGGGGCGAATGCCGGGGATGAACCCGCCATTTTTCTTCAGGTTATCCGCAGTTTCCTCCGGATTGAAGACCACCGCTGTGTAGAAGAAGCAGAAGAACACGATCAGGATCGCGTACAGCCCCATGTAAATGGGCTGCCCGTGCTGAAGGTAGAAGTTCAGCTGGTTGATCGTACGCCCCACGCCGCTGTTGGGGTCAACCGAACTGCCAGCGAACTGGCTGATGGTCAGCGGCAGCAGCAGCAGCGAGCTGGCGAAGATCGGCGGGATCACACCCGAGGTATTGATCTTGAGCGGCAGATGGCTGCGATCCGCCTGCATCATGCCGCGCTGGGTCGCACGCTTGGGATACTGGATCAGCAGCCGGCGTTGCGCACGCTCCATGAAGCTGATGAACAGGATCAGGCCGATGATCATGACGATGAAGCCGATGATCACGCCAGCGCTGATCGCACCGGTCCGCCCGCCTTCGAACATGTTGCTCGCAAAGCTGGGGAACTGGGCGACGATGCCCGCCATGATGATCAGCGACACGCCATTGCCGATCCCGCGCGCGGTGATCTGCTCACCGATCCACAGCAGCAGCATGGTCCCGCCCACCAGGCTGATGACCGCGCCGATACGGAACATGATGCCCGGGTCGACGACCGCCTGCAGCCCGCTCTGCGCACCATAGCTTTCAAGCCCGGTGGCAAGGAAGTAACCCTGGATGACGCACAGGAACACCGCGCCGTAGCGGGTGTACTGGTTGAGCTTCTGGCGCCCGGTCGCGCCTTCCTTCTTCAGCGCCATCAGCGCGGGATGCAGGGCGGAGGCCATCTGCACCACGATCGAGGCGGTAATATAGGGCATCACGCCGAGCGCGATGAGACTCATGCGCTCCAGACTGCCGCCCGAGAAGGTGTTGAAAAGGTCGAGCACGCCGCCGCGCGTCTGGTCGTACAGGTCGCCCAGGATCTGCGGGTTCACACCCGGCAGCGGGACGAAGCTGAGGAAGCGGAACGCGATCAGGGCAACGACCGTGAACCAGATCCGCTGGCGCAGTTCCGTCGCCTTGGAGAAATTCGCCAAACTGAGGTTGGACGCGAGATTATCGGCGCGTGATGCCATGAGAAAACCGTGATCCTGCAAATTCGACCGGGCTACGCCGGCTGCCGCAGAGAGAGATAGGTGTGGCGGGCGCGGTTGTCGAACCCCCGCGCCCGATTACCCGAAATCAGGCCTTGGAGGCCGCTTCCTTGTTCGCCTTGGTGCGAGCAGCCTTCTTCTCGTGCTCGGGCTGCTTGGCGGCGATGACTTCCACCTTGCCGCCGGCCTTCTCGACCGCTTCGATCGCGCCCTTGCTGGCGCCGGCCACCGTGAAGGTCGCCTTGGTGGTCAGCTCGCCCTTGGCCAGCAGACGCACGCCGTCCTTGCCGCCGCGGGCCAGGCCTGCAGCCTTGAGCGCTGCGTGGTCAATGTCCTTCTTGGCGTCGAGCTTCTTGGCGTCGATGAACTTCTGGACCATGCCCAGGTTCACTTCCGCGTAGTCCTTGCCGAAGGGGTTGTTGAACCCGCGCTTCGGCAGCCGCATGTGCAGCGGCATCTGGCCGCCTTCGAAGCCCTTGATCGCGACGCCTTCACGGGCCTTCTGGCCCTTCTGGCCACGCCCGCCGGTCTTGCCCTTGCCCGAGCCGATGCCCCGGCCGATGCGCATGCGACCCTTGCGGGCGCCGTCGTTGTCGCTGATCTCGTTGAGTTTAAATGCCATGATGCACTCGCTTTCGCTTTTCTTCGCGCTGATAAAAATGGACACGGCCCGCTACACCGAGCGGGCCGCCGCCGTCAATTCCAGTCGACGGGCCGTTTAGCCCTCGACCACCTCCACCATGTGCGGCAGCTTTGCGATTGCGCCGCGCACTTCGGGGGTATCTTCCAGTTCGACCACCCGGTGCATCTTGCCCAGGCCGAGGCCGATAAGGATCTTCTTCTGGCTTTCGGGACGCCGGATGGGCGAGCCGATCTGCTTGAGCTTGATCTTAGCCATCAGTGATTACTCCGTGAGAGCCGCAGCATCAGCCTCGGCTTCCGCTTCGCTGGCGCCACCGCGCGACAACAGGTCCGCGACCTTCTTGCCGCGACGCTGCGCCACCGACTTGGGCGAGCTCTGATCCTGCAGCGCATCGAAGGTTGCGCGGATCATGTTGTAGGGGTTGGACGTACCGACCGACTTGGTTACCACGTCGGCCACACCCAGGCTTTCGAACACGGCGCGCATCGGACCACCGGCGATGATGCCGGTACCCGGAGGCGCGGTGCGGACGGTCACCTTGCCGGCACCGAAACGGCCCTTGCCGTCGTGGTGCAGCGTGCGGCCTTCCTTGAGGGCGACGCGGATCATGTGCTTGCGCGCAGCGGCCGAAGCCTTGCTGATCGCCTCGGGCACTTCGCGGGCCTTGCCGTGGCCGAAGCCGACGCGGCCCTGGCCGTCGCCGACCACCACGAGCGCGGCGAAACCGAAGCGCTTACCGCCCTTCACCGTCTTCGAGACGCGGTTGATGTGAACCAGCTTCTCGATGATGCCGTCGTCTTCTTCTTCGCGCTTGCCGCGACGGTCGTCACGACCGCGACCGCGGCCACGGCCACCTTCGCGGTTGCCGCCATCGCGACCGCCACGGCCACCACGGCCCTGACGTTCCTGCGGCTGGCCTTCGGCACCCTGCGCAGGCGACTGGTTGTCGGCTGCTTCGGAAGGCGTGTCCGCGATCGCGGGTTCTTCCTTGGTTACCGCATGCTCGGTCTGCGCTTCGGCGACCGGGGTCGCGTTTTCGTTTTCCGTTTCCGGGGTCTTGTTGTCGTCAGCCATCATCAGAACTCCAGCCCGCCTTCACGGGCGGCATCGGCCAGCGCCTTGACGCGGCCATGGAACAGGAAGCCGCCGCGATCGAACACGACCGTGGTGACGCCCGCCTTCTTGGCGGCGTCCGCGATGCTCGAGCCGACCGTCTTGGCGGCGTCGATATTCGCGGTCGAGCCCTTCACGCCCAGCGTCGATGCGCTGGCGAGCGTCTTGCCCGCCGCATCGTCGATGATCTGCGCGTAAATGTGCTTGCCGGTGCGGTGGACCGAAAGACGCGGCTTGCCACCGGCGTTCTTGCGAAGCGCGGTGCGCACGCGCTGGCGGCGGCGTTCAAAGAGGGAAAGCTTTGCCATCTTACTTCTTCTTCCCTTCCTTGCGGAAGATATACTCGCCCTGGTACTTGATGCCCTTGCCCTTGTACGGCTCGGGCTTGCGCCAGCGGCGGATTTCAGCGGCGAACTGGCCAACGGCCTGCTTGTCGATCCCGCTGATGATGATCGTGGTCTGATCGGGCGTTTCCACCTTCAGGCCTTCGGGCACCGTGAGATCGACGTCGTGGCTGTAACCGAGCTGCAGCTTCAGGGTCTTGCCCTGGGAATTCGCACGGTAACCGACACCGCTGATCTGCAGCGTCTTGGAAAAGCCGTCCGTCACGCCTTCGACCAGGTTCGACACCATCGTACGCTGCATGCCCCAGTGGCTGCGTGCAGGCTTGCTGTCGTTCACCGGATCGACCGCGATCGAGCCGTCTTCCAGCTTGTAAGACACGAGGTCCGACAGGCCCATGGTGAGCGTGCCCTTGGGGCCCTTCACCGAAAGGGTGCCGTTATCGATCTTGGCCTCGACCCCGCTCGGGATCGCAACCGGACGTTTGCCGATGCGGCTCATCAGAACACCTCCGCCAGCACTTCGCCACCGACGTTCTGGCTGCGGGCTTCCGCGTCGGAAAGCACGCCGCGCGGCGTCGAGACGATCGTGATGCCAAGGCCGTTGCGCACCGTCGGCAGCTCGCGGCTGGCCGAATAGATGCGACGGCCCGGCTTGGACACGCGGGCGACATGCTTGATCGCAGGTTCGCCTTCGAAATACTTCAGTTCGATCCGCAGCGCCTTGTGCTTGCCGGTGTCGTCTTCGCTGTAGCCACGAATGTAGCCTTCGCGCTGGAGCACTTCGAGCACGTTCGCGCGCAGCTTGGACGCCGGCGAAAGGACGGAGTCCTTCTTCGCCTGCTGGCCGTTGCGGATGCGGGTGAGCATGTCACCCAGGGGATCGGTCATAGCCATCTATCGATTCCTCACCAGCTCGACTTGGTCAGGCCAGGGATCATGCCCTTGTTGCCCAGGTTCCGCAGTTCGATGCGGTTGATGCCGAACTTGCGGTAGTAGCCGCGCGGGCGACCGGTCGTGGAGCAGCGGTTACGAACCCGGGTCGGGTTCGCGTTGCGCGGGATTTCAGCCATCTTCAGGCGCGCGATGAGACGCTCGCTCTCGTCGAGCGAGGTATCGTCGGCAATCGCCTTAAGCTTCGCGTACTTGTCCGCGTACTTCTTGACGAGCTTCTTACGACGCTCGTTCTTGTTGATGGAACTCAGTTTCGCCATTGGACTTAAGCTCTCTTCGTTTCTTGCTTCAGCGGAGAGCGGCTCACGCCGCCTCCTTCTCTTCGTCGGCCTTTGCTTCGGCCGGGAACGGGAAACCGAACAGGCGCAGCAGTTCGCGTGCTTCCTCGTCGGTCTTCGCGGTGGTGGTCACGATGATATCCATGCCCCGGACCTTTTCGATCTGGTCGTAGGAGATCTCGGGGAAGATGATCTGCTCCTTCAGGCCCATGGCGTAGTTGCCACGGCCGTCGAAGCTCTTCGGGTTCAGACCACGGAAGTCGCGAATGCGCGGCATCGCGATCGTCACCAGACGATCGAGGAATTCGAACATCCGGTCACGGCGCAGGTTGACCTTGCAACCGATCGGCATGCCGTCGCGCAGCTTGAACTGTGCGATCGACTTCTTGGCCTTGGTGATGACGGGCTTCTGGCCCGCGATCAGCGCCATTTCCTCGGCTGCGGTCTGGACCTTCTTCTTGTCCTGGCTCGCCTCGCCCACACCCATGTTGAGCGTGATCTTCTCGAGCTTGGGGACCTGAAGGCGGTTCGTGTAGCCGAACTTCTCGGTCATGGCCTTGACGATTTCGTTCTCGTACTTGGCCTTCATGCGGGGCGTGTAATCAGCCATCGATGGTCTCCCCGGATTTCACGGCGACGCGCACTTTCTTGCCGTCGCGTTCTTCGATGCGCACGCGGGTGGGCTTGCCGTCCTTGGGATCGGCGAGGGCCACCTTGGCGATGTGCATCGGCGCTTCATAGCGATCGATCCCGCCCTGCGGGTTCGTCTGGCTCGGCTTGCGGTGACGGGCGATCATGTTGACGCCTTCCACCACGACCTTGCCGTCTTTCGGCAGAACCTGGGCGACCGTGCCGGTCTTGCCCTTGTCCTTGCCCGAAAGCACGACGACGTTGTCGCCCTTCTTGATCTTGGCCATGCCCATTACAGCACCTCCGGAGCAAGCGAGATGATCTTCATGAAGCCGCGGCCGCGCAGTTCGCGCACCACCGGGCCGAAGATACGGGTGCCGATCGGCTCTTCGTTCTTGTTGACGAGCACCGCGGCGTTCGAGTCGAAGCGGATCACGCTGCCATCGGGGCGACGGACATCCTTCTTCGTGCGAACGATCACCGCGCGGTGAACGTCGCCCTTCTTTACTTTCGCGCGCGGCTGGGCTTCCTTGACGGAAACCACGATCACGTCGCCGACGCTCGCGAACCGACGCTTAGAGCCACCCAGCACCTTGATGCACTGGACGCGCTTTGCGCCGCTGTTGTCCGCGACGTCGAGATTGGACTGCATCTGGATCATAGATCCGGTTCCTTCTCTTGGCTTGCCGGGACAGCTGCCCGGCAGTTCCTAAAACGTCTGTTTAGCTGTTGCTCGCGGCTTCGACGTCGAGGTCGGCATCAACCGCCTGCACGCCACCCGCGACGACCCGGTCCTTCACGGCCCAGGTCTTGGTCTTCGAGATCGGCTTGGTCTCCTCGATCCGCACGATGTCGCCGAGTTCGTACTCGTTCTTCTCATCGTGGGCGTGATACTTCTTCGAGCGCCGGATGATCTTCCCGTACAGCGGGTGCTTCACCTTGCGTTCGACAAGCACGGTCACGGTCTTGTCGGTCTTGGTGGAAGTGACCCGACCAATCAGAATACGCTTGGGCATGGTCTACTCCTTACGCCTTGCTCTTCGCCGCAGCGGCGCGGGTGCGCTCGCTCTGCAGCGTCTTGATGCGCGCGATCGTCCGGCGGACCTCCTGAACGCGAGCGGGACGCTCGAGCTGGTTGGTCGCTGCCTGGAAACGCAGGTTGAACGCCTCACGCTTGAGCTCGGTAAGCTCCGCGGTCAGCTGGTCGTCGCTCTTGGCGCGCAGATCTTCGGTGGTGCTCACTATTCGCCTCCCAGGTGCGAGGTGTCGCCCAGACGCGCGACAACCTTGGTCTTGATCGGCAGCTTCATGGCGGCACGCTCGAACGCTTCGGCAGCCAGCGGGCCGGACACGCCGTCGAGTTCGAAGAGAATGCGGCCCGGCTTCACGCGTGCGGCCCAGTATTCGACCGAACCCTTGCCCTTACCCTGCCGGACTTCGGCAGGCTTCTTGGACACGGGCACGTCGGGGAACACGCGGATCCAGAGGCGCCCCTGGCGCTTCATGTGACGCGTGATCGCACGGCGGGCCGCTTCGATCTGGCGAGCGGTAATCCGCTCGGGTTCCATCGCCTTCAGCCCGTAAGAGCCGAAGTTCAGTTCGGTACCGCCCTTGGCATTGCCATGGATCCGGCCCTTGAAGGCCTTGCGATACTTGGTTCGTTTCGGTTGCAGCATGGTTCTTTCCTAATCCTGCAATCAGCGCGCCGGACGCACGCCGGAAGTCTGCGCTTCCATCATCAGGCGGTCCTGCGCGGTCGGATCGTGGGCGAGGATCTCACCCTTGAAGATCCAGCACTTGATGCCGATGATGCCGTACGCGGTCAGCGCCTCGGCTTCGGCATAGTCGACGTTCGCACGCAGGGTGTGAAGCGGCACGCGGCCTTCGCGATACCATTCGACGCGCGCGATTTCCGCACCGCCGAGACGGCCACCGCAGGTGATCCGGATGCCTTCGGCACCCAGACGCAGCGCGGACTGCACGGCGCGCTTCATCGCACGACGGAAGGCCACGCGGCGAACCAGCTGGTCGGCAATGCCCTGGGCGACGAGCTTGGCATCGATTTCCGGCTTGCGGATCTCGACGATGTTCAGCTTCACTTCGCTTTCGGTCATGCGCGAAAGCGTCGTGCGCAGCTTCTCGATGTCGGCGCCCTTCTTGCCGATGATCACACCGGGGCGCGCAGCGTAGATCGAGATGCGGCACAGCTTGGCCGGACGCTCGATCACCACCTTGGAAATCGCGGCCTGCGGCAGCGACTTCACGATGTGCTTGCGGATCTCGATGTCTTCCTTGAGCAGCTTGGCATAGTCACGCCCTTCGGCGTACCAGCGGCTGTCCCAGGTGCGGTTGATCTGCAGGCGCAGACCGATCGGATTGCTCTTCTGGCCCATCTTACGCTTCCTCGACTTCGCGCACGACGATGCGCAGGCGGCTGAAGGGCTTCAGGATGCGGGTCGACTTGCCGCGACCGCGCGTGTGAAACCGCTTCATCGTGATCGACTTGCCCACGCTCGCTTCGGCGACGACCAGTGCGTCGACGTCGAGATCGTGGTTGTTTTCGGCATTGGCGATCGCGGAGGCGAGCACCTTGCTCGCGTCCTTGGCCATCGCCTTCTTCGAAAAGGCGAGAATGTTCAACGCCTCTTCAGCCTTCTTGCCGCGGATCAACTCGGCAACGAGGTTCAGCTTCTGGGCCGACCCACGGATCGTGGTGCCAACTGCCAGCGCCTCGTTATCGGCGACGCGACGGGGAGCTTTCTGCTTGCTCATCAGCGCTTGCCCTTCTTGTCTGCGGCGTGACCCGGGAAGGTGCGCGTGGGCGCAAATTCACCGAGCTTGTGGCCGACCATCTCTTCCGAGACGGACACGGGAATGAACTTGTGGCCGTTGTAGACATTGAACGTCAGTCCAACGAACTGCGGCAGGATGGTGGAGCGGCGCGACCAGGTCTTGATCGGCGCGGTGCTGGTCTTTTCCTGTGCATCCTCGGCCTTCTTCAGAAGGCTGAGTTCCACAAACGGACCTTTCCAAACGGAACGTGCCATTGCTGCGATTACCTCTTCTTCTTCGCGTGGCGCGAACGGATGATCATCTTGTCCGTCTGCTTGTTCTTGCGGGTGCGGGCGCCCTTGGTCGGCTTGCCCCACGGGGTCACCGGATGGCGGCCACCGCTGGTCTTGCCTTCACCACCACCATGCGGGTGATCGACCGGGTTCTTGGCGACACCGCGGGTCAGCGGACGACGGCCCTTCCAGCGGGTGCGACCGGCCTTGCCGAAGTTCTGGTTCTGGTTGTCGGGGTTCGAAACCGCGCCAACCGTACCCATGCAATCGGCGCGCAGGTAACGCTGCTCGCCCGAGTTGAGACGCACGATGACCATGCCACGGTCGCGACCGACCAGCTGGACGTAGGCGCCTGCCGAACGGGCGATCTGCCCGCCCTTGCCCGGCTTCATCTCCACGTTGTGGATGATGGTGCCGACCGGCATGTTGCCCAGCGGCATCGCGTTGCCCGGCTTGGTGTCGACCCGCTCGCCCGCGATCACCTTGTCGCCAACGGCGAGGCGCTGCGGCGCGATGATGTAGGCCAGCTCTTCGTCGGCATACTTGATCAGAGCGATGAAGGCGGTGCGGTTGGGATCATATTCGATCCGCTCCACGGTGCCTTCCACGTCCCACTTGCGGCGCTTGAAGTCGATGTAACGATACTTCTGCTTGTGACCGCCCGCGATCCCGCGGCTGGTGACGTGGCCCTTGTTGTTGCGACCGCCCGTCTTGCGCTTGCCTTCGGTAAGCGCCTTGACCGGCTTGCCCTTGTAGAGGCCGGACTTGTCGACCAGGATCAGGCCGCGACGGGCCGGACTGGTCGGCTTGTAATTCTTGAGTGCCATGGTTCCGTCCTAGCTCCTCAGATGCCGCTCGTGACGTCGATGGAATCGCCGTCCTTGAGCGTCACGATCGCCTTCTTCATGTCGTTGCGACGGTAGGGCTTGCCCCGCCAGCGCTTGACCTTGCCCTTGGTGACGATGGTGTTCACCCCGGTCACCTTGACGTCGAACAGCGCTTCCACCGCATCGCGGATCTGCGGCTTCGTGGCGTCGTTCGCCACCTTGAAGACCACTGCGTTGTTCTCGCTCGCGAGCGTCGCCTTTTCGGTGATGTGCGGCGCGAGAATCACGTCGTAGTGCCGCGCGTCGATTTCCTGCTTCTTAGCCATTGAAGCGCGCCTCCAGCTTTTCGACCGCATCCTTGGTGAGGACCAGCGTATCGTGCTTCAGGATGTCGTAGACGTTGGCGCCGATCGCCGGGATCACGTTGACGCCGGGCAGGTTGCCCGCAGCCATCTTGAAACCGTCGTTCACGCTTTCGCCGTCGATCACCAGCACCTTGCCGTTGAAACCGGCCTTTTCGAAGTGACCCTTGAGAGCCTTGGTCTTGGCGTCCTTCAGCTCGAGGCTGTCGACGATGACCAGGCCGTCCTTGGCCTTGCTCGACAGCGCCATGCGCAGGCCGAGCGAACGGATCTTCTTGTTCAGCGACGGGTTGAAGTCGCGCAGGCGGGCGCCGTGCGCCTTACCACCGCCGATGAAGATCGGAGCGCCGCGATCGCCGTGGCGAGCGCCGCCCGAACCCTTCTGGCGACCGAACTTCTTGCCGGTGCGGGCCACGTCCGAACGCTCGCGCGTCGGGCGGGCGGTCGCGCGGCGCTTTTCCAGCTGCCACGTCACCACGCGGTGAAGGATGTCGGCGCGAGGCTCGACACCGAACACGGCATCGTTGAGCTCGATCTCGCCGGCCTTACCGCCGTCGATTTTCTGTACCGCGATCTTCACGATCAGGACTCCTTGCCTTCGGTGCCTTCGGCGTCAGCCCCGGCATCCTGCTGCTGCATCAGCTTTTCCTGCTGCTCGGGCGTCACTTCGGTGTGAACCTCGTGCTCCGCCCCGCTCTCGACCAGGCCGGCATCGGCATCGTCGCTCGAGAACTCGTCGGCGTTGCGGCGCATCGCACCGGGGAACGGCGCATCGGCCGGCATCGGCAGCTTCACCGCGTCGGCAACCAGCATCCAGCTGTTCTTCGCGCCGGGCACGGAGCCCTTTACGAACAGCAGGCCACGCTCGGAGTCCGTGCGGACGATTTCGAGGTTCTGCTGCGTGCGCTGACGGTCGCCCATGTGGCCGGCCATCTTCTTGTTCTTGAACACGCGGCCCGGATCCTGCCGGTTACCGGTCGAACCGTGCGAACGGTGCGACAGCGAAACGCCGTGCGTGGCGCGCAGACCGCCGAAGCCCCAGCGCTTCATCGCGCCGGCAAAGCCCTTGCCCTGCGTGTAGCCCTGCACGTCAACCTTCTGGCCGGCGATGAAGTGATCAGCGGTGATCGTCGCACCGACGGGAAGGAGCGCGTCCTCACCCTCGACGCGGAATTCCGCGACTTTCATCTTCAGGCCAACTTCCGCCTTCGCGAAAGCTTCGCGCTGCGGCTTGTTGACGTTCTTCTGCTTCGCTTCACCCGAACCGACCTGGACGGACCAGTAGCCATCACGGTCGGCGGTGCGGTTGGCGGTGACCTGGCACCCTTCCAGAGCGAGCACGGTCACGGGAACGTGCCGGCCGTCTTCCTGAAACAGGCGGGTCATCCCGACCTTCTTGGCGATTACGCCAGTGCGCATCGTTAAACTCCTAAACCAGAGGCACGAAGGGACCATTCCCGCCGTGCGTGACGGGCCGTTATCAACGACCCCAGCCCGAAGTTTTGATGCATCGCCCGTCCGGGCTGATTGCGCCCATGCAAGAAGGCATGAAGCGCGAGACGGGAGACGCAGCCCGGAGCATGCTCCGGCGGTATCTCAAGTGAAGAAGACCCGAAGGCCTTCCGAACGCGACCCTCGCAGAAGCGAGAACCCGTGCCGCACGAGGCGGACTTGAAAAATCGTCCGGTCGTTTAGGGTCCGACCGGAAGGACCAGCACCCGGCCTGGCCGGGCAGCCAAAATCAAGCCAGCTTGATTTCAACGTTCACGCCCGCGGCGAGGTCCAGCTTCATCAGCGCGTCGACCGTCTGGGCGTTGGGCTGCACGATGTCGAGCAGCCGCTTGTAGGTGCGCACCTCGAACTGCTCGCGCGACTTCTTGTCGATGTGCGGGCCGCGGTTCACGGTGAACTTCTCGATGCGCGTCGGCAGGGGAATAGGTCCACGGATGAGCGCGCCGGTGCGGCGTGCAGTATCCGCGATCTCGCCCGTTGCCTGGTCGAGCACGCGGTGGTCGAAGGCCTTGAGGCGAATACGGATATTCTGTGCGTCCATGTCCTAGTCTACCGATGCGAAAGAGCCACGAAGAGCCACCCCGTCTGGGCCACCCTTCAAAAATAAAGAACCGCCCCACCAAACCGAAGTTTTCGGTGAGGGGCGGCCCTCGTGAAATCTGACCGGCGGGGAATCGAATCCCCCGCCGGTGAAAGTGCCTATATTAGACGGTGATCTTGCTGACAACCCCCGAACCGACGGTGCGGCCACCTTCGCGGATTGCGAAGCGAAGACCTTCATCCATCGCGATCGGTGCGATCAGCTTGACCGAGATGGTCACGTTGTCGCCCGGCATCACCATTTCCGTGCCTTCGGGAAGGATCACTTCGCCGGTCACGTCGGTGGTGCGGAAGTAGAACTGCGGGCGGTAGTTGGCGAAGAACGGCGTGTGACGGCCACCTTCGTCCTTCGACAGCACGTAGACTTCGGCGCTGAACTCGGTGTGCGGCGTAACCGAACCCGGCTTCGCGAGGACCTGGCCACGCTCGACGTCTTCACGGGCAACGCCGCGAATCAGCGCACCGATGTTGTCGCCAGCTTCGCCGCGATCGAGCAGCTTGCGGAACATTTCGACGCCGGTGACGGTCGTCTTCGAAGTGTCCTTGATGCCGACGATTTCGACTTCGTCGCCAACGTTCACAACGCCGGTTTCGACACGGCCGGTGACAACCGTACCACGACCCGAAATCGAGAACACGTCTTCGATCGGCATCAGGAATGCCTGGTCGACCGGGCGCTCCGGCTGCGGGATGTGCTCGTCAACGGCCTTCATCAGCTCGATGATCGAATCCTTGCCGATGTTGTCGTCGCGACCTTCGAGAGCGGCCAGAGCCGAACCCTTGACGATCGGAATGTTGTCGCCGTCGAAGTCGTAGGCGCTCAGCAGTTCGCGAACTTCCAGTTCGACGAGCTCGAGGATTTCCTCGTCGTCGACCTGGTCGACCTTGTTCAGGTACACGACCAGCGCGGGCACGCCGACCTGACGCGAGAGCAGGATGTGCTCACGGGTCTGCGGCATGGGGCCGTCGGCAGCGTTCACCACCAGGATTGCGCCGTCCATCTGCGCCGCACCGGTGATCATGTTCTTCACATAGTCGGCGTGGCCGGGGCAGTCGACGTGCGCGTAGTGGCGCGCTTCGGTTTCGTATTCGACGTGCGCGGTCGAGATCGTGATCCCGCGCTCGCGCTCTTCCGGCGCCTTGTCGATGTTTGCGAAATCAACGGCGGCACCGCCATAGGTTTCAGCCATCACCTTGGTGATCGCCGCGGTCAGCGTGGTCTTGCCGTGGTCGACGTGACCAATGGTGCCGATGTTGCAGTGCGGCTTGTTCCGCTCGAACTTTTCCTTCGCCATTTCTCTTAATACCTCTGTCTTAAATGGGAATTTGTGCGGGAAAGAAGGCGGCGCCCGCTCAAAATCAGGCGCCGCCCCTAAACCGATCGCTCGCCTTAGGCAAGCTTCTCCTTGACCTCTGCCGCAACGTTTGCGGGCACTTCGTCATAGTGCGAGAACTGCATCGAGTACTGCGCGCGTCCCTGAGTGAACGAACGCAGCTCGTTGACGTACCCGAACATGTTGGCCAGCGGCACGAATGCCTCGACCGCCTGCGCGTTGCCGCGCGTGTCGGTGCCCTGAATCTGGCCACGACGGCTGTTGAGGTCACCGATGACGTCACCCAGATAGTCTTCCGGGGTCACGACTTCCACCTTCATGACCGGTTCCAGCAGCTTGATGCCTGCCTTCTGGGCCACTTCGCGCATTGCACCGCGACCGGCGATTTCGAACGCGATCGCGCTCGAGTCGACGTCGTGGTACTTACCGTCGATCAGACGGATCGAGAAGTCGATGATCGGGAAGCCGACCAGGTGACCGCTCTCAGCCTGCTCGCGGAAGCCCTTTTCGATCGCCGGGATGTATTCGCGCGGAATGTTACCGCCCTTGATCTCGTCGACGAATTCGATGCCTGCGCCGCGCTCACCCGGGGTGACGACGACCTTGACCTCACCGAACTGACCCGAACCACCCGACTGTTTCTTGTGGGTGTAGGTCACTTCGACTTCGCGGCCGAGGTATTCGCGGTAGGCCACCTGCGGCGCACCGACGTTGGCTTCGACCTTGAACTCGCGCTTCATGCGATCGACCAGGATGTCGAGGTGAAGCTCGCCCATCCCCTTGATGATCGTCTGGCCCGATTCGTGATCGGTGCTGACGCGGAAGCTCGGGTCCTCGGCAGCCAAGCGATTGAGCGCAACGCCCATCTTTTCCTGGTCAGCCTTGGTCTTGGGCTCAACGCTCAGCTCGATGACCGGCTCGGGGAATTCCATCCGCTCGAGAATGATCGGCTTGGCAGGATCGCACAGCGTATCGCCGGTGGTCGTATCCTTCATCCCCGCCAGAGCGACGATGTCGCCGGCGAATGCTTCTTCGATGTCCTCACGGTTGTTGGAGTGCATCAGCAGCATGCGGCCGATCTTTTCCTTCTTCTCCTTCACCGAGTTCAGGACCGAGCCCTTGCTGAGCTTGCCCGAATAGATGCGGGTGAAGGTGAGCGAGCCGACGAACGGGTCGTTCATGATCTTGAAGGCGAGCGCGGCGAACGGCTCGTCGTCCGACGACGGGCGGGTTTCTTCCACGTCGCTGTCGGGCAGCACGCCCTTGATCGCGGGCACGTCGAGCGGGCTCGGCATGTAGTCGACCACCGCGTCGAGCAGGGGCTGCACGCCCTTGTTCTTGAACGCGGAGCCGCACAGCACGGGCACGAAGGCGCGGGCCATGGTGCCCTTGCGGATCAGCTTCTTGAGCGTCGCCACGTCGGGCTCGTTACCTTCGAGGTACGCTTCCATGACGTCGTCGTCCTGTTCGACGGCGGTCTCGATCAGCTTCTCGCGGTATTCGGCAGCCTTGTCGGCCATGTCATCGGGGATCGCGACGTGCTTGTAGCTCGCGCCCAGGCCTTCCGATTCCCAGATGATCGCGCGGTTGCCGACGAGGTCGACCACACCCTGCAGATTGCTCTCCGCGCCGATCGGCAGATAGAGTACCAGCGGGGTCGCGCCGAGGCGCTCGATGATGCTGTTCACGCAGTAGTAGAAGTCTGCGCCGGTGCGGTCGAGCTTGTTGATGAAGCACATGCGCGGAACGCCGTACTTGTCGGCCTGGCGCCACACGGTTTCGGACTGGGGTTCGACGCCCGCGACGCCGTCAAAGACCGCGACCGCACCGTCGAGCACGCGCAGCGAACGTTCGACTTCGATGGTGAAGTCGACGTGGCCGGGGGTGTCGATGATGTTGATGCGGTGCTTGGGCATGTCGGCGCGCAGCGCTTCGGGATCGGACATCGGGTCCATCGCGGGGTCTTCCGCGGTCCAGAAGGTCGTGGTCGCGGCCGAGGTGATGGTGATCCCGCGTTCCTGCTCCTGCTCCATCCAGTCCATCGTCGCGGCACCATCGTGCACTTCGCCGATCTTGTAGGACTTGCCGGTGTAGTAGAGGATACGCTCGGTCGTGGTGGTCTTGCCGGCATCGATGTGTGCCATGATGCCGATATTGCGATAGCGCTCCAGCGGATAGTCGCGGGCCATTGTCAATTCCTCGGAAGAGTCAGAGTGAGGGGGGAGCCGGATAAGCCACCCCCATATGGGGTCTTTTGTGACCGGTTGAAGACGCGCCTGCCGTATGCGCGGCGCGCCCTGCCCCGGATCCTACCAGCGGTAGTGGCTGAACGCGCGGTTCGCATCCGCCATGCGGTGCGTATCTTCGCGCTTCTTGACCGCGTTGCCGCGATTGTTCGCCGCATCCATCAGCTCGCCCGAGAGACGCGCCGCCATGGTCGTTTCGGGGCGACCGCGCGCGGCGGTGATCAGCCAGCGGATCGCCAGCGCCTGCGCACGCTCGGGGCGCACTTCCACAGGCACCTGGTAGGTCGCACCGCCGACGCGGCGGCTGCGCACTTCGACCTGCGGCTTGATGTTGTCGAGCGCGGCGTGGAACAGTTCGACCGGGTTGGCCTTCGCCTTGGTCTCGACCGTGTCGAGCGCACCGTAGACGATCTTTTCCGCGACGGCCTTCTTACCATCGAGCATCAGGTTGTTCATGAACTTCGAGAGCACCAGATCCTTGAACTTGGGATCGGGCAGGATTTCGCGCTTCTCTGGGCGACGACGACGACTCATGTCGTTATTCCTTCTGTTGGGCCATTCCCCATGCCGTCACCCCGAACTTGTTTCGGGGTCCAGTTTTCGGCGTAGGGCGGACCTTTCAAATCACATTGCACACGTCACAGGGGAGGAAGGCTGGATCCTGAACCGCGGCCGCCTGAAGGCGACCTTTTCAGGATGACCTGCCCCCCGGACAGGTCACTTCGGACGCTTGGCGCCGTACTTCGAACGGCTCTGCTTGCGGTCCTTGACGCCCTGCGTGTCGAGCACGCCGCGCAGCACGTGGTAGCGCACGCCGGGAAGGTCGCGCACACGGCCGCCGCGGATCAGCACGACGCTGTGTTCCTGCAGGTTGTGGCCTTCGCCCGGGATGTAGCTGATGACTTCGCGCTGGTTGGTCAGGCGAACCTTGGCCACCTTGCGCAGAGCCGAGTTCGGCTTCTTCGGGGTCGTCGTATAGACGCGGGTGCAGACGCCGCGCTTCTGCGGGTTCTGCTCCATCGCAGGGACCTTGCTCTTGGTCTTCTGCGGAGTGCGGCCCTTGCGGACCAGCTGGTTGATGGTGGGCATTAAATTCTCTCTTCTGCCTGTTTGCTCGAAAGGGCCTTCCCAACCCCGCTCATCCTGAGCTTGTCGAAGGATCGCACTTCTCTTCTCGCAAAGAAGAAGGACGGTGCTTCGACAGGCTCAGCACAGGCGGAACTGCGTCGGCCAGGGATGGCTTCGCGCTTGCGATCGAATGAAGTGTGTCGGGGCCGTCTTTCGTGAGTCCCAGCGAAAGCTGGGACCTTTGCCTCTGCCCGGCGTGGCGCCTGCGGCACGAGACCCCAGCGTGCGCTGGGGATCACGAACAAACGAGCCTGAAACGCTCCACCCGAACCCGCCCGCAAGGGACCACCCGGATTACTTTGACGGCTGCCCTGCCCAACCCGCTAGCGGGAAAAACGAAAAGGCCATCGCGCATGCGACAGCCCCGGGACATAACCGGCAATGTTCAGCTCTATAAGCCTCGGCGAGAGCTAGGCCCTGCCTCGGTTGAGAGCGGGCCTAGTAGGATTTGGGGTGTGGGTCAAGAGAACTTGTCGAGACAAAGAAAACCGATCCGCCCGGCATTTATCGCTTCGACGCCCGCATTCGTCGGCTAACCACCCCGAACCAATGCGTCGACGATTACGTAGGTTTCGGGTCCGAACCGCACCGTGGTTTGGTCTTCGTTCCGGACAGCTTGGAAATCATAGGCCGCCCATCCATCGGACTGTGCGCTTTCCGCGCTGAATGCCACGCCATCCTCGAAGAAAATCGCGCGCTTCCTGCCGTCCGGCTTAGTTATCTCGACCAAGGCCGTACCCGGCCCATTCCAATTGCGGCGGACTCCCGCATCGCAGTTCGAAACAGGCGCGTCGCCATCGAGACCGCACCGGATCGCAGCCGTGGCGTTGTATGGCGTTCCATCCACCAGCGGGTCGTCCTGAGTGGAAGCGAGTGCGGCATCGGCTTCGGGACCGACCCCGGAACCTGCCATAGCCCCTTCGGCAGGGATGCTGACGATGCGCACACCGTCTATCACACCGTCTATCGTGGCGACGATCTCTCCCCCGACCGCCGAAGCGGACCGATCGCTCGGACAACCGACCAGGATGGCGGTGTGGTCGAGATATCGGGAGGTTGCAGCGCTTTCACCCAGCCTGCGGCAAGGGTCTCCGGCGTTGGGATAGCCGTCACCGAACGGGCTCAGACTGTCGGGGATAGCCGCCAGATCGCCAGCTGTCGCCTCCGAGGACGGCGGTGGAGCCGCCTCGGAGCAAGATGCAAGAAAAAGCGCGGCAGAACATGCCAGCAGGCGTTGGCAGGCATCGGGTTGATAGAGGCACCTCAGCGACACTTAGGATGCTGCCCTATGTCGCGCAGATCGTAAAACCTGCCGTCTGCGATTGTGACCTGCACGCACTGACGGCTTTCCGGCTGCCACTGGATCGAATAACGCGTCGTCCCACTGGCAAAGTTGTCTACCTGGCGGAACCCACGTCGCTCCAGTTCGTCCATGGCCCCAGCCGCGCGTGCACCCTTCAGATCGGAGAACTCTGCCGCACGATCATATCCGCCACGTCCCGAGTGATGGTCGATATTGGCGCTGCGTTCGTCGACCCCCGCCGAATAGCCTGACGCGTACGCTTCGGACCGGCCGGGATTATGGTAGGCGGCATTGTGCAGACCATCGGTATAGCCGCGTTCGTAATCGCGCTCCGCCTGTTCGTCACTGGAATGTGCATTGTCGTCATGATGATGGGATTTGTGTGTCAGCAGCGCGCCCAGGATTGCGACACCGGCAGCAACGCCCAATGCCGCCGCCGCATCACCACCGCCGGAATGGCCGCAATCTTCGGACGATGCATCCGAGATTGTCTCGACGCGTCCATCGTAGACTTCGACCTGCACGCAGGTGTCGTCCTCATCATCCCACCAATAGCTGTAGACGTAACCCATCGAATTCTTGTTGGTCGAGATGTGGGCAAAACCGCGCTGCTGCAGCACTCGCTCGGCATCGCGGCCGAGCGCCCCATTGATGTCGGTCAACTGGCTGGCCTGTTCGGCGAGAACAGGCGAAGGGATCAGAGATGCCGCACTGGCGAACACTACAAAACGAGAAATCATGGTGAGACCTCCGTCACCGATGAGTCGAACCAGAGAGCTTAACAGGTGAAGACCGAAAAAGCTAAACCCGTTGCTAACCTTTTAGCTTGAAAGGCCAGTCGTGGCGCCCCCGATGCTACAGATGAATGCATCGACTGGAGATCGTGGATTGACGAGCACTCTCCCGAGTCTGAAAACCTCGCTGTCCTACTCCCCCGTATTCTGCAATCTACCTGCGGCTATGCCCTCCGATGAGTCTTTCGATGGGTCCGCCGAGGACCGTCGCCCGAACACGCGCATTTGTTTGTTGAGCCTCAAGCGCCGGCGCTCGCATCCGCTCGCTTGGCTTTCCTCGCATAAGCTCGGGCGGCCCGTCTGCCTTGCCTCGCCTGCGGCTTGGAGAGCAGCGCCATGACCGAAAAGGCCCCGCCCCCAACCCCCTCCCCTGAAGGAGAGGGGGCTTGCAGCCGCAGGATTGCTCGCCAGGCCACCTCTGCCGTGGCCTACACCAGCCCCGAACCCGACGCGGACGAGCCGCTGCTCGCCTTCGCGCCCTATATCCACCCGCACCCGCGCTCCAACTCGATCACGCCCGGAGCGGCAGCGGCGGTTTGTCGCGACGCTCGCGGCGACGCGGATCGTTACGCAGGCGGCGCGCGAGTCATCTTTCTCCCTACCGCTCCGCTACATGAGGCGACGCGGCAAGAGCATGGAGGCGCTGTACAAGCTGCGCGCGAGACCGGGGGCGGAGGGGTTTGCCGCGGCGTGGGATGCGGCGCTGGAGCGCGGGGTGCAGCGGCTGGAGGATTGTGCGCGTTGTTTGTGTGGCCTACCGCTTCGCTGCCTGAGGCCAGTCGCGCGCGCACAAGATCGCTCGCAGGCGCTCGGACTTTTCGCTCCATGACACTGTGTCAAGTGTGTCAGGCACCCGCCCTCAAGCAGCGGAAGCGAAGCTGGGCATCAGCCCTCCCGGCAGGGCAACTGGGACGCACAAGCCGGACAACGCGCTGCTGCGCTTCCTCCTCCGGCATCGCCTGCCCCACCGTTACGGCATCCACAATCCCGGCCACACCATGCGATCGGACCATCCGGTGTACGAGAGCATCCGCAGGCAAGTGCCGGAGGAACAGCGCCGCAAGCGCGCGGCGAACGAGCAGGCTGTGTTCGACCCGCTCGACAGGAAGCTGGCGCCGATCCGCGAGCGGTACGGGATTGCGGAGGGGGATGGCGACTAGTCTCGAAACAACGGTCCATACTTAGACGCCGTTCGTACTGAGCTTGTCGAAGTGCGGACGGCCTGGCCACTCTCGCCCTTCGACAGGCTCAGGACGAACGGTGCGCGGGGAGACAAGCTCAGGGCGAACGGGGGGTTGGGAGGCAAGCTCAGCACGAACGGTGCGGGTGCGGATGCCTCAGCTCTGCGCCCAGCGGCGCACGAGGTTGTGGTAGAGCTGGGTGAGCTTGAGCACCTGATGGTCGGTCGCGCCGCGATCCGCGCTCAATGCCTGGACGCTGGTGTCGAGGTCGAACAGCATCTCGCGCGCCGCGTTGTCCGCCACCAGCGATTGCAGCCAAAGGAAGCAGCTCACCCGCTCGCCCCGCGTCACCTCGGCCACGCGGTGCAGCGTGGTTGAGGGGTAGAGCAGCAGCGAACCGGCGGGGTGCTTGTGGCTCTGCGCGAGGCTGTTGTCCTCAACGATCAGCTCGCCCCCGTCATACTCCTCCAGCGGGGTGAGGAACAGGGTCGCGGACAGGTCCGTGCGGATGCGCGCGCCGGTGCCTGCGTGGTAGCGCACGGCATTGTCGACGTGCAGGCCGAAGGTCTCGCCTACGCCGTAGCGGTTGAACAGCGGAGGGAAGATCGTGTGCGGCAAGGCGGCGGAAAGGAAGGTGGCGTTGGCCATCAGCGCGCTGCTGACCACCTGCTGGGCGGCGCGGGCGGCCTCTCCATCCTCGGGCAATTGCCGGTTGCGCTTGGCCTGGGCTGCGCCCGCCCCGCTGGTCGCATTGCCATCGACCCACGGCGCGGCGAGGAGGCGGGCACGCAGGTCCGCCGCCTCCTCGCTCGTGAGCACATCGGGGATGTGCAGCATCATCATCGCAGCCTCGCTTGCGCCGATCAGAAGTTGGCGGTCAGCGTGAAGAAGGCCGACCGGCCCGGCGCGATATAGCTGAACGGCGAGCCGGAGCGATAGATCGCATCGTAATAGCGCTTGTCCGTCAGGTTGAGCACGTTGACCCGCGCCTCCAGATTGTCGCTGATGCGATAGCGCGCGACCGCGTCGAACCGGGCGTATCCCGGCACCATCGCGGTCCCTGCGAGCTGGCTGCCGCCGTACATCTCGTCCTGATAGTACACCTGGCCGCCGATCTCGAACCGGCTGGTGACCAGCACCGTGGCGAGCAGCTGCGCGGTATGCTGCGGGATGTTGGCGAAGCGGCGGCCGACATTGGCGGGGTTGGCCGATTCGGTGATCGTCGCGTCGGTGTAGGTATAGCCGCCGAACAGCTTGATCCGCTCGGCGATCGAGCCGGCGAAGCTCAGCTCCACGCCCTGGCTCCGCAGCGTGCCCACATTGGTGTAGGGCTGCCCGCGCCCGCCGCTTTCGCGTGCGTTCTCCTTCTCGATCCGGAACGCCGCCGCGGTCAGCAGCAGGTTGCCGCCGAACAGCTCCGCCTTGGCGCCCGCTTCCCACGAGGTGTTACGTTCGGGCTGGAAGTCGATCGTGTCGGTGCTGATCCCGTCATAGCTCGCCCCGTTGCCGTCGAGCTGCTCGCCACTGGGGTTCGCGCTGGTGGCGTAGGAGACGTAGAGCGTCGTCGCCGGGGAAGGCTTGAAGACGCCCGATGCCTGCCAGTTGAAGAGCGTCGCGCTGTAATCGAGCGTCTCCCCGGTCGATGAGCGGTAATCGATGTCGAACGTGTCCAGCCGTCCGCCGAGCACCACACGGAAGGCATCGGAGAACTTGATCGTGTCGACCAGATAGGCACCGAAGCTCTGCGCGTTGGTGGTCGTCGGCCCGGCGGCCGTGTCGGGGCCGATGGGAATCTCGTAGCCGAGCACCGGCTCGGGATCGAACAGATCCCAGACGAACCCGCCGGGGATCGAGATGATGTTGCCCTGCGCATCCTCGACCGTGCTGGGCACGTCGAGCCGGTAGGCATCGATCGTCTCGTAGCTGTAATCGCCGCCCATCACGATTTCGTGCGCGATCGCGCCGGTCTCGGCCTTGGCCACCGCGTAGGTGCTGTTTGCCCAGTAGGAATTGTTGCGCCAGCTGCTCTTCATCGCGGGGCTGACGGTATATTCGCTTTCGGGCACCGCCACGCCGCCGCTGCGCGGGCAGCTGCCATTCGCATCGCGCTGGAAAACGCACAGCGAAGGCTCGCTCACCGCGTAGCGGTTCCAGGTCTCGCCGTAGCGGGTGGTGGAGTGGAAGGTGAGGTCCTCGATCGGGGTCCACTCGATGCCGACGGTACCGATGTCCGCGCCGTTGGAGATGAAATCGCGGCCCACCACACCGTAGAAATTGTCGCGATCGACCAGATAGGGCTGCTGCGTGGTCGAATCGAACGGGTGGCCGTAGTCGGGCACCCCGTCGAGCCGGTAGAGATAGTAGTCGGCATTGATGCTGAGCGTGTCGGTGATCGCCAGCGTACCTGCGATCGCCCCGCCGTAGCGGCGCGAGCCGACATAGTCGCGGCCCGGGGTATCGGCATCGTGGAACAGGCCGTTCACCCGGATCGCGGCGCCATCGGCCAGCTGGTAGTTCGCATCCACCGTGCCGCGATAATAGTTCTCGGTCCCCACGCCGCCCTCTGCCACGACGAAGTCGTTGCCGAATTGCGCGCGCTTGGACTGCAGGCTGACCAGACCGCCGGTGGTCCCGCGCCCGCCGAACACCGCGCTGGGGCCCTTGATGACCTCGATCTGCTCGACCGCGAAGATCTCGCGGCTGGTCACGCCCGGATCGCGCAGGCCGTCGATATAGACGTCGTTGCGCGCTTCGAACCCGCGGATGAAGATACGGTCGCCGAAGGCATTGCCGCCCTCGCCCGTGCCCAGCGTGACGCCCGGCGTGCTGCGGACGATCTCGCGGAAGCTGTTCGCGCCGATATCCTCGATCACTTCCTTGGTGATGACCGTCTGCGACTTGGGCGTGTCGAGCACCGAATCGGTAAACTTACCGTCGCTCGATTCCGCCTTGTAGGGCGCCTCGGGCTCGGCGTTGACGTTCACGTCGGGCCGCTGCCCGGTAACCACGATATCGGGATCACGCTGATCGTCGGCATGCGCCGGAACCGCGATAAATGCCGCGCCGAAGGCACCGGCAAGCAGCGCCGTACCCTGACTGGCGGCCGAGGGACGACGGGCAGAACGGCGGCTGGACGGGCGCAAACCGCGCGAAAGACTGGACTCGGACAAAAGAACCTCCTTGGGATGTGAAGGCGCTATTGCGAGTGCGTAGCATTAGTTCAAGCGGTATTCAGACCGGCTGCACGTTTCTCGATCACCGCAGCACAAATGCCACTATGCGCCACGCACAAGACCGGCCGCGCCTCTCGCGCAGGCGCAAAAACAGTCGCGCAAGGCCAATGGCCCGCGCGATCCGCCAAGCGCTGGCGGCAAGCCTTCGGCAGAAGGCGTCCTAAAGGAAGCGGCGCAGCGGTATTTTGGGGCCGGAAGGAGGAGGCGGCCCGTCGCCGTCCGCCTCCGGCTCGCGCTGTGGGGCGGGTGCGCCCGGGTCGGCCGGGGTCGGCCGGGTCATGACGCGCGCGCTCGGCCCCTCGCCTTCGACCAGCTGCATCAGCCGGGCTGGCGGCAGCGGGCGCTCGAACCGGATGCCCGCAGTCTCTCCATCAATGCGAACCAGCGTTGCGTTGTGCAGTGCCTGTCCGCCCAGTTCGATGGTGCACAAGGTGCCCGGCGCAATACCCTGGAGGCCCTTCACCGCGATGCCCGAGAGCGAAATATCGGTCAGTTCGCCCCAATGGCCGCGACAGGCAGCCCACACGCGCACGGGGACGCGCACCGGGATGCGCGTGGCGCGCTGACGCGGCACCGCAAGCGGCTGAGGCGGGCCGGAAATATTGGCGAGACCCAGCCGGTTGCCTTTGATCCAGGCGACCCGTGCCTCGATCTGCGCGATCCCGTCCCACCAGTAGACGACCGAGTCGCCCTGCTGCACGGAGACCAGCGCCTCCAGCATCGCGCCGCCATCGCTGACATTGCGCAGGATCGCGGGATGCGCCTCTCCTCTCACCATCAGGCAGGCGAGCTTGAAGGTTGCGATCTGCCGCTCGTTCTTGCGGCGTTCGGCCCCCTCGGCGACCTCTCCATGGTCTGCGCCAGCCGCCTGGCCGCGCTGATAGTCGGCTATGTTCGTCAAGTTCGACATTCCTGAAACCCATGGTGTCTCGGTTGGCACGACAGGCAGGCACGAAGGCCCCCCCGCTGCGGTGCTAGCGGACCATGGTTAGGATCGGGTAACCGGCCGAATGGGTATTTGTGTGGCAGGCGTTGCCGCCAGGAATTCCCTGCGAGCACGGAGCGGTGAGAGACAAAAAGGCTGCCCTGCAGAACGCCGAAAAGGGGCCGGACGCACTGCAGGGCAGCCATACTCCGCCCCGCTCGAGATCGCAGCGGGTGGAGCGACGATGGCAGACGCCCCGGAGCCACGGGGTGATGGTGGCTCGCCGGGTTGGCCTTGGGGAAGGGTTCGGGAACGCCTGCCATGGTTCGTCTTATGCATCGTTCAAGCATTGCCGGGCAGTGTTTCACGGCGAACGTCACGTTACATGGCGGATAGAAAAGGATTTTCGTAACCAATAATGTGATATGCACATGACAGGCGAGCCAAATACTAACGTGAATTTTAACTGTTACAGGATGTCGGCTGGCCGGAAAGGCAGGCTGCGATGTGACCGCAGAGCCCGTTCCAGCATTTGATTTCGCGGATGAACTTTCCGCCGAAGTCGCGCGGGTCCTTGCCGATCCGGCATTCGTCAAGGCGCCCGTGCAATCGCGACTGCTCACCTATCTTTGCGAACAGACCCTGGCTGGGGAAGGCCCGCTGAGCCAATATGCCATCGCGGTCGACGGGTTGGGCCGCGAAGAGAGCTACGACCTGACCAGCGACAGCTACCCCCGGGTTCAGATATCGCGTCTGCGCCGCAACCTGACCGACTATTACACCCGCATCGCGCCGGGCCACGGGCTCGCGGTCCATCTCGACAAGGGGGACTACCGGCTCCACCTCGCCCCGCCAGAGAAGGCCTATCCGGAAAGACTGGGCAATAGTCATGCCGAGCCGGAGGACGATGCCGACGATGCCGGCACCGTGCCCGTCGATGCTGCACGCCCGGCACGCGGATCGCATGATCTGCTGCTGCGCGCGGCAGGCGCACTCGCCGCGCTGGTGATCCTCGCCTTCGGGCTATTCAACCTTTTCTCCGGGAGTTGGGGCAGCACAGGCTCCGCGGGCGCAGCGCCGCCGCGGATCGCGGTCGAGGTCGACATCGCCCCGCCCGCGCTTGGCAAGCTGGGAGACCCGCAACTGGCCGAGCATGTTCGCTTCGATATGGAAAGCCAGGTCGCCGGATCGTTCATCGCCACCCTCGCGCGCGCAGGCAGCCCAGCCGATTACCGGCTGACGCTGCACAGCGCGCCCGCGCTTGACACGCAGGATCGCCTGCGGCTCGAACTGTTCGATCGCGAGGGTGCGCGCGCCTATGTTTCCACCCTTGCCCTGCACGCCAACAGCGAGACGCTCGACGCAGTGCTCGGCGGGGAGCTGGCCCAGCTGCTGACCCCCGGCGGGCTGGTCGCGCAGCTCGAACTCAAGGCGAATGGCAGGGCGAAGAGCGACTACCTGTGCTTCCTGCGATCAGAGAGCGCGGCGCGGCCGACCGTCACTTCGACACAGATCTTGCCTGCCCTGCTCGACCGATGTCTCGCGCGCTATCCGCGCAGCGATTACGCCCCCTTCTGGCTCGCGCGCAAAGCCTTCCTCCTCTATCAGGCGGACCTGCGGCAGGGCCTGCCGATCCGCCGCGACGGCGAGGCGTGGAATCTGACCACCCGCGCGCTGGAGGCCGATCCCTTCAACAGCTACGCCAATGCGCTTGCCGCGCGGATCGTGCTCGCCGATGGGGAGTGTGCCGCTGCCGAAAGCTATTTTCTCAACATGATCGAACGCGGTGGCTATTACCCAGTGCTCGCAGGGATGATCGCGACCGAGGCTGCACCCTGCGGACCCGACTTTGCGCAGGCCGCCGGCGACTGGCCGGCCCGGATCGGCGGGATGTCGCAGGGCAACCGGACGCTCGACCCGCTCAGTCAACTGTACGTCATGCTCGCGGTTCTGGCGCTGGAGGATCGCGCCGCGGCCGAACGGCTCGCCCGCGCCCGCCCGATCGAGGAATCCTCCGATGATGTGGAAGACATGCTCGACGAACTGACCCGCGCGGTCGAGAGCCGCGGCTATGCGCGTGCCAATGCCAGCGAGATCGAGGCGAATCTGGCCCGCTTCGTGTGGAACCCGCAGGCACGCGCCGCGATCATGCGCAGCTTGCGCTGATCAGATCGACGCCTTGAGGTACTCGACCAGCGCGCGGACCTTCTTCTGCCGCCATTGCGGCGGCGGCGCGACCAGCCAGTAGGACCGGCGGCCTTCGACCGGCCCGTCCTCCACGCGCACCCGCCCCGCATCGATCGCCTCGCTCGCCAGAGCGAAGGGCAGCCGGGCAGAGCCCATCCCCGCGATCACGCTGGCGAGCGCCTGGCCCGCACTGCCGACTGCGATGCACGGTTCCGCGTCGGTATCGCGGCCATCGCCGGGCCAGCCGACGCTGCGCCCCTTGGCATGCGGGCTGTCGACCGGGCCCACGGTGACCCACAGCGGTTTGGAAATCTGCTCGCCGGGAAATTCCTCCGGCCCCTCGGCCAGCCAGATCGCAAGGTCGAGATTGGCTTCGGAGAAATCCGCCCGCTCTCGCTCGCGCAGCTGGAAGCGCACACCGGGCCGCTCGGCCTGGAACTCGGCGAGGCGCGGGGCGAGCCAGCTTTCGAGGATGCCGCGCGGCGCACCGATGGCGTAGCGGTCAACCGCCTGCCCCGCCTGCATCGCGGAGACGCTTTCCTCGAACCGGAGGAAGCCTTCACGCAGATTGTCGAGCCCGGCCTCGCCCTCCTCGGTCAGCTCAAGCCCCTTGCTGGTGCGGCGGAACAGCACGGTGCCGAGGTGATCCTCCAGCGCGCGGATCTGCTGGCCGACCGCGGCGGGCGTCACCGCCAGCTCGTCCGCCGCCTTGGTGAAGGAGAGGTGCCGCGCGGCGGCATCATATACGCGCAGGGCGTTGAGGGGCAGGAGCGTGCGCTTCATATCGCGCCAACCGCTAGCCAGCGAGGGCGCGTGCGGCAAGCGGGGTTACACGAGCGGGGCGCCCGGCCCCGCGAAAGCGCAGACCCGGAGCTTGCCGGAGGACCGCGATCCAGCGCGCGCTGTCGCGGACTGTGGGATGGGAGCAGCCTCTCGATACCTGCGATCCGCGCGGCGGCTTCTGGGCCGTTTCCCGACAGACAGGTGTCGGGGATGCGGCAATTGCAAACAGACTTTCGTCACACGCGGCACGTTCGCCGCTAGCAGAAGGTACGCGCGGGCTTCGCAAGCGGCCCATGGAAGTTGGCTATCGACTGCCGAGGGTTAGATCTCCGCTCCCGCCGCAATGATCAGGGCATGCTCAATGCCTACCCTTGAATTGCGTCTGCGAAGCGGCGCATCAAGCGGACCAGCTCGTTGACATCCTCGGCAGGCCAGTCAGCGAAAATCGAGCGCGCTATCTTCTCACGAGCTACGTCGATCTTGTCCGTGAGCGCTTTGCCGTTTGCGGTCACGACTGCCTCTCGTACCCTTCCATCGGTCGGGCTGGAGCGGCGTTCCACGAAACCCAGGCTTTCCAGCTTACTAACCTGACGGCTTACGGTTGTGTAGTCGCGCCCCACCCGGTCTGCCAGGTCCACGATTCCGATGGGCCCGAGCCGCTCGACCATTACTAGCAGCGGAAACAGTGCTCGATCGAGCGCGATTCCAGCCTCCTGGACCATCGCTTCATCGCGCTGTGGCCGATTCATTACGCTTACAATGTCGATCAAAGCGCCATGCAGGTCACGGAGGATCGAGGGGGTGGGTGTATTATGCACTTTTATTTTGCCCTCACGCTGCGTTCACGATATATGCATATTACACATATGGAGCATAACATGACAAATGAATTCGCAGCAGACGTGTTGATCTGCGGAGCAGGTGCAGCCGGCTTGACGCTTGCGATCGATCTCGCCCGGCGGGGCTTATCGTTCCGTTTGATCGATAAAATCGATGCACCCTTTCCGGGGTCGCGCGGCAAGGGCATTCAGCCGCGCACGCAAGAAGTTTTCGAGGATCTCGGCGTCCTCGATCGCATCGTGGCCGTGGGCGGGATGTACCCCAAACAGCGCAGCTACGCCGAGGACGGCAGCTTTAGCGACGCCGACATGGTGGAAGCAGGAGCGGCGACCGCGTCGGAGCCGTTCCAATTGCCTCTGATGGTGCCGCAGTTCCTCACCGAGCGGGTGCTGCGCGAGCGGCTCGCGGAACTTGGGTATCGGCCCGATTTCGGTCACACATTGGTCGACTTCACGCAGCAGACTGACGGCGTGACTGCACGTATCGCCAGCGCCATGGGCGAGGAAACGGTTCGCGTCCGCTGGCTCGTCGGCGCAGACGGGGGCCGGTCGTTCGTCCGCAATACGCTCGGGGTCGGCTTCCCGGGCAAGACGCTGGGCGTCCGCGCAATCGTTGCAGACGTGACCATGACCGGTCTGTCCCGCGACGTGTGGCACCGCTTCGGCATGGAAGACGCGCACCAGCAGATCCTGGCGTGTCCGCTCGCTGGGACGGACCTTTTCCAGATTCAGGGCCCGATCGCACTGGAAGGCGATGTCGACCTGTCCGCCGAGGGGCTCACCACTCTGCTACGCGGGCGGACGGGCCGGGATGACCTTTGTGTCCAAGCCGTTTCCTGGGCGTCCGCCTATCAGATGAATGCGCGACTCGCGGGCCGCTATCGCGTGGATCGGGTCTTCCTGGTCGGCGATGCCGCACATATTCACCCCCCGACTGGCGGGCAGGGCCTCAACACCAGCGTGCAGGATGCCTATAATCTCGGCTGGAAGCTGGCCGCCGTGCTGGATTGCGCCCCGGACGCACTGCTCGACACCTATGAAGCGGAGCGCCGTCCGATCGCGGCGGGCATGCTCGGACTGGCGACCAATCTTCTCGACGCTACGAAGCGCGGCGAGATGAGACGCGGTCGCGATGTGCATCAGCTCGACCTGGGCTATCCCGTGTCACCGCTCGCGTTGCAAGCGCCGGAGGCGCGCGAGGGACTGATGCCCGGCGACCGGGCTCCCGATGCATTGCTCCGTGGCGCAGCCGGACAGCCACGTCGCCTGTTCGAATTGATGAAGGGGCCGCACTGGACCCTGCTTTGTTTCGGCGGCTCGCCCGTAGCGCCGCGGCCGGGGTTGCATATCCACACCGTTGGGGAGCGTGGCGAACTCGCCGACGAGTCAGGGCAGCTGTGTGAGGCCTATGGTGCTGAGGCTGGGGACCGGGTGCTTATACGGCCCGATGGGTATGTCGGTGCCATCGTCCCGGCTGAGAGCGCTGCGCTGGATGTTTATATGGCCTCGGCCGGGTTGCGGCCCCTGTAGACCGCTCGCCGCGTACAATCAAAATCTCGATGGCATCGACGGCTGGTTTGAGGGGCATTGTTAGGTACGCCAAATGACGACAATCGGGCGCAAATCAGCCCTTGGTTCTCCCTCCGCGCTCCCTCGCCTCGGGATTGCCGAGCGCGCGATGCCTTCAGTGCGCGGTAGCAGGCGCCGCCAGCGGGAAGAAGGGGATGCGCACCTCGATCGGCGAGCCGTCTTCGCGGTGGAAGGTGTAGAACCCTTCCATCGATCCGAAGGGCGTCGTCAGCGGGCAGCCGGAGACGTAATCATGGCTGCGCCCCGGGGTGAGCACCGGCTGTTCGCCAACCACGCCTTCACCATCGACATGGCGGACGAGGCCTTGCGCATCGGTGATCCGCCAGTGGCGGGTCATCAGCTGGACCCGCTCGCGCGAGGCGTTCTCGATCCGGATATGGTAGATCCAGAACCACTTGCCCGCTCCAGGATCGCTCTGCTCGGGCAGGAAATTGACCGTGACCCTGACGGTTATGTCCTCGGTCGTGGCGGCGTGGTCGAACAGGTTCTTCATCACGATTCGCGAGCGTAATGCGATTTGGGCCAAGGGCAAGGCGGTGCATCGTTTCTTGCCCACAGGCCGACGCGCAGCTTGCCCCGCCCACAGCTCAGCTCTTGCCGAAATCCGCCCGCGTCCCGTGCGCGGAAATCGCGGCACACAGGCGGCGCAGCGCCACCGCATAGGCCGCCGTGCGCATGTCGGTGTCGCACTCCTGCATCACCTCGCGCACATTTTCGGACGCTTCGGCGATCGTGTCTTCCAGATAGTCGTCGACATCATCGGAGTTCCAGTCGATCCCCTGGCGGCCCTGCACCCACTCGGCATGGCTGATCGTCACCCCGCCGCCATTGGCGAGAATATCGGGCACCACCTCGATCCCTGCATCCTTCAGCGCCTTGTCGGCAGAGGGCAGGATCGGGCGGTTGGCGAGTTCGACGATCGCGTTGCACTTGAGCGCCTTGGCATCCTCCGCATCGGCGATCACCCCGCCCAGCGCGGCGAACACCAGCACGTCGCATTCGGTCGCCAGCACCTCCTCAGGATCGTCGGAGGACTGCGCATCGCCGCCATCGTATGCGGTGACCTTGCCCTTCTCCTCCTTCACCCGCGCCAACGCTTCGATGTCGAGCCCGTCCGGGTCGGACACCGTGCCCGAGGAATCGGCGACCGCGATGATTGTGTGCCCCGCATCGGCGGCAGCTTTCGCGAACCAAAGCCCGGCATTCCCGAAGCCCTGCAGCGCGATGGTCAGCCCGCCATCCTCGCCCAGCCCGGCAAGGTCGCGCATTTCCTCCAGCGCGATATGCGCGCCGCGCCCGGTCGCGGGCGTACGGCCCGGCATGCCGCCCAGCGACACGGGTTTACCGGTGAAGGCATGCGGCAGGATCGCGCCCGCGATCTCGGAATATTCGGAGACCATCCATGCCATTTCGCGCTCCCCGGTGGCGACATCGGGTGCGGGCACGTCGCGGTCGGGGCCGAGGATCTTGGCCATCGCGCGCACGTAACCGCGCGCCACGCGCTCCTTCTCCATGGTCGAAAGGTCACGCGCGTCGACCTCCACCCCGCCCTTCCCGCCGCCGAAGGGCAGGCCCATCAGCGCGCATTTCAGGGTCATCAGGAAGGCCAGCGTCTCGACCTCGTCCGAGTGGACGCTGGGATGGAAGCGGATGCCCCCCTTGGTCGGGCCGAGCGCGGAATTGTACCGGCAGCGCCAGCCCTTGAGGGCCAGCGCAGAGCCATCGTCGCGCCGGATGTTGACCGAGGCGGACAGCGTCTCGATCGGGTTGAGCAGATGCGAGACGACCTCCTTGTCGAGCCCCACCATCTCCGCCGCCCGCGTCATCCGCTCCTGCGCGGCTTCGAGTAGTTCGCTCATGTGTGTCGTCTCCTGTTTTTCTGCGTTCACAGGAAAGAACGTCAGGGGGCGGGGGTGTTCCGGGATGTACCGAGAGGATCGGGCGGGAGGAGGGAGAGGGAAGACAGGGAAAGAACCAGGCCCGGGTCAAGCCCGGGCCGACGTAGGGGGGGAACCAACTCCTTCCCCTTCTCGTCACCCCGGACTTGATCCGGGGTCGGTGCTTCTTTCAGATCAACATCTCGTACAGGTCGTCCCAATCGGGATTGCTCTTCTCGACCAGTTCGATCTTCCACGCACGATGCCAGCGCTTGAGGCGCTTCTCGTGTGCGATGCAGAGGTCGATGGGTTTCGTACACTCCGCCCAAACGAGGCGATGGAGCCCACGCTGGGCGCAATAGTCTGATCCGGTGCCGTCTCGATGCCGAGCGATGCGCGCTGCAAGATGACTGGTCACGCCGACATACAGCGCACCACGATAACGGTCCGCCATGATGTAGACCCAGCCGCCGCGCCCTTCCCGATCCATCGGCGGAGAAGAAGACAGCACCAGCCCCGGGTCAAGCCCGGGGCGACGCTTAGGTAATGCAACTCCCTATTGCTCAACGTCACCCCGGGCTTGACCCGGGGTCGGTGCTTTCTTGGACACGCGCCTAGAACCCCGCCGCGCCCAGCGCCCGGTCGATATCCTCGCGCAGGTCCTCGATGTCCTCCAGCCCGACATTGATCCGCACCAGCCCCTCGGTCACGCCCATCTCGGCGCGGGCTTCCTCGCTCAGGCCCGCATGAGTGGTGCTGGCCGGGTGGCACGCGAGGCTGCGCGAGTCGCCGATGTTGTTGGACAGATCGACCAGTTCCAGCGCGTCGAGAAAGGCGTGCGCCTTCTCGCGGCTGCCGAGGTCGAAGGCGAAGATCGGCCCGGTGGCGCGCATTTGCTTGAGGGCGAGCGCATGGCGCGGGTGGCTTTCCAGCCCGGGGTGCAGGATGCGCGGCACGCGCGGTTCCATGAATGCGCCCAGCGCAACGGCGTTCTGGCTCTGCCGGTGCGCGCGCAGGTCGAGCGTTTCGAGCCCCTTCATCACCACCCACGCATTGAACGGAGAGAGGTTGGGCCCGGTGTTGCGCTGGAACGGCAGCAGCACCTCGTCGATCCATTGCTTCGTGCCGCAGACCGCGCCTGCGAGCACGCGGCCCTGCCCGTCCATCAGCTTGGTCGCGGAATACGCCACCACATCCGCGCCGAATTCCATCGGCCGCTGGAGCGCGGGCGAGGCGAAGGCATTGTCGACCACGGTGGTGATCCCGTGCGCCTTCGCGACGCCGCAGACATGCTCCAGATCGACCACGTCGAGCGTCGGGTTGGCCGGCGTTTCGAAGAAGAACACCTTGGTGTTGGGCCGGATCGCCGCTTCCCACGCGTCGTTGTCCGCGCTGTCGATGACCGTCGTCTCGATCCCGAAGCGCGGGAGCAGGTGGTCGACCAGCCAGCGGCACGAACCGAACGCGGCGCGCGCGGCGACGCAGTGGTCGCCGGCGGAAAGCTGGCACAGCAGCGCGGCGGTCATCGCCGCCATTCCGCTCGCCTGCACGCGGCACGCCTCTGCCCCCTCCATCAGCGCGATGCGTTCTTCCAGCATCGCCACGGTCGGGTTCTGGAGGCGCGAATAGGTCATCCCCTCGGCCTCGCCCGCGAAGCGTGCGGCGACCTCGGCCGCATTGTCGTAGGTATAGCCCGAGGTGAGGAACAGTGCCTCGCTCGTCTCACCATGCTCGGATCGCCAGGTGCCGCCGCGCACGGCCTGCGTTGCGGGGCGCCACTTGCCAGTGACGGAGCGATCCATTCCGGTAGTCTTCTTCATGGGGCCACCGGCTAGGCCCGTGCACGCGTGCGGGCAAAAGGAAATTGCTTGTCGGCGGCCAAGCCACACTGCGTGGCCAATCGGCAACGCGGGCACCGCGATGATGATCGGACCGCTTGTCCGCATGCCTCGTCGACCGTATCGCTTGGCCCGCAATGACCCGAGCGCACGCGACCCGCGTTCCCGCAAGCGACGATCCCTTGCTGGCCTGTCTCGGCCTGACGCTGGGCTTTGCGCTGCTATGCCTGTGGCGACTGTGGCTGCCCAGCGGGCCCTACTTCGATGAAATCCATTACCTTCCCGCCGCGCGCGAGCTGCTGACCGGGTTCGACTATCGCAACCCCGAGCATCCGCCGCTGGGCAAGGAGATCATCGCCGCCGGGATCTGGCTGCTGGGCGACAACCCGTGGGGCTGGCGCATCTTCTCCGCGCTAGCCGGCACGCTCGCTCTGTTCGCCGGGATGCGCGCGCTGTGGCACGCGAGCCACAGCCGCGATGCGACGCTGGCCTATGGCGTGCTGCTGGCGACCGGCTTCCTGCTGTTCGTCCACGCGCAGATCGCGATGCTCGACATCTTCATGGCGGCGTTCTTCCTCACCGCGCTGTGGCTGTTCGCGAGCGCGTGCCGCCAGCGCCGCGAAACCCGCGCGCGGCTGGACCTGATCGCGAGCGGGATCGCGCTGGGCCTGTCGATGGCAGCCAAGTGGAACGCGGTGCCGCTCGCCCCGCTGCTGGGCCTGTTCTTCCTCGTGATGCGGATCCACGCAGGCACCTCACGCAAGCGTTTCGCCGACGGGGACGCGAGCCCGGTGCGCGGCGTCTCGCTGGTCGAGGCGGCGCTGTGGCTCGGCGTGCTGCCGCTGGCGGTGTATTCGGCGACCTTCTGGCCCGCCTTCCAGGTGGAGAACGGGCCCTTCGCAGGGATGGACCTGCTCGGCGCGCATCTGCACATGCTGGAATTGCAGGAGAGCGTGAAGGAAGCGCATCCCTACCAGTCGACTTGGGGCCAGTGGGTGCTGAACACCCGCGCGATCTGGTACCTGTACGAGGATACCGACGGCGCGCAGCGCGGGGTGATGCTGATCGGCAATCCGCTGACCATGTTGCTCGGGCTGATCGGGGTCGCGTGGTGCGCCTTCGCCGCACTGTTCCATCGCCGGGCCGACGCGGGCTTTGCGGTGACGCTCTATGCGGCGAGCATCGGCTTCTGGATCGTCACGGCCAAGCCGATCCAGTTCTACTACCACTATTTCCTGCCCAGCTGCTTCCTGCTCGCCTGCCTTGCGCTGCTGCTCGCACGCCTGCGCGCGACGGGCTTCGGCTGGGCCTACTGGGCGGTGCTGGCGGGCAGCGTGGGCGTGTTCGTCTATTTCTACCCGATCCTGGGCGCGGCCGAGCTGTCGGGCGAGCAGGCGTTCAACCAATGGATGTGGCTGGACGGGTGGAGATAGCGCGGAGCGGTTAGTCCGGCGTGTAGTTCACCAGTTTGCGCACCGCCACGACCACCGAAGCAATCCAGAGCGTCAGCATCGAGGCGATGAAGACGATTCCGAAGACAAGTCCGGCATCCGACATGCGGAAAATGAGCATTCCGAGAATGCCGATCAGCAGACCGGCAAGAGAGGCATAGACTGCTTTCACAAACAGCAATCTACCTCATACTCTCCCCCAAACAAACCGGTTCGACAGAGCATAATTCCAAACCGCGCCGACCACGATCCCCGCCAGCGCGGCGAGCAGCCAGTAGGTGCCCCGCGCCTGCAGCAGGCTGGCCAGCGCGACATTGGCCAGCGCGCCGACCGAACAGGCCACGCAGAACACCACCCAGCCGCGCAGCACGGCGGGCACGCTGCGCAGGCGCTGGTCGCGGTAGGTGAGCCAGTTGTTGAGCCAGAAATTGAAGCTCATCGCGGCAAAGGTCGCCAGAGCCTGCGCGGCGGTGAAGCCGCTGCCCACCATCCGGTAGGCGAGCGTCAGCACGCTCAGGTGGACCAGGACGCCCGCCCCGCCGACCGTGCCGAACAGCGCGAAACGCGTGGGCACGATCCGGCCCAGATGCCGCTCGTACAGGCCGACCAGAAATTCGAACGCGACCGCCCGGTCGAGCTTGCTCTCCCCCGCTTGCCGCGCGGCGAAATGCATCGGCACCTCGGCCACCCGCAGCCGCTCGGGCGAGGCGGACAGGATGTCGAGCAGCACCTTGAACCCGATCCCCGACAGGCGCGGGGCAAGCGCGCGCAGCCGCGCGGTCTCCATCGCGAAGAATCCGCTCATCGGATCGCTCAGTTCGACCCCGGTCAGCATCCGCGCGAGCCGGTTGGCCAGCCGCGATCCGCGTTCGCGCCGCGCGCTGGGCAGACCATCCGCGCTCGCCCCTTCGGCAAAGCGGGAGGCGACCACCAGGTCCGCCGCGCCGCTACGCAGGTGTTCGAGCATGTCCGGGATCAGCGCGGGGTCGTGCTGCAGGTCGGCATCCATCACCGCGACCACGGGCGCGGCGGTAGCGCACGCACCCTCGATCACCGCCGAGGCGAGTCCGCGCCGCCCGATCCGCTGGATTACGCGCACGCGAGGATCGCTCCGGGCGATCTCGCGCAGCGCATCGGCTGTGCCGTCGGTGCTGTCGTCGTCGACGAAGATCGCTTCCCAGCGCAGCTCCGCCAGCTCGGCGTTGAGCCTTTCGATCAGCGGGGCGATATTCTCGCGCTCGTTGAGCGTGGGCAGGATGACCGCGATCTCAAGCACTCAGGTGTGAGCCCCCAATGGCCGAAAAGTCAGGCGATCCGCGCCAGCCGCTCCAGCAGCCGACCGCGCGCGGCCATAGCATCGCCATGCCGCTCGGCAAGCAGGTAGCGCTCGAGCGCGGGGCCGAGCGCACCCAGCGCGGCGAGCGTTTGCGGCAGATCGCCCGCCTCGGGCTTCATCCCGCCATAGCCGAGCTCGCGCAGCAGCAGCACCTCGTAGGAGAGCAGCGCGGGCGCCCAGCCGCGTGCGGAGGGCGCATGGCAGATCGCATCGAGCAATCCGCCCAGTGCGTCGTAGAGACTGGGATAGGGATTGCGCTCGGGCAGGGTCGAGGCGGTCAGCGCGGTGACCCAGAGGATCGCGGCGGCGGGCAGCGGCTCGTTCAGCCACGGCGCGCGACTGGTCACCAGCTCGACCTTGCCAAAAGGCAGCTGGTTGGCCGAGCGTGCGCGGATATCCGCCTCCACGCTATTGCCGGGGATCACGACGGGCCGCAGCCGCCGCCCCTGCCCGCCCGCGACATAGGCCGCGACCAACCCCGCCTCGTGCGTCAGCATGCGCGCGATGACCGCATTCTCGCCGTGCGGGCGCGCGGCGAGAACGATCGCGGGGGCCTTTAGTTGCATGGATTAGCGGCGTCCCTGCTGCGGCGGATTCGTGGTTGGATGGAGCGAGCGCCGAGCATCGGTGCGGACTAGCGGGTCGCTGCCGGTTTGGCGAGATTGTGCCGAACGACAGGCAACGAAGGCGATCTACCCCGCCATCGCCTCCTTCGACGCCTTGACCGCCATCGAGCGCGGGCGGGCCAGCGACCAGTTGGCCTGCATCCGCACCTCCGGATTGGGCGCGCACCAGATCTCTCCGGTGGCGTCGATCGCGGTCACCCACAGCAGGTTGTGTTCCTGCCCGTAGTCGATGACGCCCAGCGCATAGCCGTCTCCCTTGCCCAGAACATGGAGCGGGATCGGGGGATCGAGTTGTGTGAACATGGCACGCTAGACCTCTCTTGCAGCAAGAGAACGCACGCAAAGGCCGGGCGCACCCGATCCATCATTTCATAAATTTCGATGCAAAAGCGGTGATTTACCGCCAGCAGGCGGAATTATTTGCCCTTGCCTTCCAGCGCATCGAGCCGCTTTGCCAGCGCCTCGTTCTCTTCGCGCGCCTTGGCGGCCATCGCCTTGACCGCCTCGAACTCTTCGCGGCTGACGAAGTCGAGCCCGCCGACCGTTTCCTTGATCCGCTCGCGCGCGCTCTGCTGCGCCTCGCGGGTCATCCCGGCAAAGGTGCCCGCGGCACCATTCACCAGCTTCACGAAATCGGCGATCATGGGGTTCTGGCTCTGCATGGGCGAGAGATGGCGCGTGGGCTCCGGTTTGTCCAGAGCCCCGCGCGCTCCCCCGTTAAAGATCGATCCGCTGGATCGCGCCGGTCGTGTCGGCTCCGTCGGCCTGCGGATTGAGCTCGAGTATCTCGTAATTGAGATACGCCGCGAAGCAGACCCAGGCGAGATAGGGCACCAGCAGCAACGCCGCGATCTTCCGCACCCGCAGGAACAGGATCATCGTGATCAGGATCATCACCGCCATCCCGACGATCACGATCAGCGCATAGGTGATCTCGTGCTGGCCGAAGAACAGCGGGGTCCATGCGAGGTTGAGCGCGAATTGCACGACGAAGGCGGCGATCGCGATGCCCCGGCCCTTGGCGCCCCAGGCGGAGCAGACCAGCGCAAAGGCAAGGCCCATCATCACGTAGAGGATGCCCCACACGATCGGGAACAGCGATGCGTCGGGATAGAAATCGGGCTTGGCCAGCGCGGCGAACCACGGATCGCCCTCCCCCGTTCCGGCCAGCTGGTCCGAAAGGAAGCCAAGCAAAACAATGGCAGGGACGCAGAACAGCGCCCAGCGGATAAAGCTAGCGCGCAGCTGCGCGCGTGAGGCCAGCGTGGTCATCAAACCTCCAAACGGGGAATATCTACGATTCGCCTTGCCGGGCGTATACCTTAACAACAAGCAAGTTGCAGACATTATACCGAATTGGCACGCGGGCCGCGTTTACCATTAACCGCGCTTGGCACTGATCAGGAATTCGACATTGCCCTTGGGCCCGGTGATCGGGCTTTCGACAATTCCCTGCACCTGCCAGCCGCTCGATTCGAGCCACGCGCGCGCCTCGTTGCACACCCGCGCATGCAGCGCCGGGTCGCGCACCACACCGCCCTTGCCGACTTCCTCGCGCCCGACCTCGAATTGCGGTTTGATGAGGGAGACGAGCCGGCATTGCGACGCGGCGAGTTCCAGCGGGCGTTCGAGCACCTTGGCCATGCCGATGAAGCTGGCATCGCACACCACCCAGTTGCAGAGGGCATCGATCTGTTCGGGAGTGAGGATGCGCGCGCTGGTCTGTTCGAGCACGGTCACGCGCTCGTCCTGCCGCAGCTTCCACGCGAGCTGGTTGGTCCCGCTGTCGACCGCGAAAACGCGCGCCGCGCCGCGTTGCAGCAGCACGTCGGTAAAGCCGCCGGTCGAGCTGCCGATATCCATCGCGACCGCAGCCGTGGGATCGAGATCGAATGCATCGAGCGCATGGGCCAGTTTCATCCCGCCCCGGCTGACCCAGGGATGATCGCGCCCGCGCACCTCCAGCTCGGCATCTTCGGCGAGCGGCTGGCCGGGCTTGGCGATCTTGGTCTCGCCTGCAAACACCACGCCCGCCATCACCAGCGCCTGAGCCCGCGCGCGGCTCTCCGCGAGGCCACGGGACACCAGCAGCTGATCGACACGCATCTTCTTCGCCATGGCGGGCGTGATAATCATGGACCCGTCCGGCGTCCAAGCGCATTATCAGGGGCATGAGCAAACCCCGCGTCTTTTCCCCCGCCCGTATCGCCCTGGCCCTCTCGCTGCTGGCGGTGACCTGCTGCCAGACGCCCGAGCCCCCGCCACCCGCACCCGCACCCGCTCCGCCGCCACCCCCGGCACCCACACCGCAGCCCGGCCCGCCGCCGGCGCAGAACTGGATCGACCGCCCGCAGACGCCGGGCGACTGGAGCTATGGTACGGGATATGGCGGGACGCTGGCCCAGTTTTCCGATCGCGGAACCACCCGCTTCGCGATTGCCTGCGACAATCAGCGCAACATCCTGCTGATCCGCCCGCAGGAGCCGGGGCCAGAGATGATGATCCGAACCGAGACCACCCAGCGCATCCTCACCGGCACGCCAGTCAACGGCGCGCTGATCGCCCGGCTGGCGCCGAACGATCCGCTGCTCGACGCGATGGCGATCACGCGCGGCCGCTTTGCCGTTGAAGTGACCGGCGCGCCCGGCCTCTACGTACCCGCATGGGCGGAGGTGACGCGGGTGGTCGAGGATTGCCGCTGAGCGGCGCGGAAGACCTCAAAAACCGTCATTTTAGGGACGCGCAAAACCCGCCCGGCGGGCGCGGTTTGCGCCGCGTCGCCGTTCATTTCGCGAGCGCACAAGTATGACGGGGAAAAACATATTTACAAGGCTTGTGCTGGCGAATCGCATGACTCAAATATGTGCTTGAGGGCGACGGCCCACGTCGCTTCTCGGCCCCCGGTGATACGGTGCGGGTCTTGGCTTACAAGCGCGAAAGGAGGTGATCCGATGTCTCATGGTTCAGCAGAGAGGTCGGCAAGTTTCCGCGCGGAGCACTATCGGTAAAGTCGCATACCTTTAGAGGCTTCGTGAGCGGCACTTCCTGGCCGCTGACCATGAAAGGGCAGTCTCGACCCCCAGCCACCTTGGCGGGCAGAGGCTGCCCTTTTCATTTGCCTCTTCCGCATCGCGCATTCGCCGATAAAACGGCGTGATAACCATCGTACGGGGAAGGGCCGCACATGTCGTTTCTGATCGCCTCGGGCGCAGCCGTGCTCGCGCTGACCATGCAGGCCCACGGAACCTCCGCAGTGCCGCAGACGGACAGCGATGCAGCAGTGGATGCGTGCATCGGCGCAGTCCCGCAGGACGTCCCACCGGAGCAGTTTCCGAAAGCGGACCGGGCGGCGATGATCGGCTGCGCCTTCCGCACTGCGGTCGACGACATCAGCGGCCAGTTGCCGATCAAGGTGGACCCGGACACCACGCTGGTCGCCATCTCCTCCTCCGGGCCCCGGTTGGATTAGACCTATCTGGTCAATGTGAGCGCGCGCGACTTCGGCACGCAGCAGGTCGCCACGCTTGCCCAGAACACCCGGCTGTCGGTCTGCCAGTCGGACGACATGGCCTATACCATCAGCATGGGCGGGTCGTTCTCCTACCGCTGGATCGACAACTCTGGCGCTGCGCTGCATTCGATGGTGATCGAGAACTGCTGACCCGCGCGATGGCCTGCGGCACCGGCCGCAAGAGGCTTTCCCAACCCTTCAGGTGCGCAATTTGTGAAAAGTTTCTTGCCCAATTCGTGAAATTTTTTGCGAAACCCCTTGCCCCGCGCGGCGCGCCCGCATAACCGCCTCGGCCAAGGAGACCACTGCCCTATGGCCGACGCGCCGATGATCGATTTCGCCCACCTGCCCCACCCCGCCCCCGTGCCGTCCGAAACACGCGACCAGGCGCTGGCGGACCCCGGATTCGGGTCGATCTTCACCGACCACATGGTGACGATTGCCTTCGACGCCGCCCGGGTAGAGCGCGGCGAGGATGGCTGGCACGATGCGAAGCTGCGCCCGCGCGAACCGATCCCGCTCGATCCCGCCGCCGCCGTGCTGCACTACGCGCAGGAAATCTTCGAAGGGATGAAGGCCTACCGGTGGGAGGATGATTCGGTCGCGCTGTTCCGGCCCGAACAGAACGCACGCCGCCTCAACGCCAGCGCGCGCCGGATGGCGATGCCCGAACTGCCCGAGGAGCTGTTCCTCGAATCGATCCGCCAGCTGGTCGCGAAGGATCGCGACTGGATGCCGACGGTCGAGGGTGGATCGCTCTACCTGCGGCCCTTCATGTTCGCGACCGAAGCCTTCCTCGGCGTGCGCCCGGCGCGCGAATATCTCTATTGTCTGATCGCCAGCCCGGTCGGCAGCTATTTCAAGTCGGGCGTGAAGCCGGTCGACGTGTGGGTCAGCCGCGATCACACCCGCGCGGCGCCGGGCGGTACCGGTGCGGCGAAGACCGGCGGCAACTACGCCGCCAGCCTCGTGCCGCTGGCCGAGGGGACGAAGCAGGGCTGCCAGCAGACTGTCTTCCTCGATGCAGTCGAGAAGAAGTGGATCGAGGAACTGGGCGGCATGAACCTGTTCTTCGTGTTCAAGGATGGCAGCGCGATCACCCCGCCGCTGACCGGCACGATCCTGCCCGGCATCACCCGCGACAGCCTGATCCAGATGTTGCGCGACGAGGGGCTGCAGGTGCGCGAGGAGCCCTATTCGATCGACCAGTGGCACGCCGATGCAGCCAAGGGCGACCTGATCGAGACCTTCGCCTGCGGCACTGCTGCGGTCGTCACCCCGGTGGGCAGCGTCAACGGGCCGGATGGCACCTTCACCATCGGCACCGGCGGTACGGGGCAGCTGACGCAGAAGATGCGCGACAAGCTGGTCGGCATCCAGATGGGCACCGCACCCGATCCGCACGGCTGGGTGATGAAGCTGGACTGACGCGCGCGCGGCCCAGCGCCTTGCGCGACGAATAGAGGTCCAGACACTGCGCCGGGCGACGTGTCGGCCTATGCTGGCGATGCCGGGCGCCCCCCGCCATCTTGCACGGCACGATGCGCTGCATTGTCCGCCAACTGCACCCGGTTTCGGCCTGCCTCCTTCGCGTCGTACAGCGCACCGTCAGCGCGCGCGACAAGGTCTCCGGGCGCAGCATCTGCGCCATCGCGAATGGCGATGCCGATACTCAGCGTTACCGGGACCTCCGCGCCCTGTCCGGTGAGCACGGGGCGTTCCTCCACCGCCTGCCGCACCGTCTCCGCCAAGGCGAGCGCGTGCGCGGCGTCGCACCGTTCGACCAGTGCGATGAACTCTTCCCCGCCATAGCGCGCCACGGTGCAGCCCGGCGCCGCAAAATGCCGTTCCAGCTGGGCAGCCACCTGCCCCAGCGCGCGATCGCCGGCGAGATGCCCGTGACTGTCATTGAAGTGCTTGAACCGGTCAACGTCGATCATCATCACCGCGAGACCGTCAGCGCGCTTTATCGAATCCTCCAGCGCTGACCCGAAGATGCGCTGGAAATAGCGGCGATTGGGCAGGCCGGTCAGGTCGTCGCGATGCGAAAGGTCGCGCAGCTGGGCGTTCGCGGCCACCAGCCGTTCGGAGACGAAGCGGCTGCGCAGGTCGGACAGGAAGGCGCGGTCCTTCATCCGGTCGGTCCGGATCGGCAGCGCAAGCGCGACCAGCATCGTCGCCGTCAGGTAGGCCAGCAGCGCACCGCTTTCGCCGCTCACCGGCGGAGACAGGGGCAGCGCTGCCCACACCGTCCACATGCCGGCCAGCGACAGGCCGACCATCACGCTCAGCATTCCCGCGCGCAGCGGTAGCACCGCAGTCGCCATGAGGACGATCAGCGCCGCCCCCATCAGGTAGGAGGACATCTCCGCACCCCCCTGGAAGGTACCCAGGAAGGTGGCGACGGTGGCGAAGCAGGCGGGCGGCACGACCGAGACGAAACGCCGGATCGGCCAGCTCCACCGCAGGGCGGCGTAGATCGCGAGCAGGTAGGCGGGCACTACGATACCCAGCCGCAGGATCAGACCGGCAGCAAAGGTGCGCGGCCCGACCGAATAGTCGAGCGGAACGCAAAGCAGCACGGCGACGAGGCCGAGGGCGTTGATGAAAGCGAGATCCTGCCGCCCGCGCGCCGGCAGCTCGGCGTGCCACAGCGCGCGCAGCGGCGCGGGCCATTTTCGCATCGGCAGGCCGCCTTCCGCCGCCTGTTCCACCATGCTTTCGACATCCGGAACACGCGCAGCGGGCAGGAATTGCGTCTCTTGCTTCACGTCCCCGCCTTAGCGCGAGGTGGTTAACATGATTTCCCCTATCGCAAGCCTTTGTTCTTCAAAGGCGCGACCGGACGAGAAACCGTTTTGTAAATGTCTCGCTGGGGCGCAGAACGAGGATCGAAACGCCCGCCACCGCGATCGCGCCGCCCACCAGCAGGGGAACGCCGACAGGGTCGCCCGTCAGCCACGCACCCAGCGCCACGGTCATCAGCGGATGCAGCAGGGTGAAGGGCACGACCATGTTGGCATCGTGATCCTTCAGCGCGTTGAAGTAAATCACGTGGGCATAGACCGACACCACCAGTCCGGCGAAGATCAGGCAGCCGAGCACCTGCCACGGATGTTCTGCCAGCGACACGACCAGATCACGCTCGGTCGCGAGCGAGAACGGCAGCAGGACCACGAAGGACGCAAGCGCGGACCACGCCTGGAGCGGCTTGCCCCCGACGTCGATTTTCTTGACGTAGACCGAGCCCAGCGCCCCGACGAGGCACGACAGCCCGATCCAGCCGAGCCCGGCCGAACTCTGGAGGCCCGAGGGGGATGAGATCGCGATCACCACCCCGCCGATCGCAAGCGCAATGCCGACCCCGCGCCGCCAGCCGACATCCTCGCCGAGCAGCACGATCGCCAGCAGCACGGTCATCGGGGCGCCCGAGAGGCTGACAATTCCTGCAGTGGAGGGGTCTGCGTAGGACAGGCCGATCGCGAACAGCGCGAAAGACCCGCCGCCAATGGCAAGCCCGACGGCGGCAACCAGCGGCCATTTTCGCGGGAGCGGGCGCAGCAGCCGGATCAGCACCAGCAGGGTCAGCAGCGCGCGCAGCGCGGCGTAGAACAGCGGCGGCATTCCCAGATCGTCCACCGCGACCTTGCTGACCACCACGTTGAGCGCCCAGAGCAAATTCACGAGGATCAGCAGAAGAATCGTGCGGGCGGGCATGGTCCGCGCGTTAGCGGCAGGCAGGGTGGGGGGCAAATCGGCCTGTCGCGGCAGGCGCACGCCTAGCGGGCCACCCGGCAGGGCATGAGCGCGTTACTTCTTCGGCGATCCCGGCATCTCGATCGCGGCCAGATCCTGCACCGCACGCGAGTAGATATCCATCTCGCGGCGTTCTGCGTCCGTCACCACGCCATCCTCGCCGTAACCCGCCGCTAGCTGGCCGACCCTCGCCTGTGCACGGTCGAGCTTGCGCTTCTCGGGCTTGGTCAGTTGACCGCTCTCGCGCAGCTTATCGAACTCGCTGTCGGTCTTGCGCAGATCGCTCAGCACCGCGACGGCGTTCTCGTCCGGACCGGGCGCGGTGCGCAGCTCCTGATGGGAGCCTGTATTGGGTAGCGCGACACGGCCCATGCCGGTGTCGGCGCACGCGCCGAGCGCAAGAGCGAGCACCGGAGTGGCGGCAACCAGAAGGCGATGATGCTTGTTCATGACGATCTCCCTGCTGGCCGCAAAACTCCGCTCGGGCGCATGAATTGCGGATTAACCGCTAGCTTTCCGGGATGTTGGCTTCGATCTCTGCCAGCCACAGGTCGGCGACCGCATCGCTGGGTGCGCGCCAGTCGCCGCGCGGGCTGAGCGCCCCGCCCATCGAGACCTTGGGTCCGTTGGGCATCGCGCTGCGCTTGAACTGGCTGAAGCCGAAGAAGCGGCGGCAGAACACCGCCAGCCACTTGCGGATCGTCGCGAGGTCGTAGGCCTGCTTCGCCTCGTCGGGGAAGCCCAGCGGCCACTTTCCGCTCTCAGCGTCCTTCCACGCATGCCACGCAAGAAATGCGACATGGCTGGGCGACTGGCCGTGGCGGGCGATGTGGTGGAGGAAGAAGTCGTGCAGCGCGTAGGGGCCGATATGGTCCTCGGTGCTCTGGATCGCGCCGTCGGCCCCTGCGGGGACCAGTTCGGGGCTGATCTCGGTGCTCAGCACATCTTCCAGCACTTCGTTCAGGTCGTGGCTGAACTGGTCGGTCTCGATCATCCAGCGCATCAGGTACTGGATCAGCGTCTTGGGCACGCCCGAATTGACGCCGTAATGGCTCATCTGGTCGCCGACGCCGTAGGTGCACCAGCCCAGCGCCAGTTCGGACAGGTCGCCGGTGCCGATCACGAAACCGCCGTGATGGCCCGCCAGCCGGAACAGGTAATCGGTGCGCAGCCCCGCCTGCACGTTCTCGAAAGTGGTGTCGTACACCTCCTTCCCGTCGGCATAGGGGTGCCCGATATCTTTCAGCATCAGCTGCGCTGCGGGCACGATGTCGATCGTCTCGGCAGTGATCCCCGCCGCGTCCATCAGTTTGAGCGCATTGTCCTTCGTCCGGTCCGAAGTGCCGAAGCCGGGCATGGTGTAGCCGCGGATGGTCGTGCGCGGCAGGCCCAGCCGGTCGCACGCAACGCACGCGACCAGCAGCGCGTGCGTCGAATCGAGCCCGCCGGAAATGCCGATGACGAGGCTCTTCGGCCTGGTCGCCTCGATCCGCCGCATCAGCGCATCGACCTGGATGTTGACCGCCTCGTAGCAGTCCTCGTGCAGGGTATCGGGATCGTCGGGCACGAAGGGGAAGCGGCGCACCGAGCGCTTGAGGCCCCATCCGCCGGCCGTCTCCGCAGCGCGCATATTGTGGGTGAAGCCCACGCGGCGATACCAGTCTTCGGGGCGGCCCGCCGCCTCGCTCGCATCGTGGAATGTGCCGTTCTGGGTGCGGTTGTTGACGATCCGCTGGGTGTCGATGTCGACCACGCACAGTTCCGCGCCGCGATCGAACCGCACGCTTTCCTGCATCAGCTCGCCCAGCTCGTAGATCACGCCCTGCCCGTCCCATGCGAGGTCGGTGGTGCTCTCGCCATGCCCGCTCGCCGAATAGGCATAGGCGCACATGCCCCGGCTGGAGCTGGAGGCGCAGTGCAGGTGGCGGTCGCTCGCGCGCCCGATGGTGACCGGCGAGGCAGACAGGTTGGCGAGGATCGTCGCCCCCGCCATCGCGGCCATCATGCCGGGCGGTTGCGGAGCCCAGAAATCCTCGCAGATCTCGATCCCGAAAACGAAGCCGGGCAGGTTGTCGGCAGCGAAGATCACGTCGGTGCCGAAGGGCGCTTCGTGCCCTGCGATCGTCACGTCGAGCCCCTGGCAATTATGCCCGCGGGTGAACTGCCGCTTCTCGTAGAACTCTCGGTAATTCGGCAGGTAGCTCTTGGGCACCACGCCCAGCAGCCGCCCGTTGGAGATCGCCAGCGCGCAGTTGTAAAGCCGCGACCCGCGCCGCACCGGCGCGCCGATCACCAGCACCGGGGTCAGCCCCTCGCTCTCCTCGATAATCCGCGCGACCGCCGTTTCGGCGGCATCGATCACCGCGCTCTGCAGATGCAGATCGTCGATCGCGTAGCCGGTGACGCACAATTCGGGATAGACCGCGAAGTCGACCCCCGCCTCGTGCGCGTCGCGCGCGATCTCGACGATGCTCTTGGCATTGCCGGAGACATCCGCCGGGCGCACGCAGGGCGTGCAGGTCGCAACGCGCACGAAGCCGTGCGTGTGCAGGTCGAAGAAGGGGTGTGCACTCTGGCCCATTGGTAGCTCAGCGTGTGCCCGGATGGTGCGCGCGGCACAAGGGCTCACACAAGGGGCGGCTCAGGAAACGATCCGCGAACGGCCCGGTCAGGCGCGCTATGCCGTCAGCGGCAGGCGCGCCAGCGTCACACGGCAGCCATGCTCGTTGACTTCGATGTCCTGCTCGGCCCCGGCCTGGCTGGCGAAGGTGCGCATCAGGCTCTTGCCCAGCCCGCCATCGGAATCGCTGTTGGCGGCGATGCCTGCACCATTGTCGCGCACTTCCAGCCGCCAGTCACTGGTCGACCCGGAGAGCACGATGGTCAGCTCCCCATCGCGGCCGTCGCCGAAGGCGTATTTGGCGGCATTGGTCAGCGCTTCGTTGAGGAACAGGCCGATCGCCACCGCCTGGTCGCGCGGCAGCGGGATCGGCGCGATCCGGCATTCGACCTTCACGTTATCGTCGAAGGACGCGTGGACCAGATGGTCGACCACGTCTTCCAGATAGCTGGCCATGTCGATCGCGCCTTCCTTGCGGTCGGCCCCGTCCACCGCAAGCTGCGCATAGGCGCGGCTGAACGAGAACACGCGATTGGCGGCATCTTCCAGCGCGGCGGCGGCTGCGGGATTGTTCTGCCGGCGCTTCTGCAGCTCGATCATGCTCGCAACCAGCGCGAAGTTGTTCTTGGTGCGATGCTGCAGTTCGGCCATCAGCCACCGCCGCCGTTCGAGCGATTCGTGCAGCTCGGCCTCGCGCACGCGGACCGCCGCGCGGAATACCTCGGCGAGAGCGACCACCACGCAGGATGACAGGAAGTTGATCAGCACGCGCGACTGATCGCTCGCCACCTCGAAGGCGAACGACCCGTGGAACGGCAGCACGACGTACCACGCCCACAGGAAGGCAACGATCAGGCATATGATGCCGGCCAACAGCCGCCCGAACAGCGTGGCGATCAGCACCATGGGGTAAACCAGCGCGAAGGGGCCTGCATTGGGAGCGACGATATCGATGAGCGTGCGAAGGCCGATCATCGCCAGCGCCAGCGCAAGACCGAACAGAACTTGCGCAACAAGCGGTGGAAAATTCCCAGGCAGGAAATTGGCCGCGTCGACAGCGGTCAGCTTATGGTTGGGCAAATGCGTCCCTCTTTCGCGCCTATCCCACCAGATTCGGCGCTGACAATGCTACCCCACCCCTAGCATCGAGTTTACGCGGACGCGATTGCGCCATGTTAGTTTTGCGAAAAAAACGTCAGGCGGCGAGGATGTCGCGCGAAGACGGCGCATCTTCGAGAAATTCGATCAGCCCGCGCTCCTCGCGTGCGAGCCATTTGGTCCGCCGGGGCAGTTGCAACCCCTCGCGCCATTCGCCCTGCCGGTCCATCAGGTCGAAGATTGCCGGGTGAATATAGCTCTTGCGGGTGATCGCGGGGGTATTGCCCAGCCGTTCGGCGACCGTTTCCGTCACGGTCTTGATCGTCAGATCCTCCTTCGCACCCGCCAGCAGTCCGAACGCCATCGCGCTTGCATGCCAGGTGCGGAAGTTCTTGGCGCTGAAATCCTCGCCCATGGTCTCGCGCAGATAGGCGTTGACGTGACTGGAGGTGACATCGCGCACCGCAGCCTGCCCAGCCGCGGCAGGATCGACGAAGGAGAACAGGTCTTGCCCGTCGAGATCCTGCATCTGGCGGACGATCTTGGCCAGATGCGTGTCGGTCAGTTCCAGATCGCGGTGCTTGCCCGACTTGGCGCGGAAGCGGAATCGCAAAGTCTTGCCGCGCACGGTGACGTGGTGGCTTTTGATCGTGGTCGCGCCGAAGCTGCCATTGTCGCGTGCGTAGGTGTCGTTCCCGATCCGGATCGCGCCCAGGTCGAGCAGCCGCACCACCCCGGCCAGCGCGCGCGCCAGCCCCAGATCGCGCGCACCCAGATCGTCGACCACCCGCTTCCTCAACAGCGGCAGACGTGCACCGAAGGCGAGGCAGCGGTCGAACTTCTCGCTTTCCCGACTGGCGCGAAATTCGGGGTGGTAGCGATATTGCTTGCGCCCCTTCGCGTCGTATCCGGTGGCGAGGATGTGCCCGTTGGGTGCGGGGCAGAACCAGCAATCGCTATAGGCAGGCGGCAGCGCGATCGCGTTCAGACGCTCGCGCTCGGCAGCATCGCGGATCAGCTCGCCATCGGGGTCGTAATAGGCCCACCCGCGCCCGGCGCCCTTGCGGGTGATGCCGGGCAGGCTGTCGTCGACGAAAATGAGCTTTTCCATGAGGTTGCGTCCACAGTTGGGTGCTGCTGAGACGACTCCCACGCAACGCGGCGGTTCCCGCTATTTGCTGCCCGCCGCCAGCGCGGCGCATGGGTCGGGGTATTTCCGGCCCCTGAAGGAATAGCCCATCGGATAGGCGACCGGGCGGCCATCGATCCCGTTCTGCATCTGCTCGCAATCCGCCGTGGCGAGCGAGAGGTCGCCCGCATTGCGACGCTGCGCGATTCTGGCGGCACGTTCGTCGCGCGCCACCTTGCGCGCTCGCTCCGCAGCGATCGCGGTCTCTACCGTGGTTTCGCTGTAGCGGCCCTTGTCCCGCGTCCTCAGCGCACCGCTTTCGAGCAGCTTCTTCCCGAACATGAACCCGGTGAACATGGTCCGGTCCGGATATTTGCCCTCTTCGGACAAGGTGGCCGCGATCCGCTCTATCTCCGCCTGATCGTCGACCGCAGGCAGGGGCGTTTCCGCCTGAGCCTCGGTCGCAGCCTCAGCCTGCTTGGCCACAGCCTGCGACTGCCCGCAAGCTGCCAGCGGCAAGATCACCAAGGCCAGGTAAAGTGCACGATGCATAAGTTCGTCTCCCTCGCCCGACTGGCTACCGCGCGCAGGGCCTCGCTCAACACACAAGTCCCGTTAGGGTTACCCGAAATCGCCCGATCCCGGCCCGCCGGGGTGAAGACAAGCTATCGCGCCAGGCAGATCATCTTGTCGCCCCGGCAACGGCCCGCGCGCTTGCGGTTGATGTTCGCGGACCCAAATGCGTCGTCGTCCCAACTTTTTCCGAGGAATTGCCCGATGAGCGAATATGTGCCCCCCAAGGTCTGGACCCACGACGCCGAAAATGGCGGCAAGTTCGCCAATATCAATCGCCCGACCGCCGGTGCACGCGAGCAGCGCGAGCTGCCCAAGGGGGACAACCCGTTCCAGCTCTACTCGCTCGCCACGCCCAACGGGGTAAAGGCCTCGATCATGCTGGAAGAGTTGCTGGAGGCGGGCCATCCGGCGGAATACGACGCCTACACGATCAATATCGGCGATGGCGACCAGTTCGGCTCCGACTTCGTCGCGATCAATCCCAATTCCAAGATTCCCGCGCTGGTCGACCGGACCGGGGTTGAAGCGATCCGGGTGTTCGAGAGCGGCGCGATCCTGCTCCACCTCGCGGAGAAATTCCGCGCCTTCCAACCCACCGGGCAAGCACGTGCGGAAATGCTCAGCTGGCTGTTCTGGCAGATCGGCAGCGCGCCCTTCATCGGCGGCGGCTTCGGCCACTTCTACGCCTACGCGCCCGAGAAGTTCGAATATCCGATCAACCGCTACGCGATGGAGACCAAGCGGCTGTTCGACGTCGCCGACCAGCGGCTGGGCGAGAGCCGCTTCCTTGCGGGCGAGGATTACACGATCGCCGATATCGCCACCTTCGCCTGGCTCGCGCCCTTCGTGGAAGGCAATATCTACAACGACGCGAAGACCTTCCTCTCAATCGACGAATACGCCAACGTCGCGCGCTGGGTCGAGGAAATCGCCGCCCGCCCGGCGGTGCAGCGCGGCCGGATCGTCACCAAGGTGTGGGGCGATGAGGATTCGCAGCTGCGCGAGCGGCACTCGGGAGCGGACTTCGAGGGCAAGGTGCTGAAGCCCAGCAAGCCGGAGTAGGCGGACCGAAGTATCCTCCCCGTTTTGCGCGGCCAAATGGGGAGGGGGACCGCGACACCGCAGGTGTCGTGGTGGAGGGGCACATTCGCCATTACCCCTCCGTCAGCCGCCTGCGGCGTCTGCCACCTCTCCATTTGTCCTGACGGAAAAACGGGGAGGACATTTGGCCTACCCCAACCTCTCCGCTAGCCGCTGCATAAACGCCGCGCCCTTCTCGAGCTCCGACAGCGCGATCCACTCATCCGGCTGGTGCGCCTGCTCGATCGAGCCGGGGCCGCAGATCACCGTCGGGAAGCCCGCCGCCTGGAACTGCCCGCCCTCGGCCGCGAAGGCGACCTGACCGGGCGCGCCGTTCTCTCCCGTCAGCGCGCGGACGAAGGCGACCGCATCCTCGCTGTCCTGCGGCGTCATCGGCGGGGTGCCCGCGTGCTGCTCCACCTGCACGCCAGCGTCTGGGAAGCGACTCTTCAACTCTGCATCCAGCGCCTCGCATCGCGCCTTGAACGGGGCGAGGATTGCCCCGGCATCCTCCCCCGGCGGGCAGCGCAGGTCGAACTGGAAGCGCGCGTGCCCGGCTAGGATGTTCGACGCGGTGCCGCCCTCCATCACCCCAATGGTCAGCGTCGCCTGCGGCGGGTCGAAGCCGTTGTCCGTGTCCGCCCGCGCGCGCAATTCCTCCGCCAGCGCCAGCAGCTCGTGCATCAGCTGCACCGCGACGGCGTTGGCTGAAATCCCGTGATCGACCAGTGAGGAATGCGCGGCATGCCCGCGCACGCTGACCTCGTGCACCGCGATCCCCTTGTGCCCGGTGATGATCCCCATCAGGCTCGGCTCTCCCACGATCGCGAGGCGCGGCGCTGGAATCGTTTCCGCCATCCGCGCGATCATCGCAGGCGCGCCCTGGCAGCCCACTTCCTCGTCATAGCTCAGCGCCAGATGCACCGGCAGCCTGCCCGCGGCGAAGCGCGGCACGAAGGCGAGCGCGAGCGCGATGAACCCCTTCATGTCCGCCACGCCGCGTCCGAAGAGTTTCCCGTCCGCCTCGCGCACGGTCCACGGATCGCTCGACCAGTCCTGCCCGCCGACCGGGACGACATCGGTGTGGCCCGACAGGATCACCCCGCCTTCGACCTTCGGCCCGCAGGTCGCGAACAGGTTCGCCTTGCGCCCGTCTTCGTTTGGCACCCGCTGCGATTCGACGCCGTGGCGGGCGAGATACGCCTCGACCCATTCGATCAGCGCGAGATTGCTGTTTCGAGAGGTGGTGTCGAACCCGATTAGCGTGTCGAGGATTTGGCGGGCAGTGGCGAGATCGGTCATGGTGAGGGCTTACCGTGCCCGCTGCACCATGGCACCCCTTCACATCGCCGTTCGCGACGCTATAGGGGCGCACTCGCCTGCTGATGGGGTGTAGCCAAGCGGTAAGGCACCGGTTTTTGGTACCGGCATGCGCAGGTTCGAATCCTGCCACCCCAGCCAGGCTTTCGAAATAAGACAAGCAACTGAAAAAACTCAGGTTTCCCTGCGAGTCAAAACCTCGAGGCACCTTGCCGTGGCACCCTGTCGCGGTCTCGATGTTGGCACCATGAATCGGTTGGATTCGGGATGCAAGAAGGTGTCGCGGGTATCTGGCGGCTTGTGCACAGGCTCACCGTCGGCGTGAAGCGCTCTGATACAACACGCCGACCAATTCGGCCTAGAATGTAGGGATGGCAGCAACGCGCCCCAATTTCGGTCATTCCGACTTTCGCTAGGCTAACCTGGAAGCGGTCGTAGCTGCCTTCGGCGATATCTGCCTTTAGGACTGCCCAAGCGGCCCCTGAATGACCGCCTTTGGGTGAAAACCGGTTAGGCCGCTTCCACTTGGTCGCGTTGAAAATCATCTTCTCGCAACCAGTTTTTGCGCGCCGCCAACCACATCGCGCCAATTTCGACATCGAGTTCGGGTGGATCGAAGCGATCCAACCCTGAACCGGGATAAAACGTCACCTCCCCGAATTTGGGAACTCCGTCGATCTCATAAAAATCCACTCGGGCAAATTCGAAGGCGCCGGCCATTCTTTCCGCAGCATCAAGCATTTTCGCCAGACTCTTCGGCGAAGGCATAGCCCCTTCGCCAAATTGCGAAACTTGCTTCCATTCTCGGTCGTGAAGGATCCAACGATGCCTTCGATTCCTGTCGATGTGCACCTGCACCAAGGTCGCGCTGCCACCGAAAACGTAGACCTTGTAATCCACCGGAAGTGTTTCTTCGTCGCCCAAATATGGTTCGACGATAAAACCTCTTGGAACCTGGCGGTAAGCCCATTCATGGAGCCATAAACCGTAGGGCTTCGAAATCCATTTGGTTGCCCGCTTTCGAGCTTGATCATAATCCGACCTACTGTAGCAAACGGCATTCTGATTACACCCATGACTGGCCTTTAGGATGACGGGGTAAGGCCAATCCGGATCAACGGGTAACGAACTACCGGTCCATATCGTTGGTATGACCCAATCACTGCCAAGTATGCGCGACGCGACCGTCTTTGCAGTCACTTTATTGATCAAAGGGGCCATTTGCGGATTTCTATTCGAAAGTTTTCGACACTGTATCAACTCGGTAAATCGCTTCGGATTGCGAAGGTCCGGCAATTGTCCATGCCGCCACAAATACGTCAGGGTGATGCGTAACTTCGGCGACGGGATGAGCCAGTGCGGTAGTGAGGGCAAATTGCGGAGCTTCATCTGATCTCACAGACGCGCAAGCCCAACGCGGGTTCCAGTGCACGCCGAAGAGTTCAGCAGTGTCCATTCAGGGGGCGTAAGCCGACATGCCGGTTTAGAGGTCATGGTGCCAACAAGTGTTCAGTCCGCTAGCGCCCACAAGCCGCCATTTGCGCGCGCTCGTATGGACTGGCTGGAATTGGGCCGCTTGCTGACAGGCTGCTTACGGCAAACTACTTGCCCAAAACCGCCGAAGGACGGAATTTGATTGGCAGTAGTAATATGGCTGGTGCTTGAGGCACGCATTCCCAGGCGGTAGGCGGGGCACATGCGACGACAATCGCCACCCCAGAATCGCTGCATAGTGCTGCTGCTGTCAGCGATTATGTTGATGATGACCAATGTCGTCCCGACAGGGTGGATGCCAGCAAAGGGTGCCCACGGCGAATTTGTCGTCCGAATCTGCTCGCAAGGCTTAACCGAAGGACAGCGCATACGTTTCGAAGCGCTCGCTCAAGCTCGGATCGACCATGCTATGCATGGTGACGATCAGCATTCCGGCGACGAGCACCAAGTGGCCGGCGATCCGTGCCCTTACGGCGTGGTGGCGAACGCCTTCGCGGTCCCGCCCGTTTCTCCGCTGATGGCAGAACCAGTCGAAGGCATTGAAGCGGACTTGCCTTTCCTTGCTTCGAACGTCGGCATAGGGATGGGTCTGGCGGCACCGCCACCTCCATCAACAGGTCCGCCAATCATCTCCTGAACGCGCTCTGCGACCAGCGGAGTTGATCACACATTTCCGTATTCAGGATATGACCAATGAAATTTTCCCTTCGCGGGGCGCTTTTGAGCGCCTCGGCTCTTTCGCTTGTGGCGGCACCAAAGGCCGTGATGGCCCAGCAGATCAATGCGCCAGAAGAAGATCGTTCCAACGCCAACGAATTGCTTACTGATACGATTATTGTAACGGCAGCAAAGACGAACCCGCTCCAAGCGGATAACCAATCCCCTCCAGAGCAGATTGCGATTCCAGCCGATGCAGCGGGAATTGCCGCGCGCACGCCCGGGGGTGCACTGGTTCAGAACGGCGCGCTTTCGGGGCAGCTTTCCTATCGCGGTCTCTTCGGAGAACGCGTTCTCGGCCGCATCAATGGCCAGAGGTTTGCATCCGGCGGGCCGAACGCCATGGATCCGCCACTGCATTACGCGCCATCCATCCTTATCGACCGTATCGAGATCACGCGGGGCACTGCGCCCGTATCACAAGGGTCGAGCCTGTCCGCCGCAGTCGATGCGAAGCTTGTCGGGACGCGTTTCTCCGACACTGGTGAGCTTACCGCCAACGCCTACGCAGCGGGGCAATATCGAAGTGTCGACAACAGCTACGCGATTGGTGGGCAAATCGGCATTGTGACGCCTCAGTGGCGACTAGGCGTCATCGGTAGCCGCGAGGAAGGTGAGGATTACGATTACGCTGGTGGCACGGCAGTCGGCACATCCTTCGAGCGACAGCTTTACGGTATCGAAGGGGGCTTTCGTGCTGGTGAAGGCGAATTTTTCGTCGAATACCGGCGCAGCGAAACCGACCCGACCGGCAACCCGCCTTTCGCGCTGGACATCGTGTATTTCGATACCGACTTCCTTCAGGCCGGTTACCGGGGGCAGCTTACCGATGACCTTCATCTCGATCTGCGGATGGGCCATGTTGCGGTTCGTCACCTTATGGACAATCAGACGACCAGGCAGCCGGCAGCTCCGGCGATGCGGGCACGTGCGACGTTTGCGGAAGCCGACACCAATACCGCCGAAGTTGCACTGCGCTTCGGCTCGGATAGGCGCAACGTAACCGTGGGCGGCGATGTCGAGATGGTCGACAAAGACGTGACGATCACCAACTCGACCAATGCCGCCTTTTTTCTGGAAGCCCAACCGAACTTGTCTTCGGAGCGCTTCGGTGGCTTCGTTCAGTGGCGTGGCGGCATCGGAGCAGCCGAGTTCGAACTTGGCGCGCGTCTCGATCGAACCAGCCAGACCGCAGGCGTCCCTCAGCTCGGGACAGCCGTTCCGATGGGGCCGCGTATGCTCGCGGCAGTATTCGCTGCATCCGGACGCGAACAAAGGGATACGACGGTGGATGTGGTTGCACGGGCGTGGGTCCCGATGGGCGAAATCGTCCCGCGTGTGACCCTATCGCGCAAGACTCGTGTTCCAAGCCTTTTGGAACGCTTCGCATGGCTACCAACGGAAGCGAGCTATGGCCTGGCGGACGGGAATATTTATGTTGGCAATCAGGCTCTCGAGCCAGAGGTAGCCTATACCTTGGAGGCCGGCGCCGATTTTAACGGTGAAGGCTTCACGTTCCGCCCGACCGCCTACTATCGCCGGGTCGACAATTTCATCCAGGGCACACCCTTCGATGCAACCGTTGGCGTGCTCGAAACGCCGGTCGAAATGGTCGCGAATATGAACGGTGACGCGACGCCGTTGACTTTCCGTAATGTCGACGCCGAATTTTACGGCGTGGATCTGGATTTTACCGTCCGACCGACAGCGCGCATGCTGATCGATGGCACGATGAATTACGTTCGAGGGGTGAGGAGAGATATCGACGATGATCTCTACCGCGTTCCTCCGCTGAATGGGCGTATCTCGATTGCCTATGAGGGCGATCGATTCGCCATTGGCGGCGAGCTGACAGGTGCGGCCGATCAGAATGCCGTTTCGATCAGCAACGACGAGGATACCACCGAGGGCTATGTAATTGCGGGATTGTTCGCGCAGTTCAGATTGCGCGATGATTTCAAGCTCGAAGCTGGCGTCGAGAACATATTCGACACCTTCTACCAGCCGCATCTTGCAGGCAGGAACCGCGTGGAGGCATCTGACGTGCCGCTGGGCGAACGACTGCCGGGCTATGGTCGGGGTGTCTGGATTCGCGCGAGCGCAAACTTCTGATCTTGATGCCAGCCGGGGCCGGAGCTCCGGCTGGCATTCGTCAACCTCGCTTCCGCGCAATAAGATCGATCAGCGCCGACTTGCCCGAATGGCCGGTCCCCTCCTCGATCTCGGCATCGTAGGCATCGAGCAATTCTATCTCCCACGTCGAGAAGGCGCGGCGCAAACCGTCCTCCGTATAGAGATTTTCGATATTGGGCGGACCGCCTGTCCCGTAGGCCAGCTGTTCTTCGCGATAGCCTTCGAGCAGCAGCAGACCACCCGGCTTCAGCGAGCGATGCATGCCATCGAAGATGTCCTCACGCAGTTCGGGACCAGCAAACTGGATGAAGATGCCGACCACCGCATCGAAAGCTTCCGCCGGCCATGCCCATTCGGCAAGATTTGCCTGCCGATACTCGACTTCGACTCCTCGCCGCTCTGCGAGAGCTCGCGCCTTATCGAGCGCCCTTTCCGAAACGTCAGTAGCGACGACGCGATGGCCATGCTGGGCCAGGAATACGCTGTTTCGCCCTTCGCCATCGGCGACCGCCAGGACTTTCGATCCCGGGGTCAGGCGATGCACCTCGCGCGCCAGAAAAGCGTTGGGCGCGGTCCCGAACAGATACTCGTCCGCCGCATAGCGCTCATCCCAGAAGGCCGCCTGATCCGGTTTAGTCATGGGCCGCTTTCCATGCACCCATGGAGCCGAGATAGATGTGCAGCTTGTCGAAGCCGCGGCTCGCAAGCCAGCCGGCAGCGACCGTCGCCCGCATCCCGCTGGCGCACATCAACGTGTAGTGATGTGCCGCATCGAGATCGCGATAACGCTCGTTGAGTTCGCCCACGTAGATATGCTGGGAACCCTCGATCTCATTCGACGCGCGTTCGTCCGCATCCCTGACGTCAAGCAGCGTCCAGCCATCTTCGCCTCCTTCCAGGCGGCGCTCGACTTCCTCGGTTCCGATCATCGGAATAGTCCGCATCGGCTTGCCCTGTGCAGCGGCAGGAACGACGCCGACATAGCCGCCCTGGATATCGTCGAGCGCAATCCGCACGAGATGCGTCATAGCAGCTTCGAGCTGGTCTTCATCGGAAGCGATGAGAGCGACCCTCTCGCCTTCGCGGATGAACCATCCTGCGAATGCCGAGATCATGCCGACCGGCAGGTTCATGGAACCGGGAAGATGGCCTGATGCAAAGGCAAGCGGCTCGCGCACATCCACCAGGTGGTCGACACTGATGTCGCCCAATTCGGACAGCGACAGGCGCTTGGGTCGCATAACACGTGGCGCAGCATCGCCGCCTTCCAGATTAAGGCGCTCCATCAGCCGGAAATAGGGCGGCTGGTAGTGGTTCTCCGCCACCTTGAAGTCGACGAAGGCATCGCGGCTTTCGAACTGCAGACGCGGATTGTTCGCGCGTTCGTGGCCGAGGGTCGAGAACTCGCGTTCCGCCATTCCCGACCCGCAAACTGACCCCGCACCATGTGCCGGATAGAGGATGACCTGATCGCCAAGATCGAGGATCTTCTGGAGGGAATCGTAGAGAAGGCCTGCGACCTCGCGCTTACGGTCGGGATAAAAGTCCGTGCGACCGACGTCACCGACGAACAGTGCGTCTCCCGTGAACACTCCGACTGGCCCATCGGGATAGGCAGTGTCGTGGAGAACGAAAGCAAGATGATCGTCCGTGTGCCCCGGCGTTTCGAGCACCTGAATTGTCAGCTGCCCGATCTCGAACTCATCACCCTCGTGAGCCATCTCGGCATATTCGACAGTGCCGGCAGGATTGGGACCGTGCAGGACGCGCGCGCCAGTCAATTGCTTCAGGATGGGCGCCCCCGAAACCAGATCCTCGTTGCGATGGGTTTCGAAGATATGGGTGATGTCCAGCCCCTCGGCGCGCGCCATTTCGACATAGCATTCGCAGTCGCGGCGCGGATCGATGACGGCCGCCTTTCCGCCTGAACCAATCAGGTAGGACAGGTGGGACAGGCCGGGTGTTTTGATTTTCTCGAGCAGCATAAATCTGTTTCACCTAATTTTGAGCGCTTGCGCGAACTTGAGCACGCGCATGTCGTTTCCTCACCAAACGTCGCTTTTGTTCAAGGCTGGCACGCAGAATGAAGGCCCGGCCAGACTCATCGTCTTGGAACCGGATAAAGATTGACCAATCCAGCCATGGGGCATGGATAGCTGGAGCGGAGGTCGGGCCTGTTCTTGGGAGATCGGGAGAAAGCCAACTCGCTTGTAGTATTCCGGATCGCCGTAAGTGATTGCGATGTCGACACCCTCATCTCTTAGCTGATTCAAGGCGAACTGGATTAATTTCTGCCCAATACCTTGGCGCTGACAATCGGCATCTACCGCCATGGGGGAAAGAAGGAAGACCACCTGATTATCGTCTCGGTAGGTCAAGCGCGTAAAGATGGCTGCGCCGACTATGCGATCGGCGTGATACGCGTAGAAAGTGCGAAGATCGCCAGAGGGCGTATTGCTCAGAAGATCGCGGACAAGATCGCCTATAACGCGACCTTCTTCAACGCCCTCGGATTGCGTGAAAGTAGCGATAAATAGCTGCTCGACAGGTTTTACCCGACCTTTCGCCCCTGAAACTATCTTCATCTTCAATCCGTTTTTGATCGTTAAGGCGTCGCTTTTCGTGACCTAACCCGCCCCAAGATCATTTTCGAGGGGCGGGCCGAGTCTCATGCTAGTCGATTTTTACCGTGCGCAGGTAAGGACGAAGCGTGGTGAAACCCTGCGGAAAGCGCGCTTTCGCATCCTCATCGGAAACCGACGGCGGAATGATCGCATCCTTGCCTTCGCGCCAATCGGCGGGAGTAGCCACGCCATGCTTGTCGCTGAACTGGAGCGCATCGATCGCGCGCAGGATCTCGTCGAAGTTCCGTCCCACGCTCATGGGATAGGTCATGGTGAGCCGGATCTTCTTGTCCGGATCGATGATGAATACCGACCGCACAGCCGCCGTCTCGCTCTGATCCGGATGGATCATGTCATAGAGCTTGGCGATCTTAAGATCGGCATCAGCGATGATGGGAAACACGAGATTGGTGTTCTGGGTGTCGTTGACGTCTTCGATCCACTTGGCGTGTTCTTCGGCAGTGTCGGTCGAAAGCCCGAGCGGCATCACATTGCGCTTGTCGAACTCGCTGGCGAGCTGCGCGGTGCGGCCCATCTCTGTAGTGCAGACGGGGGTGAAGTCGGCCGGGTGGCTGAAGAAGAACACCCAGCTATCGCCAGCCCAGTCGTGCAGGCTGATTTCGCCATTTTGAGTGTCGACGGTAAAGTCGGGGGCGATGTCACCAATGTGCAGGCTCATTTCAATTTCCTCGCTTCATGTTGATGCACGCTAGGTAGCACACACACCTTCAGCTGCCCAATTCAAATTATCGATTCCACTAAGTGATAAATTACGAGGATGGCTCCACCACACGCAAAAGCTCCATTTTTGTGCGCTGATCGCGCAATCAGTTAAAGACAATGCATAATTGAGTCTCGCACTTCCGATGCCAGTTATGCTTTGAGCCACAGCCTGATGACCGAAGCGACGAGGCCCAGCACGGTTATGCTGGCGAGCCAGATCGCGAACATCCAGCCGAGCCGCTGCCACAGCGGGCGATTCTGCGGCTCGTCCATCAGTGATATCCCTCGTCAGCCACCTTGCCGCGGAACACCCAGTAGGCCCAGGCGGTGTAGGCGATGATGAGCGGCATGGTGATTGCGACACCCACTAGCATGAAGATCTGGCTGCGCTCCGGCGCAGCGGCGTCCCAGATCGTGAGGCCCGGCGGAACGACATAGGGCCACATGGTGACGCCGAGGCCGGCCATCCCAAAGAAGAACAACGCAAGGCTCAGCCAGAACGGCTTGCTGTGCCGGTCGACCGAAAGAGCTCGCAGCAACAGGACGGCAATCACCGCCGTGAGGATCGGGACCGGTGCGGCGAAGTAGATCTCCGGCGCCGTCAGCCAGCGTTCGGCATATTCGGCGTTCAGGAACACATTGTAGAGGCTGACGCCCCCCATCAGCACCAGCGTTGCCCATGCCGCCCACTTGGCTAGCTTTCGGGCATGATGCTGACTCTCCCCGTCCAGCTTCCACACCAGCCAGGTCGCGCCAAGCAGAGCGTAGCCAGCAACCGTGCCGAGGCCGGTCAAAAGTGTGTAGGGCGTGAGCCAGTCGAACCAGCTGCCCGCATAGGATCGATCTACGACTTCGATGCCTTGGAGAAGAGCGCCCAGCGTCATGCCCTGCGCCAGCGCAGCGACCAGCGAGCCGCCGGTAAAGGCCATGTCCCAGTATCGGCGGTGCCCCGGATCGCGCCAGCGATACTCAAAGGCTACGCCTCTAAACACCAGCCCCAGCAGCATGGCGATGATGAGCGGGTAGGTCGCGGGCAGGATGACCGCATAGGCCAGCGGGAAAGCAGCGAACAGGCCGCCGCCGCCCAGAACCAGCCACGTCTCGTTTCCATCCCATACAGGTGCGATCGAGTTCATTGCCCGGTCGCGCTCCGGCCCGACATCAAAGGTCGGAAAGAGGATTCCGATGCCGAGGTCAAACCCGTCCATCACGACGTAGGCGAAGACGGCGAAGGCGATGATGAAAGCCCAGATTGTCGTCAGGTCCACGTTAACGTCCATCGGTCGCCTCCTCGTGATCGCGCGGCAATGTGTCGGGATTGCTAGGATTCTGCGACGGACCAGGCGTGATGCCGGCGGTTCGGATTGGCCCGGTGTCGCCGCGCTTGACGCCGTATTCGCCCGCTTGCGGCGGCTTGTGCATGAGGTGGAGGATATACCAGACCCCCGCACCGAAGACTGCGAAGTAGACGACTACGAAGGCGAGCAGCGATGCCGCAACTGCGGGCGCGTCCAACGGGCTTGCCGCATCTGCCGTTCTCAAGAGATTGTAGACGACGTAAGGTTGGCGACCGACCTCGGTGGTTATCCAGCCAGCGATGACCGCGGCAAATCCGCTCGGGGCCATCACCAGTGCTGCCCTGTAAAGCAGAGGCCAATCGTAGAGCCTGCCGCGAACGCGCGCGATCAGGCTCCAAAGGCCAAGCCCCAACATCGCAAAACCGATTCCGACCATAATGCGGAACGCCCAGAACACGATGCCCACGGGCGGTTCCTCGTCGTCCGGGATCGTATCCAGTCCGGCAAGAGGTGCATCAGGATCGTGCTTCAGGATCAGTGAAGACGCCTTGGGGATCTCGACCGCATAATCGACACGCTTTTCCTCGCTGTTCGGGATACCGAACAGGATCAGCGGTGCACCATCCGGGTGACTTTGGAAGTGACCTTCCATTGCCATGACTTTCTGCGGCTGGTGCTCGAGAGTGTTGAGCCCGTGCGTGTCGCCGAGAAAGATTTGGACGGGTGCAACCAGCGTCGCCATCCACATCGCCATTGAGAACATCTTGCGGGCATGCGGGTTCATTCGATCGCGCAACAGATGCCAGGCGCCGACGCCGCCGACCACGAAAGCGACAGTCAGGTAGGACGCCGTCACCGTATGCATCAAACGGATAGGGAAGCTGGGATTGAAAACGATCGCCCACCAGCTGGGACCGGGGAGAAATTGGCCGTTGGCTCCCATTTCGAAGCCCGCCGGCGTTTGCATCCAGCTGTTGACCGAGAGTATCCAGGTCGCGGAGATCAAGGTGCCGAGCGCAACCATACAAGTGGCCGTGAAATGTAGGCCCTTGCCGACCTTGTTCATGCCGAACAGCATCACACCAAGGAACCCCGCCTCGAGGAAGAAGGCGGTCAGCACTTCGTAGGCCATTAGCGGCCCTACTACGGGACCAGTTTTGTCGCTGAATACAGCCCAGTTGGTGCCAAACTGGTAGCTCATCACGATGCCGGAAACGACACCCATCGCGAAGGCGATGGCGAAAATCTTGATCCAGTATTTGAACAGGTCGAGATAGATCGACTTGCCGGTCTTGAGCCACAATCCTTCGAGCACCGCGAGGTAGCTCGCCAAGCCGATCGAGAAAGACGGGAAGATGAAGTGAAAGCTGACCGTGAAGGCAAACTGGATACGAGCGAGCACCAGCGCATCGAAATGTTCGAACATACTCTACCTGACTAGATCTGCGGCGCACCCCTTGCGCCAGCGATAAAAGGTTTTCTCGGATATCCCGACCTCGCGGCAGCTTTCGCAGACGCCCCGGCCGCTCGCGATAAGCGCCTCGATCTTCCGACATTTCGCGTCCTTGTCGGGGATCTGCGTCACAGCGCGTTCCAGCTCTTCCAGAGCATGTAGAGCGCGACCACGAATATCAGGCCAGCAAACACTGTCTTGAGCTGGCCGCCGCCCGACAGTCGTTTGGCAAGCCGGGTGCCGAAATATCCGCCACCGACACCGCCGAGAATGAAGACCGCCGCGAGTGCCCAGTCGACGAGACCGGACAGCGCATAATTCGCCGCCGTGGTAAGTCCGAATGCGGTTACTGCGATCAGGCTGGTGCCGACCGCATTGATCATCACCATGTCGGTCGAGGCCATCAGACCCGGCACGATCAGGAAGCCGCCGCCAATTCCGAAGAAGCCGCTGAAAGCACCTGTGCCGAGACCGTAGCCGAGAACCTTCGGCGCATTTCGGCGGTTGCACGCCGCCCCCGGCGTGCCCTCAGCCTTACGGCTGCGGAGCATGAGTGCGCCGACCACGATCATCAGAAGCGCGAACAGGAACAGGAGTTTCTGGCCATCGAAGTTCTTCCCGAGCGTCGAGCCAGCCATCGCGCCGACGATGCCGGCGCCCGCATACATGAAGCCGCAGCGCCAGCGCACATTCAGGTCGCGGGCGTGCTGCAGCAAGCCGGTAGCGGCATTGGCAGCGACAGCCAGCGCGCTCGTGCCTATGGCGATATGAGGGCTTTTGACCCCAACGAGATAGACCATCAGTGGAACGGCAAGGATTGAGCCCCCACCGCCTACCAGGCCAAGCGTAAATCCAACGAGCGCGCCAGACAGTGCGCCAAGGCCCAGATGCAGAGCGTCGATCATGTTCTGCTACGCTGCCTTCTTGGCATGCGGCTTGGCCAGCCATTCGTGGCCCCTGAGCATGCCGTTCCAGTAGATCCATGGCAGCGCTTCGGATTTCAGAAGCCAGCTGAGCTTGCGCGGCTTCGTGCCGTCGATCACCCATTTCGGAAAGCTTGGCAGGAGCTTCCCGTCATATCCGAATTCGGCGAGCACGATCTTACCGCGTTCCACGGTCAGCGGGCAGGAGCCGTAGCCATCGTAATCGGCCACAGGCTGCTTTGCATCGAGCTGGGCAAGCGTATTGACCGCTACGATCGGTGCCTGTTTGCGCGCAGCCGCCATCGTCTTGGCGTTGGGAGTAGATCCCGCATCGCCGAGACCGAAGACGTTGGGATAGCGGACGTGCTGGAGCGTGAACTTGTCGACGTCGACAAATCCGCTTTCGGCATTCGCGAGAGGGCTGTCGGTGACGAACTGCGGGGCAACCTGCGGCGGAACCACATGCAGCATGTCGAACTCGACTGTTTCTTCACCGGCTTCGGTCTTGAATACGGCTTCCCGGGCCGAACCATCCACTGCAACGAGGGTCTGGTTCAGCTTCATGTCGACGCCGTATTTATCGATATATTGCATCAGGGCCGGGACGTATTCCTTCACCCCGAACAGGACGCCTCCAGCATTGCGGAACTCGACGTCTATGTTGCCGAGAACACCGCGCTCCAGCCAGGCATCGCATGACAGATACATGGCCTTCTGCGGCGCACCTGCACACTTGATGGGCATCGGCGGCTGACTGAAGATTGCGCGCCCCGATTTCAGGTTGCGCACAAGCTCCCATGTGTAGGGAGCCAGATCGTAGCGATAGTTGGAGGTAACGCCGTTCTTGCCGAGTGTTTCTTCCAGCCCGTCAATCTTTTCCCAGGCAAGCCGGATCCCCGGAGCGACAATCAGAACGCGGTAGGTGATCGTAGTGCCATCGCTGAGCGTGACCTGATTGTTATCGGGCTGGAAAGACGCCGCCGCCATTTTCAACCAGGTTGCCTGTTTCGGCATCACGCTCGCCGTGCTGCGTCTGGTGGCGGAAGCTTCGAAGACGCCGCCGCCGACCATCGTCCAGCCGGGTTGATAGTAATGATCCTCGCTCGGCTCGACGATTGCGATATCGAGTGACGGGCGCCGCTTCAGCATGGAGGATGCAGTCGCAATCCCCGCTGACCCTCCACCGATGATTACGACTTCATGATTGAGGCTTCGGGGCATGACAAACTCTCCAGTTTTTTTCGTTATTCGCCAAGCCGGTCACGCAAGCCGGACAAATCGTAGCCAGCTCGCTTGGCGTGTTCGATGCGCGCGTCGGCAGTTTCATTCTCGACGTTGGCGAGGGCATCGAGCGTGATGGAGCGCGTGCCGGTCCGACAGAAGGCAAGCACCTTGCCGTCCGTTTCTTCGCGGACCTTGGCGAAGGCCTTGATCGCAACCGGCGGAAACTCGCCACCCGAAACCGGGATATGATGGAAGGCCAACCCGGCTTCTTCGGCAGCTTTTCGCATTGATGAGACGCTTGGCTGGCCTGGCTCTTCGCCATCCGGCCTGTTGCAGATCACCGCGCTGAATCCCGCGTCGGCAAGCCCGCGCATGTCGCTCGGCTCAAGCTGAGGGGAGACGGCGAAGGTGTCGCTTACACTGACAAGCTTCATGATGTTGCCCCTTCGAAAAGCCGAACAACAGCCATGCCGGCGAGCATGGCGACGACGAATATCGCGGCCGCTGCAGGCTCGATCACGAGAGCAGCTATTCCGGGTCCCGGACACAGCCCCGCTATTCCCCAGCCAATTCCGAACAGGGCTGCTCCACCGATAAGGCGCGGAGTGAGATCGGATTTGGTCGGCAGGTGAAACTCACCCGCGAAAATCGGTTCGGCCAGGCGCGAGACGATCTGCCACGCGATGGCCATGACGATGACGGCTCCGCCCATCACGAAAGCGAGCGTGGGGTCCCAGTCGCCGAAGATGTCGAGAAAGCCGCGCACCCGCGCAGGGTCGGTCATGCCGCCAAGAGCAAGCCCGGCGCCGAAAAGCACGCCGGATACGATTGAGGTGAGAGCGGTCCGCATCACAACGCCTCCAGCCCGAGCGCGTTCATGATCGCTACTGTCGCAATACCGGTCGCCATGAAAGTGAGCGTGGCGACGATCGAGCGGCCCGATAGACGGCTAACACCGCAAACCCCGTGCCCACTGGTGCATCCACTTCCAAGACGCGTGCCAATTCCGACCACCAGTCCAGCTATCGCGAGCGTTAAGGGACTGGCGAAACTGGCTCCGAGCCCGCCCGATGCCAGCACAACGATGAGTGCGCCGAGTGGCAGCCCGATCACGAACATCCAAGCGCCGCTTCTGGCAATACCGCTGCCGCCTAATCCGATTGCCTTTGCGGCAAGGCCGGAAACCCCGGCGATCCGGCCAAGACCTAGCAGCATGACTGCCGATGCGAGGCCGATCAGGACGCCGCCCGCCAAGCCGGCAAGCGGCGCAGCTTCAGGGAAACCGGGGAGCGTCATACGGCGTTCACAGGAATCTTGATGTAACTGACGCCGTTGTCTTCGGGGTCGGGCAAACGACCGCCGCGGATATTCACCTGCACCGAGGGCATGATCAGGTTCGGCATGGCGAGCGTCTTGTCGCGGGTGGTCCGCATCTCGACGAAGTCTTCCTCGCTTACCCCGTCCTTCACATGCACGTTCTCTTGGCGCTGTTGCTTGACGGTGGTTTCCCAGGCGTATTCGTCGCGGCCCGGCGCCTTGTAGTCGTGGCACAGGAACAGGCGAGTTTCGTCCGGGAGCGAGAGCAGCCGGCGAATGGACCGATAGAGCTGGTGCGCATCGCCGCCGGGGAAGTCAGCCCGTGCGGTCCCGAAATCTGGCATGAAAATCGTGTCGCCCACGAATGCAGCATCGCCGATGATGAAGGCCATATCGGCAGGTGTGTGACCGGGAACATGGAGGGCGATGCCTTCCAACTCACCGACCTTGAAGGTTTCGCCGTCTTCGAACAGCTTGTCGAACTGCGATCCGTCACGTTCGAAATCGGTGCCCGCGTTGAAGAGCTTGCCGAATACCTCCTGCACGCGGATGATGTCGCGTCCGATAGCCAGCTTACCCCCGAGCCGCTCCTGCAGATAGGGAGCTGCTGAGATGTGATCCGCGTGCGCGTGCGTCTCGATCAGCCATGTCACTTTCAGATTATTAGAAGTGACATACTCGATAATGCGGTCGGCCGAACCGTTCGAGGTCCGCCCGGACGCTGCTTCGAAGTCCAAGACCGAGTCGATAATCGCCGCTTCGTCCGTCTTGGGATCGTGCACAACATACGAGACCGTGTTCGTTGCCTCGTCAAAAAATCCCGCAATAGAGGGGCGGAGGCACTTGTCGGCCTGGGCGCGCTCGACCTGGGCGGCGGCGCTGTTGAGGTTTTGATCGTCAGCCATGGCTTGATCTCCATACATTTACATAAACCGTTTATATGTGTTGCTATTCTGCTGTCAAGTGTTATGAAAGCTCGATGACCGAGATGATCAAAGCCGATGGCGAACGACAGGCGCCGTGCGCCGGATTGCGTATCGGAGACGTCGCCCCCGACTTTTCCGCGCGCAGCACGACAGGAGATGTCCGCCTTTCGGATTGCCGGGGGCGGTGGCTGATCCTGTTCTCGCACCCTGCGGATTTCACGCCTGTGTGCACGACCGAGTTCGTCGCACTGGCCCAAGCGGCCAGCGAGTTCGAACAGCGCGACTGCGCGCTGATGGCGCTCTCAGTCGATAGCCTGTTCTCGCATTTCGCCTGGCTGCGGCTGATCCGCGATCGCTATGACATCGAGGTGCGCTTCCCGATCGTTGAGGATCCCACACTCGTGATCGGGCGCGCCTATGGCATGGTGGCGCCGAACGACAGCGACAGCGCGACAGTCCGGACGACATTCTTCATCGATCCAACCGGCGTTATCCGGGCGATGACCTGCTATCCCGCAAACGTAGGCCGTTCGACGCCCGAAATGCTGCGGACCCTCGATGCTCTTCAGGCAGTCGACGATGGACCGGTTCTCGCCCCTGCGAATTGGGCACCTGGAGAAGCGCTGCTGGCCCAGCCCGACGCATCGCTGGATACGGTTTTCTCCACCAAGGGTCAGACCGACTGGTTCATGAGAGAAACCAAGCGAGGGGCGCGCAAATGACTGACGAAGAGCTGGTCGAAGCCTTGAAGGCACTCGCTCATCCCGTGCGCTTGCGGATAATGCAGGCTTTGACGGGCACGGAGCGTAATGTCGGTGAGATCGACGACGCAGCGGAGATCGGCCAGCCGACGCTATCACAGCAGTTGGCGGTCCTTCGCAATGCCGGCCTCGTGAAAACCCGGAAGGACGCCAAGCTCGTCTATTACAGGATCGATGAAGGCAGGCTTGCGAAAGTTGCCGATGCGGCAGGGAAGCTTGGCGGATTGTCCGCTGGGCCAATACGCCATTCGCGCCAGCCAGCACCTGGGGTAGCCAATTTTGCGAAGCTTGAAAGTCTATAACCGCTGGATGGGCGATAGTTTCGACTCGGCGTCTTGGATTCAGGGTGTAGATTATTGATCAGCCTGTAGTCGGCCAGTGATTTCGAATGGCAGCTGACAGGCAGTTCTAGCAGTATGCTGAATGACCGCCTTTGGGGCGCTTTGCTGACTGCAGCAGTCTGGCGGCTTGTGGGCCGTAAGCAGACCACCCGGTGTGCCGCTCACCTCGGATCAAATTAGTCTCGCAAACCTTGGGTTACGGCTACGCGATAGCCAACGCCGGGTTCGTTCACGATCAACCTCGGATTACTCGCATCCTGCTCCATTTTCCGTCGAAGGGAGCGGATCGCGACCCGCAGATAGTCCAAGTCCTGGCGGTGCGCGGGCCCCCAGACCGTTTCTAGCAGGCTCTCATGCGTGACTACGCGTCCCGGGCGGTCGGCCAGCGCCCAGAGCAGATTGAACTCGCGCGGCGTCAGTTCGGCTTTCTCGCCCCGTATCGTGACGGCATGCGCCTCGCGATCGATCGTGCCCTCGGCGAATTGCCGCGAAGCGCTGTCGGCGAGCGGGCCTGCCTTACGCCGCAGCGCGGACCGAACCCGGGCGAGCAGCTCCTCGCTGTCGAACGGCTTGGTGACGAAATCATCGGCACCCAGATCGAGCGCATCGACCTTCTCCTCGGTGGCGTCGCGCGCGGTCAGGACGATGACCGCGAGGCCCAGCGAGGCAAGCTGCGGGACGATTTCGAGTCCGTCGCGATCGGGCAGGCCAAGGTCGAGAAGCGCAACCAGCGGTGCCGGCTGGGCCGTTGCGAGCCGCAGTGCCTCCCCCGCATTCGCTGCCTCGGCATGGCTAATGCCGCTGCGGTCGAGCGCGCTGGTGAGCAAACGCCGGATCGCGGGCTCGTCGTCGATGATCAGCACGTCGCTACGCATCGTCAGCGGTCTCCTCGGACACGAGCGTAGCGGATGGCAGCGCGATCGCGAACACTGCGCCGCCGCCTTCGCGATTCTGGGCCGTGATGGAGCCCCCCACCGCCTCGACGAAGTTCTTCGCAATCCAAAGGCCAAGGCCCGAACCGCCCACGCGATCGGTTCCTTCGAGCCGCTCGAACCGGTCGAACAGCGCGGCAGCGTCGGGCGGGAGGCCCGGCCCCCGGTCGAGCACTCGCAGCGCCACGTCATCGTTTCTGCAATCGAGCTCGACCAGAATTTTGCTCGACTGCGGCGAGAATTTGAGCGCGTTGTCGATCAGGTTGATCAGCACATGTCGGACAAGCAGGGCATCGGTGCGCACCAGCGGGCAATCGGCATCGATCGCGGTCTCGACCCGCGTATCGGGGCCGGTTTGCCGCAAATCGCGCAGGACCGCGGCGATGATGTCGGTCAGATCGACGCTTTCCAGCTTGGGCTGGATAGCGCCATGCTCGATCCGCGAAGCTTCCAGCAGATCGTTCAGAAAGCGTTGCAACCGACGCGATTCCTCGCGCGCGATGAGCACTTCGCTGGCAAAAGATCCCTCGGATGGGATTGCCTCGGTAGCGGCGATCACTGCGGTAAGCGGCGTGCGCAGATCGTGGGCGATGCTACCGAGCAGAGCTCCGCGAAGCTGGTCACGCTGCTGCAGGGCATCGACCTCGCGCGCGCGCGCCTCCAGCACGAGCCGCTCGTGCGCCAAGGCGGTCTGATCGACCAGCGAGGCGAGCAGCGTCGCGTCGTCGGGGCGGATCACGCGCTGCTGAGACGGTCGCGCGATGCCCAGCACACCCATCATGCCGAGCGCAGTCCTCAACGGGTGGAATTGCCAGTCGGCTGCGTTCAGGGTGCCGGTGTCTCGCCCGGCAGGCTCGCCGTTTTCAAGCGTCCACTTCGCCGCAGCCTGATCGACCATATCGAGTTCGCGGTAGTGCTCGTTCCCGCGCACCACCAGCCGGTCATCCTCGATCGAAACGATGATCGCCTCCACATCGAGCAGGCCGCCGATCTCGCCGCACGCGACGCGCGCAGTCTCGTCCCGGTCGGAGAGCCCGCCCATCAGCCCGGCGAAGCGCGCCAGCGAGGCGTTGAGCCGGGCAACCCCCGCGCTAGTCTGCGCCTGGCGGCGCACTCGTCCGGCCAGCGCGCCCACAACGCTCGCCACCAGCGCCAGCACGGCGAAAGTGATGACGTCGGCGGGGCTGTATATCGTAAGCGTGTGATAGGGCTCGGTGAAGAAGAAGTTGAACGCCAGCGCCGCCCAGACCGCCGACCAGATCGCCCCGCCCATACGCAGTAGCGTGGCGGCGAATATCACCGGCAGCAGCAACAGCAGGTCAACCGCGCTCGGCGAGATCCACGGCAGGGCCAGCTCGATCAGTCCGACGCTCGCGCCCACGAGGACCAGCGCCAGCATGGGATCGCGATAAGGATGCGGATCGGCGGCTCGCTGCGGCTTTTCGTCCGCTTCGTCGACGGGAACGACGTGGACCGAAACGCCTTTGGCTTTACGGATGACTTCCTGCGCGATCGAGCCGTGCCGCCACTCGAACCAGCGGCTCCGGCGGCTCTTGCCAATCACAATTTGGCTCGCACGCAATTCGCGTGCCTGATCGACCAGCGCTTGGCCAACATCGGTGGCCGCGACCGTCATCAGCGACGCGCCGAGCGACGATGCGAGCGCGAGATTGTCCGCCAGTTGCTCGCGCTGCGCGCCGTAGACCGCGCGCGCGCTGCCACTTTCGATCACCACCGCAGTCCAAGACGCATGCAGCATGTCGGCAAGGCGCTTGGCCTCGCGCACCACGCGAGCTCCGCCCTTACCGGGGCTTACCGCGACCATCAGCCGGTCGCCGGAAACGAAACCGCCCCCTTCGCCGCTGAGTTCGAGCTGGTCGCTCAACCGTCGGTCGACATTGCTCGCGGCATAGCGCAGCGCAAGCTCGCGCAAGGCGGCGAGCTTGGTGGGGGTGAAGAAGTTGGACAGCGCGCGACCGGCGGTCTCCGGTAGGTAAATTTTGCCCGCCTCGAGTCGTTCGATCAGCGCCTCGGGCGGCAGGTCGACCGCGATGATCTCTGCATTCTCAAGGATGTTGTCGGGCACCGTCTCGCGGACGCGGACGTGTGTCACACCGGCCACGATATCGTTGAGGCTCTCGAGATGCTGGATATTGATGGTGGTGGCGACGTCGATGCCCGAAACGAGCAGTTCGGCGACATCCTGCCAGCGCTTGGGATGACGGCAACCGGGCGCGTTGGTGTGCGCAAGTTCGTCGACAAGGATGAGCTGCGGCCGCCGCTCCAGCGCGGCATCGATGTCGAACTCCTCCAGCCGATGGCCCTCGTGGTCGTAATGTCGGCGCGGCATCACCTCCAGCGGTTCGAGCAAGAGCGCGGTCTCGCTGCGGCCATGGGTTTCGGCGACACCCACGACCACGTCGACGCCCTCGGCCTGCCGCCGTGCCGCGTCCTGCAGCATGCGGTAGGTCTTGCCGACGCCGGGTGCCGCACCGAGATAGACCGTCAGGCGACCGCGTTCCTCGGCGCGGACCAGCCGCATGAAACGTTCGGCATCGTTGCTGGGCTGCTGGTCGGCCATCGTTCGCCTCGCCTATTCTTCCAGCCGGTCGAGCGCCAGATTGAGTTGCAACACGTTCACGATACGCTCGGGTGCGAAGATGGCACCCGGAGCGGCGGCCTCCTGCTCGATCAGGTCGCGCACCCGAGCCGGATCGAGCCCGCGCGCAGCGGCGACCCGGTCCGCCTGATAGAGAGCGCCATCGAGCGAGATGTGCGGGTCGAGCCCGCCGCCCGATGCCGCCACCAGATCCGCCGGAACCGGGTTCTCGGCCGTGGCGCCGTAGCGGGCGACCGTCTCTACGGCGCGAGCGGCGAGGTCCGCGCTGGTGGGCGACAGGTTGCTCCCTGCCGCGCCCAGGCCGTCGTAAGCGGCGGCCGAGGGGCGCGGCCAGAAATAGCGCGGGCTGCTGAAGTCCTGCGCAATCAGTTCGCTGCCCACCGCCTGGCCGTCCACTTCGACGATCGAACCGTTGGCCTGGTAGGGGGCAATCGTCTGGGCGAAGGCGAGAATCAGGCCCGCGTAGCCGATAACGCAGACGAGGATCGTCACCAGCCACAGGCGGAGCGAGGGAAGGACATAGTTCATGGTTTTGTATCCTTGTTGACCGCTGCGGTCAGCGCATGAAGGTGAGGTGTTCGGCGATGGGGCCGAGCGCCGCCGCGGGGAAGAAGGTCAGCGCGCCGAAGATCAGGATGGTGATGAACAGCATCACGCCGAAGGTACTGCTCTCCACGCTGAGCGTGCCTGCGCTTTCCGCACTGCGGCGCTTGGCCATCAGCGAGCCGACGATGGCGAGCGGGACGATGATCGGCAGATAGCGGCCGATCAGCATCACGAGCCCGGTGGCGATGTTCCACGGCACGGTGTTGTCGCCCAGCCCCTCGAACCCGGAACCGTTGTTCGCGGCGGCCGAGCTGAATTCGTAGAGAATTTCGGAGAAGCCGTGCGCGCCGACGTTGTTGAGCGTGTCCTGCCCCCAGGCAGTCGCCGCGAACAGCGCCGTGCCGCCGAGGACCAGCACCGGGTGGCTGATCAGCGCCAGCACCGCGAACCGCATCTCGCGCCCCTCGATCCGATGGCCGAGATACTCCGGCGTTCGGCCCACCATCATGCCTGCGACGAACACCGCAACCACGATGTAGAGGAACATGTTGATCATGCCGACGCCGACGCCGCCGAAGGTTTCGTTGAGCCACATGCCCGCCATCGGGACGAGGCCGGTCAGCGGGTTGAGGCTGTCGTGCATCGCACCGACCGAACCATTGCTGGTCGAGGTGGTCAGCACTGCCCATAGCGGGCCGGCGGTAGCGCCTAGGCGCAATTCCTTACCTTCGAGGTTGCCGACGTCCTGCGCCACGGGAAGGTCCACGAAGGCCTGGGTTGGCGCGGTCTCGAAACCGACCGACGCGACGATCTTGATCAGCAGCAGTGCCGCCATCACGCCGAACATGACCATGGCATGTTTGGGCCTGCCGATGATCCGGCCAAACATCCACACGCACGCCATCGGGATAAGGATGATCGCAACCATCTCGAACGCGTTCGACCAGAAGGTGGGGTTTTCCAGCGGGTGTGTCGAGTTAGGGCCGAAGAACCCGCCTCCGTTGGTGCCCAATTGCTTGATCGCCACGAAGGCAGCGGCCGGCCCGCGCGCGATGGTCTGCGCCACGCCTTCGAGCGTGGTGACCTGCGCCGCGCCTTGCTGTGTCATCGGCACGCCGTTCAACGCGATCACCGCCGCGACGATGATCGCCAGCGGCAGCAGCACGCAGAACGAGGCGCGCTGCACGTCGACGAAGAAGTTACCCATGGTGGGCTTGCCACCGATGCCCCGCGCCAGTGCAGCCAGCGCAGCGATACCGGTCGCCGCCGAAACGAACTGCAGCCACATCAACCCGCCCAACTGGGCGAGGTAGCTCCAGGTGCTCTCGCCCGAATAGTGCTGCAGGTTGGTGTTGGTGGTGAAGCTGGCCGCGGTGTTGAACACGAGGTCCAGCGAGGCCGAGCCCTGGCCGTCGGGGTTGAACGGCAGCAGGTGCTGCGTCGCCAGCAGCGTGAAGACGAAGCCGAACATCACGATGTTGAACGCGATCAGGGCGAGCGAATACTGCTTCCAGTCCTGTTCGGGGGGCCCGCCGACCGTGCGGGCGAACAGCCCGTCGGCGCGTGCGAAACGGCCCGAGAAGAGCCCGGCCATATATTTGCCGAGCGGCCACGCCAGCAGCGCAGTGCCGCCGACGATCAGGATGATGGCGAGAATTGCGGAAAGCATGAAGAATGTCCTTTCGCGGGCTTACGCGAGGCCGAGGCCGGCGACGGCGAGATCGATAAGCTTGATGCCGACGAACGGGGCGATCACGCCGCCCACGCCGTAGATGGCGAGATTGCGAAGCAGCTGGCTGGCGGCAGGCATCGGGCGATAGGCGACACCCTTGAGCGCCAGCGGCACCAGCAGCGGGATGATGATCGCGTTGAAGATGATCGCGGAGAGGATCGCGCTCTGCGGGCTGGCCAGCCCCATCACGTTGAGCGCAGCCAGCGCGGGGTAGAGCACCACGAAGATCGCCGGGAGGATCGCGAAATACTTCGCAACATCGTTGGCGATCGAGAAGGTGGTGAGGCTGCCGCGCGTCATCAGCAGCTGCTTGCCGATGCCGACCACCTCGATCAGCTTGGTCGGGTCGCTGTCGAGATCGACCATGTTCCCCGCCTCGCGCGCGGCCTGCGTGCCGGTGTTCATCGCCACACCGACATCGGACTGCGCGAGCGCGGGGGCGTCGTTCGTCCCGTCGCCGCACATAGCGACCAGCTTGCCCTCGGCCTGCTCCTTGCGGATGTAGGCGAGCTTGTCCTCGGGCGTCGCCCCGGCGAGGAAATCGTCGACTCCCGCCTCGGCGGCGATAGCGGCGGCGGTCAGCGGGTTGTCGCCGGTGATCATCACCGTGCGAATCCCCATCCGGCGCAGTTCGACGAAGCGCTCGCGAATACCCGCCTTGATGATGTCCTTGAGATGGATGGCACCGAGCAGACGGCCGTTCTCGACCACCGCCAGCGGAGTGCCGCCCGCTTGCGCGATCCGATCGGTGATCTTCTTCAGCGCCAGCACGGTGTCTTCGGGATATTCGCCCAGCTTGAGAACCGCATCGACCGCACCCTTGCGGATCGTCCGGCCGGGCAGGTCGACCCCGCTGACGCGGGTTTGCGCGGTGAAGGCGACCGGTTCGGCATCGCCCGGCAGCGAGCCCTCGCCCCCCGCCAGCGCAACGATCGAGCGACCCTCGGGTGTCGTGTCGGCGAGGCTGGAAAGACGCGCCGCCTCGATCAGGTCGGTCTCGGCGATACCGGGCAGGGTCACGAACTCGCTCGCCTGCCGGTCGCCGATCGTGATCGTCCCCGTCTTGTCGAGCAGCAGTGTGCCGACATCGCCCGCCGCCTCAACCGCGCGGCCAGACTTGGCGAGCACGTTGAAGCGGATGAGCCGGTCCATCCCGGCTATGCCAATGGCTGAGAGAAGTGCCGAAATGGTCGTCGGGATCAGCGCCACGAACAGTGCTATCAGCACCGGCACGGCAATCGCGCCCCCGGCAAACTCCGCAAAGGCAGGCAGCGTGCCGACCGCGACGAGGAAGATCAAGGTGAGGCCCGTCAGCAGGATCGTGAGCGCGATCTCGTTCGGCGTTTTCTGGCGGCTCGCACCTTCGACCAGGGCGATCATCCGGTCGAGGAAGCCGCTGCCCGGCTCCGCGGTCACCTTCACCCGGATTTCATCAGAGATCACGGTTGTGCCTGCGGTCACAGCTGAACGGTCGCCGCCCGCCTCGCGGATCACCGGCGCGCTTTCGCCGGTGATCGCCGCTTCGTTGACCGAAGCGACCCCGGCGACGACTTCGCCATCGGCAGGGATCTGCTGACCTTCGCAGACCACCACGATGTCGCCGTAGCGCAGCTGCGTTGCGGGGATCCTTTCGGTATCGCCGGTCTTGCCAATTCTGAGCGCAACAAGGCTCTCCTTGGTGTCGCGCAGTGCCTTGGCCTGCGCCTTGCCGCGTCCCTCGGCGAGCGCCTCGGCGAAATTGCCGAACAGCACGGTCAGCCACAGCCAGAAGACCAGCTGGGCCTGAAAGCCGATATCCTCGGCCCCGGTCGCGATCCCGCGCAGCAGGATTACCGTCGCAGTTGCGGCGACGATCGCGGTGACGAACATTACCGGGTTGCGCACCAGCGTGCGCGGATCGAGCTTCACGAAGGAGTCGCGGATCGCGGGGACGACCAGCTCGCGCTGGAACAGCCCGGTTTGGGCAGAGCTAGCGCGCTCCATCAGAAGCGCTCCGGCCGCAGGAGGACTGCGGTGAGATAAGCCAGCAGGCCGAGCGCCACGAGCCCCACGAGGATGAGATCGAATGTCATGCGAAACAGCTCCCTTATTCGGCAGCCGCTCTGGACCTCGCGCGCATGAAAATTCGCCGGGTGATCGCGCGCGGTCGCATTAAATCCGCGTGAAAATATGCCCGCTTCGCTCGGCTTTCACGCAGATTTCACTGACCACCCAGCGATCCGCATGGCGATTTAACGCGCTGTCAGAAGAGAGACCTTGCGCACGGCGCGGCGATGGTCGCCGCCCTTTCATCAAGGACCGTTTTTCCGATGCGCATGATCTGCCTCGCCGCGCTTGCGGCCTCGCTCGCCACGCCCGCCTTCGGCCAGGAAGTGCAGTTGGACACCGACCAGACCGCAGCCGGCAATGTCACGGTGTCGGGCGTAACGGCGCTGGTCTCCTCCTACCGATTTCGCGGGATCGACCTGTCGGACGACAAAGTGGCAGCGCAGGGCTGGGTTAACGTCACCCACAAGAGCGGCCTCTATGTCGGCACTTGGGCTTCGAGGGTCGACGGCTTCGGTGAGCTCGGCGGCTCCAATCTCGAGCTCGATCTTTACGCCGGCTACAAGACCGCGCTCGCCGATGGCGTCACGCTAGATGGCGGTCTAATTTACTATGCCTACCCAGGTTCGACCGGCGGCAATTTCGAGTTCTTCGAACCCTATGCCAAGCTCGGCCTCGAGGCAGGTCCCGCCGCGTTGACGCTGGGCGTCGCCTATGCTCCCGCGCAGGATGCAATCGGGGACAACGACAACCTTTATATCTCAGCCGACGCAACCCTGCCGATCGAGGGCACTCCGTTTGCGCTGGACGCGCATGTCGGCCGGTCGGAGGGCAAGACCACGCTGACGCCAGGCGAGGGCTATACCGACTGGTCGCTGGGCGCGAGCGCGAGCGGGAAGGCGCTCACCGCGCGCGTCGCCTATGTGGACACCGACATCTCGGATTTCGACGCCATCGCTGCGGGCGCGACGACCGAGATCGTCGACGCCGCCATAGTCGTCTCGCTGACGGCCGCCTTTTGAACTCGATCCACGTTGTGAAGCACGGCGATCCGCGCGGAGCGGATAGTCCTATCCTATGCAGCGCTTATCTATTCAGCATCAATCGCACATGAGAGGCCGATCACACTAAACATCGGGATGGCAACGCCGACGGCTTCCGGCGGTGACCTCGTGACCCTCGAACTTCTGGCAACTGGCCGCTCTGACGACGGGCAGGAGCTGGGCCGTAAGCTGTCCGACCGCTTTTCGCGGGCGGGTAAGCCGCCATTGCCTCAAGGAGCACACGCCGTGTGGCTGACCGCTCTGGGCGCCGTTGCGTGGTCGTTCAAGGCACAGCCTTCATGTTGGGGAGGTTCGTGACCCCATCGGCCAGCGTTCTCGCGAAAGCCCGCAACGTCGCGGTGTAGGTCCCGAACTTCTTTTTATGGAGCCGGATTGGCTCGCCCTCTATAATGGCGATGCTGCGGCCCGCTGCTGCCGTTATACGGTTCACCGCCTTGCGTTAGAAGACCGGGATGCCATGAGCGCAAAGGTTGCGCACCGTAAACGCCTCGACCACACCTCGATTGATCGCATGGATACCACGTTGCCGAAAGAACGATCGAGCCTTCGAGTGCGACCTCAATATGGTCGCGACCTCAACGCCAAGCCGTTATGGCAATCGACTGTCGTTTGTCTTCACGGAAGCTGTCTTTGACCATCATCGCACCGAAGATCATTGCGCCCGACAGCTCACATTGGGCGAAATGGTTGGACGCGGCGTCGGGAAGCAACGCCGATCGGCGGCAGCGAGCCCGCGATCTGCATGGCCAGCTGATCGACCAGGGCCGTATACCGCTTCTCTCATGGCATCATCTGGAGGAACTGCTCGGCGGCGAGGATGATGCGGCCGCGCGCGCGCGCGTTCGCTTCCTTCAGGACTTGCCGTTGGTCGCCTTCCTGCGTCTGCCCAAGGATGACGCCGGCCTCGGATCGATCGCGCAGGTGCTGGCGGCGGAGGCGACCGCAGCCTCCGAAGGGCTGCGCGATCTGATCTCGGTTCGGGACCGAGCGCGCGAGCTGCTGCTGAAGACGGGCACCGGCACTCAGGCGATCGGCGAGGAAGCCTGGGTCTGGGAGGCAGTCCGGCCGATACTGCGATCGCGAAAGGGCCAAACCGACCAGGTCGCAGCGCTTGGACCGCTGCGGACGTTCGACGACAGCCGCACGATCGGAGAACTGGCCAAAGGCGCGATCAATTCTCGGGCCGAGATGGGCGCGCAGCTCGACCGGATCCACGCCAAGGCTTTGCAGCAGGCGTTGCAGAGCACGGGGAACGACAGCGCGCGGGCGCGCCTCATGGCCGATGATTTTGTGGCGCGGGTCGTCGCAATGATGCCGCCGCCGGGCACTACGGTGCGCGAGCTGCTGGAGTCCACGTTGGTGGACCAAGGCGTGGACGAGGCCGAAATCCGCGACGAGTGCGTCCTGGCCGATCTCAGCCGGCTGGCGATGTTCAGGAATCAGTTGCGCGTCGTTGCGTCGGAGACCGGCCGTTCGTTCGAGGCCCTCAAGTCTGTGCCGATGGACGTTCTCCCGAGCCGGGTCATCGGCGACGCGCTCCGCGCTCATGGGCAAGTGCGGCAGGTCCGTCCCGGAAGCGACCTCAACGATGGCTATCTGGGCGTCCTCGCCGCCTATTGCGCGGCCCTCTATGTCGACAAGCGGACGGCCGAAGATTTCCTGCGCGCCCAGCGCAAGGAGCCGCGGCTTACCGGCCTGGTCGGCGAAATCGTCAAGGCGGCGGACTTCGACGCGCTGCTGGAAGCTGGTTGAGAGTAAGGCTCCAAGCCGTATAATTGCAATTCGCCGCCTAGAGAGGCCTAGGTAGTATATTCATCGGGGAGACGTCGGACCGTATGGGGGCTGATGATTCGAAGCTGACGGTCATGGTGTCGTCGACCGTCTATGGAATCCGGCCGCTGCTCAAGCAGGTCTTCGCCATGCTGACCGGCTATGGACATGAAGTCCTGATGTCCGACGGGGCCACCGTTGCCGTAGATCCCCGCAAGCATAACTTCGACAGCTGCATTCGCGCGGTCGAGTCCTGCGACCTGTTCTTCGGCCTCATCACGCCCTCTTATGGGACGGGCGTTTCCGCGAAGGAAAATCGCTCCGTCACGCATATGGAGCTGCTGAAGGCGATCGAGCTCGAAAGACCTCGGTTCATGCTGTGCCACCAGGCCGTGGTGTCGTCGCGTGTGCTCTTGAACACTCTCGCTTATGAAAAGAAGCCCCTCAAGGGTACCGACGGTCGAGCGCCGCTCAGTCTCACCAGCAAGGCCATCATCGGCGACATACGCACCATCGATATGCTTGAGGCGGCGCTGAACGAGGGTCCGGATTTCGATGACCGAACCAATCATTGGGTCCAGGAGTATGAAAGTGAGGAGGATGTGAAACGCTTCGTCGCGACCAACTTCGATCCGGAAGGCCATAACCGGGAGATTCTGGAAGACATGATCCGCGGGAAGGCCGCTGAGGCGGGCAAGTGATGGCAAGTTCTTCTATCAGCCAGCGCCTCGCCAAGGGCGAGAATGGGACGACCAGTTTCATCGCGAATCCGGAGGATTGCCAGATGATCGCCCGGGAGGTCTGCAGCCTGCTGAACTCCGGCGACGGCGGCATCGTGTTTGCGGCGGTCGATGAGAAGGGTAAGCCGCTCCAGGGCGATCTGACCTTGGACGCAGCCCGGTTGCTCGAAGCCGCGCTCCAGGCTGAAATCTCGCCATCGGCGCTCTTCTCGGTGTCCGTGGACATGGTCAAGGAGGGCACGGTGCTGACGATTGAGGTGCCGCCTGGAAGCGACCGCCCATATGTCGTCGCCGGCGCCGTCTGGGTGCGCGAAGGCGCTGGCGCGAGGCCCGCGGCGGCCGAAGATATTCGCGTGATGTTCGCCGGGACCGAGCAGGCAAGCTTGCGGTGGGAACGCCGGATATCGACCGGCATGGGGGAGCGCGACCTCGATCTTGCGCTGGTCCGCCGGGTCAGGGAGTCCGCCGAGAAGGCCGGACGGCTGGCCCTGCTCGACGCTGAGACCGAACTGGAGATGCTCGACGAGCTGTCGCTGCGGCGACCCAAGGGCTTCACCAATGCCTGCGACGTCCTCTTCGCCAAGAAGCCGAGCCAGCGGTTGCCGCAGACTCGCGTGCAGCTTCTCGAGTTCCGCGGCGACAAGACTGACGACACCTATGAGAATTACAAATGGTTCGAAGGGTCGGCGATCGAGATCGTGGAGCGGCTCTTCGCGGCGCTGCAGCCTTATAAGAGGACCAGAGCGCGCTTTATCGAAGGCTCCTTGGAGCGGGAAGAGCAGCCAGCCTATCACGACTTCCCGCTGCGCGAGGGCATCGTCAATGCTCTCGCGCATCGCAGCTACGAGTCCTTCTCAGGCGGCGTGAAGGTGTCGGTCTATCCTGACCGGATCGAGTTCTGGAACACGGGCAAACTGCCGCCGGAGATTTCGATCAAGGACCTGCCGCGCAAGCATCAGTCCTTTCCGGTCAATCCAGATATTGCCCATGTTTTCTACCTGAACCGCGTTATGGACCGGACCGGCCGGGGCACCGAGCGGATTGCGGAGGCGTGCAAGCAGATCGGCGCACCGCCGCCCGTCTGGACCCAGGATCAGGGCGGCGTGACGCTCACGCTATATGCGGCCCTCTCTTCGCCGGAGAAAGCCGCAACCCACCTGAACAAGCGCCAGAGGGCGTTTCTGGGAGCCCTGCAGCCGGGCGAAGCGATTGCGGTGGCCGACTATATCGCCCGCTTCGCGCCGGAGATATCGCCCAGGCAGGCGCGGCGAGATCTAATCGAGCTCGAGAAGTTCCGGTTTGTGCGCAAGGAGGGGCAAAGTGTCGCAACGGTGTATCGGCGGCTCGCCGATACATAGCCGGACATTTGCCGGACATGGTCGGACACATCCGGCTGGCGGGGGCCGTCGCCTTTTCCGCGGAAATCAGGACATTTCACGCGCAGACCCGCTTGATCGAACGAAAAGCCGGACATGGCGCCAGTCGCGGCCGCCATGTCCGCCCCGGAGGCCAAACTGGCCGGGCCGGACATTGCCGGACATTGCGCGAGGAACGCCGGGCAGCAACGCAAACGCTTAGCGCACTGATTTTCCGAGATTTCCATCGCCTGCGCTTGATTATTGGCGGCCCGGCCGGACATTTCCCGGACACTGGCGACCATCTCCTATATAGCGGTCCGATGACCAAGACAGATGGGCGCCTCCCGCCGACGCCCGGAACAATCAAGAAGCTGTTCGCATGGAGCGGCAATCAATGCGCCATGCCTGATTGCCGCAACGAGCTGGTCGATGACGGCGGTACGATGCTCGGCAAGATCGCCCATATCCATGCCGCAAATGCCGGCGGTGCGCGCTTTGACGCCGCGCTCGACGAGGAGCAAAGGCGAGCGTTCGCCAACCTGTTCCTCGTTTGCGGGCCGCACCATGACATCATCGACGATCCCCACCGCGAGGCGGCATTCCCGCCCGAGCTGCTGCGCGACTACAAGCGGCGGCACGAGTCCCGCTTCCAGCGGGCCGAGCATGAGTTCCTCGAGCGCTACAAGGACCGGACGCGGGACGCGACGCCGAGCTATCCGGTGACGCTCGACGCGCTGGCCGACGCGCTCAAGGTCGACGAGCTGCGCAACTGCCCCGACGATATCCAGGGCATCGCCGATTTCATCGGCAAGCTCGCACGGCTACCCAGGGCGACACGCACCTTCGCGATCGAACTCGCCGCCCGCATGCGGGATCATGGCAGCAATCAGCTGCCGGTCGACGATGTCGAGGAGGCGTTCGAGATCACATCGGCGGAGTTGAAGAAGCAGCTCGAAATCCTCGATCATCACCAGCTCGGCTGCGCCGACGATCATTTCGGACGATGGGTGGCCCGGCTCTACGAGCGCGACCCTGGGAGCAATCCCTTCATCGAGATCCTTGAGTTCTGCGAGGTCACCGGGTGCGAACGCGAGGAGCTGCTCTTCGAGCTGAACTTTGCGCTTTATGACACGCGGCCCTGAGGCCGACGCCTCCACGGACAGCTCGTGGGCCGGAAGCGGACCGTCCGCTCTTGGTTTCACTTTCCGAAATATGGACATCCACGGGCCTATAAGTCGGTGCGAGACGTTACCACTGCATGAGCATGCACTACACGCGCACGGGGCGCGGAAAGCCCCTCCTCCTTGTCCACGGACTGGGGGCGACCTGCGGTTCGTGGGACACGATCTCGCCTGCGCTTTCTCAAGTCAGGGAGGTAATTGCCGTAGACCTGCCCGGCCATGGTCAGACACCCGAAGAGGCCGACAGCGGCACGTTCGACGGGCTGGCGCGCAGTCTGGACGACTGGCTCGGCGCGGAGAATCTCACAGGTATCGATATGGTGGGCAGCTCACTGGGTGCTCGCCTGGTGCTCGAGATGGCGCGGCGCGGCCAAGCGGGCGCGGTTGTCGCACTGGATCCGGGCGGCTTCTGGCAGGGGTGGGAGCGCACCTTCTTCAAAGCAACCTTAACCCCATCGGTTGCTCTGGTTCGCGCGCTGCGACCGGCGCTTTCTGCCATCACCGGAAATGTCGCAGGCCGGACCGCGCTCATGGCCCAGCTCTCTGCAAGGCCATGGGCGCTCGATCCGGCATTCGTTGCGCGTGAACTGAAGTCATTGGCTAATACCCGCACCGTCAATTCGCTTGTGAAGGATCTCGCCAACGGTGCAATGCAGGAGGGCCCTGCGAAAACGGCTGCGCCCGTTGTCATCGGCTGGGGACGCAAGGATCGGTTGTGTCTATCGCGGCAGGCGGATCGCGCGATCAAAGCCTTCCCTGAAGCGACGATGCACTGGTTCGAGCGTAGCGGACACTTCCCGATGTGGGATCAGCCAGAGGAAACCGTTCGCGTGGTTCTGCATGCAACGGGCATTTCTGAATCGAAATAACACTGCAACTGGGCGGTAAATAAATCGAGGGTCTATGCAGGGGCTAGTCCCATTCCGAGGTCCTTTGTTGGGCCGCTAGCGGACAGGCTGCTTTGGCCGACCTGATGTTAAAAGCGGACATTCCGATAGGAAGATCAAGAACGTGCTCCAATTCACAGCTGCCCGCTGATCGGACCGTCTTTTACGCTCCACGAGATGCGAGCGACGGAGAGTAGATACCTTTTGGGGTCGCGAGTCGACACGGCAGCCTTCACAGGCGCGAGGCGCCTCACAACTCCTTGATTGCCTCCGACGGTAGCGGTGGCGCGATTTTACCATGAATCGTATCACTCCTTCAGCGTGAGCTGAAGTGTCGCAAGGGCGCGGCCACCTCCCCGTGCCCGGACGAGGGGTTCGCACTGACAGAGACGCTCGAGATCGAAGTGGAGCAGCCGCGCCTCGTCCTCGCTCGCGATCGAGTTGGCCGCCTCGATCGCGCAGTCGCCCACGAAGTCGGCCCACTCTGCGAGATTCCCGTGCGCTGCCGCGGCGGTCACGCAGGTGAGGAACTCCCTCGTGGCCGGAAGTGGTGCGGACCCGTCTACGCGCAACCGCCGGAGCATTATCCTGACATCCCGCGCGAGGTCCGCTCGCCGGGTCCCCGCCGCGACCTTGGCCAGACCGTCGATGAGGAGGTCCCGCTCGTCCGTTCCGACGTCGGCCGAGAAGTGGTAGCCGGCGGCGCGGACCAGTTCGACCGCGCGGTCGATGCGCTCGTCGCCGATCCGGAACATTGCGCTCAGGTTGACTAGCGCGATGACGCTTCTCGGCGTGAGTTCGCGGTCGGCGAGCGACTGGTCCAGTATTTCCTCGAACTCCTGGGGTGGTGAGGGCGCGGCATCGTACGCTCCTTCCGCCGGTCCCGGGAGGAAGCTGCCGGGGAACTGCACCCGCGACGAGATGCTCCGCCCCCCGGAGCCCATGAGCAGTTCTTCAAGTTCCGTGCCCGCGATCGAATCCGTGTTCGCCCACGCGGCGTTCCGTATCCGTCCCATGAGCTCGGCATCAAGACGCTCCGCGGTCGCCCCCTCGGGATGCCAGCGGGGCTCGCTCCGCAGGTCTACCAGCTCCTGCAGGTAGAAATGCCGTCCGCGCGCCTCCAGCGCCCATTTCGCGAAACCATCGGTGTCCACGCGGTGGTGGGCTGTCCTGTCGAACAGCGACGCGTGCGCGAGGGCGGCGATGCGGCGCTGAAAGGGGGGCAGATGCGCGAGCGCCTGCGTGCGCGAAAGCTCCGCCTCTACGGTGATGAGGCTCGCCATCAGGAGCTTCGCCCTCGATCCCTCGGACTTCGGCTCCATGTCTCGGATCTGCTCGACGAGCCTAGACAGCGGACCCGTGAGGTCCGGAACTCGGCGTATGCTGGGAAGCCCCACCTCGATGATGGCCACTTTCGAGAGGAGGTCCGCGCCCTCGAGGCCCCACTCCGCCAGCCGCACGAGATGGTCCCCCGGTAGGTCCCGCAATTCGGTCGCAGGGGCGAGCGAACCCTGCCCGCAGCCGAGGAGCGCCATCTTCGCGCCCTCGAACTGGTCCCAGTCGAGCCACGCCCGCACGATGCCGGGCAGCATGCCATCGCGGAACGATGCCAGATCGCTCGCTGGGTCGCTTCCTACGAAGGGGGCGTAGCTCTCCGCGCTTCCTGGAGCGAACGTCTCTAGATCCCCTTTCCCCTTCGTGACGTCGGCCGCGATCTTCCTGGCGCGGGACATCGGCGATCTATCGATCACCTCCTGCAGCGCGTCGATCTCTGGGAGGTTGAGGGTGCGCCGAGCGAGGATCTCACGCCACGGCGCGAGCGCGGCGACTCCGATGGCCAGCTCCCGTCGCAGACCCTCGAGGTGGTGTAGACGGTCGCTGGCCTTCGGAAGCAGCCAGGCGAGCCCCACGAGTAGGTAGGCCGACTCTTCCTTGGAAAGTCGGACCGCGGGTGGCGATCGCGTGCTGTCGAGTGAGAGCGACCACTCCTCTCCGTCCATGTCTTGAACGCTGGCGCCGTCCCCCTCGCCCGCATAGGCGCCTTCGATTGCGGCGTTCAGCAGCGTCCGGTCGAAGGAGACCGCGCCTTCGATCGTGATCGTTTCCCCGATCTCGACGCCCAGCGCATCGCGGAGACTTTCGTCGCCGAGGAGCCTTAGCTGCAGGAACTTCGGATAGAGCGAGAGCATCGTCGCCGGATCGATCGTCACGCGCCTAGCCATCTGCCGAGTTGCCTGTGGCTGACGCGAGCAGGCTCTGACCCAGCATGTCGATCATCCAGCGATGCGTTGCCGGCTCCTGGGTCGCGAGGTGCTCGACCACGTCCTCAAGCCACGCATCCATCCGTTCGAGTGCCTCACCCTCGGCGTCGTTGATTCTGTTCATCAGCGTGCGGGACAGCACGAGTGCCGAGCCATATCGGGCGATGTTCGAGGGGTCGCCATCGAGGCATCCCGCCCAGTTCCGCAGATCGGCGCAGTCGAGCAGCCAAAGTGAGCGCGCTCGCGCGAGATCGTCGGGGACCTTGTCCACCCATTGCGACTGAATTGCCCCGCTGAAGTCCGCGAGTGAACGGAATATCCATGGACTCTCGTCCATCAGGACCATCCAGCCCCGCTGCTGCCCCGAGCGGATGTTCTCGCGCAGGGCGCGCATACCGGGACTTTCGACCAGGTCTTCTTCGTGGAGGTAGCTCTCCGACAGATGGTATTCGATCTCGTCCCTGTCGGTGGGGATGTGGACGTATCCGAACTGCCGCAGCGCGGTGCGATCCGTCCAGACCTTGCGCCGGTCGGGCCCTTCCGTCGGCGCGAGGTGCTCGATGAGATTAAGGCTGGTCCAGATGGGTGCCTCATGTCCGTCATGCTCGATCCGTGGATGCGCGTTCACGAATCGGTCGTCGCTGACCAGCACCCCGGCCTTCGCGGCGAGGCGCAGGAACGCATGGGCCGGATACGCCTTCTCGGGATCGCCTTCCTCCCGCGCGTCGAGGGCCACGCCACCTTCTGCGATACCCTTGGCGATCGCGGAGCGGATTCCCTCAATGAACTCATCGGTTCTCCGCGATAGCCTTTCGGAACCAACCAACGCCCTCCAGGTCGCGATCTCGGCTTCGGATACATGGGCCCGGAAACCTGCCACAGCGAGCCGGTCCAGCAACCCCGTCGTCGTGAGGTAGGACACGGTGAGGTCGTCGAGATAGAGATCAGCTCCACGCGGTATCGGCGCCTCGCCGGGCCATTGTTCCTCGTTGCGCGACAGGTATCGCGCTGCCCGCTCTGACTGGTCCTTTTCCACTGCGCCTTCCCTGACCAGCGCGTCGAGGAGCGCGTGGCAGCTTCGCAGCAACCCATGGTGATCCGACAGGTCCGCCGTCTCCTCGAGGAAAGAGCCTACCTTCGCGACGGGAGCCGACCGCACCACGAAGCGAGGCGGCGCGTCGCCCTCCGATGCGGCGGCCTCTACGAGCATCGCCGCGAGGTCGCGACCGACCAGATCCGCGAGCGCGGGGTCGATAGGGCTTTCCGGCGCGAAGCGGTGGAGTCTGCCTTCCGTGAGAAGGTGCAGCGCCTCGTGTGCGGAGGCGATACGGCTGGGTTGGTGGAAGGTTAGTTCCTGCCTCTCTATGAACAGCCACGTGAGCGTCGCGTGGGGCAGTAGGACGCCTTCCGGGAGGGCGAGGATGTCTTCGAGACGCCCCAGCGCGGCCAGAGTCACGAGAGCGCTTGCGTCGAGTGCGATCGGACCCTTTCCTCTCGGTTGCGGTTCGGCGCGCGCACCACTGAAGGCCGAGACCAAACCGCGCCGGCGGGGTTCTATCTTGTCCCTGTTACCGAGTATCGGCGAAAGGAGCAGCTCCAGCATGGGTTGACGAAGCGCCTCTGCGACTGATGCCAGAGGCGCCTTGCCGCGACGCCAGAGCTCGGTGGCATGCTCGACGTGCGCGTTCCAATCCGGCGCCTGTTCGACGATGGCGTTGACCGAGGTCTTCTGGACCGGGCCATCCTCCCCGGAAAGGTCGGCCGCTCTCTCGAACCATTTGAAGGCATCAAGCTCGGCTTCCCTACCGAGGGCGATGGCGACGGCGTATGCCGCGAGGAGCAGGTGGGGGTCGTCCGGCGCACCCTCGACTGCGGCTCGTGCCAGGTTCAGTGCGATTTCATGTTGTCCTGTCTGGACGGCGAGCTGGGCAGCTTCGATCCGCTCCCCCGGATCGCGGTTCTCTCGGTCTCTCCAATGAGCTTCCGTCATCGCCTCGAGCTCCGCCCAACGGCCCGAGGCGATGAGGATGTTCGTGCGCAGCGCCCTGCTATTCCTATCGTCGTCGTCACCTTTCGCCAGCATCGCCTCGGCCCCAGCGAGGGCGCCTTCTCGGAAGAGCGACCAGCCCTTTGCGGTTTGCAGGATAGTCGATCCGGCAACCAGGTCGGGGATGGCATCGAGGACGGCATCGACGCAATCGTGGCGGCCGTGCGAGGCTAAGATGGAGATCAGGATTTCAGCCTCGCGGCGACTGTGGGTTCGGACGACCAGCTCGATGCCGAGGTCCGCCAAGCGTTGTGAAAAATCCTGCCGTGCGAGGTGGTCTACCAGCTGCTTGAGATGGGCGGTATCGGGCGATCTCGCGTAGGCCTCCTCGAAATCGCGGGTCGTCAGACCTTCTTGGCCCCGATCGAGCAGGAGCCGAATCTCGGATCGCCTTTGGTCGGGCAGTATCCCGCCGTCTTGGGTCAGCCGGTCCCGTGCCTGCTCCTGCCTTCCCGTAGCGACCAACAGCTGGAGCTCCAGATCGAGCATTCCCTCGGGTGTGAGATGGGGCCTCATCACATCCGCATGCGTCACGAGGTAGTGGAGCTGCTGCTCGGCGTTTGCTTCGGACTGGGCCATCGCCAAGTGCGCGAGCGCTAAGTCGGGACTGCCCTGTGGATCGAGTGCGCTCCGGCGTGCTAGCTCCCTTGCCACTGCTTCGCGGTTGACCGTTACACCGAAAGCGAGCGCTAAAGGTAGGACGGGGACGAAGTCCTCGCCCGACGAGAAGATTTCCTCCAGCGACCTCATCGCTTCGGAATATGCTTCTTCGTCGCGCAGTTCGAGCCACAGCGCCATCATCCGGTGGTGGGATGCGATCGCGTCGCGGCCCAGATCACCGGCTACGCTCCCCGATGCCCTGAAGAGCCCGGCAGCCCTTCGGCGCCGCTCGATCGCTTCGGTCGTGTCCTCGAGTGGAAATCCGCGGGAATCTGGAGGAATGCCCCTGCCGATGAAGGCGCGCAGATCCGGGTCCACCGAATTGGCCAGCAGGACCAGCGCCGTCGTCCCGTATAGCGAGGGGGTTCGCTCCAGATCCTCCGCGGTGAGGACGCCCGATATGCCAAGGGCCCGTTCCCAGCTCTCTGCGGCGGCGTGGCAGTTAAGCAGCACCTGGCGACCGTCGGGATCGAGCTCGTCCGGCAGGAGGCCGGCCTGATCGACCCACGCGAGCGTTTCCGCTGGGTCATGTGCGTTGAGGTGAATCTGGAGGGCTGCGGCGCGAGCTTCGGGCGTTCGGCGGCCAGCGAGAGCGCTCATCCCGTCCTTCCAGTCCGAGCGTGCCGCGAGGAAAGCCCGCGCGATCGCCGCCTCCTGCGTTTCCTCGATGGAGAGGCTGAGCTCAATCAGTCCTTCGACGTCGCCTTCGTTCTCGGCTTGGCTCAGCCATCTGGCGCAGCTGGCTAAGAGCCGGGCCCTCGTCCCTGGCGTGCATTGCGAGAATTCTCCGGTGATAAGGCCCGCCGCGAGCCGCCTTGCCTCCTCCTGGGTGGGAAAGCCCACGAAGTATCGACCTCTGCGGATCCGCTCCGCCAGTTTAGCGGCCGCCTCTGCGAGCAGGCTGGCCCCCAGCGACGAAACTGGGCTATGTGGTGTAGTGGCGACCCCGCCAAGGATATCGGCGAAGGTGCCGAAGCCAGTAGGCACATTCGTCCCTTGCTGCGGGTGGGTAATTAAGCGCAAGGGATGGGATTCCAACACCGTCGTGGCGCGTCGGCGATCAACCCGTCCGCGGCGCTCGATCATGTCGTGGGCCTCGCGGCAAAGGAGTGCCCAAGCTGTATCGACGTTCTGCGCTATGAAGATGCCGGCCAGCTCCGACCGCGCCGCCTGGACGCCGCCACCGCTAGTCGTCAGCGCGTCGATCACCAGGATGCGCAACCGCGAGCAGACTATCTTTGCGTCCAACCCATGCGCATCGAGACGCGCGAGGAGCTTTCGTCCGGTCGGGGACAGTCCATCAGTGCTTCCCTCCCCGATCGCCACCATGTCACGGCGTAAGGCCTTGCGTATCGTGCCGCTGCTTTCCGGGCAGACCGCGAGGACGCCGAAGATGTTGTCGTTCACCACCACCGCCTCTGCGAGTGCCAGCAACGCGTTCCACAGTTCCTCGGTTGCGCGTAGACCCTTCTTGGCCTGGATCTCCACGGTCTCGCCCCCGGCCAGACGGAGGCGGATGTCGTCACCGCCCCTGCCTGTCTCTGATTCGACGAGGACGATCAGGTCGTGCACGAGGCCCTCGAGCCATTTGAGGGGCCTTTCGCGGAGCATGTAGACCAAGCAGATCGCGGTGATGGCCGCCTGGAAGTTGAGGCCTCCCCCAGCCGCGGCCCCACCCGCGCCATGCGGCCCTCCTGCTCCTCTCTGTTCTGTTCGGCTCATCGTGGCGAAGGCGTTCGGCAGGTTTGGTGACGTGTCGCTGGCATCCTAGCCTAGCGGTAACCGTTGGGAACGGCATTAGAAAGATCGACCTGATTGAATGCGAGGAGAACTGCGAGGCGGGCCGATGGCAACACGCTGGAGCTGCACGGTGAGTGGGTCGTGTCTCCGCCTTTTGCCTCCGGGGCGCCAGCTGCCAAGGATAGCTACCATCTGGTCGGTCCTGACCGTAAGTCCGTTTTTCAGAGTAGCGCGGCGGATTACCGAATGACCGGGATTGGGGCGCGTAGCAGACCAGTCCACCACTCGTTATTGCCACGCCACCACCCGCGGCACCTCATCGATCCGCGTTGTCCAAGCTGGCGATTTCATATCAGTCCGGGTCGTCCAACCGCGCCTGAATCCCTGCACGCCGGGCACAACCGTGAACTTTCCGTAGCGCGTGTTGATGGCATCGAGCGCATCCATAAGCCGTTCGCGGCGCTCGATACCGTCGGCACATTCGAACAGCGTGCGCGGTCGAAGATCAGCGCGCTCAAGGTGTTCAAGCATGATCCCGGCTTTCGTATAGGCGAACCCATCACGCCATGCGGCCTCCGCACCGCGCCGGGCTGCCGCGATCAGCAGGAAGCCGTCTGCGCTCATCGGATGTAGGGTCAGCGTGCGGCTGGCGTTGTATTGCGGGCGGTCTGGACGATGGCGGTTGGTGTGGAAGAACACGGTCAGTCGTCCGGCGACCAAGCCATGCTGGCGCAGCTTCTCTCCCGCTCGCATGGCGTATTGCGCAATCGCGCCCATCAACACCTCAAGTGTCGTGATTGGCGTGCCGAACGAGCGGGTCACCGCCATGCCCTTGCGCTGCGGTTCGAGCACTTCCAGCACTTGCGCAGGGACGCCGTTAAGTTCAGCGACGAGTCGCCCCAGCACGACTGTACCGAGCCCGCGAGCCTGCCGAAGTTGCATGTCGCGAAGCTGGCCGGCGGTATGGATTCCGAGCGCGGCCAGCTTGCCTGTAGTAGCGCGACCGACACCCCAGACATCCCCAATCGGGAACCGGTCCAAGACCCAGCGTGCGATGGCGGGATCGCGCATGTCGGCGACCCCGCCGAAGATAGGGTTTTTCTTCGCCGCGGCGTTGCCCAGCTTCGCCAGAGTCTTGGTCGGACCGATACCGACACAGGTCGGGATCGTCGTCCACTGCTCGACCCGCTCACGCAGCGCCTGGCAGTGGGCGACCAGATCGCGATCCTCGAATCCGGCAAGGTCGAGGAAGTTTTCATCGATCGAGTAGATCTCCACGTCGCGCGCGAACGGCTCGATCGCGGCGAGGATGCGCCGTTGCATGTCGCCGTAGAGCGCGTAGTTGGACGAGCGCACCGCGATACCGTGCGCCTTCACCTTATTGCGGATCAGATGGATGGGGTCGCCCATGCGGATGCCGAGCGCCTTGGCTTCGGCGGACCGGGCGATGGCGCAGCCGTCGTTGTTCGACAGCACGATCGCGGGGACGCCGCGCAGCGAAGGATCGAATGCGCGCTCGCAGCTGACGTAGAAGTTGTTCGCGTCCTGAAGCGCGATGGCGCCGGTCATGGGTAGCGGCGGGCGAGGCCGACGACCACACCCCAGATCTCGACATACTCGTCCACCAATGTGTGCGGATAGCCTTCGGCCTCGGGCACCAGCCAAAGCCGGTCATCCATCTTGCGCAACCGCTTCAGCGTGCGTTCGCCATGGACCAGCGCAACCACGATCCGGCCCGGCACCGGCCGCTCCGCGCGGCTGACAACGATCAGGTCACCGTCGGCAATACCCGCGCCTTCCATCGAATGACCATCGACCCGCATGACATAGGAGGCGGCCGGCTTCTCGATGAGCCAGGCACCCAGATCGATCGGCTCCTCCATGTCGTCCTGCGCGGGCGATGGGAAACCGGCCGGAGTGCTGACCAGCAATAGCGGCATCTCGCGCGGGACTGCGGTCCAGTCCAACTGGGTTAGGCGAATGGCGGGCACGGGGACTGGGCTCAGTCGAAAGCGAACGCGCGTTGCTGGCGCAGGGTGTTCTCTTCGCCGGGTAGCTCGCGTTCGAGCAGCGTCAGAAGGCCCCAGGTCGCATCGCGCAGTTCGATCAAGCGGGCAAAGCTATCGCGGTCACGCTCCGCAGTTTGACAGCGATCGTATGCGGTTCGGACTTCGCGGATCATGTCAGTTCGAAGCTGATCGGGGTTGCCGGACGGCTGCGTCGAATCATCGGTCATGCCGGAACATTATGAGAACATTCGGTGACTTACAAGATGTCCGGTGTGGCTGACGATTGCGGAAGGCCCGGCACCGTTCCGCGCACCTCCAGCTATTTACCGCGCATTAGCGGTTCAGGAGGCGAGGTAACCGTAGGCTGTCCCGCCGATCAGCAGGATGTAAAATCCGACCGACAGGCTCCAGGCACCGAGAGACCTAAGCCGCTTAGCCACCGCGCGTTCCGCAGCGGTGATTTAGCCAATAGCGATCCCAGCGTAGAGCCGTGCCGCTGGCGACCATCGCACAGCTAATGTCGCCACCGAGAGGCGACACGCACCATGCCGCAGTCCGGTTGCCACCGCCGCCGCCGACCGAGAGGCAGCGCATTGCGGGGCCCTCGATGAGCGTGTGCCCGTGGCGACTAGTCCCGACCGGACGACCGAGGAGAGCGACCAAGGCACGTTTCGCGTCTTCGGCGGACGCATCGGGGCAGGGCTGATTGGAGCGGCAGGTGCCGTCGCTCTCTCGCGCGGCGATCCCGCTCAGGCGAAGACGCAGTCCCTCTTCACACCAGACTGGACCGTCGCCATCCCACACGTGGGTGGGCGTGCACTCGAAGGTCGTGCCGGCAGGCACGACCGCGACGGAAGCCAGAAGCGTGAGCCAGATCATGGGTCTTGTATTCCGTACTGCCGTGCGGGGAACAAGCCCGTTCGGCTATCGCCGCGACCGAAGACTTGGCGCCTTCGGCGATCAGAGCCATACGGGATGCATGTGCAACCTCTACCGCATGCGGGCCAGCGTTGATGAACTACGCCAGATGTTCGGCGCGTTTGACGGGGACCGGTCCAATCTCGGGCCGCGCGACGAGATCTATCCCGGCCAGAAAGCGCCAGTCCTGCGACTGATCGACGGGACGCTGACGCTGGACGAGATCAAATGGGGCGTGCCGCCGCCGGTGAGCGCAAGCCGACCGGTCACCAACGTCCGCAATCTCTCCAGTCCGTTCTGGCGACCGATGCTGACGAACCCACAGCAGCGCTGCCTCGTCCCTTGGACGCAGTTCTGCGAATGGACCGGACCAAAAGGATCGAAGCGCAAGCTCTGGTTCGAGCGAACCGACGCGGGAGTCTCGGCGTTCGCAGGTCTGTGGCGAAACACAAGCGAAGGGCCGCGGATGGCGTTCCTCACCACTGAAGCGAACGACACCGTTGGCGCGATCCATCCCAAAGCAATGCCGGTGATTCTTGAGGCGGACAGCCACGAGAGGTGGCTGACCGGTGACTACGATGTGGCGGCTGGACTTGCGCGGCCGTTCGACGACTCACGCATGGTGACGATAGACGAAAGCTGAGGCCAGCTACTCGCCCGCGAATACCCAGTCGAGATAGGCGGCGAGGCGCACACCGCCCTGCTGCAAACGCCGCTCGGCAGTGCCGAGATGCTTATACTGATAGGCGTAGCCAAGCCGCGGTGGCTCAGAGCCATCGGTCTCGGGGTAGATCGTATTGCGGATCGCGGTGCTCTCGCCAATCCAGACCAGCGGATCGAAAGTCCACCATTCTATAGTCTGTTCGGGCGTGATGCGGCGACCGAGCCAGTTGGAGTATTCGGTATAGGGGAGGTTGCGGCTGTCGATCAGACGGCTGTCCCAGACCGAATGCAGGTTCGTCGCATCGCCGAACCAAGTGACGCGCACGTCGTTGGCGCCTCGGTCCCTGCCGTTTCCGTTATGGAGCGGCTGATGAAGATCGCCGACGATATGGACGATGAAGTGCAGCGCCAGCGCTTTGTCTTTACGGCTCGCCGCCGGATTGCGCAGGGTGTCCGTGAATCGCTGCAGCGCGGTGAACGCATCCCCTTCGGGCGGCGCGCCGACCTCGGTATAGGCCTGCCCAGCGGGCACGGTCACATAGTGCCATGGGCCAGCCTCTTTCTGCCAGAACGGGTCCGGGTTCGATCGCTCCTCGTCTGCCCAGGTCGACACTTCGGCGAGGTCCTCGCTGCCGAGGATGATTTCGATCTCGGCGCGTGTCCTGCCGCTGATCCGTTGGTCGGCGAGCTCGCCAATCACCCGGTGCCCGGTCTGACCCCACGCCTGCGCGGCGCTCGGAATGCAAACGGCAAGCGCGGCGCTCACTATAAGAAATACCTTCATGGCCGGGAGCGATAGCCCGGTTCGGTTGCGGTTGCGAGACTACGGCGGCGAGATGGAGGCTCGCGGAACGGTCGGTCTTGTCTAACTGCTCGCCATGCAGCATCACTCGGATAGAATATGATGGCGGGAGACATCCGATATTACTCGACGATCTGCGGAACGCCCGCCGCGGCAAGGGCTGGACCCAGAAGGCGCTTGCCGACCGTTCGGGAGTGAGCGAGCAGGCAATCTATCGGCTCGAGCGCGGCATCGGTTCGGTAGCGACGCTGAACGCAGCCATGACCGCGCTGGAGTTCCGGCTGACCGGGATCGGACCCGGGAAAACGCTGGCAGAGCAGCTGCGGGCTCGCCGTCTCAAGCGCGGAATCGCACTCGATGCACTGGCGGTAAGGACTGGCCTGACCCGCAAGACGATCTCGAATATCGAGAGGGGGGGCGGTTCGATTGCCAGCCTAATGCGCTTGATGGAGGCACTGGCTCCGAAAGCGAAGCGTCGGGCTCCCGAACGCGCCTACTGGGGCCAGGGCGACAAGGAGGACCGCGATAGCAGGTTCACGCCACCTGAGTTCATGAACAACATCTACGCGGCATTCGGCACCGTAGATATCGACCCTTGTGCACACCGGCTCAGCCCGGTCGTCGCGAAGCGGCGCATCTTGCTGGATGAGGGCGGCGACGGACTGATCGATGACTGGTCCGGCCGACTCGCGTTCGTCAATCCGCCTTTCTCCGCTCAGCTGAAATGGCTGCAACGCGCACATGAGCAATGGCGGGTGGGAAATGTCGAAGCGGTGGTGTGTCTCGTTCCTGCCCGGACGGACTCGGTCTGGTTTCACGATACCCTGACCGCGGATGCAGACATCTGCCTACTACAGGGCAGGGTGCGGTTCTTGGACACAAAAGGAGGGTCCCAACCGACCCCGTTCTCGTTGATGCTCGTTGCTCTTGGAACCACCGCCCAGCAGAAAGCCGCCTGGAACGGTCTGGTCGATGGACTTTGGTTAGCTCGTCGTTAGCATCGCGCGACGACCGATTGAGCCGGCTGCCAACCGTCGTTTTACGACCACCCGGACTGCACCCTTATTATGGGAGGTGAGACCCGGAACTGAGAAGTTCTCTAGAACCATGGACCTGCCCCCCGGGTCCGCGCTGACGAATAGCGCGCCGATGCGCTAGCGGGCAGAACCCGGTGGGCTCGATCTTTCCCAGCGCGAGGGCGCTCTGGAATGACGCCGAGTGGCGCAGAACTCGACAAACGATGTATTCCGGCATGCAACCGGAAGCGAACGAACTTTCCGAAGAGCAGGAAGAGCGGATCGTGAGGAGGAAGGAAAAACTTCCGCTTCGCGACCGATCACACGCAACTTGCGGAAGGAAATACCGTCATGGAATCTGTGCATAACCCCAGCGCCTACAACACGGCGCTGAACAACATCCTGCAAGGCCTCCAAATCGAGCTCGAAGCCCGAACGGTGAGGCCAATCGACCTCCTCGTAATCGGCGGAGAAAGGCTCACTGAGGCGGCCGCTTGGCAGATCGGCCAATTCGCCATCGCGAGTAACAGCAAGTTCCTCCATGTCGGAATGGACCCTGCACATCCTTGCACGACCTTCGACGCCAACGCGCTTAACCTGACCTATTTCGCCACAGACGGTGAAGAAGAAGGATTCGCGGCGCTGAACGGCATGGTCTGGAAGCGCGATCCCAAAGCACGTCCCAAGCTCGTTTTCGGTAAAAGGCGTCGTTTGGAAATAAGGATCCGAAAAAACGGGTCCGTAGGCGTTTTCCAAGGCTCCGGCCGCTATCACCAAAGCGGTTTCACTCTCGCAGAGGAAACCATCCGTAGGAAAATTGCCAACCTTGCGCCCTCAGGCAGCGCTCAGGTAATTATGGGCAATACCCCGGTCGCCTGCGACATAGCGACCATGGGCCGATTAGCCGGATGGAAATGAGCGGCGACAAGATAGGGGCGGCTTCCGTTCCGCCCTTCGCGCGCGCGTGATCCCGACTTGAAGCAGGCAGATCGAATGAAGGGGGAGAAAGGAAAAGCGGGAGCCGAGCCCGGCCCCGTGGCTTCGCCATAATCGGCCGGAAGTTAAGAAACGGTTGAGACCGGCCAAGAAATCGGCGGCAAACCTCCGGCTGACCTTGCCGGCCTCAGGGGGACGCGACAAAAACTCATCGCGTCCCCCAGGCGCCCGAAGGCGCCTACGGCATCCGCTGCGGCGGATGCCCCCGACAGGTTCGCTGTCGGGTTTTTCCTTTCTCTTCCACGGATCCCATCTCGGTCGACAGATTGAAGAGTACGTTCTGCTGTTCGATTTTCATTTCACATTTCCTTTTTGCGCCGGCGGCGTCTGAAAGCTTTTTCCTTTCACCGACGATTTCCAAAATCGTCGTTTTCCAAGGGATAAAATATGCGGTCGCTATTGCGCCGCTGATGCGCCGCCCGGTCGGGTCGCGCAGCGAGGGGCTGCCCGCCGGCAGCCCGTCTCCGGGCCGAATTCGCGAATGCGAAGAGGTCCCACAAGGACGCGCCGCTGGTGCGGCTCCATTTAGGAGATGTCTTTTATTTCCACGCGCGCGGATATGGTTGTGGGAAGGCTTCGGATTGACCAGCCAAGCGGATCAGAGCGTGGTTACCGCTGTCCGCATTCACACGCCGACGCGATCCAAGCGCCCGCGTTACTCATTCTCGCCAACTCATCCTAAAAGGTATCCTCGACCTTAGGGAGAAGACGAATGTCCGGCGACAACGACGACAACAAACGGAAGCGGCCGCAACGTCGAAAGCAGACCGCAGGAGAGAGGGAGGCGATCAGGCTCAAGGCCCTGCGGGAAGAGTTCGGAGGCAGCGCGGTCGATCCCGACGAGCCAAATCTTTCGCCGGGATTTCCATACCGCGCCATTGCCTACGCATTCAAAGATGCGCAGCAAATCCATGCCAAGCCCACTAAACGGTTCAATCCGAAAACGCTAGTTGCACGGGTCGCAGCGACCTGTGCCCTAACCAACAAGCAAGAAGAAGAACTAAAACGCTGGCTGCGGTGGCTGAATGATCGCCGGTATGTCACGCGCGATGGCTATCAGTCGCCGGTGCTCCAGTGGCTCTTGAGCAAGCCGACGATGAATTCAGGCTGGCCAGGTGATGCTGACGGGGTCTGGAGCGCACAGGTAGATCACGAGCACGAACGACGCCAAGCAGCTAGGCGCGGTAACGCGGACGGTGAACGCAAGGCCGAGACTACGGCAGCGGCGTTGCCTCCCCATCCCGCGAACGGCTCAATGCAATCGCACGATATCGGGTTTGAAGGGACTCATAACCATCGGACTGAGGCGGAAGCCGCCACAGAATTGATGCGGCGGTCCTATCCTCTCGATCAACCGTCCAGCTCGCGTGACGCGAAGAGCGAGCCTGCAGACGCCCTTCGGCGCCCTACATTGCCCTATGGAGCATTTCAGAAAGGCGAAACGCTCGCGAACAACTTCTTCGGAGCATTGAGGGATGCGAACGACGCTGAGCTTGTCGCCAAGGCGACCAAGCTGTCGCAGGATGCCGACGCAACGCGCATGGCCATGGAGCGCAGCTTCGAAGTCGCGCGCTGCATCGAACTCATCTTCAACCAGATCGGGCTCCCGTTGCCGGAGGCAAAGTCGTGAAACGGGGCCAGTTTTTCTTACAGGATGGGTGTGGGTGCCCCACACGTTTCGCCATCGTGTCGCTGACGCTCCGTGACGGCGTTTCAAGAGCTCCCCGTATGGCGGGCGAAAGAAGGCTCGGCCATGGCAAATAGCAAGGGTTCAGCCACGTCAAAGACGCGTCCGAAGCGCCCCTATATCAAGTTCTATGTGACCGCGGAACAGAAGTCGCAGATCCAGCGCGAAGTGCCCGACAAAGAGGTCGGACAATACTGCCGGGATCGGATTTTCCATCCTTCGGGCTTGCGCGACGCGGCGGTCGATGTTGGCGCGAGACTTCTGGCAATGGCGGCCCGGCAGAAGCGCATCGGCGATGCGCTTACCACGCTCGAAACGCGACTGGACGATGACTTGGCGCGCGCACGGGATATCGACGACGATGACCCAGAGTACGCGTTTCTAGGCTTGCTCGCAAAGCAGCGACACGAGGAACTGGTTGCGCTGATCGAAGAGACCAGACCGACCCAAAATGCCTTGCTCGACGAGACGCGCGAACTGTGCCGCCTGATCGCGCAGCGGCAGGAACAGTCCCGCGCTGTTCCGATGGTCGAGAAGCGGGAGAGGCGCTGATGGTCATCAATATCTGGCGATACGATAGCGGTCTCGACGGCGTTGCCAGCCCGAAGCTGAAGCAGGACCTCGCTTTCTCGACGTCCCTCTCGCGAGCGCGATACATCTTCGACATCCAGTTGAGCGCCGAGGACATTGCGGTGATGGAGCAGGTCAAACCGGTCGGCGACTATGTGAACACAGACAGCGCCGCGGGGCACCGGATAGAAGGGCGGCATGCCTACAACCTCAGCTCAGAGGATCCGGAAGACCAATCGCGGGAGATAGCAATCTACGGCGCGCGAGCCGGATTGAAGCGCTTTTGGCATATCGCGGTCAGCAGCCGCGAAGATGAACATCTGACGCCGGAGCAACTCGAGCATGTCCGGGCGGTCGTTCGCCGGGTTCTGGGCGTGGCAGACTGCCCTTCTATCTGGGCCGATCATCGCGACACCGACAACGATCATATGCATGGTCTGGTGGTCAGTTTTCTACCGGAACAAGACCGAGCGGTTATGTTCGGTCAGGACTGGTGGAAAGAAGCAAGCCAGATCGCCATGGCGATCATCGAGCGCGACCTGGATCTCGAGCCGGAACCCAATCGCCGGTTCGTTGCGGATCGAACCGGGGTTTATCACACTTACTCGGACATCAGGGTCGCGGACGAGAATGGCAAGATCCTCGGTCGTTCCGAGATCGTCGCAGCCCAGAAGGCCCACAAGGCGTGGAAGAGGGATAATTACGCCGCGCATATCGCGCAGTCCGGCGAGGAATGGGAAGTGGAACGGGCGGTCCAAGTCCTGGCCAAGCCTCGTATACTGAAGTCAAATACCGCGGCACAGGTGCATGAAAGCCTTGCGCGGGTCGGGCTGAAATACGTCGCTGGACAGAGCGGTGCGCGGATTGTTGCGAACGGCTATCTTCCTGAAGCCGGGCAGCATGCGCAAGGGCAGTCCATCGCGGCCACCAAGGCCTACGGCAATGCGGCGCTGAAGAAATTGGGCAACCGTCTCGAAGGCGGATACCAGCCCGCCGCTCCCGATCTCGCGGTTCGCAAGTTCGTGATGCCGCGGTTCGAGAAGCTGACCGAAGAAGAGCGTGATCGCTTCGCCGACCGACGGGCAGAGATCGAGGAGTGCAAGGACCTCGCCGATCATCTCGAAAAGCACAACGGGGATTTCTATCGCAGGATGAGGGACGTCGAGACAGGCGACGACGTCAACGAGCGGCGGGCTCAGCGTCGCCGGTCCCACGAACGGGAAGTGGCTCAGGTCAAGACGCTGGAGAAGTTCTTGTCGAAGCCCTTCAGGGACGCACGCGTGTTCCCCGGAGAGGAAGGGGATACGCTGGCGCTGCTCTGGGGACCGCCTGCAGGCGCATCCTCACCGGCAAAAGCGCGCCGCGAAGCCGAGGAGCGCCGCGAACTCGAAGATCGCTACAGGATCGAGGCAACGGGGGACGCCCGCAAGTTCTGGTATGGCGAGAACCTCGCCTTTATCGAGCGTCTGCGGACGATCGAGATTGTCTCGCAAAAACGCAGGGCACGGATCGATGCGATCAAGCTCGCACGGTATCGCTTCAGGCGCCTACGCATCGCTTCGGCGCAGAAAGTTCGAAGAGGACTGGCCAGAATCGCTGCCGAACTGGGTGTTGCGCTGGAAAAAGGACCGTTGAGGAAACTCGCTATCGCGCACGTTCTAGGGGTCCGCGCAGGTTTGATCCGCAGCGTTGTGGCCTCGAGTCGCGCCTTTCACGACACCTACGATGATCGCAAAGAGAAACGGACGAGCGCTCACGGCGAACGCCGCCGGTGCGGCGAGCGCAGTCGCGTCTTCGCCCAACCCGGTCGTCTGTTGCATGCCGGCAAACTTGTCACGGATTATGTCCTAGACATGCAGGCTTCCAGTCTGACCCCGAACGCGGTCGACCCGGTGCTAGAAACCAGGCGCACCCTAGCCAACGAAATCGACCACGACACGCTGTGGTTGGCACCATCGCGCTATCGTGCGTCCCATGAGGGGCTTCATTGGCGCTTCCTCGATGATCCCGTTCTGGTCGAGACCTTCAAGGACAAACCCCATTGTCTTCTCGACCCTGCTATCCAACGCGATCTTGCGGCGATTGAGGCTATCCAGATCGAGCGTCGGCGATGGATTGCATCTGCAATCGTCGCTGGAGCCGCCTCGATCGAGGAGGGCGAACTCCATGTTGCGGGAGACAACGCTTCATGGGCAGCAGCCTTCTGGAAGGCTCAGCGGTCCGATCCGACTTTCCAGCGCCTGATCGCTGTCGCACGGGCAAGGCCGGACAGGTTTACGTATGACGAAAACGCGCGGCCTGGAGAGCGGAGCCAAACGCTGGCGTTGCAGAACAATGACCCGGCGCTCGCAAAGACCATCGCGCGTCAGATGCACGCCTACGAGCGGACCAATATCGCCACCGCCAAAGGCAAACGGTCGCCAATGAAACCCGCGACCATACCTTCGCAAAGCGCTGTTCCTGAGCTGGCATCCGCCAAGTCTTCCCGCACTAAAGCCGGGATCTCTCGTTCTGCCGACAGGACGGATCAGAAGCCCCCCGAACCGCCGCGCCATCCTGGTCATCCCAGTCCGGACGGTATCGAAAGATGACCGCAATCATCCTCCTCATCCTGGGGATCCAACTCGCCGTAAAATACGACGATCGAGCTCGCACGATTATCCTCTTTGCCCGCTTTGCTTCCTATCGCCGTCGGCTCCTGCCCGTCGCTGCGGCACGCCAAGATCGACGAAGCGCAATTCGCTGCCTTCGCTGCGCAGCAAGCTCTCGGTCGAGTGAGGAAACCGCCGATCTTTTCCGATAAACGCCGGCCGCGACGAGGACGCGGCTGACCGACGATACCAACCAGCGAACCCAGCGATATTCGCTGCCTTCGCTGGAGTAGACAGGAAAGATACGAAATCATGCGAAAGAAGGAAGACTGGAAGACCCAGGCCGATGTCGATGCGATCGCCAATCGATTGTTGAGGGAGGCCGGAGGCGATCTCGACCGGGTACACGGCAACGCCGTTGCCACCGCGCTTGGCATGCCCAAAGGCAATCAGTCGATCTACGCCAAGGTGGACGATTGGAAAAAGCGAATGGAGACGCAGGGCATTCATCATGTCCGGCAAGCGCCTATCGGCCTGCGGGAGGAACTCGAAGAGCGACTGAGGACCGGTGTCGAAGACATTGTCCGTGTCGCGCTCGGGCTCACCGGAAAGACCATCGACAGGGAGCGTCAGCGCAGCCACCAGACCGAGACCGTGCTGGGCGAGAAGATCGCTCTCCTCGAAAGCGAGCTCGACCGCGAACGCGAGGCTCGTGTGCTCGCTGATAGCAAGGTCGAGACAATGTCGAAGGAGCTGGCGGCACTCATGGATGAGACGGCAGCTGATAAGGTGCGCGCAGACCTCGCCGAAGCGAGGCTCGACGAAGTCCGTGGCCAGCACGAAACCCTCCTCGACAGGTTGAATGTCGCGCCCGCTCGCAGCGAGCGCGTGCAGGAGGCATTGGAAGCCAAGGAGGTGGACGAAGGATACCCCATCGACATGTCGCGATACGACTACGAGGAGTAACGCATCCTCGCGATAGACTGAGAGCGGGGCGGCCGGGAGGTCGCCCTTTTTTTATTTCCGCATCAGGAAAACATGACCGCCTGCACGGCGTCATGTGAACCGTGAAAAGACTGGAGTGGAGACCTGCCGGGTGAACCGGCAGGGTGAGAGGAAAAGAGCGTGAACGCTCGGCTCCCGCCTCGCCGGTTCGGCAAAGAACCGAAAGGCAAGTCTACATGAACACCGAACATCTCAATCCTGACAGCGAGACACTCGCGCATCGCCTCGCAACCGATGGCAATTACCGCGTGCTGCGCGCGGTGCCGCGGCCCTATTTCGATCCGCCGAAAGGCGCGCCGCCCGATGCGCGATGCGTCGCGCTCATCGACCTCGAAACCACTGGTCTAGATCCCGCCAGCGATCACATCATGGAACTGGCGATCATGCTCGTCTGGGTGGACGAGAATGGAGAGGTTATGAACCACGCGGCGCCGCGCATCTGGCAAGAAGATCCGGGCATCATGATCGACCCGCGCATCACCTGGCTTACGGGCCTTGCGAACCACCAGCTGATCGGCAAGTCGATCCCCGACGATACGGTCCTGGCAATGCTGAATCGTGCGGACCTGCTCGTAGCGCATAATGCGTTGTTCGAGATCGCTTGGCTGGAACGACGCTATCCGCAGATCGCCGGTGCCGCCTGGGGCTGCTCGATGAAGGACATCGACTGGCTGCGCGCCGGGATGGACGGACGCGCACAGCAATGGCTCCTGGCACAGGAAGGCTGGCACAGCACCGCCCACCGCGCGGGCGACGATGTCTGGAGCCTCTTCTGGCTTCTCCAGCAGCGTCGCAGCGGTTGGGGTGCCGATCCCGAACGCACCCACTTCAAACGCCTGCTGGAAGGAGCCGACCGGACCACCACGCTTGTGCACGCGACCGGCTCGCCGATCGGGAAGAAGGATCTGCTGAAAGCGCGGCAATATCACTGGAATGCGAGCGCGAGCGTCTGGGAGAAGGAGATCGAGCCCGAACTCGTCGATCACGAGCGGGCCTGGTTCTACCGCAGCGGTCTTCCGGAGCCCACGCTCGGCACCATGACCGCGCACGAACGGCACCGCTGATCGCAGCTCACCAATTTACTCATCACGACCCTTACGAAGGCCCGCCCGAACCGGCGGGCCTTCGTGCATCTGCACCGGAAGAAAACAAATGACCAATAACATCCATACCATCGCCACCGATCTTGCCGCATGGGAGCGCACGCTCGAGCGGCAGGCAAACGCCTGGCTTGCCGCGCGGGCGCAGGACGAGGCAACTGGTCCGCGCGTCTTTCTCGTCTGCGATTTCGAGTACAAGTTCCGGCGCGAAGCGCACGAGGCATGGACCTACGGCCGCGAGCCCAAATACGACCAGCGCGGACGGCGCAAGGAAGAGAAGATCCGCTGGCCCTTCCACATGATTGCCGCCGCCGCCTGGATGGTGGTCCGGTTCGATGGCCAGAGCGACCTTCCCGAAATCAGCGAAGCGGTCGTCATGACGCTCGCGGATTACACCGAGACCGACATCCTGCGCGGATTCTTCAACGCGCTCGATGCGATCGGGCGTGATGCGCGGATGGTGACGTGGGGCGGAGAGGCACGCGACCTCGCCGTGCTGCGTTACCAAGCCTCCCGCCACGGTCTTAGCCTGCCGGCCCATCTGCACGACACCTCGCCTTATGCGCGCGAGCGGATCGACCTGTGCCGTTCGACCGCCGTGCAGGCCGATCCGGTGCATCTCGACGAGTATGCCGCAGGTTGCGGGATCCCCGCGAAGCCCTCGCCGCCCGAAGCGATCGGAAAACTGGTCGAGGCCAGCGACTGGGATGCGGTGAAAGACCACGTCCTCGCCGACGTCCTCACCACCACGATCATCGGCATGCGCTGGCTGGCGGCAATGGGCGAGATCTGCTGCGACCGGGAGCGCAGCGCGATGGCCGTCGCCGATGCGGCACTGGCGGCCTGTCCGGACAGCGCGTTCCTGATCCGCGACTTCAAGCCGTGGGCGCGTGACCGACTACGCGAGGCTGCCTTGCGGGGGAATGTCTACCGGATGGAGCAGGCGGCATGATCGTGAACCGCCGCAGGTCGCATCCGCGCGTTCTGGTATCGGTCTGTATCGAGCGCGGCGAGACGCCGGGCGCCGCCTTGCTCTTGGTAAGGACAGACCTGTCGAACGGCGCGCGGTTCGACCTCGACCGACGGTCCTTCGGATCCGGCGAGACGCAAGCCGAGATCACCCGGTCTATCGCCGAGCGGGTCCCGCGCGATGCGACGGTGCTGTTGCATACGCGGCGCATGCCGGACCACCCGCAGCGGCACAACGCTTTGCCACATCAATCGCTGCCGCCCTACCCGCCGGGGTTGGTCGCACGCTATCGGCCCGATCTGACGACGATCTGCCACCCGTGCGGACAACGCGAACTCGCAGAAGTGGCCGCCGCCTATGAAATCGTCGCCGAGAGCGGTCCCATGTGGTCGACGCTGGAAGCCAGCGCCGCACGCGATGCGCAGGCGCTCTGGCTCCTCTTCCTGTGGACCCGTTGCAGGCCGCAACAGCGCGACTGGCTGGCCTCGGCATGGGAAGCGTGGCGCGCGATCGAGCGAGCGCGCAACGCACCGACCTGAAAGCCAAGCAGTATCGCCCGCCACGGCGGTAGAGCGGCAATCGGATCGGCAGCCGCGATGACGACAATGAGGATGGAATGAAGAGGGAGGAAAAGATGACCTGATCCAGCAGGATGGCGGGAGCCGGCACGGCCCGTCGTTCGCAATCTACCGTGCCATCCGCGCCCGCCATCCGGCGGGCGATCAGCAGCCGCTCGTCCAACCAGGACAGCGGCTTTTTTCTTATCAGAAGGACTTATCGAAAATGCCGAAAAAGAAGACCACAACCAGTCAGGCGCTCGTGCCGGTCGGCAAGACCAGAACCTACCCCATCGCGAGCACGCAGATCGAAGCGACGCAGGTGTTCCACATCCCCGCACGCCATCCTTCGGGCGACGGACCGTGGCAGCACGAACCGGACAAGCTCGCCTGGGTCGATGCCTCCACCGGTCTCGCCTGCACCATTCTACGGCGGCAGGACGGGGTGCTGGGAGGCTATATCGGAGTGGGCGAGGATCATCCCCTGTTCGGCTTCCAGGTCGACGCCGTGCCGAGTGCGCTTGGCATCAGCCCGCACGGCGGCCTCGACTACGCGGCGCCCTGCGAGGACGGGCCTGCGGAGATCACCATTTGCCATCCGATTGCGGCTGCTCGGAAACGCCCCGGCCGGAGCGAGGATGGCGATGACGGTCATAGCAGCCACCAACCGCTCTGGTGGTTCGGGTTCCAGTGCGACCGGAACCACGATCTGGTCCCCGGTCGTCGAGTCAATCCGAACGACCTTGGCGCCGAGAACGGCCGCGTCTATCGCGACCTCGCCTATGTCTACGAACAGACCTGCAGGCTCGCCCGGCAACTCAGGGCGACCGTGGATGGCGAGCATGAGAGCGACCCCCAGCACGATCCGGCATCCCCGCCGCCGGTCGGTCTCGATCCGGAGCGCCGCCGGTGAGCGCGCGCGACTGGGACGAGATCCCCTACTCCGACCGGTTCAATCCCAACCTGCCCTGGGGCTACTGGCTCGTCGCCCAGGGCGAACTCGACGGTGTGCCGCCGCTGACCGACCACACGGGCCAGCGGTGGCCCAGCGTCCGCGAATACTTCTGGGTCTCGCGGCTTGGAATGGCACCGATCCCGCGCGACGATATCCGCAACGAGGAGCTCGAGTTTATGCTCGCCACGCTGGTTTCGCTCGATCGGCGCGTGATCCACACCGAGGAACGCGCGCTCGACCTGTTCGGCAGTTGGGACCGGAGCCGGCACTACCTGAGCTGGCTCGCCGGCCTGAAGATGCTCATGCCGCAAACGGTAGCGGATCAGAACGCCGAGCTGTCCCCCGAGGGCCACGCGGTACTGCTGATGCTCGCCTCCACCCGTAGCCCCAACGCGGCGCCGCTCGCGATCGGGCTGCCCACGCTCAAATCGTTCCACGGTCTAGCGAGCACGCCGGACCAGGACGAACGCAATCGCCTGATCGAGGCTCAGGAGCGTGCGATCCTGCACCTGCAATACCGGTTCGGCCGCCAAGACATCGCGGGGCAGCCTGCGATCGTGCTGGCCGGGGTGGGCCTCGGACCGAACATCCCGCTGACGCGGGTCTTGTGGTCCATCACGTTCGCGGACGACTACGCGCGCGACCGGATGCTGTTCTGGCTCCACGAGCGGATCGACCGCTGGCCGGACTGGGGCGGGCTTGCCTACCGGCAGGGCGCGCGGGCGTTGAGCGAGCGACTGATGCAGCTCGCGTTCGCCGATCGTGACATCGGTGGCGATTGAAACGATACTTGGGGCGGCCAGCTACGGTGGCCGCCCCGCCCCCCTTTTTTTGCATCCGCATGTGCCAAGCCATGTTCGCGGATCACGTCACTCCCAACGGCTGAGAAGCCGTGCACGCACGTTAAGACCTAGCGCGGATGCCATTTGCGACATCAAACTCTGCCCGCCGTAAGCTCCTAGTAGCGTAAAGAATAGCAACAAACCCTGTGTGTCTGCTTCGCGCCCCATTCTCGGTCATTCACTGTCCGAGTAGCTCTTCCCTGAACCTGCCATTCGTTCAGCCCGATTACGGTGCGATGTGAACAAGATTGGGCTCCTCTCCATCCACGATCATAGATGCGATCTAAGGTATCGCCCGTCTCGAGTAGCGTCACCTGTCAGCGAGGTGATCATCGGCGCCGAACGACTTTCAACTATCCCCACTGAGATCATCTAGGTCGTCAAAGCTGGCGGCTATGTCGGCATTGCGGATACGCTCCAGCGTCTCCTCAAAGCTCTCGTTGGGACTGCCAGGCTGAATATGCTGGCGGATAGCATCGTAATGTTTGCGGGCAGCAACGCGCGACACCGAACGTGTCAAATGCAAGCGTACCGCCAAACTGTCGGGACTGTCACAGCCTTCGCGGACAACGCCGCTCAATGTAGCCAAGACGGTGGACACGGGTGTTTCGTCTCCAGCAGCGCGCAACCGAGCTGCGAGCAACTGTCCGGGAAGGCCCGCCAGAAAGGCAAGATCGGGCACGAGCCGCGATACGAAATGCCGGGCATTCTTGCACTGCTTGAGATTGGTGGTCCGTCCGAGATATGCCTTTTCGAGTTCGCACAGCGGCACACCGGACAACCAGATCGGCAAAAGTTTCCGCAGCCACAACAACGCATGCTTCCCACGCGCCTCATCGTCGCCGAGGCTCTTGTAAGGCGTACCGAACGCCTCCTCCAGGCTCTCCGGTCGCAGAAGGCTGAGCAACTGACTCGGATGCGCGTCGAGCCAGTCGAGCAGCGCCGCTATCACCTGCTCTGCAGTTCCTGAAAAGGCGCCGGTATCGAGCAATTCGGCGATCTGCTGCAGCAACGCGACTGAGAGGCCGGTTGCGCTAGAGACCTGTTCGATCCAGCGGTCGGCTTCAGGCAACTCGAGCGTGGCTCGTGCAGCTAGGGCCGCCGTCGTGAATGCTGTCGAGCACCGCCTTTAGCGGATCGTCAATAACGAGACACTGGTCGGCCTGCTCGAAGATTGCCTGCAGCTCCATCCAATGCCCGTTAATCTGATTATTCTGATCGTCAAAGTCGATGACCTTGCTGGGTACAAGCAAGACGAAGCCCTGCGCACCTTCGCCGGCACGTCCCGCACGTCCTGCGGCGTTCAACAGCTCATGCGCCTCAAGTTTCTGCATTTTGTCGGCCTGCGGATCGAACCGACTGTCCCCTGAAATGATGACAACCTCGCTCGGCAGATTCATGCCTTGAGCAAGCGTCGAGGTCGCGAAAAGCACCTTGATCCCATCTGGCCGGCGAAACAGGCTTTCGTGCAGTTCGCGCTCCTCGCGCAGTAGCAGTGCATGATGGCTGGCGGTCCCCGCCCGAAGCGTGCCATCAGCTGCAAGCTTCATGTAGCAGTAACCGGCTCCACCCATCTCCTCTTCGGCGAGGGTGCGCCATTTCTGCTCTTCCTCTGTAAGCGTAATCTGGCTGGTGGCGACGCGGGCCGGGTAATCCTTGACGCATTTCTCACAAAAAACAGTGCTCTGCACAAACGCTAATGTCTTCATGCCCGCGCCCGCTGCGGCGGCGGCAATTGCGCCGCTCGTCTCGTTGCCGTTAGGGGTGAGATACCAATGGCCGCCCTTGGAACGTCCAGCCGACAGTAAGCGGCAGTCGCCGAGGAGCTGCAGCAGAGCATAGTCGCTGCGGGCGGTGGTCGACCAAGTCTGCAGGAGACTGAACAAACCGAAGGGCTGCGCCAGCAGCGCGTTCTTCACCGCGACAGGCGGCATGTTGTGGTCGGGATAGTCGGTGCGGGCCTGGGCCAAGATAGCTTTGAGCGCTTTTATCTGCTCGGCGGGATAGACGACGCAGCCTCGCACTTGCCGCGTTGGCTTCCAGCTAAGATCTAACGTCAGGCATTGGCGGTCGGTTATATGAGCAATCCAGTCGGCAATCTCCTGCGTGTTCTTCATCATAGCAGAAAGCAGCAGCAAGTCGGCGTCAGGAGCGAGGCGCGTAAGGTTGAGAATGGCGAGCATCGCATCAAGGCCGCGCCGGCTCCGATCATCCTCGCGCGGATGAAGCAAATGGCATTCGTCGAAGACAATCAGACCGAGATCCTTGAAGGCATCGGGATCGACCGACAGCAGCATTAAGCAGCGCTCGGGGGTCATGACTGTGACTTCTCCGAGCATGACGACGTCGCCAATGCCGACATCCTCGTCGACATCGGCAAGAATGCTGTAGTCTTGGAATATGCGCTTCAGCGATCGCTGGGTCTGCCCGACGAGTGCATGCGTGGGCGCGAGGAAGATGACACGCTCACCGCGCAGCAGCGCGGTGGCGATCTTCAGTTCCGCGAGAGTCGACTTGCCGCCACCAGTCGGAAAGCTGATCGCCGATGAGACGCCCTGTTCCAGATAGCCTTTCGCCACCGCTTCGCGGTGGTTGCGCCAGAGATAGGGACGCTGCCGGGCCATGCGGCGGAGCGTCTGCCACCAGCCATTGTCATCGACCCCGCCCGGCGTCTGAATACGGCTGAGAGCAGTTCCGAGCAGGTCGCCCTCTAGCCCGAGAAGTAGATTGGCAAGGTGCAAAGGGCCGGGATAGAGACTGAGCAGCGTCTCGCCTGCCACGCCGGCGCCATCGACCGGTTCGCTGGCGAGGGCGCGCACCTGCGCAAACAGCGCGCTCGCTGGCACGACCCCACCCGCCTCGGGCACGACGTCGACGCGCAGGCGCAGCTGCCGGGCAAGATTGGTAATGCCGCGCAGAAGCAGCAGGCGGAGCGCATCGAGAGCGCGGGAGCCGAGATCGTCGCCATCGTCATCAATCCCAGGCTCGTCGGCACCGACGATCTCCCCGAGCCGACCTTGCGCAAGATTGCGGATTGCGAGCAGCAGGGCGCGCTCGATCGGCCCGGCCTCCGGCGCAGGCACAATGCGCTTGGCGGCTTCGGCCGCATCGGCATGCGCTTCTGCCAGGAGGAAGAGCAATGTGGCGCAAACCTCGGGGCTGACCGCCGCAATATCGACTTGGCTGGGAGCGTCAGCTCCGCGCAGTGCCAGAGAGACGGCTTGATGCGCCGAAGCCGCGACAAAGGCTGCCGAGGCGCGATTCTCGCGGTCGGGAAGCAAAGCGGCATAGGTCTCGTGCGCTGCAGCGATGCGGCGAAGTTCGGCAACGGTTGCCACCAACGCTTCATCGTCTGCTTCGACAGTAGCACCGCGCAGGCGAATGCGCGCCGAGACGATATCGGCAAAGACTTCGGTCAGCCGTTTCGGCAGATTGTCGAGATCGAGTCCCTCAAGTGGAGGCGCCGCCCGAATCAGTGCTGCGGTCGTCGCATCAAACATTGGCGATGGCCTTTATCTTGACGATCACGCGCGCGGCGAAGCTTGCCATCCAGCCGCGCATCGCCGGGAGATATATGGTGTCGGCGCGGCGGCGGGCCGCAGTGCCGGGCGCGGACTTGTCGAAGCCCTTGAAAAGTCTGGCGCGGGCATCGGCATTGTTGTGGGTGTCGCCGATGGTGATACTGACGCGATAGCGTCGGGCATCATGCCACAGGATGTTGGCGATCGCGCTATCGAGGTCGAACTCGGGATCGGCGGCGGCGCGCGCGTCGAGCATCCCGCTCACCTCTTGACTGAGTTCATTCAACCGCTCGCCCTTTTCGAGCGCGATGATACCCGGCCAGACATCATCTCGGATCGTGTCGCGGGCTTTATCGGTGGCCTTGTCTTCAAAGACGACGACCGCAGTGACCGAGGTGCTGGCTTCGTTCAATTCGAGCTGCATGCCGTCGAAGCCTTTGTCAGCCTTGCGAATATGCGGCATCCGGGTGAGCGAGGCGGAAGGCTGCTGGTGCGCGGCGATCCACGATATTGCCTGGAACAGCCAACCGTCACGGTGCCAAGGATCTTCGCCCTCGGCTAAGGTCAGCTGCTTGATCGCCGCAAGCGCCTGCTCGGCATTAGCAGCGGGCCCCGGCACGCCCGCACCGCTCAGGATCTTGGCGACGTGGCGATACTGGCCGAGTACGATGCGTGCGACGCGTTCGGCGAGCACGTCTTCATCGTCGATGGTCCATGCCCAGCCGTGGCAGAGTTCGCCGTGATCTATCGGGACGAGCGTTAGTGTCATTGTGCTATTGAGCTAGTCGGATCGTAAGGGGCACAAGGAGCCGCCTCGGAATTGGCTGGCGTGCTCGAATGATCCCACTGTCGCCTCTCCTCTCGTCCGTGCCGGCGAGCGAGGTGGTTTTTCCTATTCCGTATTCCCCCTCAGCTCTAACCCCCGGTCATTCGCTACCATGGAAGCAAGCAACAAGCGAATAGCGATCCTGATTAGAGTGTTGGGTTAACCGCGAAGGTGTCGGCGCCTCTTCGAATGCTTACAATTCACTATTGTCGGCCAAAAGCCGCCAGTCCGCTTCCGGCCCACCAGTGGCCGGGCGGCTAAGCGCCCCAATTTCGGACATTACAGTTGGAATGGTGAATTCCCGACAGCGGTCGTCCGCTCAGAAGTCGAACGGTTGCTTCGTACCCCCATCTCGGTCCTCCAATTGATCTCCGAATTAATCTGATAAACGCCCTTCCGTGCCCTAGAGGGGATCACGAATTCGCCTATATCTGATCGCTAGTCGCAGTTGTCGCCCTTCCTATGCGGCTCGGCGATGTCATCAGACAGGTGGAAGGGGCCGTCGGGTTCGTCGAGCACTTCGCTCGCCGACTTGCGGGGGCCCGTCGGATCGTCGGGCGCGGCGCGCTGGCCGGGACGGTCGCGCGCGCGGCGCAGGGAAGCAGGCCCCTCGCGCCCCGGGCGGCTGTAGCGGCGGAACAGCTGCCACCGCTCGCGCTCGGCCAGCGCCGTCGGATCGGCTTCGGCGTAGTAGGCGTTCTCGTCGAACTGGCCCGCAAAGGCTGGGTCGAACAGGTAGTTGGGCTTCCGCGCGATGACCGGCTGGTCGCCGGCGATCGCCAGCACCATCTCCTCGGGCTCGAGATCCTGTAGCGCGCGCCAGTCGGGGTAGCCGGTCAGCGCCGCCCCGTCACGCGCGACCGTCGCATTGGCGAAGCCGAACGCCTGCAGCACCTCGCAGTTGTTGACCATGGTCTGCCAGTCCTGCGGATAGAGCAGTTTGAGCTGGCTCAGATCCTGCCAGAAGCTCCAGGTCCTGAGGCCGTGGCCGCGCAGCAGCGTGATTGCCTGCCGCAATTGCTTGAGCGGGCCGAGCTGCGCCGCCTCGTCGAGGATGAACAGCGTCGGCAAGCTCGGACGGTGGCGGCGGCGGGTGATGGCGCCAATCAGCACCCCGATCCACAATCGCAGCAGCTTGCCATGGCTTTCGAGTTTCTCGGGTGGCAGGACGAGGTAAATCGTCACAGGATCGCCCCTGGTGATGGCGGCGAAATCAATACTCGAGCTGGCGAGGGTCTTCTTGGCGCCGTGGCTGCGCAAGAAATCGGTGTGCGACTGCGCGGTCGAGAGGATTGAGGCCCACACCTTGGGTTCGGCGGTGGTGAAGATCGAGCCGCCCTTGCGCAGTTCGGCATGTGCGCTCTTGGCCATTTCCTTGAACGTAAACTTGATATCTTCGCCCGACTGGTTGAGCAAATAGTGCATCTCCTCCAAATTGCGCAGCACTGGCGGGCGCGCGCTCGCGACGAACAGGATCATGGTGGTGATCAGCGAGAGAGCGCGCGCATCCCAGAACGGGTCGCGCGTGCTGCGCTGGGTCACCAGCAATTCGGCCAGTTCGGCCGCCTGGTCGATCGCATCGTCCGAATGCGGATCGACGATATCGAGCGGGTTGAGCGTGTCGCCCTCCTCGCCGGTCACGCCGAAGGGGTCGATCAGGTGGACCGTCTGCCCCAGCTCGCGCCGCCGCCGCGCGGTGACCGCGTAGTTCTCGCCCTTGGGATCGATCACGATCGCCGGCCCCTGATAGCGCAGCAGCGCCGGCACGATGCAGCCGACCCCCTTGCCCGCACCCGTCCGCGCGATGGTGACCAGGTGCCCCTCGCCAGTATGCAGGATCGGTTCGAGCAGATCGCGGCCCGGATCGTCGTCCTCGACCGCATCGCCGAAGCGGAAGCCGATCACCGGCTTGTGCTCTTCCTCTTCGAGCGAATAGCCGATCAGCAACCCGTCGCGGGCGAGCTTGGCGGGCAAGTTGGCCTTGTCGTCGGTCAATCCTTTTTGGTCTCCCCGGATTGGCGGGCCGCGTGCGCGGCCTCGATCTTCGCGAGTACCGCGGATACTTCCTCAAAATCGCGCCGGTAATGCCTGCCGACATCCCCGTCGGCGTCGCAGATCGCCTCGAGGAGCCTGCGATAGAACGGCAGCGCCGCTTCGTCCCCGGCAGCGCTGCGGACGACCGCCGCGAGCCACCCGAAATCCATCGGCATGGTGCAGCCGTTACTGTGCCAGCGTCCGGTGCCGTAGGCCCCGCACGAATCCTCGCAATAGCGTAGCATCGCCGCCACCAGCTGGTCCGCCATCGCCAGCGCCGCACGCTTGCGGCCGCATTCGAACCCCGCGTCGATCATGGATATGACCTGGCTGTTATACCGCGGTGCCGCGCCGAACTCGCCGAACACCGCCGCGGCCTGTTCGAAGCAGGCGAACGCCTCTTCGGGCGCGTTGAAGCTCATTAGCATGTCGCCAAGCGTGCCGCGGTCGCTCGCTGCCTCGAACCGATCGCAGTCCGGATAGTCCTCGTCGTCTATGAGTGCCTCGGTCGCGGCGAGCACGCGGCGCTGCATCTCTACCGCAGCCGGGTCGGCGTGCACGCGCAGCAGGATCGCCCCGCGCAGCATGCCCCAGAAGCGCAGCTGGTCGAGCCAGAAGGGCTCGCCGCTGTCGCCGATCAGCGCCATCGCCTCGTCGACCAGCGGCTCCATTTCGGGCACGCCCGCGGGCAGGAACATGCGCACGAACTGGTCGTGCGCGTGCAGCAGCATCCGCGCCTGGTCGTGCAGCGCCTCGACGAGATTGCGGCGACGGTGCTCGCTCGGATCAAGCTCCCAGTCGCGCCGGTTCCCCGCCACGAGGCTCTCGACCGCCGGGCGCGCGAGGTCCCACCCGCCCTCCTCATGGAGCAGCGCGGCGATGATCCGCTGCCCGGTATGGCTCGCGCCGACATCGTCGATCCCGCCCCCGCGATAGGCGCGGAGGAATTTTTCCCGGTTGCTCAGCGGGCGATCGGGATTGCCTGGGGCCGCGAAACGGAAATCGGGCAGGTCGACCAGCACGGGCGAGGGGCCCTGCTCGATCGGCCGGAACGCCAACCGCCCGCAGCACCAGGCGCCGAGCGCGCGGTCGTCCCAATCTAGATCGGACCCGCCATCGGGACCGAACATTTCCGCACCCAGCTGCCACGCGACCTCGCGCTCCTCCCCGGCGAGCGTGGGAAACTCCGCCTCCTCGCCGGCGAGGCGGCGCAGGACCTTGCGGATCGCTTCGGCCGCGGCGCCGGGGTCGACGATGTGCGGGGCGCGTTCGCGCGCGACCTCGTAGAACACGCGCTGCGAGAACTCGGCCAGCCCGCGTTCGAGGCTGGCGATTATGGCGTGCGGCGATTCCGCCTCCTCCAGCGCTGCGCCGCATTCGGGCCCGCCGACGATCTGCGCCGCTTCGCTGGTGATCCGCGACAGGAACCGCAGCCCCTGCACTCCCGACAGCGCGACCGCCACCTGCACCGCGTCGGGCGCCTTCGCCAGCCGCCGCGCGACCAGCGTGTGGAGCGATACGCTGGTCTCGCGCACCGCTCGCTCGCCCGCTTCGGTCAGCGGCCCGGCGGTATCGCGCCCCCTGAAATGGCCGCGGCTGGTCAGCAGTCCGCGCATCAGCTCGTCGAGCACCAGCGGGTTGCCGTCCGCCTTTTCCAGCAGCAGCTCCCGCTGCGCCGTGGTCAGCCCGGGAAAGCCCGCCGCGATCAAATCGGAGAGGCCGGGTTCGCGCCCGAGCTTGAGCGGTTTCCAGTCGGGCCGGACAAAGCCTTCGGCCAATTTCGCGAACGTATCCGCGCCCTCGCTCGGGCGGTGATCATGCCACTCCTTCTCCCAATGCGTCGCGAGGACGAGGAGCGGCCAGTCGTGCTCCCGTGCGGCCTCGAGCAGACGCGCGAAGAATTCGGAGGTGGCGCGATCCTCCGCGAGCCATTGCGCATCGTCAAGCAGGACGATCGCGGGCAGCAGCGTGCCCTTGTCGGCGCTGGCTTCGAACAGCGCGTCGAGATCCGCGATCACCGTATCGACTAGGCTCTTGCGCTGGCTTTCGCCCGCCGAGCCAGGATCGGATGCCGCCGCCGAAAACCGGCTATCGAGGATATCCTTGATCTCGGCGGCGTGATCGAGCCCGAGCTTGCCCAGCCCGAGCAGGCCAAAGGTGAACAGATTGCCGACCTCGACCGCCACGTCGATCGCCGCGTTCTTCGCCGCCGCGGCAATACGCGCGCTCAGCAGCCGCGCCCGCGCGAAGGGTTCGAGATGCGCGCGCAGGAACGGCGCCGCCGCGGTCACACCGCCGCTGCCGGCATTTACGGCGGACGCGTCAGGCATGCGGATGCCCCACCACAGGAAGCGCATGTCGGCGACCCGCGACGGATTGCAGTCGACGGGATCGGGGTTGATCTTCAGGTTGTTGGTATCGCGCACCAGCCGGTCGGGCCAGTAGCCGCCGTCGCCTTCGTTATCGATGCCCGCGCTCAGCCGGGCGAAGAATTCCTGCACCAGCCGGGTCTTGCCGAGGCCCGATTCTCCGAGGACGACCTCCACCTCCGGTCCGCCGCCCGCAGCGACCCGGTCATAGGCCGCCACGAGTGCGGCGAGCTCCGATTCACGCCCGCAAAATAGACCCGCCCATGGGACCGGGTTTCCTGTGTCGAATTCCCCCATCCCTCAGGATATTGATAAAAGATTGTTTTCGGGTCAAACCCTTTACGGCGGCGTCGGACCGTAGCGCGCTTTTGGGCGAGTACCCATGGTGTGGCGAAGGGACTGTCAGACTAACCGGAACTTGGTCGGCGTGTGCTGAGATTCCCAACAGTCTGACACTACCAAGGGAAAATTCCGCTAAACATCATAGCGGACTCTTTAGAGCCGCGAAGCACCCTTTCGGCGTAAGTTCATCCGTGGTTTTCGGGCCAACTACGTTTTTAAACGAACGTCAACCTCGGGCGCTTATTCAACGGAAACCTGCTCGTCCACTAGCGGCCCAAAAGAACCAGGAACCAGGGGAGGTGAAGAACAGTCGTTATTTTCTACGGCGATAAGGCTCGCAAGCAATGCCATCATTATCTCCGTCCAACTGGGAACGATATCCGGGCTGTCCTCGATAGAGTGGAGCTGCGCCAGCCCTGCGAGCCGCGTCGCAATTGCGGAAGTATACTTGAGCTCTAGGAGGCTCGGCCGATTGCGCCCGCGATGATGCAGTGCGCGCGGTTCTTGCATATTGTTGCGGGCGAGCGGTCCGATAGTCAGCTGGCAATTCGAACTGCGAGCCCCACAAACCCAAGGCCTGTTCCCTGGCATTTGCTTCCCGCTCTACATAAGCCGCGCTGAATTGTGGGAGGGCAATCGCCATTCCAGCGTCAATCATCGTAGCGGCTAGATCGGTATCCCCAGCGCGGCAGACCGCGACCATGCGACCGTAGTCGTCCCGGTCGCGCTGTTCGCAATGGATCGGCTTTCCGTGGATCATCGCGGCCAGCAGAAGCGTGGCATCTTCACCGCAGTTCCAAGTTTCCCCTCCTCGCGTACAGGTCTGCTGAGCTTCGGGGGCATCGATGCCAAAGAGCCGAACACGCTCCCCGGTCATTTCGAGGGTATCTCCATCGAGAGCTACGGCAGGCCCGCTGATCATCTGCGCGCTGACAGTAGTAGGCCAAGCGAACAATATTAGAGGCACGATCCAACGCATGGGTCAGTACTAGCGCAAGCTTGTCAGATATTCGTGAAGGAATGGCCTTACCGACCCGGAAAGAACGAGATTTATCTCCCAACGCTCCTGTCTCAAAGGCAGAAATCACGCAATCCAATCTCCCCGCGCTCTACTTTTGCGCCCTATTCGAGTGACCGAACATTGCATTCAGCCAAGAGAGAGAGCTATGCCGCACTGGCTCATAATAAGTTAGAAGGGGCAGCCAAGAAGTGGAAGAACATGATTTCGAAATTCGTGAAGCGTTGATCGCATGCACCTCGAATATCGTCGAAGCCTATGTCGCCAATAATAGTGCTGAGATTGGCGATGTCCCCGTATTGATCAACAATGTCTACTCGGCTCTTTCCGGCCTCGGCAACGACGCCGCGAAGAAGGAAGAACGCCCCGAGCCCGCAGTTTCGATCCGCGCGTCGGTAAAGCCCGATTACCTCGTATGCCTCGAGGACGGGAAAAAGCTGAAGATGCTCAAGCGTTATCTGCGCACGAATTACGACATGAGCCCCGAGGAATATCGCGAGCGGTGGAACCTGCCGAGCGATTACCCGATGGTGGCTCCCAACTACGCCGAAAAGCGTCGCGAACTGGCGAAGAAGATCGGCCTCGGCCGTACGCCGGGCCAGAAGCGCGGTCGTCGCAAGACAACCGCCGAATAATCCGTGCACTCGCCGGTCGGCTGCCGAAAAGGTCGACCGGTGCAGGGGGCCGTTTCCGGATTGACCGCTTTGCCGCGAAAGGACCCGGGGTTCAGACGGTCCGCTACCGGCCCAATACTCGACGATCATATCAAAATATCCGGCTCTGCGCTTGAAACCAAATAACAGTAAATTTCGAGAGAAGCTGAGCCGATTTCGTTGGTCGTTCCGAGCCTCTTGCTCTGATTGCCCCGTGCGGAGCTAGGCCTACCGGCGAAGCGGAGAGGTCTCAGCAGAAACGCTGATCGCCACGCGCAATGCGAGCTGTTGTCAGTCCATACAGCCGCGCTCACGAATTCAATCTCTTTCTATTCGTATTCGATAGGCGCATCCGGCACAGGAATGTCGATTTCGACAACAGCCTCCGGAGGCATCACTCCGAAATTTAGCCACCAGGTCTTCGCATTCTTCGGGATCGCGCCAGCCGATTGCTCAAGACCTCGGCTTCACCGCGTGTGAGGCCCTCGCGCCTAATCGACTCCAACGCAGCTCGGGTCGTGGGGTGATAGAAAATCCTAATGCATCGATTGGGGCGCGGCGAAATCGCGACGCTCTTTCATCTGATTGCGAGTCAGGGCTAGGCAGTGCTCCGGGCAGCGCGGGGAACTCGCAGGCGGTCCGGCAACAGGGTCGCGTCGAACGGGTCAAGATGTTTCGTGACCACCGGAATTGCATCTACAGCTTCCTTCAGCAGCGGAATGTGGTCCTTCGAATACCGTCCGCCCGTCTCGCCACCGACAGAATGCCCAGCGAAATCAGCAGCCACTGCCTCGCTGATCTTCGCCCCTTTAAGGGAGTTGATTGCCGTATGACGGAACGCGTGAAGACCCTGCCCGCCGGATACGAACGGCGCAGCCTTCGCAATCTTCTTCCAAGTCCGCTTGTAGTAGGCATCACCCATCGTTCCGATGCCGCTTTCCGATGCTAGTTCTGGAAACAGCAAGGTCTCGCCAGCATCGCGTAGTGCAGCGAGGTAATCTGGCAGTCCAAGCCGGATTAATTCGTCGGCAACTGGCAGTTTTCGTTCAGAGCTGATCGTCTTGATCCTGCGTGTATCGTTGTTACGGATGAAGAATAGCAAGAGGCCATCCTCTTCGACCACGTCTCTTACTTCCATCCCGCAAATTTCGTCGCGACGCATACCGGAATACCAGGCGATAAGCGGCACCCAATACCAAGCATCGTGAACAAGCAGGTTCCCAGAAACCATGCGTTTCAGATGCGACTTCGCTCCGGTCCACGGCGGCAGGCTGAAAAGCTCTACGCCCTGTTCAGGTGTATAGACCCGTCGCAAACTGCGCTGGTTGCGTCCATCTTTCACGATAAACGCTCCATAATCGAGTTCGGTCAGAGGCTCGTGGCGACTGAACCAATCGGTCAATTGCCGTAAAAATCCCCAATGACGGTTGGTGGTGATAGGGTTGAGGCCGAGGTCGGCATCGGTGAGGTATTTTGGGGGCTGCCCTGTTTCGCTTTCGCCCGTGCTGCACTGGGAATCGCGCTCCGCAGCTTTTTTATCCTCGGCGACCTTGGCCGCATATTCGACCACGATCTCGAGGATTGTCATTTCGCGCTGCCGTTTCGATTTCCGGAACGTGGCTCCATGCAGTTTCTGGAAGCAGTCGTTCAGCTGAACCAGATCATCATGGGTAACTTGGGCAAGAGGTCGGCCCTCCATGACCTCTTCCAGAAACTGAGCCGGCAAGCGGAACTGCTCGCGGGTCTTCGCGGTCCAGGGCTTCATACCTGTCTTGCTCGCCGTTCCATCCACACCGCCCGTGCGCGGATTGTGGGCGAAAAATTTCTCGACCGCCTCGGTGGGGGTCATGGTAGCCCACGGACCCGCTACCGCTGGCTGCTGGGGAGCCGGTGCCGCACGCGTCAATGGCCCTGTCGAATATTGTGGAGCCGGCCCGTATTCGGTGATCGGCACCGGCGCATAAGCGGCCCCCGGGTTTGCTAGCACTTCTCGGAATTCGCGTATAGCCACGATGCGCGCTTCGTTGACGACCTTGCGCGCCATGGCTTCGCGCAGCGCCGATTGCTCGAGGCCGATTTCCGCAAGCCGCGCGACCGCTGCATTCTCCGCACCTTCGTGTTCGATCGAGTTCGCCAAATCGGACCAGGCCACGATAACGATGGGCTCATCGTCATCGTCGGGATCAATGCGGGCAACGAGGAAGTCTTCGACCTTGCCCTGTATCGCGCCATCCTGTGCGGCCATCTCGCTTGCGCCCAAGCGCAGCGTGAGTGCCTTGCCTATGTCCTCGTGATCATCGGGCGGAAGGATGTGGAGGCTGGCGTGCATCGCCTCGAGGCGATCCCGTTCAACCAGCATCTGACGCCGGTAGATTTCTGCCCGCTGTGCACCCGTCAGCCCGTCGCGTGCCATCTTGCTCACCATGTTCATCGCGACCCTCTCGCAGATCAAGGTCAGCGCGGGCGCTAGCAAGGCAGCGCGCCTGCGACTGGTTGTCTTGAGCGAGAGGCGTAGTCGGAAAGGCTTATCAGCCCCTAAACGTATGAGTTTTCGGTAATAATACGTGCCCTGCTTGCGGGTGACGTTCTGAATGCCACACATTTGTCGTGGTCCCCTTCCGTGGCACCCTGCCGTGGTAAGCCGCGGCCGGGCTGGAATGGGAAACGTGGATTTTCAGATACTTGGGCGAATTTCGTCTGGGGTTCCTGCCACCCCAGCCAGGCTGACAGTCTCAGCCAAACATCTGAAAAATCCGTCCTTCCCGCAGCGCGCATGCGCGCGCCGGACGGTCGCGGCAGCGCTTCCCGTCTAGCGGCCTGCGGACGGCGGGCGGCATCCTCTATGCCTGCCCGCCGCCCTGCATCCGCTTGCGCGATCAGTCTTCGCCCTGCGCCTTGTCCTGCGGGACCACCCGCAGTTCGACCGGCGCGCTTCCTGCAAGATATTTGCGCGCCGTGGCGAGCAGATCCTGCGCGGTCAGGCCGTTGAGGATCGCGAGCCGTTCGCGCCGACGATCGAGCCCTTCGGGATCGCTCTGCGCCGTGGTGACGAGGCCCAGCCAGCCGCCATTCTGGCTCTCGGCGCGCTCGAAACCCTCGCGGATCGGATTGCGCGCCCGGTCGAGCAGATCCGTGTCGATGGGCTCGGCAGCCATCTCAGCGGCGATTTCGCGAATGACGCGTGCCGTCTCGTCCATCGCTTCGGCCGGGACGGTCGCGAACGCGGTGAGGTGGCCGAACCCCTCGTAGGTCTCCTGCGAGAAGTTGAAGGCATCCGGCGAATAGGTCGCCCCAAGCTCTTCGCGCAGCGTATCGGTCAGGCGCAGGCCCATCACCGCGGCGAGCAGATCGCGGGCGATATCGTCGCGCAGATCGGAACTGTCGTCGGTCGCCCAGCTGAGCGAGATCGCCCCCTGATCGGCTTCCCCTGCATGCGTCAGCACCACCGGCGCGGCGCGTTCGACGAAGGTCACCGGATCACTGGCAGGAGTCGCATCGTCACGCACGGCGCGCGGCGGCAGCGTGCCCAGTGTCGCAGCGACCGCCTGGATGGCGGTATCGGGGTCGAAATCCCCGACCAGACCGATCGCCAGCGGCCCTTCGGCCAGCTGCGGGGCGACCACGGCGCGAATATCGTCGAGCGTGACTGCGGCCAGCGCGTTCGGATCGGTGATGCCGAGGCGCGCCTCGCCGCCCGCAAGCACGCTGTTGATCGCGGCAGCGAAAACCTGCGTGGGCGCGGATTCGATATTCTTGATCAGCACCGGGACCACCCCCTGAAGCTGGGCCTCGGTTTCGGCCCGCCAAGCGGTCGCCGTCAGCCGCGCGGCAAGCAGGTCGAGCTGCAAGGTCAGGTCGTCCGCCGTGGTCGTGCCGGAGGAAACGAGCGCGCCGCCGCCCCCGCTCAGTCCGACAGCCACCTGTTCCCCGGCCAGCACCCGACGCAGTTCGTCGGGGGTGTGCGCCTTGAACCCGTCGACGCTGATCGCGATCGGCAGCAGCTGGCTGAGACCCGGCTTGTCCTTCGGAAACGCGCTGACGCCGGCACCGACCCGCATCGAGAAGGCAATCTTGCCCGGCTCGAAATCGGTTCGCTTCATGTTGAGCTGCAGGCCGTTGGCGAAGCGCACTTCGCGAATGCCGAGATCCTCGATCGTCTCGTCGGAGACCACCGTGCCCGGTTGCCCCCAGTCGCTATAGGCGAATTCGACCGCCGCATCCTCTTGCGGGGCGGCGACCGCGACATTCGCGCTCTCGTCCAGCACCGCAGCGATGGTCGCATCGCCGCCTTCGATCGGCTGCTTGGTCGAGACATGGACGATGGTCGGCCCGCCCTGCCAGGCTTCCTTGAACGCCTCGCTCACGCTTTGCGCGGTGATCGTCGGCTCGATCGCGCGATAGAATTCGAGATTGGCCTGCGGCGAGGTCGCCACGGATTCGTTCAGGCTCGCCGCAACCAGCGCGTCCGCCAGGCTCGCGTCGGAGCGTCCGTCGGCCTGCGCGACCGCATTGGCGAGCGAGGTTTCGATATTAGCCTTTGCCTCCGCGATCTCGGCGGCGGAAAAGCCGTATTGCTGCGCGCGGCGCAGTTCCTGCTCGGCCAGCGACAGCGCGTCGCGCCAGCGGTCATCCTTGGAGACGACCAGCAGCCCGAAAGACCGCGCCGTGCGGAAAATGCCCTGGTCGGAAGCCTGCCCCCCCAGCGTCGGCGAATCCGCCGTCCGGGAAAGCGCATTGACCCGGTTGGACAGCGCCACCGCAGCGATCGCGCGCAGCAGCTCGTCGCGCGCGGCCGCGGTGGTGTTATCCTGCGGCGACCAGTCGGAGATGCGCTGGAGTTCGATCAACTCGGGAATTGCCGGATCGGCGAAGTTCGAAATCGTCACCGCACCGTCCTGCGGCACGGGGCTGTCGTAGAGATCTCGCGCGTCGCCCTCGCCCTGCCAGTCGGAGAAGGTGTCGACGATCTTGCGCTCCATCTCGGCGACGTCGAAATCGCCGACCACGACCAGCGTGGCCCGGTCGGGCCGGTAATAGGCATCGTAGAACGCGCGCAGGTCCTGCGCGGAAATATTGCGGATCCGCTCGACATCGGCGTTGATCCGGTCGCCCAGGCGCGAGCCCGGCAGCGCGGCCCGGAAATAGTCCGCCCCGCGCCGCCTCTGCGGGTTGTTGCGGACCTGCGCCTCGCTCAGGATGATGCCGCGTTCGCGTTCGACCGCCTCGGGGTCGAAGGTCAGCTCGCCCGCCATCTCGCGGATCACCATCAGCCCGGTATCGATCGTCTCTTGATCGACATTGGGCAGAGCGAGCTTGTAGGTCGTGTAGTCGAGCGAGGTTTCCGCATTGGTATCCGCGCCGAAGGCCAAGCCCAGCCGTTCAAGGATCGGCAGCAGCTCGCCTTCGGGAATATTGGTCGATCCGTTGAAGGCCATATGCTCGACGAAGTGCGCCGCGCCGTTCTCCTCAGCGGTTTCCTCCCGACTGCCGACCTCTACGTTGAAGCGGATCGCCGCCTCGCCCGGCGGGGTCGCGTTCTTCTGGATCGCGTAGCGCATGCCGTTGGGCAGGGTGCCGAACACGATGCTGGGGTCGGGCGCGAAATCGGGGCTTTCGATGTCCCACTCGGGAATGCCGGTCGCCTGGCTCTGCGCCGTTGCTTCCTGCGCTGGCGCGGCTTCGGTTTGCGCGATCGCGCCGGTCGTGAAGACCAGCGGCACGCTCGCCGCGAGTGCGAGGCAGGAAGCGGAGCGCAAGGCGCGGCTGAGATAGCGGTTCATGAAGTCCCCCGGGATAAAGAATGGCGTTGCCAGTGCCTTAGCCTGCCAGTGCAGCGAAATGCAAAGGCAGTGGGTACAGGTTCGCCACCGCCCCGGGCTAAGCGTCTTCGAGCGTCTCCAGCTGCTCGCCCAGTGCCAGCCATTCGGCTTCGGCCTTGGCCAGCGCGTCGCTTACCTCGGCGCGCCGGATCAGCAGGTCGTCCATTGCGATCCCGGCGAGATGCGCGGGCGCGCTGGCGGGATCGCACATCGCCTCGTCGATTTGCGACAGGCTCGCCTCCAGCTTGGTCATCGCCTTCTCCGCCGTGGCGAGTTCGGACTTGATGAAGCGCGCCTTGGCGCGAGTCTTGCCGGGATTCGCGGGGGCTGGCTTTGCGGGGGTGGAGCCGGACGACTTCTTCGGCTGGTTGCGGCCCATCACGAAGTCGATGTAATCGTCCATGCTGCCCGAGTATTCCTTGGCCGTACCGCTATCGACCAGCATCAGGCGATCCGCCGTCAGCTCGACCATGTGGCGATCGTGGCTGATCAGGATGACCGCGCCCGAATAGTCGTTGAGCGCCTGCACCAGCGCCTCACGCGCATCGACGTCGAGGTGGTTGGTCGGCTCGTCGAGGATCAGCAGGTGCGGCGCGTCGCGGGTGATCAGCGCCAGCGCCAGCCGCGCACGCTCCCCGCCGGAGAGCTTCTCCACCTTTTGCGTCGCGCGCGGGCCGGAGAAGCCGAAGCGGCCCAGCTGCGCGCGCACCGCGGCGGGCGTCTTGCCCTCCATCGCGCGCGACATCAGCTCCAGCGGCGTTTCGTCACTGGCGAGCTCTTCCACCTGATACTGCGTGAAATAGCCGACCTTCAGCTTGCCGGGCGCATTCATCGCGCCTTCGACAGGATCGAGCTGAGAAGACAGCAGGCGCGCGAGCGTGGTCTTGCCGTTTCCGTTGCGCCCCAGCAGCCCGATCCGATCGTCCGCGTCGATCCGCATGTTCAGCCGCTTGAGGATCGGCGGGGCCTCGCCATAGGCCACCGCCGCCCCGTCGAGCGTGATCATCGGGGAGCGCAATTCGCCGGGTGAAGGAAACTCGAAGCTGAGCGAGGGGTCTTCCATCAGCGCGGCGATCGGCTGCATCTTCGCGAGCATCTTTGCACGCGCCTGCGCCTGCTTGGCGGTGGAGGCGCGGGCGCTGTTGCGCGCGACATAGTCCTGCAGGCGCGCACGCTGCGCATCCTGCGCGGCCTTGGCCGATTCGAGCTGCGCCGCGCGCTCGGCCCGCTGCTTCTCGAACGCGTCGTAGCCACCGCTATAGATCGTCAGCTGCCCGCCCTGCAGGTGCAGGATGTGGTCGACCACATTGTTCAGCAGGTCGCGTTCGTGGCTGATCACCAGCAGGGTTGCGGGATAGGACTTGAGGAAGTTCTCCAGCCACAGCGTCGCTTCGAGATCGAGGTGGTTGGACGGCTCGTCGAGCAGCAGGATGTCGGGTTTGGAGAACAGCAGCGCACCCAGCGCGACGCGCATCTTCCACCCGCCCGAGAAGCTGGAGAGCGGGCGATGCTGCATCTCTTCGTCGAAGCCCAGCCCGCTGAGGATCTTCGCCGCACGCGCAGGCGCGGTGTAGGCGTCGATCGCCAGCAGGCGCTCGTGCACTTCGCCCAGCCGGTCGACATCGGTGCAGGTTTCCGATTCTTCGAGCAGGCTGGCGCGCTCGACATCGGCGGCGAGCACCGCCTGCTCGGGCGTGATCGCACCGTCGGGCGCTTCCTGCGCGATATAGCCGATGCGCGCCTTCGACGGCTTGCCGATCGATCCGTCGTCGGGCTCGATCTCACCGATCAGCGTCTTCATCAGGGTCGACTTGCCCGCCCCGTTGCGGCCGATCAGCCCGACCCGCGCGCCGTGCGGAATCGTCGCGCTGGCGCGTTCGAGAATGGGCCGGCCGCCAAGCCGGACTGTGATACCGTCGATCGTAAGCATCGCGGGCCCATAGCAGCACTGTCGCCCAGCCCCAATGATCTGAATCGCGAAAGCCGCGGGATGCGCCGCGCCTACCTCTCGAACTGGCGGATCACCTCCAGAAAGGCGTCGCCATAGGCGTCCAGCTTCTTCGCTCCGATGCCAGGCAATTCGCCCAGCAGCGCGCGGGTCTGCGGCCGCAGCCCGGCCATGTCGCGCAGCACCGAATCGTGGAAGATGACGTAGGGCGGAATCTGATTTTCTTTCGCAATGTCGCGCCGCAATGCGCGCAGCGCATCGAACAGCGGATCGCCCACGGGGTTGAGTTCCTGACCCGACCCGCCCCGGCTGCCGCGCTTTCCGCCTGCCCGCTTGGGCGGGATCACCAGATCGAGCGGTTCTTCACCCTTCAGAAAACCGCGCGCTTCCGGCCCCAGCATCATCCCGCCATGCTCGGTCGGCAGCAGCGCGCCACGCACCAGCAGCGCGCGGTGGACGGGCTTGAGCAGCGCGGCTTCCTCCCCCTCGACGATCCCGAACACAGACAGCTGGTCGTGCCCCTGAGAGCGGCTGCGTTCGCTCGACTGGCCGCTGAGGATGCTCTCGACATAGCCTGCGCCGTACATCTGCCGCGTGCGCGCCACGGCGGAGAGGTATTTCTGCGCGACCACCGTCGCGTCGACCGCCTTGGGCGGATTGAGGCAATTGTCGCAATTGCCGCAGGTCTCGGGCGGATTTTCGCCGAAATGGCGCAGCAGGATCGCGCGGCGACATCCGGCAGTCTCGACCAGCGCGCCCAGCGCCGCGAGCCGCGCGCGTTCGCCCTGCTGGCGTGCTTCACCCACCTCGCCGATCCGCATCCGCGCTTTCGCGAAATCGTCCGCGCCCCAAAACAGCTCTGCGGTTGCCGGGTCGCCATCGCGGCCCGCGCGGCCGGTTTCCTGGTAATAGGACTCGATCGACTTGGGCAGCCCGGCATGGGCGACGAAGCGCACATCGGGCTTGTCGATGCCCATCCCGAACGCGACCGTCGCGCAGATCACCATGTTCTCGCTCGCGACGAACGCCGCCTGGTTCGCGGCGCGCGCCTCGGGCGGCAGACCTGCGTGATAGCAGCGCACTTCGCGCCCCGCGTCGGAGAGCGACGCGGCCAGCCGCTCGGTCGCGGCGCGGGTCTGCGCATATACAATGCCGGGGCCGGGGTTCTCGGCGAGCAGGCCGCGCAGCTGCTGGGTCAGCGAATTGCGCGGGCGAATGGTGTAGCGGATGTTCGGCCGGTCGAACCCGGCGACGATCAGCCCCTCCGGCGCAATGCCCAGCTGGGTCAGAATGTCGGACCTGGTGTGCGCATCTGCCGTCGCGGTCAGCGCTAGACGCGGGACATCGGCGAACTGGTCCATCAGGGGGCGCAGCAGGCGATAATCGGGGCGGAAATCATGCCCCCATTCGGAGACGCAATGCGCCTCGTCGATCGCAAACAGCGAAATGCGGCACTGGGCCAGCAGCTCGCGGAAATGGCCCTGGCTCGCGCGCTCGGGCGCGACGTACAGCAGGTCGAGCTCGCCCGCGCGCAGCCGCTGGACGGTTTCGGCGCGGTTCTCGTCCGCGCTGGTCAGCGTGGCCGCGCGAATCCCGTTGGCGCTCGCGCTGCGCAGCTGGTCGTGCATCAGCGCGATCAGCGGGCTGATGACCACGCATGTCCCCTCCAGCAACGTCGCGGGCAGCTGGTAGGTCAGCGATTTGCCCGCGCCCGTGGGCATCACCGCCAGCGTGGACTGGCCCGCCATGACCCGGTCGACGACCTGGGCCTGGACGCCCCGGAACGACCGGAATCCGAAGACTTCGTGCAGCTTGTCCAGCAAGTGCGGGGCGTCGGCTGCGCTCGGGCCGGAGGTACGCGGTTGGGCGGTCATGGCGGCGGCCATGCCAGATCGACCGGGGCCAGAGAAGCACCTGCCCCCGCGACACCCCCGAATTGATCTTGCGCAATGCCTGCGCGCCGCTGCCGCGCTAGCGCCACCCGAAACGAGCGATCCAGGGATACAGCAATGCGCGATTTCGATATCATCGTGGTCGGGGCCGGGCCCGCCGGGCTTGCCTTTGCCCGTGGGCTGGAGGGCAGCGGGATGACCGTCGCGCTGGTCGAACGGCAGCAGGCAAAGGTGCTGGCGGAGCCGCCGGTCGACGGGCGAGAAATCGCGCTCACCCACAGATCGGTCGCCACGCTGGAAAAGCTGGGTGCATGGAGCAGAATTGCGCCCGACCAGATCTTCGCGCTGCGGGCCGCACGGGTCTATAATGGCCGCTCTCCGCTGGCGCTCGGCTTCGATCCCGACGACGGGCCTCAGGACCGGCTGGGGTGTCTCGTTTCCAACCATCTGATCCGCCGGAGCCTGTTCGCCGCGATGGAGGGGCAGGATGGCGTCACCCTGATGGCGGGCACCGGGGTCGAACATGTTCATGCCGATCGAGCAGGTGCGCGGGTGACGCTGGCCGACGGACACACCCTCACCGCGCGGCTGCTCGTCGCCGCCGATTCGCGCTTTTCCGCGATTCGCGAACAGCTGGGCATTTCGGCGGAGATCAACCGGCTGGGCAAGTCGATGCTGGTCGTGCGGCTCTCACACGAGAAGCCCAATCACGGCATTGCGACCGAATGGTTCGATCATCGCCAGACGATCGCGATGCTGCCGCTGGGCGAGCATATGTCGTCCGCCGTGCTGACCCTGAAGAGCGCCATGATAGAGCGGATCGCGGCCTATCAGCCCGAAATTCTCGCTGCCGAGATCGAGGACCGGTTCGACCGCCGCTTGGGGACGATGCAGTTCGTCTCCGGACCGCACGTCTATCCGCTGGCAACCACCTATGCGCGCCACTTCGTCAGCGACAGTTCAGCCTTGATCGGCGATGCGGCGGTTGGAATGCATCCGGTCACCGCCCACGGCTTCAACCTCGGCCTGCGATCGGCGGCCACGCTCGCCAGGCTGGTGCGCGGTGCGGCGCAAAAGGACCGGAGCATCGCATCGCCACTGTTGCTGCGACGCTACGAAACGCGCCATCGGCTGGCTACAAGGCCGCTTTATAGTGGCACCAACCTGCTGGTGCACCTATATACCGCAGAGAGCCCCCGCGCGCATGTCGCACGGCGGGCCGCACTGGAGGCGGCGGCGCATTTCGCCCCTCTCAACACCGCGATTTCGCGGATGCTGTTGCGACACTGACCATGGCAAGTGCCACCATCGCCCCACGGAAGATCGACAAGACAATGCTGTTAGCCCCTGCCCCCGGATCGGAAGACAAGGAAATGCTGCGTCAGGCAGCAATGCTGACGCGCGACCTGCATACGCCAAACCCGGTAATGTACTGGGGCGATTGCTTCGGATCGGCGGCGATCGGCTATGCCGCGCTGCTCGGCGCGATTGCGAGCGGCAATGCCTGGCTGACCGCAGCGCTGGTGCTGGTCTCGATCCTGACGCTGTATCGTGCGGCGCTGTTCATTCACGAGATCACCCATCTCGACCATCGCAAGCTGCCCGGCTTCCGCCTCGCGTGGAATATCGGGATCGGCGCGCCGCTGATGCTGCCCTCGTTCCTCTACGAAGGCATCCACGCGGTTCACCACTCGCGGGCGCATTACGGGACCGAACGCGATCCCGAATATCTCCCGCTCGCACACATGCGCCCGTGGACGCTGCCGCTGTTCACGATCGGCGCGGTGGCGATTCCCGCGCTGATGTTCCTGCGCTTCGGCATTCTCGGCCCGCTGTCGTGGGTGATCCCGCCGCTGCGGCGCGTGATCGTCGAGCGGTTCTCCGCGCTCGAAGTGAACGCAGCCTACCACCGCCCCGCGCCCGAGGGTGACTTCGCGCGCCGCTGGAAGGTGCAGGAGGCTGCGGCCAGCGTTGTCGCGGTCGCGATCCTTGCGACCACCGCGCTGGGCATCCTGCCGCTGCGCGCCTTCGCACTGTACTGCGCGGTCGTCGCGGGCGTTGCGCTGCTCAACCAGACGCGCACGCTGGTCGCGCATCTGTGGGAGAATGATGGCGAGCAATTGTCGCTGACCGACCAGTATCGCGACAGCACCAACGTGCCCGCCGCCTTCCCCGGCGTATTGTGGGCACCGGTGGGCCTGCGCTTCCACGCGCTGCACCACCTGCTGCCGCGGCTGCCCTATCATTCGCTGCCCGAGGCGCACCGCCGGCTGAGCGCCGCGCTGCCCGAGACTTCGGCCTATCCGCAGGCGAATTACGGCTCGCTCGGCACGCTGCTCAAGCGGCTCGGCATGGCATCGCTGCGCCGCCACTAGTCGCGCACGCCCCCCGGCCCACCCCTGCAACAGCGAGAAGGCGGACGGGGCGAGCGACCCGTTTGCGGAGATCTTGAGCGAGGCTGCCTCGTTAACCGATCCGACCCGCACGCTGCTGCCCAATGCACTAGCGCGTTCGACGACATCGAGCGCCTGCCACTGCGCATATTGCGGCCGGTCGGTCGCGTCGGGACTATCCGCCCCTTACGCCAGCAGCGGTGTTGCCGGGGCCAGCGCCAGCAGGCCGACCGACGCGAGCATCGCGGCTCTAGTCGAATACGATGTGATAGCGCGCATCGCGTGGTCCCGAGTTGACCAGTTCTATCCGGTAGCGTTGCGTAAAGGCCGGGACGAAGCGGCACTCGCGCGCATGGGCGGGCGATTGTTCGCACACAATATCGCCATCCGCCCGCGCGATCCGCAGGCGCAGCCCGGCGCGCGGTGCAGTCCCCGCAGCAATACTGACAGACTTGCCCCCCAGCATCACCTGCTCGGTGTGCAGCTTGCCTCCGGGGGCAAGCCTGCCGCTGATATAGGCGGGGCCGAGAACCCGTCCGCGCATCGGCAGCTGTTCGGCCGGCAGGGCGCTGCGCCACGCCTGCAGCGCCGCCTCGCCAAGCGGATCGGACGGCCGCGCCCCGGCCAGTTCGATCGCGCGAACATGTTCTGCCAGCAGTGCCATGTTGTCCGCAGCGAAGGCCGTGTCCGCTTCGATGAGATCGTTGGCGAGCCTCTCCGTGCCGGTCATTCCGCTGCTCGGCGCAGGGCCGGTGGCAGAAGGCGCAGGCTGGGCCGGGACGCCGCAGCTGGCCAGCCCCATCGCCATCACCATGGCCGCTGCCGGAGCGGGCCAAGCCCCCACATATCCGTCGCGCAGCGCCATCACGCGTCGCTCAGGTCGCTCGCCGGGGCGAGGACGAAGGTTGCGCCCGGATGCGCGGGCGCGAGGCTGAGGGTGAGCTGGTGACGCTCCGCAATCGCGCGCGCCAGTGCCAGTCCCATCCCGCTGCCCTGAATGTCCGGGCCCGTGTCCCTGCCGCGATAGAAGCGTTCGAACACCTTCTCGCGCTCGGGCTGCGCGATGCCGGGGCCCTCGTCCGTCACGACCAAGCGCGGGCCGGGTTCGAGCGTCACCCGGATCGCGCCGCCGGGGCGGTTATACTTGAATGCATTGTCGAGCAGGTTGGTCACGATCCGGCCAAGCTGCGCTTCATCCCCCGGCACAATCACCCCTCCCGCGACGTCCCATTCGAAAGGATAGCCCGCTTCGTCGGCACTGTCTTGGTACAATTCGCAGATCTGGCGCACGCTCGCGCTGAAATCGACCGGCTTCATCCCGCGCGTGTCGCCGGTCTGCGCCTTGCTGGATGCGATATCGAGCAGCGCCTCCAGCATCGCGACCAGCCGTTTGATGTCGCCGCGCGTTTCGACAAGGTTGGACTGCGCAGCAATCGCGGGATCCTGCGCAATGGCCTTCTGGATGCGGCTGTCGAGATGCATCAGCGGCGTGCGGATCTCGTGGGCGATCTGTTCCGAGGTCTCCCGATAGGCGAGCATCAGCTGGCGCGCGCGTTTGACCGCCTGCGAGGCCTGGCTGGCGATCTGGTCGATCTCGTCGGGCCGCTCGGGCGCAGCCAGCCGGTCGAGCGCGGGCTCGTCGCTGCGGCGAAAGGCCTCGCCAACCCTCGCGACCTTTGCCCGCACCCGCACGTTCGCGGCTTGCGCGAACAGCGCGATGCAGCCGACGAACACCGCCCCGCCAAGCAGGAAGACCAGCCCCACCCGGGTCAGCAGGAAGGCGCGATCGGGCGGCTCGTGCGCAACCAGCAGCGCAAGGTCTTCGGAGATCAGCGTCGCGCGGGCATAGGCCTGCGTGCGGTTGCCGATCGCGATCATTCCGCTTTCCGAGATCTGCGGGTCGAGATCGGGCCAGCGCGCCAGATCGCCCGCGATCGGGTTTCCGGCCCTGTCGGCGAGCAGGTAATGCGCGCGCCCGGCGTCGATCGGCACCATCGCCAGCCGGTCGGCAATGCGCTGCTCCAGCTCGGCCTGACCGCCGCTCGCGTAGATATCAACCAGCCCGGTCAGATCGACATCCACCCCCTCGCGCGTCGAGGCGGCGAAGCTGTCGCGGATGGTCTGGTCGGTCATCCACCACAGACCCGCCAGCAGCACCGCCGACAGCACTGCCGAGAGCAGCACGATGCGGGTGAAGATGGAGCGCGGGGCGACTATTGGCCGCGCCCCTGCAACAGGCGGTATCCGGTGCCCCACACGGTTTCGAGAGCGGGACTGTCGAACCCTTCCTCAAGCTTGCGCCGCAGGCGACCGATATTGACGTCGACCACATTGGTCTGCGGATCGAACGACATGTTCCACACATCGCGCAGCAGCATCTCGCGGGTCACGACCTCGCCCGCGTTTTCCATGAAATAGCGGAACAGCTCGAACTCGCGGGGGCTGAGCGGAATATGCCGGTTGTCGCGAAACGCGGTGCGCGCCTTCACGTGGCATTCGAACGCGCCGAACAGGATCACCGCGCTGTGTTCGCGCCCCGACGCGCGCCGGTGCAGCGCGCGCACCCGCGCGACCAGTTCGATCGCCTCGAACGGCTTGGCGAGATAATCGTCGGCCCCTGCCTCCAGCCCCTCGGTCCGCTCGCTCGTGCGGCCCAGCGCGCTCAGCATCAGGATCGGCGTGCTGATCGCGCTGCCGCGCAGCCGGCGGATGATGTCCAGCCCGTCGGCGTCGCCCAGCATCCGGTCCATGACGATTACGTCGAAGGATTCGAGCCCCGCCCGCTTGAGGCCGTCCGCGCCATTGGTCTCGACCGCGATCGTGTCGCCTTCGCTGCGGACGATGTCTTCCATCTCGCGAGCCGCGCGCGGATCGTCTTCGACGTAGAGTATCTTCATATCGCCGCTTCCTTCCCTCCCCCTTGCCCCCACGTCGCCGTGCCGAAGCCGCCATGTGTCCCGGTTTTTCGCCGGGCTTCAAGACGCAATAGCGCCCGGCACTCTCTCGCGACTAGCAAGCCACGCGGCCACATTCCCGTGACGATCGCTGTTAGGGTCGCCCCAGTCGACCCTCCGCCCCTCGCGCAGTCGGCACCTAACAGCGATCGTCATCGAACTATCAGCAATCGTGCATACTGGCCGGACCGCCAGCGGCGTAGGCTGCCTGCCATTCTTTGTGGGAGGGGTCCGATGCATTCGAGGATTGGCTGTGTCGCCACGCTGGCCGCAATGTCGGCAACGATCCCGGCCCCTGCCGCCGCGCGGGACCATACGCCGCAAGAAATCGCCAGAATCATGGCCGACTGCGCGCATGTCGTGGAGGTGGCCGAGACCAGCGGTGCGACGTTCGCCCATTCGTCCGGCGACTGGAAGAAGTGGCTGGTCGACTATTCCCGCGCGCACGACGTCTCCGCCACCCGGCAGATCGATCTGGTCCAGGCCAGATATCGCAAGCGCGCAAGGGTGCTGGGCGGCGACGAGGCGCAGAAGGACATGCTGCGCAAGGCGCGCTGGTGCGACAAGCGGCTGGCGGGCCTGTGATGCTGGCCCGGATCGGGACCGTCTGCCTCACGCTGGCCGCTGCGCTGAGCATTGCTCTTGCGGCATCGACGCCCACGCTCGCGCGGCCAACCGGCACCCTCCAGCAGAGCATCGCAAGCTGCGATCGCGGCGACCGGGCAGCGTGCCTCGCCGCAGGGCTCGCGCTGTCCGACGTGGAGAACCGCGCCTACGATCCCTTCCTCGCCTTGCGCTTCCTCCAGCAGGCCTGTGCCGCCAACCAGACGGCGGCCTGCGGGCGGCTGGCGCTGATCTTCTTCGCGGGCGAAGGCGACGTCGAGCGCGATCTGCCCAGCGCGGGCAATTTCGCCATCCGCGCCTGCGCCGGAAACGACCGGGACGGGTGCGAGGTTGCCGAAGCCGTGTTTGCCGAGCCCGGATCGCCGCAGTTCGATGCCGAGAAGGCGCTGCGCTATCGCCGCGCCAACTGCACCTTCGGCAATCGCCGCTCGTGCATCGACCTTGCCCGCATCCTCTACGCGATGGACGATGCGCTGCCTGCCGAACAGATCGCGCTGACCGCCTGCGTGCCCGGCGATCCGGCGAGCACGCAGGTGTGCGCCTTCGGCCAGCGGCTGCAATCGCTGCGCCGCAAGGCCGAGGCAGAGCGCGAGGCCGCGATCCAGGCCGCACGCAATGCACAGGCGCGCGAGCAGGCGGTGTTCGACCAGTACATGGGGCAGCGCGACTACGACGGCGCGCTGTACTATTCGCTCTATCACCTGCGCTCGAAGAGCCACGCGGAGACGGCGATCATGGCAGCCGCGCGCGCGGGCGCGCTCTCGACCATTTTCAGGGACCATTTCTACGTCCTCGAATACTGGTTCCCCTCAGGCCCGGTGGCTCAGATCGCCGCCTCGCAGATCGCGCAGATCAGGCAGGCCAATGATTGCGGCATCTGGAACTGCACCAACATGCCCGGCGCCAGCGAAGCGCGGTGGCGCGCGGCGGGCGGTGGCCGAGCGAGCAGCTCCTATTCGGGAAGCGGCTCCTCCTACACCCCGTCACCGATGCCCAGCAGCGACTCGATCGCCAAGCAGACCCGCGACAAATACCGTTCCTACAATTGCACCGGCTCCCGGAGGCTGCCGGACAGCCATCCGGTCTGCCAGTAGATCAGGGAGTTACCGATGAAGGTTCTTGCACTTACCCCCACGCTGTTTGCCGGCCTTGCCGCGTTCGCTCTTGCCCCGGCCATGGCGCAGGTCGAGGCAGGCGGCGACACCGCCGCGCTTGCCGGGCAGGCAGCCTATAACGCGGGCGATTTCGCCACCGCCCGCGCGAAATACGAAGTCGGCTGCTTCACCGAGAACAACAGCGCCGCGTGCACCAATCTGGGTGCGATGGCGACCAAGGGCGAAGGCGGGGCCGCCGATCTGACGACCGCCCGCCGCGCCTACCAGATCGGCTGCACCAAGGGTCAGGCAGAGGCCTGCGAGAACTATGGATCGATGCTCAAGGCCGGACGGGGCGGCGCGAAGGATGCGGCGGGGGCGATTGCCCCGCTGACCACCGCCTGCAACGCCAAATTCGCCACCTCCTGCTACGAACTGGGGACCACCTATTTCTTCGGCGAGGTCGGCAGCGGGCCGGATCTCGCCAAGGCGCGCCAGTTCTTCAGCAGGGCGTGCCCCGATTACGCCGCCGACGGATGCTACGCGCTCGGCGTGCTACAGCGCGATGGCCAGGGCGGCGCGGTGGATGCCGCAGGTGCGGCCAGGTCCTTCAAGCTGTCTTGCGATGCGGGCCTGTCGGACGGATGCCTCGAATACGGCGTCGCGCAGTATAGCGGCGCGGGTGTGGCGCAGGATTACGCCGGTGCGCGCAGCAGCTTCGCCCAAGCATGCAACACCGGCAATGCGGGTGCGTGCATGAATGCAGGGATGATGGCGCGCGACGGCCAGGGCGGCGCGGCGGATCCGGCGGCGGCCAAGCGGCTGTTCGGTTTGGGCTGCAAGCTGGGCATTCAGGACGGCTGCACCATGGCCGCGCAGATCAGCGGCTGATGATGGGCTCCTGCGTGCGGCTTGCGGCGATGCTGGCAATAACGGGCGGCGTGGCGGCAGTAGCCATCGCTCAGCCAGCCGCCCAACCCGAGGACAAGCAGGTGTGCGAGTTTCGCTATACCGAGATCACGCTCAACGCCTTGTCCGGCCCCGCCTCGCGCAAGGTCGGCGAGGAAGAGCTTGCCTGGGCGCAGCAGCAGGCGGAGCGCAAGGCGCGCGGGGAACCCTGCGCCCTGCCAGAGGATACCGCCGCCGCCTTCCGGGAAGCGACCGCGCTCAACGCAGCGTTCGAGGCGGGCACGCGGCTGGGCCTCTCCCCGCAAACCACCGGCGAGCGGCTGACCTGCGCGGCCGTGTGGAACCGGTGGCACTACGCGGTGGAAAGCACGCCGAGCGAGGAATTCCAACGGGTCCTGCGGCCCGAGCTGTCTTCCGCCAACGCCGCCGACCGCGAGGCGTTCTGGCGCAAACAGGCAGGCAAGGCCTCGAAACGCGGGGATGACCGGGCCGAGGCGGAGGAGAAGGCCGACGATCTCTACGCCGCCTACGTCAATGGCGAGGAACGCGGTGCGGACCGGCTGATGGAGTGGCTGGCGATATGTCGATAGCACGGACCCGTACCGCTGCGATCGCGGCAGGCCTGTGGCTGGCCCTCGTATCGGGCGCCCATGCTGCGCGCGACGACCCCGCGCCGCAAACGCGCAGCGAACAGCAAATCCGGCAGGACCGCGAAAACGCCGACCGGCTGATCGCAGGCGGTGCCGCGCCAACCGCCCGAGCGCTGCTACGCTCGCTGTGCTTCGACGATGCGGACGATGTTTCGTGCCAGAACTACGGCGTCATGGCGATGACCGGCGAGGGCGGCGCGCCAGACCAGGCAGACGGCCGCGCGGCCTTTGCCCGCGGGTGCGATCTGCGCCTGCTCGAAGCGTGCCAGAACCTGGCCGACGCGCTGGTCGCCGGCGGAGGCGGCCCGGTCGAGGATGTCCGCGCGCTCGCGCTCTATCTCGGGCTTTGCCAGCGCGGCTACCGCGGGCGCAACTGCCACCGTGCGGCGATGATGGTGGAGGACGGGCGCGGGATGACGCAGCCGGACAGGGCCAAGGCGCTGGAGGGTTACGCCGCCGGATGCGCGAAGCGGTTCCGCGCATCGTGCACGCGCGAGGCCGAACTGCGTCAGGAAATCGAGCGCGATGGCGCGAACATCGAACCGGAGGGACAATGACCACATCCAGATTTCGCATCGCTGCACCGCTCGCGGGCGCGATGCTCGCCGCCATGGCCACCGCCACGCCCGCCAGCGCTCAGGTTGCCGAGCGAGAGATCCCGGACGAGTATCCGGTCTACGAATTCGTGTGCCCGGACGGCGGATACCAGAGCGGCTGCGATGCCAGCGACATCGAGCGCGCGGTCGATCTGGAAGGGGTGCAGGCGGCGGACTTCGCCCAGCGGTGCCTCTATCGCACGCAGGCCCAATGCGGCGTGATCGCGAGCGGTCAGGTCAACCGCGGGACGGACGATCCGGCGCTGCACTGGCAGATCCTCGGCCTGCAACCCTCCGACGGACCATACGCCGAAATGCTCGTCCTCGGCGAGATCGGCGGGCCCCTTCCCGCCACGCTGCTCAGCCAGCAGGTCGATGGCTATTTCGACCCGCCGGTCGCCGCGCGGGACGGGGATGGCCGGTTCATCCTGCACGTGCCCGCGCGCAATCGCGGGCTCGGCAATGCGGACCTGGTGCTGTTCACCAGCGGCGATGGCTGGAACTGGACCAGCGCCGAAGAGATCATGCGCGAGGTCGACCGGCTGCTTCCGCAAGGGTTCTGGATCGCCTCCCCGGTCGGCTTCAACTTTCGCGAAGGCAGCGCGTTTGCGCTGGTCCGCCGCGACAGCGATGCGGGCTGCTGCGCCACCGGCGGCGTGGTGAATGTCGACTTCGAGCAGGCCGACCACAGCCTGAATATCAGCCGGGTGAGCTTCACACAGACGCAGCCGGTCGGCGAGGTCTACGAAGCCATTCCCGAAGACCCCTCGGGAATGGTGGAGGACGACGGGGGATGATCGCAGGCGGCCGGGGGAGCCGGAGCACAGCCCCGGCCCCGCCGCTACCTCGCGCTGCCGCCGCCCAGTGCCACGAACAGCGTGGCGCGATTCTGCAACCAGGCCCGCTCGGTCGCCAGCAGCTGCTGGCGCGCGCTGAACAGGTTGCGTTCGGCATCGAGCACTTCGAGATAGTCGGCCACGCCCTCGCGATAGCGCAGGCGGGCAAGGCGGGCGATCCGCTCCTGCGCCTCGACCGCGCGTTCGAGCGTTGCGACCTGTTCGGCAAGCCAGCGGCGTCCGGCCAGCGCGTCGGACACTTCGCGGAACGCGGTCTGCACCGTCTTGTCGTAATTCGCGACCTGTTCCACCTCCAGCGCCTTGGCGAGGTCGAGATCGGCCTCGCGCGCACCCCAGTCGAAGATCGGCAGCGAAATGGTCGGCCCAAAACTCCAGCCGAAGCCGCTGCCCGAAAACAGATCGTCGAGGCTGTTCGACGCGAAACCGGCATTGCCGGTCAGCGAGATGGTCGGGAAGAACGCTGCCCGCGCCGCGCCGATATTGGCCCGCGCCGCGCGCAGCTGCTCCTCTGCCGCGATGATATCCGGGCGGACCAGCAGCAGGTCGGACGGCAGCCCGGCGGCAAGGCGGCGATCGTCGGCCTGGCTCTCCAGCGGCAGACCGTCCGGCAGAGTGTCGGGCACCGTCCCGCCGACCAGCACGGCCAGCTGGTTGCGCAGCTGCGCCAGCGCCAGCCGCTCGCTTGCAAGCTGCTGTTCGGCCTGTGTCAGCAGGGTTTCCGCCTGACGATAGGGCAGCGCGGAGGTGACCCCGTTATCGAGCCGCAGCTTGGCGATCCGCAGCCCTTCGCGGCGGCTCTCTGCGGTCGCTTCGGCCAGCGCGATCTGCTCCTGCGTCTCGACGATCTCGTAATAGGTCGTCGCGGTGTCCGCGATCAGCGAGAGGTAGAAAGCCCGCTGGGATGCGACCGAAGACAGGTATTCGGCGCGCGCCGCATCGCTCAGGCTGGCAACGCGGCCCCAGAAATCGAGCTCGAAGCTGCTGACGCCGACGCCCACATCGAACCGGTTGAAGGTGACCGAATCCGCCGCGCCTTCCGCATCGCCTGCGCCCTGCGACGAACTGACGCTCGACTGCTGGCGGGTACGCGTGCCGCTGGCATTGGCGACCACGGTCGGCAGCTGGCGGCTGTCCTGAATGCGATAGCGTGCGCGCGCCTGCTCGATCCGCGCGGTCGCGGCCAGCAGATCGCGGTTGTTCTCCAGCGCGGTGCCGATCAGCTGGACCAGCCGCGGGTCGTTGAACCACTCGCGGTAGCTCAGCTGCGATGCGACCACTGTCCCGTCCGGTCGATAGTCCGGATCGAAGGCGGGCGCGGTCGCGCCCTCGGGCCGGACATGCTCGGGCGCCATGCTGGCACACCCGGCCAGCGCGGTGGATACCAGTGCGAGAGCCATGAAGCGTTTCATCAGGCTTTCTCCCCTTGGGCCTCAGGGCCGGGTTTGCTGTCTTCGGGATCGTCCAGATGCCCGGCGGCCTGCGGCTGCTTGCGGCTGATTTTGCGCCGGACCAGCAGGTAGAGCATCGGGATCAGGAAGATGCCCAGCACGGTCGCCGCGATCATGCCGCCCATCACCCCGGTGCCGACCGCGACACGGCTGGCCGCGCCCGCCCCGCTGGCAAGCACCAGCGGGACCATGCCCATGGTGAAGGCAAGCGAGGTCATGATGATCGGCCGCAGACGCAGTTTGGCAGCGGCCTTGACCGCGTCGATCCGCCTCAGGCCGCGCTGTTCCTCCTCGATCGCGAATTCGACGATCAGGATCGCGTTCTTCGCGGCAAGGCCGATGATGGTGATCAGCCCGACGTTGAAATAGACGTCTGCCGACAGCCCTCGCAGCATCGAGAACAGCACCGCACCCAGCACGCCCATCGGCACGATCAGCAACACTGCCAGCGGCACCGCCCAGCTTTCGTACAGCGCGGCGAGCACCAGGAACACGATCACCACCGACAGGCCCAGCAGCAGGCCGATCTGACCGCCCGCCTGCTTTTCCTCGTAGGAAATGCCGGTCCATTCGTAACCGATGCCCTGCGGCAGCTGTTCGGCCATCTGCTCCATCGCGGTGAGCGCGGCGCCCGAGGATTTGCCCGGTGCAGCCATCCCCGACAGGGTCATCGCCGGATAGCCGTTATAGCGCGACAGGCTCTGCGGCGAGGCGGACCACTTGGCACTGGCGAAGGCGCTGAACGGCACCAGTTCGCCCTGATCGTTCGGAATACGCAGCGCGAGCACGTCTTCGGGCGTCATGCGATAGCGCGCATCGGCCTGCACCAGCACCTGAAGCACGCGGCCCTGCCGGTTGAAGTCGTTCGCATAGGCGGACCCGAAGGTGATCGAGAGCGCGTCGTTCACATCGGTCAGCGACAGGCCGAGCGCGCGGGCCTGGACCCGGTCGATATCGATCTCGACCTCGGGGCTGGGCCCCTGATCCTCGGGCCGCAGGTTGGCGATCACATCGCTTTGCGAAGCCATCCCCAGCAACTGGTCGCGCGCCGCGGTCAACGCTTCGCGCCCCACCCCGCCACGGTCCTGCAGCTTGAGCGTGAACCCGCTCGCCTCGCCCAGCGACTGGATCGCAGGCGGCTGGATCACGAAGGCCAGCGCGCCTTCGACCTGGCTGAACACGCCGGTCGCATCCTCCAGCATCTCCGATGCGCTGCTGCCCTTGCCGGTGCGTTCGCTCCACGGCTTGAAGGATGCGAACATCAGCGCGTTGTTCTGGCCCTGACCGAAGAAGCTGAAGCCGCGTACGACCACGAGGTTGTCGACCTCTTCGCGCTGCATCCAGTAATCGGTGATCGGCTTGAGCGCTTCGTCGGTCCGCGCCTGCGTCGCGCCCGTCGGGGCCTGCACCGCAGTGATCAGGTAGCCCTGGTCTTCGGTCGGCAGGAACGCGGTCGACAGGCGCATGAACAGCAGCACGGTGACCAGCGCCAGTGCGAGGAACACCGCGAGCGCGCGGAACGGGCGCGACAGGATGCTGTCGTTGGCCCGGCCGTACTTCTCCTGCATCCGCGCGAACCAGCGGTTGAAACCGGCAAAGAAGCGGGCAGCCTTGCCCCGCGCACGCGCCAGGCGGCCACGCCAGCCGGGCTGCGTCTCGGCCTCTTCGTCGACCGCGACTTCGGTCGCGTGATCGTGCCCCTTCTCGATCGGCTTGAGGAAGGTCGCGCACAGCGCCGGGGTCAGCGACAGGGCAAGGAAGGCGGAGAAGAAGATCGCAATCGCCAGCGTGACGGAGAACTGGCGATAGATTCCGCCCGTCGACCCGGGGAAGAACGCCATCGGCAGGAACACCGCGACAAGCACCAGCGTGATCCCGATGATCGCGCCGCTGATCTGGCCCATCGCCTTGCGGGTGGCTTGGACCGGCGGCAGGCCTTCCTCGCGCATGATCCGCTCGACATTCTCGATCACCACGATCGCGTCGTCGACCAGGATGCCGATCGCCAGCACCATGCCGAACAGCGACAGCACGTTGATCGAAAAGCCGAAGATCCACAGACCCAGACACGCACCTGCCAGCGCGATCGGCACGACCAGCGTCGGGATCAACGTCGCGCGCCAGTTCTGCAGGAACAGGAACATGACGAGGAAGACGAGGAACATCGCCTCGACCAGCGTCTTGACCACTTCTTCCACCGAAGCTTCGACGAAGGGCGTAGTGTCGTAGGGGACCGACCAGGTGATATCGCCCGGCAGGCCCGGCGCGATCTCTTCCAGTCGCTCCTTCACGCCTTCCGCTGCGGCGAGCGCGTTGGCGCCGGTCGCCAGCTGGACCGCCATACCCGCCATCGGCTTACCGTTGAGCGTGGTCGAGCTGGCGTAGCTTTGCGCGCCGATCTCGACCCGCGCAACCTCACCAAGCCGCACCACCGCCGCGCCGTTGCTGGCGCGCAGAATGATGTTCTCGAACTCCTCCGCCGTGGTGAAGCGGCCATCGGTGGAGATGGTGGCGGTGATCTGCTGCCCGTCGGCCAGCGGCTGCGCGCCGATCGAACCGCCTGCAGTCTGCGCGTTCTGCTCGCGGATCGCGGCGAGAACGGCGGACGGCGAAAGCTTGTAGGAGGCAAGCGCGTCCGGATCGAGCCAGATGCGCATCGCGTATTCCGACCCGAACAGCTGCACATCGCCCACGCCGTTCACGCGGCGAAGCTCGTCGACGACCTGGGTGGAGGCGATATTGCCCAGATCATTGGTGTCGTACTGCCCCCCCTTGGAGGTGAGCGCGACGATCATCAGGAAGCCGGAATTGGCCTGCCGCACCGTGATGCCCTGTCGGCGAACCTCTTCGGGCAGCCGCGCCTCGACCGTGCTCAGCCGGTTCTGCACCTCGGTCTGCGCAATATCGATGTCGGTCCCGGCCTCGAAGGTCACGGTGATGGTCGCGGTGCCGTTCGAGATGCTCGACGAGGACATGTAGAGGAAGCCCTCGACCCCGTTGAGCTGCTGCTCGATCACCTGGGTGACGTTTTCTTCCAGAGTCTCGGCATCGGCGCCGGGATAGACCACGCTGATGGTCAGTGAGGGCGGCGCGACTTCCGGATACTGCTCGATCGGGAGCGCGCGCAGCGCGAGGAAGCCTGCCAGCAGGATGCCGAGCGAGACGACCCATGCGAAGATGGGCCGGTCGATGAAAAAGCGTGACATTGGTTACTCGGCTCCGCTGGTACGGGCAGGCTGCTGATTGGCCGCGGGCTTCTTGGCTGCCGGCTTGTTCGATGCGGGCTTGCCGCCTGCGGCCTTGTTGGCGATCTTCACCGGCGCACCGGGGCGGATCTTCTGCAGGTTGCTGACGATCACCTTGTCGCCGGGCTTGAGCCCGCTTTCGATGATCCAATTGCCGTCGACCATTGCACCCAGCTGGACCGGGCGCACGGTCGCCTGACCCTCGCCACTGACCACGAACACGGTGCCGCCATCCTCGGTCAGCGAAACCGCGCGCTGGGGCACGACCAGCCCGTCGGGCACTTGGCCGGCATAGATCTGCGCACGCACGAACTCGCCTGGCAGCAGCAGCCGGTCCGGGTTGGGGAATTCGGCGCGCAGTTCGACCGTGCCGGTCTCCTGGTCGACCGAGAAGGCGAGGAAGTCGATATAGCCGGGAATCGGGTATTCGGTCCCGTCGGAATAGGTCAGCCGCACCTCGATCCGGTCGTCATCGCCGAGGTTGACCTGCCCCGCCGAGATCGCCCGGCGCAGCTTGAGCACCTGGCTCGCTGCCTGGGCGAAGCTGACATAGACCGGCGAGCTCTGCTCGATCCGCGTCATCAGCGTGCCCTCGCCCTGGCTGACCAGCGCGCCTTCGGTGACCTCCGCCCGGCCCGCCCGGCCGGAGATCGGCGCGCGCACGGTGGTGTAGCCGAGTTGGAGCGAGGACGCTTCGAGCTGGGCGCGGATCTGCGCGACATTGGCATCGGCTTCGCGCGCGGCGGCCAGCGCGGCGTCGTATTCCTGCCCGCTGATCGCGTTCTCTTCCACCAGCGGACGATAGCGTTGGACCACCGCACGCGCATTAGCGGCGGTCGCCTGCGCACGGGTGAGCGCGGCCTTGGTCTGCGCATAGCTCGCGCGCAGTTCGCGCGGATCGATGCGGAACAGCGGCTGGCCAGCGCGCACGTCCGTCCCTTCCTCATACAAGCGCTGCTGCACGATCCCCGTCACCCGCGCGCGCACCTCTGCCGTGCGGACCGGTTCGACCCGGCCGGGCAGTTCGATGACGTTGGGGATGCTCTGGCGCTTCACCGTAATCGTCTGGATCGGGACCGCCTGGGGTGCGGGCGCTTCTTCGTTAGAGGAGCATGCGGTGAGCATGAGGCAGGCCGCGAGGCCCGCGAGGATCGGCTTCATGGGGGGAACGCCTTCTTGATTTAGTCAGCTTTTGTGCAGGTGCGAAGGTGTAATAGTGATTACACCCTTGCAAGGCAACCCTCCTTGCTAGAGTTTTGATCGTAGACGCGAGAGGCTTGAAATGACGACCGATGTTAGCGAATTTTGTCGACTGGACCGCCGCAAGCGGGCGATCGTCGACGCTGCGCGCACGCTTTTCGTCGAACAGGGTTACGAGCGAACGACGGTGGGCGACATCGTCGAGAAGGCGGGTGGCTCGCTGTCGACCGTCTACAAGGTCTTCGGCAGCAAGGACGGGCTGCTGGAAGCGGTGGTGTTCGAACAGGCCGGCTCGGGCGAGGCGATCATCAACTCCGCCATGTCGCAGGGAGGCTCGCCTGCAGATATCCTGCATCGGCTGGCAGAGGACCTGCGCGAGCACTTCCTCAACCCCGAAATGGTCGCGCTGGTCCGCATCGTGATCGCCCGGAGCATCAATGACCGGAACTTTGCGCAAATGTTCTACGAACGCACCGCCACGCGCACCGACCGCGCGCTGGCCAGAATGTTCGCCCAGTGGCAGAGCGACGGAGTGGAAATGGTCGGCGACCCGGAAATGCTGGCCGAAATCTTCCTCGACATGATCGTGAGCGACCTTCACGTCGAGGCGATCCTGCATTCCGGCGGGCGGACCCACTCGCCCGAGCGGGTCCGTGCGCGAACCGAGTTCTTCCTCGCCGGAACGAACCTGGCGGACCGCTGACCTCTCCCCGGCCCGCATCAGGGCATTGATCCAGATCAAGGCAGCGCAGCGGGCCCGCGGCTAGTCCGATTCCCAAGAGGAAAGGACTACCCGATGAACTTCCCCGACCTGTTCGACGCGTTCGACGCCGCCGTGCTGCCCCCCGGGCTGCCCGACGCTGCGGTCCTGCGGCTGCGCCACGACACTGTCGCAAGGGAGCTGGCGGCGGGGGAGCAGCTCGATCTCGATCCGGGGCGGGCATTCTTCGCCTTTCTGGGCGCAGGTGCGTGCAAGCTGGCAGCCTTCGTTTCCAGCGCGCGCGAGCAGATCGTCAGCTTCCATTTCGCCGGCGACGTCGTCCACGTGCCCGCGCAGGGCCGCTACGGCTTCACGCTGAGCGCGCTGACCGACGCGCAACTGCTGGTGATCCCGGCGGAAAGCCTGAACCGCTCCGGCCCGGATAGCTGCGGAATGCTGCGGCTTGCCTCGCGCGAGACGGAGAATGCGCTGGCGCGCAGCCGGGAAACCTCGATCATTCTCGGCCGACGCTCCGCGCAGGAGCGGGTGGCATCCTTCATTCTCGCCATCTGGGACCGGCTGGGTGCGGGCGCGCAAGGCGACGGGTGGATCGACCTGCCGATGTCGCGAGGCGAGATCGCGGACAGCCTGGGCCTGACCATCGAAACCGTCAGCCGCCAGTTCAGCGAGCTGCGCGATCTCGGCCTGATCGAGACGGAAGGGCGATCCGCCCTGCGGGTGATCGACCTGCCCGGCCTGTCACGCTGCGCCGGGCAACTGCCGGTGGCGGCATAATTTCACGAAATTGATCTCGATCAATGCGTTCAAATCCGGGCGGTCCTAACCGGCCCGCAAACGGAAGGGGCAATTAATGCAAATTGAGGCAGCACTCGCGAGGGCCGGACTGTGGTTCGTCCTTCTTCTCCTGTCATTGGCCGTCGCCGTCACCGCCAAGGACGCCGGCTTTGCCGCGCACGCGGTGATCATCGGGATCGTCTCGTTCGCGATGATCTGGGTAACCGCAGGCCGGTTCGATCCGGTCGGCGGCGGTCGCACGTTCTTCAAGATGCCCGACTCGCCGTCGCAATATGACGACGAGATCGTGCGCTGGGGTGCGATCGCAACGATGTTCTGGGGCGTGATCGGCCTGCTCGCAGGCGTGTTCATCGCCTCGCAGATGGCCTTCCCCTGGCTCAACGTCGAACCCTACCTCAATTTCGGACGGCTGCGCCCGCTGCATACGTCGGCGGTGATCTTCGCCTTCGGCGGCAACGCACTGCTGGCGACCAGCTTCTACGTCGTCCAGCGTACCTGCCGCACGCAGCTGGCACTGCCCAGCCTCGCCCGGTTCGTCTTCTGGGGCTACCAGCTGTTCATCGTGCTCGCCGCGACCGGCTATCTGCTGGGTGTCACCCAGTCGAAGGAATATGCCGAGCCGGAATGGTACGTCGACCTGTGGCTGACGATCGTATGGGTCGCCTATCTCGCGGTGTTCGTCGCCACGCTGCTCAAGCGCAACGAACCGCACATCTACGTCGCCAACTGGTTCTACCTCGCCTTCATCGTGACCATCGCGATGCTGCACGTGGTCAACAACCTGGCGGTGCCGATCAGCTTCTTGGGCTCGCGCAGCTACAGCGCCTTCTCGGGCGTGCAGGATGCGCTGACCCAGTGGTGGTACGGCCATAACGCGGTCGGCTTCTTCCTCACCGCGGGCTTCCTCGCGATGATGTACTACTTCGTGCCCAAGCAGGCCGAACGTCCGATCTACTCCTATCGCCTGTCGATCATCCACTTCTGGTCGCTGATCTTCCTCTACATCTGGGCGGGTCCGCACCACCTGCACTACACCGCGCTGCCCGACTGGGCGCAGACGCTGGGCATGGTGTTCTCGGTGATGCTGTGGATGCCCAGCTGGGGCGGCATGATCAACGGCCTGATGACCCTCAACGGGGCATGGGACAAGGTCCGCACCGATCCGATCATCCGGATGATGGTGATGGCGCTCGCCTTCTACGGGATGAGCACCTTCGAAGGCCCGATGCTGTCGATCAAGAGCGTCAACAGCCTGTCGCACTACACCGACTGGACCATCGGCCACGTCCACTCCGGCGCGCTGGGATGGAACGGGATGATCACCTTTGCCTGCCTGTACTATCTGTTCCCGCGGCTCTGGGGTCGTGAGCGGATGTACAGCCTGCGGATGATCAACTGGCACTTCTGGCTCGCGACGCTGGGGATCGTCTTCTACGCCGCCAGCATGTGGGTGGCAGGGATCACCCAAGGCCTGATGTGGCGCGAATACGGGCCCGACGGCTACCTGGTGAACAGCTTCGCCGACACCGTCGCCGCGCTCCATCCGATGTTCATCATGCGGATGACCGGCGGGCTGCTGTACCTCTCGGGCGCACTGGTGATGACCTTCAACGTCTGGATGACGCTGGCAGGCAAGCTGCGTGACGAAGCGCCGATGACCAGCCCCAGCTACGACCCCGCCAAAGACAAGCCGATCGTCGGATCGCGGCCCGCCGCCCATCCCGACAGCGTGCCGGCCGAATAGGAACCTGCGATGAGCCTGACCGAAAAACACAAGAAGCTGGAACGCAACATCACGCTGCTCGCCGTGGCCACCTTCGTGACGGTGGCGATCGGCGGGGTGGTGGAGATCGCACCGCTCTTCTGGATCGACAACACGATCGAGGAAGTGGACGGCGTGCGTCCCTACAGCCCGCTCGAACAGGCGGGGCGCGACATCTACATCCGCGAAGGGTGCTATTCGTGCCACAGCCAGATGATCCGCCCCTTCCGCGACGAGGTGGAGCGCTACGGCCACTACAGCCTCGCGGCGGAATCGATGTACGATCATCCGTTTCAGTGGGGGTCGAAGCGCACCGGGCCGGATCTGGCCCGCGTGGGTGGCCGCTATTCGGACGAATGGCACATCCAGCACCTGGAAAACCCGCAGAGCGTGGTGCCCGAGAGCATCATGCCCAAGTACGGCTTCCTGAAAGAGCGTGACCTGAAGATCGCCGATGCGAAGGCGATGCTCAAGGCGCTCAAGACCGTGGGCGTGCCCTATAGCGACCACGATCTGGAGCAGGCCGAGGCCGATCTCTACGCGCAGGCCGATCCGGACAAGGACGCAGGCGATCTCGCCACCCGCTATCCCAAGGCGCAGATCCGCGACTTCGACGGCAACCCCGACCGGGTGACCGAGATGGATGCGCTGATCGCCTATCTCCAGATGCTCGGCACGCTGGTCGATTTCGAGAAGGCCGCGCCGCTTGAAGAACTCGCGCAGGAGAAAGGCCGATGACCTTCTACGAAGAGCTGCGTCACTTCGCGGACAGCTTCGGCCTGGCGGCCATGCTGCTGTTCTATTTCCTCCTGTGCCTGTGGCCGTTCCGGCCCGGCGCCAAGCGCCGCATCAACAAGGCAGCCCATTCGATTTTCGAGGATCAGACCGATGGCAAATAAGCGCATCGACGAGCCGACCGGCACCGAAACCGTCGGCCATGAGTGGGACGGTATCGAGGAGCTGAACACGCCCCTGCCCCGCTGGTGGCTGTGGACCTTCTACCTCACGATCATCTTCGCGATCGTCTACGTCATCCTCTATCCGGCATGGCCGATGGTCGACAAGGCGACCGAGGGCGTGCTCGGCTGGTCGAGCCGCGGCCAGCTGGCCGAAAAGATGAGCGCAGCCGAGCAGGCCCAGCAGGGCTTCCGCGATCAGCTGGCGAATATCCCGATCGAACGCCTGCCGGACGACAGCGCGCTGATGGCGCGGGCCGTCGCGGGCGGACAGGCGGCCTTCAAGGTCCATTGCACCCAGTGCCACGGCTCGGGCGGCGCGGGCGACCAGAAGCTGGGCTATCCCAACCTCAACGACGACGCCTGGCTGTGGGGCGGCGACCTGAAGGCGATCCAGTACACGATCACCCATGGCGTGCGCTGGCCCGACGACGACGAGACCCGCTTCAGCCAGATGCCGCCGTTCGAAGGCGCGCTGGACGATGCCCAGTTGGGCGCGGTGATCGACCATGTCCTCTCGCTCAGCGGCAAGGCCAAGCCGAACGCCGCCGGGACGCAGATCTTCGGCGATAACTGCGCCGCCTGCCACGGCCCGCAGGGCAAGGGCGGACGCGACGTGGGCGCGCCGAACCTGAGCGATGCGATCTGGTTACGCGGCAGCGAGCGTGACGCCCTGCGCCGACAGATTCTGGGTCCGCGCATGGGTGTGATGCCCGCCTGGGGTGAGCGGCTCGATCCGGTGACGATCAAGATGCTCGCCGCTTATGTCCATTCGCTCGGGGGAGGCGAAGACTTCGTTGAGGTCGCGAAAGATCCCGAGGTGAAAGTCGATGAGCAACCCTGACAACCCCAACAAGGATCGCGACTGGTCGGTCGTGCTGGAAGACGGGGTCGCCAAGACCCCAGGTTCAAAATCGGGCAAGCCCGTCTCCAGCGCCACCGCCTCGACCGAAGCGCCCACCCGGCGGCACGAGCCGCACGAGCCGCCGCGCACGCAGATGCCCGAAAAGCTCTACGAGAAGCGCAAGGCGGTTCATAACAAGCGGATCGACGGGCCTTTCCGCCGCTTCAAATGGTTCGTGATGTTCGTCACCCTGGCGATCTATTACGTCACCCCGTGGATCCGCTGGGACCGCGGGCCCTTCGCGCCCGATCAGGCGGTGCTGGTCGATCTGGCCCATCGCCGCTTCTACATGTTCGGGATCGAGATCTGGCCGCACGAATTCTACTTCGTCGCGGGCCTGCTGATCATGGCCGGGATCGGGCTGTTCCTGGTCACCAGCGCGGTCGGCCGCGCGTGGTGCGGCTATGCCTGCCCGCAGACCGTGTGGACCGACCTGTTCCAGCATATCGACCGCTTCGTCGACGGCGATCGCAACGCGCGTGCCCGGCTCGACAAGGCTCCCTGGGGGCCGAAGAAGATCGCGCGGCGCGGGTTCAAATGGTCGATCTATCTCCTCATCAGCCTGGCGACGGGCGGCGCGTGGATTCTGTACTTCGCCGATGCGCCGACGCTGTTTCAGGACTTCTTCACCCTCCAGGCGCCGATGGTCGCCTACGCGACCGTGGGCATCCTCACGCTGACCACCTTCACGCTGGGCGGCTTCATGCGCGAACAGGTGTGCATCTACATGTGCCCCTGGCCGCGTATCCAGAGCGCGATGCTCGACGAGAAATCGCTGATCGTCACCTACAAGGACTGGCGCGGCGAACCGCGTGGCAGCCTGAAGAAGGCGAAGAAGGACCCCGAGCATTTCGGCGACTGCATCGACTGCAACCAGTGCGTCGCGGTGTGCCCGACGGGGATCGACATCCGCGAGGGGCCGCAGATCGGCTGCATCACCTGCGCGCTGTGCATCGATGCCTGCGACCGGGTGATGAAGGATATTGGTCGTCCGCGCGGACTGATCGACTACGCCACGCTGGAGGACTGCCGCGAGGAAGCGCTGGGCCACCCCGCAAAGCCCGTCTGGAAGACGCTGCTGCGCCCGCGCACCCTGGTCTACTTCGGTGTGTGGGGCGCAATCGGTGCCGCACTGCTGTTCGCGCTGGGCACGCGTACGCACACCGATCTGACCGTCTCGCCAGACCGCAATCCGCCGTACATGCTGATGAGCGACGGATCGATCCGCAATTCCTACACGCTCAAGCTGCGCAATATGGAAAGCCGCCCGCGCGAGATGGTGGTGGCGATCGAAGGGCTGCCGGGCGGGAAGATGTGGACCGACACCATCGGCGCCGATGAAGCCGCGCCCGTGCAGAGCTTCAACGTGCCCGCCGACCAGATCCGCACCGTGCGGGCCTATGTCGTCGCACCAAAGGACGCGACCTCGCGCGAGTTCACCTTCCGGCTGACCTCGCAGGACGAACAGCGCGAAACGGACACGGTCGAAACCCGCTTCGACGCACCGGCAGGAGGATCATGATGCGCGAATTTACCGGCAAGCACATGGCGGGCGTGATGGTCGCCGGCTTCGGCATCGTGGTCGCGGTCAATTTCTACATGGCCTCGCTCGCCACCAACGGCTTCGGCGGCGTGGTGGTCGAAAATTCCTACGTCGCCAGCCAGAAATATAACGGCTGGCTGGCGGAGGCCGAACGGCAGGAAGCGACCGGGTGGCAGCTCGACGCGAGCCGCACGGCAGACGGGCTGGTGGTGGTCGAGACCCAGAACGCGCCCGACACCGCGACGCTCATCGCCGTCGCGCGCCACCCGCTGGGCCACAAGACCACCCGCACCCTCGCCTTCACCCGGCAGGATGACGGCCGCTTCGTCGCGACCCAGCCGCTCGACGCAGGCCGCTGGACACTGCGGATGACTCTTTCCGACGGGGATCGCAAACGGGTGGTCGAGGCACCGCTGTCGTGAGCACCTCCGTCGATGCGCCGCCAACCGCGCCGACCGCGCCCAGCGCGGCGGATGCCCCGGCCAGCCTGCAGACGACGCGGCTGACCGTGCCAGGGATGCGCTGCGCCGGGTGCATCTCCAAGGTCGAGCGCGGGCTGCTGGCGCTCGACGGCGTATCCGCAGCGCGGGTCAACCTCTCGGCCAAGCGAGTGACGGTCGATCATGCGGAAACGCTCGACGATCTGGCGCTGGTCGACGCGCTGGAGCGGATCGGGTTCGAAGCGCAGGCGATCGAAAGCCCCACCGCCCAGCCCGCCCCGCCCGACCGCGAACTGACCAAGGCGCTCGCAGTGGCAGGCTTCGGCATGATGAACATCATGCTGCTGTCGGTCAGCGTGTGGTCGGGCGCCGACGGCGCCACACGCGAGCTGTTCCACTGGCTCTCCGCCCTGATCGCGCTGCCGGTGATCGCCTATGCCGGGCGGCCCTTCTTCGGCTCCGCGCTCACCGCGCTGCGCCACGGGCGGACCAATATGGATGTGCCGATCTCGATCGGCGTGCTGCTGGCCACCGCCCTCAGCCTCTACGAAACCGCGACCGGGGGCGGGAACGCCTTTTTCGACGGCGCAACCATGCTGCTGTTCTTCCTGCTCGCGGGCCGCGCGCTCGATGCCGCGATGCGCAACCGCACGCGCGCAGGCATCGCCTCTCTGCTGAGCCGAATGGGCCGCCACGCGACAATCCTGCTGCCCGACGGATCGACCCGGCGGTTGACCGCAGAAGAGCTGGAACCGGGCATGACCATGCTGGTCGCCGCGGGCGATGCGCTGGCCGCCGACGGCACGATCGAGGCCGGGACCAGCGCGATCGACAACGCGATGCTGACCGGCGAGAGCACGCCGGAGGATGTCTCCATCGGGCAGAGCGTCCACGCGGGCGCGGTCAACCTGCTCGCGCCGATCCGGGTGCGGATCACGGCCGCCGCGCAGGACACCGCGATTGCAGAGATCGCGCGGTTGATGGACGAGGCCGGGCAATCGCGCAGCCGCTATGTGCAGATCGCGGACCGCGCCTCGCGCCTCTATGCCCCGGTGGTTCACACGCTCGCCCTGCTCGCCTTCGTCGGCTGGATGATCGCAGGCGCAGGCTGGCACCAGTCGCTGGTGATCGCGATCGCGGTGCTGATCATCACCTGCCCGTGCGCAATGGGCCTGGCCGTGCCCGCGGCGCAGGTCGTCGCGTCGGGCGCGCTGCTGAAGAAGGGCCTGCTGGTAAAGGACGGCAGCGCGCTGGAACGGCTGGCAGAGGCCGATATCGCGGTGTTCGACAAGACCGGCACTCTGACCCTGGGCGAGCCTGTGGCCGAGCTTGCGCATGTCGAGGAGCATGCCCGGCCCATCGCACTCGCGCTCGCGCTGTCGAGCCACCATCCGCTCAGCCGCGCGCTGACCAGGGCGCTCACCGCCCAGGGCGTGAAGCCTGCCGCGATCAGCCAGCCGGAAGAGATCGCGGGCGAAGGCGTGTTCGCCATGTTCGACGGGCAGCGCGTCAGCCTCCCCCGTCCGCTGGGCGATGGCGGCGCGACCGCGACCGAATTGCGGATCGCCAGGCAATGCTGGACCATCCCCTTCCACGACGCGCTGCGCCCCGATGCGGCCGACGCGATTGCGCGGATCGCTGGCGCGGGGCTCGAGAGTCGGATCATCTCCGGTGACGCGGACACGGTCGTCTCCGGAGTTGCGGCGGACCTCGGCATCAGCGGGCACGGGCGGGTCTCCCCGCAGGCGAAGGTGGCCGAGCTGGAGCGTCTCAAGGCCGAGGGCAAACGACCGCTGATGGTCGGGGACGGGCTGAACGACGGCCCTGCGCTCGCCGCCGCGCATGTCTCGATCGCGCCCGGCACGGCCAGCGATGTGAGCCAGCAGGCCGCCGACGCCGTGTTCGTGGGCGAGCGGCTGATGCCCGTCGCGCTCGCCGTGGTCGCCGCACAGCGCACGATGCGGGTCGTGCGGCAGAACTTCGGCTTCGCGATCGCCTACAACATGCTCGCTATTCCGCTTGCGCTGTTCGGCTTCGTGACACCGCTGATCGCAGCGCTCGCGATGTCGTTCAGTTCGCTGGTGGTGGTCGCCAATTCGCTGCGCCTGGCGCGGGCCGCGCGATGAGCGGGCTGACCTTCCTGATCCCGATCGCACTGGCGATGGGGGGCCTCGGCCTCGCCGCGTTCTTCTGGGCGGTGGGCAATGGCCAGTACGACGACATGGACGGCGCGGCGAACCGCATCCTCATCGACGAGGAGCCCGGCGGTCAGGATCGGGGCAATGGGGAGCGCGCCGATGATCAGGCCTGACTGGCTGCTGTTGATCGGCCTCGCTCCGATGATGCTCGGCCCGCTGCCGGGCGCCGGCGATTCGATCACCGCGCAGCTGTGCAGCGGCGGCGTGATCCGCATTCCGGTCGATAAAGATGAGCCAGATCAGGTGCCCGAACAGCCCTGCTTCAAGGCCTGCCACGCGGGCAATTGCCGCAAACGCTCGGACAAGGGCAACACCCTCGACCTTGAGCTGGACTGAATTGAGCCGACCGCTATCGGCGCGGCGCTGCGCCGCTCCCTCCCCGGGGCACGCGAGGGCGCGCCGGGCGGACCGGCCGGAGGGGGCCGGTCCGCCGAACTTCAGACTGCCGAACTGAACTGCCGGGGCGATACCGCGCGATAGGCGTCGAACAGCGACGCGATGGTGCGCGCATAGGGCAGGCCATCGGGCTCGATCGAGAGCCATTCGCGGTCGATATGCGCCAGCCCGCGATCGATGAAGGGCTCCAGTCGGGGGGCGACTTCGGCAAGCAGGCGCGCACCCACCCGGCTGCGCCCGTCGCACAGCAGCCGCTCGATGATCGCCCCGCGATAGCGGTCGTCGGCAGAGCGGTGGATGCCGCGGGTCACGGTCAGCTGGCCATCGCCCGCCTTCATCCGGTAGCGGCCCGAATTCTTCTCGTTCTGTGCGAGCAGGCCGGGAAAGCTGCTGATGGCGGAGGCGCCCAGCCCGATCAGCACATCGCTGGGGTCATCGGTGAAGCCCTGAAAATTGCGCCGCACCCGGCCACTGGTAGCCGCCGCCGCGAGTGGATCGCTGCCCGCCTTGGCAAAGTGATCGAACCCCACCGGCACATAGCCGTGGGTAAGGAAATAGCCGAAGCCGGCCGAGGCCATTGCGAAGCGCTGATGGCGGTCGGGCAGATTGGTCGCGTCGATCACGCGTTGGCGCGCGACGATGTGCGGCACATGCGCGTATCCGAACAGCGCCACCCGGTCCGCACCCAGCACGCGGGTGCGATGCATCGAATCCTCCAGATCTTCGAGCGTCTGGCCCGGCAGGCCGTACATCAGATCGAAGTTTATCGAGTTCACCCCCGCCTCGCGCAGCCAGTCGACCGTCTGCACGATCAGCTCTTCGGGCTGGACCCGGCCGATCGCCTGCTGGCAATGCTCCGCAAAGGTCTGGACGCCCAGGCTGGCCCGCTCCACCCCCACGGCGGCGAGCACCTGCGCCCATTCGCGGCTCATCGTGCGCGGGTCGAGCTCGATCGAGAAGACCGGCTCGTCGATATTGAACTGGATCGTCAGCGCATCGATCAGGCGGAGGAATTCGACCGGAGCGATCGCGTTCGGGCTGCCCCCGCCAAAGGCGATCCGCCGCACGCGGGTGCCCCGGGGCAGCAGCGCGGCGACCGTCTCGATCTCGCGATGGAGCGCGCGCAGGTAGCTTTCCAGCCGCTTGCGCTTGTTCGCCTTGCCCGTGTTGCAGCCGCAGTAGAAGCAGATCTGCTCGCAGAATGGGATATGGAGGTAGAGCGAGACATCGCCCTGCGTCCGCTCCAGCGCGGTGCGATAATGGCAGGCCGGCAGGACATCGAAGTCCGCCGCGGTCGGATAGCTGGTGTAACGCGGCACGGGCGTTTCCAGCAGTTCGGGATGATAAGGCCACATGCCGCACAGCCTAGTCATGCGCCGCGACGCGTCTTTGCGCTGGATCAATTTTTGCGCAGAACTCCGGCGAATTGCCATTCTTGATCTGTGTCAATGCAGCGCCGCACCGACGGGCCCATCTCTCCCCTCGCCGCCCGGACGGGGCGGCTGACATGGAATGCGAGAAGGATCGAAGAGATGAAGCGTCTGTTTGCCGCAATGCTTGTTGGAACCGCCATGCTGGCCACGCCTGCCGCGGCTCAGGATGAACAGGGCAACATCCAGGTGAAGCTGCTGGGCACCGTCGTGATGCCGGACGGGGCGATCAGCGCCGTCAATGTCGACACGGTCGGCCTGCCGGCCACCACCCAGACCGAAGCCAACGACAATTTTGTGCCGACGCTGGCGGTCGAGTATTTCGTGTCCAAGAATTTCTCGATCGAAACGATCTGCTGCATGACGCAGCACGATGTCGACGCGGTAGCGGGCCTGCCGGGCGCCGAGCTTGTCGCCGATGCGAAGCTGATCCCCGCGACGGTAACCGCCAAGGGCCATTTCGACCTCGGCCCGGTGAAGCCCTATGTCGGCGCAGGCGTGACCTACTTCCTGTGGGTCGATGTCGATCCGGGTGCCGCCACGATCCCGCTGGGCGTGACCGAGACGAACCTGTCCGACGAATTCGGCTTCGTGCTGCAGGCCGGGATGGACGTACCGCTCGGCGATAGCGGGTTCGGCCTGACGGTCGATGCCAAGAAGTACTTCGTCGACACGACCGCCACTTGGTACGCTGGCAACACGCTGGCGATCGAGACCGAGCACAAGCTCGATCCGTGGGTGCTGAGCGCTGGCGTCAGCTACCGCTTCTGACCGATCGGCAGGGAGGACCGGCCCGATGACTCATACCGACTTCAAGGACTGGCCCGCCCTGGCCGCCAACCTCATCCCGGCGATCAAGCAGCTGCATCGCGGCGCGCCGGAGGTGATGAAGGGCTTTCGCGACATGGGGGCAGCGGCGCATGGCGCCGGTGCCCTCGACGCGAAGACCAAGGAACTGCTCGCAGTCGCAATCTCGGTCGCGGTGCGGTGCGACCCGTGCATCGCCTATCACGTGGATGGCGCGCGCAAGCATGGTGCCACGCGCGAAGAGATTGCCGAGACGCTGGGCCTGGCGATCTACATGGGTGCAGGACCCAGCGCGATGTACGCGGCGCAGGCGCTGGAGGCCTACGACCAGTTCGTGGACGAGGCGGGCGGCGGCGAATAACCGGGGCGGCTAGCTGGCCAGATCTTCCAGCGCTTCGCGGTCTTCGATCGCGACTTCGCGGCGGTTGGGCAGCGAGACGACACCGGCTTTCTTCAGCTTGGTGAATTCGCGGCTGACGGTTTCGATCGTCAGCCCCAGCACGTCCGCAATCTGCCCGCGGCTCAGCCGCAGGGCGAAGGCCCCCGGCTGAGTGCCGACCTCTTCCTCCACGGGGAACCGCTCGGACAGGTCGAGCAGGAAGGTCGCCACGCGCTGTTCCGCCGTCATCCGGCCGAGCAGCAGCATCCATTTGCGCGTCCGGTCCAGTTCCGACAGCGTTCGCTCCAGCAGCTTGTGCTCGAGCCTGGGATGTTCGCGCGCGAACTTGTCGAAATCGGCGCGGCGGAACACGCATACCAGCACATCGGTCAGCGCCTCGACCGAATAGGGGGTCGACTGGCCGAACGGGCGACCGATGAAATCGGCGGGAAAGGCGAGGCCGAGGATCTGTTCCTTGCCGTCGGCGGTGCTGGTCGAGAGTTTCAGCATTCCTTCCACGACATTGGCGACGACGACCGCGTCGTCCCCCTCCCACAGCAGGTTTTCACCCGCACTAAGATGGCGGCGCTGGCCAATCGCGTTGAGCGCGACGATCTCTTCATTGTCGAGATCGCCGCAGATCGCGCGGTTGCGGACCGTGCAGGCGTCGCAGAAATTCGCGGTGCGGGAGAGGAAAGGTTCATTCATTGCTGTAGAGCGCCATAACCGACTTGGCGCTGCGGGTGAAGGCTGGCGGCGCAAGACCGTGACTACACACAGGTTTCGCGCCGAGCCGCTAGCGATCCTGCCCCAATCCCAGCGTCACGAACCGCTCGAGCAGCCATGATGTCGCCGGGCCCGGCGCCGCGTCGGAGCGATGGATGGCGGAAAAACCGAAAGGCCCGCCGGTATCGTCGGGCATGGCCAGCCTGACCAGCGTGCCCGCGACCAGATCGCCCTCGATCATCGGCAGCGGCATGTTCCCCCAGCCGATCCCTTCGCGCAGCAACGCGTGTTTCGCGCCGAGATCCGCCAGCCGCCATGTATGCGGGGACTGGACCGCAAAGTCGCGCCCCTGCGTCAGCGGGGAGCGGTCGGTCAGCACCAGCTGGATATGGTCGCGTCCTGCCCCCGGCTTCAGCTTGGTTGCGCGCGCCAGAGGATGGTCGGGCGCGGCGACCGGCACCAGTTGGACCGAGCCTGCCTCCACCCGGTCGAGCCCCTCGAGCCCGGCGGCGACCGGCCCGGCAATGCCCAGCCCCGCCTTGCCGTCGAGCACCAGCGCGGCGACCGCGCCCAGCGCCTCGACATGCAGGCGCAGCGGCACGGTGGGAAATTCGCAGGCGAAGGCCCGCAACACCTCCGCCAGCCGTTCCGCAGGCAGCAGCACGTCGACCGCGAGGCTGACCTCCGCCTCCAGCCCTTCGAGCAGACCCTTGGCCCGCGCGCGCAATCCGGCGAGCCCGGCGGCGACCACCCGCGCATCGGCGAGGATCGCCTCGCCTTCCTTGGTCAGCACCGGTTTCTTCGTGCCCTCGCGCGTGAACAGCGTGAGGCCGAGCTGCGCCTCGAGATTGCTCACCCCGTAGCTGATCACCGACACCGCCCGGTTCAGCCGCCGTCCGGCGGCGGCAAAGCTGCCCTCCTCGACCACGGCGAGGAAGATCTGCAGCTGGTCGAGCGTGGGGGAGCCGGGTTCTGACATTTCGACTTTCTCGAACAATTGGATCGAACTTATCCCACTTAGCAGCATGGGTGCGCAAGCCTAAATCGGAGCCAACGCAGCGGAACCGGCACCTGCCGATGTCCGCCAAAGGCAAGGAGAATCGCAATGATCGAACTGCGTCCTTTCGATAGTCTCGGTGGCGAAAACCACGGCTGGCTCGATGCCAAGCATCACTTTTCTTTCGCCAACTACCACGATCCCGCGCGCGTCCACTGGGGCAATCTGCGGGTGTGGAACGACGACACGATCCAGCCGCACACCGGCTTCCCGCCGCACCCGCACCGCGACATGGAAATCATCACCTATGTCCGCAAAGGCGCGATCACGCACGAGGACAGCCTGGGCAACAAGGGCCGTACCGAAGCGGGCGACGTTCAGGTGATGAGCGCGGGCACCGGCATCCGCCATTCGGAATATAACCGCGAGGACGAGGTGACGCAGATCTTCCAGATCTGGATCATCCCGACCAGCGAAGGCGATGCCCCGCAATGGGGGGCCAAGCCCTTCCCCAAAGGCGACCGCGCGGGCCAGTTCGTGACGCTCGCCAGCGGTTACGAGGGAGACGCCGACGCCCTGCCGATCCGCACCGATGCGCGGGTGGTGGGCGCGACGATTCGCTCCGGCGAAACGGTCGAATACCCGCTCGGCGCCAAGCGCAAGGCCTACCTCGTGCCCGCAACCGGCTCGGTCGAGATCGACGGGCAGACCGTCAACGCACGCGACGGCGCAGCGATCAGCGATTTCGATGTGCTGCGGATCACCGCACTCGAAGACAGCGAAATCGTCCTCGTCGACGCGGCCTGAAACCTCTCACAAGAAAAGGAAAACCTCATGACCAATATCCTGCATGTCACCGCCAGCATCCGGAGCGGAGAATCCGTCTCGCGCAAGCTCGGCAACAAGCTGGTCGAGAAGCTCAGCCAGGGCACCGACGCCACCATCGTGACCCGCGATCTGGCGGCCAACGACCTGCCGCTGATCGACGCGGACCGCTTTGCCGCCAACCTGACCCCGCCGGCCGATCGTGACGAGAAGCAGCAGGCGCTGGCAGACGTCGCCGACGCGCTGATCGCGGAACTGCAGGGCGCCGATACGCTGGTACTCAGCCTGCCGGTGTACAACTTCACCATGCCCTCCACGCTCAAGGCGTGGGCCGATCTGGTCGCGCGCGCCGGGACCACGTTCCGCTATACCGAAAGCGGCCCGGAAGGCCTGCTGACCGGCAAGAAGGCCTATGTGGTGATTGCCAGCGGCGGCACGCCGATCGGCAGCGAACTCGACTTCCTGACCCCGTGGCTGCGCCACTTCCTCGGCTTCATCGGCATCACCGATGTCGAGATCATCGCCGCCGACGGCATCATGGGTGTGGATGGCGAGCAGAAGATCGAAGCGGCCGCACAGACCATCGAGACGCTCGCCGCCTGACGGCAAGCGCCCGAACGCTAACCTCCGCCGGGGTGCAGCAATGCGCTCCGGCGGATGATTATGTCCGATCTGCCCCCGTAGTGCCGACTTGCTGATCCTGCGGCACGTTCGGCACCAGGATCAGCACGCCCTGCTCCACCCGCCACTGTGCCAGCCGGCTGAGCAGGTTCATCCCGATCACATTGGTCTCGCCGATATTGGGTGCGAGCACCGCGTCGAGCCCGAAGGCGGCGACATTGCCGAAGCGCAGTTCCTCGATCGTGGTGGTGCCGACCGAGATCGTGCCATTGGCGGTGGTCATCATCACCGGCAGGCGATCGCGCCGCTCTTCCAGCCCCGCCGCGCGTGCGGTCGGCTCCGAAATCGCGGTCAGCGTCGCGCCGGTATCGACCAGGAAGCGCGCGGGCACGCCATTGACCTCTGCGTTGAGCCAGTAATGCCCGTCCGGCGACAGCTCCACGCGGGTTTCCCCGCCGACCACGCTCTGTTCGGGCAGGCCGACCTCGGACATCGCGACGTCGAACCGCGGGTCAAGCCGCGCGAGCTGGAGCACGATCAGCACCAGCACGCCGCACAGCACCAGCGTACTGCCGGTGCTGACGATTCGCCCGATCAGGAGATCGCGCCGGGCGAGCGCAGCGCCCAGCCAGCCGATCAGCATCGCGGTAACCGCGATGATCAGCAGGCCGCTTTGCGGAATGCTGCCGATACTGGCGGCCAGCCGGTCGAACACAGGGGCGAAATCCATCATCGCAATATAGGGCACACTCGCGTGCTAATCCATGAACAGGATGGCGATTGCCGCTCGCCTTCCCCGCTCGCGAATACGAGCGCTCAGGGGGCGCTGCGCGGGATGCTGGCTTCGGCGAGGACCACGCTGAAGCGCTCCTCCCGGTCGAGCCAGCGGCCCACCGGGGTCCATTCGCCCGCCAGCAGCTGCTTGTCCGCGCTGCGGCGGTCGAACTTGTGGCTGTTCTCGGTGTGGATCGTCTCGCCCGCCTTCATCGCGAATTCTTCGCCCGCGATTTCGAAGGTTATGTCCTCCTGCGCGACAAGATGCATCTCGATCCGCGCGAACTGGTCGTTCCAGCGTGCAGCATGTTCCAGCTTGTCGACCGGGATGGTCCCGCCCAGTTCGCGGTTGATCCGCCGCGCGAGGTTGAGGTTGAACTCCGCCGTCACCCGCCCCGCATCGTCGTATGCGGCTTCGAGCACGCGGGTGTCCTTGATCAGGTCCATCCCGACCAGCAGCATGGAACCTTCGCCAAGCGTCTCGCGCATGGTGCGCAGCAGATCGGTCGCGGTGCGCGCGACCATGTTGCCGATGGTGCCTCCGGGGAAGAAGCCGAGCTTGGGCATGTCGGCCACTTCCTCGGGCAGCTCGACGCGGCGCATGAAATCGGCCTCCACCGGGAAGACCGGCAGGCCGGGGAACTTGGCCGAGAGATCGGCGGCGGCGGCGCGCAGGAAATCGCCGGCAATATCCAGCGGCACATAGGCCGCAGGGTCGATCGCACTTAAGAGAGCGGGCGTCTTCACCGAAGACCCGCTGCCGAACTCGACCACGGCGCGCCCCGGCCCGATCGCCTCGGCGAAGTCCGACCCGCGCTCCTGCAAGATCTGCGTTTCGGCACGCGCCGGGTAATATTCCGGCACTCGGGTGATGTCTTCGTAAAGCTGCGACCCGGCATCGTCGTACAGCCAGCGCGCGGGGATAGCTTTCTGCTCCTCGCGCATTCCGGCGAGCACGTCTGCGCGAAAGGCACGGTCTACCCCTGCCTCGTCGAGATCGACGAGCTTGAGGCCGGTTTGATCGGTCATCAGATGTCCTTCGCGAGCCGGAGGCCGGTGAACTGCCAGCGCTGGTGCGGGTAGAAAAAGTTGCGGTAGGAAGCGCGCGAATGGCCGCGCGCGGTGGCGCAGCTCGCGCCCTTGAGGACGAACTGCCCGCTCATGAACTTGCCGTTATACTCTCCCACCGCGCCCTCTGCGGACTGGAAGCGCGGGTACGGCAAATAGGCGCTGCGGGTGAATTGCCAGCAATCGCCGAACAGTCCGGGCGAGCCGACCGGGTGCACCGGGCCTGCGGCGTCGAGCTGGTTGCCCTCGTCCGGCTCGTGCGCGGGCGCTTCCTCGGCATGCTGGCCGCGCGCAACCGCTTCCCATTCGAACTCGGTCGGCAGGCGGTGGCCCGCCCACGAAGCGAAGGCATCGGCCTCGTAATAGGAGATGTGCGTGACCGGCGCGTGCGGGTCGCGCGGCTGCCACCCGGCGAGCGTGAAGTGCTCCGCCCCGTTTTCACCATCGCGCCAGTAGAGTGGTGCGACGATGCGGTTCTCCTGCACCCAGGCCCACCCGTCGCTGAGCCACAGCGCGGCGTTTTCATACCCGCCATCGGCGATGAAGGCGTCCCATTCGGCATTGGTGACGAGCGTGTCCGCCAGCGCGAACGGCTCCAGCAGCACGCGGTGGCGCGGGCCTTCGCAGTCGAAGGCGAACCCGTCCCCTGCATGGCCGACCGCGCCGATCCCGCCGGGATGCTCGGTCCAGCCACGCTCGCGCGCCTCGGCCGCGGGCAGCTGTGCGTCGAACATCGCCGGACCGAGCGGGTTCTGGAACAGCGCGTGCTTGATGTCTGTGAGCAGCAATTCCTGGTGCTGCTGTTCGTGCGCGACGCCCAGCTCGATCAGCGGGGCAAGCTCGGCATTGTCGAGCAGCTGGCCCATCGCCTGCGTGACGACCGCCCGCCAGTCGAGCACTTCGTCGACACTCGGTCGCGACAGCATGCCGCGCGAAAAACGCCCGATCCGCGCGCCTTCGGCTTCGTAATAGGAGTTGAACAGGAACGGCCAGCGTTGGTCGTGCAGGGTGTACTCGGGCAGGTGGTCGCGCAGCAGGAAGGTTTCCCAGAACCACGTCGTATGCGCCAGGTGCCACTTGGCGGGCGAGGCGTCTTCCATCGACTGGATGGTCGCGTCGCTCTCGCTCAGCGGCGCTGCGAGCGCCTCGGTCAGCGCGCGGGTTGCAAGGAAGCGTTCTTCGAGCGGGCTCTCCTCGCTCGATGTTCGCAGTCTGGTTGAAGCCACGGATTCTCTCCCACCTGGCGAGCAATCCTGTCCCACCCTAGGGAAAGGAATGCAGCAGGGGAAACCCGGTTTCCGAAATTATCCTTTGTGCAGTCGAGACGTTTGTCTCTGGCCGTCAGCCGGCTTGTTTGTCTTGGGCCGTCAGCCGCTGACTGGTTCGCGCTAGCGAACCTTGAACTTAAGCCGCCGCAGCCGCGCGATCGACCTGCGGCTGGAGCATTTCGGCGATCGAGAACGCCAGCTCCAGCGCCTGCGCCGCGTTGAGGCGCGGGTCGCAATGCGTGTGGTAGCGGCTCGACAGTTCGTCGTCGGTGATCGCGACTGCGCCGCCGACGCATTCGGTCACGTTCTGACCGGTCATCTCCAGATGGACCCCGCCCGGATAGCTGCCCTCGGCGCGGTGGACCGCAAAGACATCGGCCAGCTCGGCCTTGATCCGGTCGAAGGGCCGCGTCTTGTAGCCGCTTTCCGATTTGACCACGTTGCCGTGCATCGGGTCGCTCGACCACACCACCGGGTGCCCTTCGCGGCGAACCGCGCGGATCAGCTTGGGCAGGTTCGCCTCGACCTTGTCGTGGCCGTAGCGGGTGATCAGGACCATCCGCCCGCTCTCGCGGTTGGGGTTGAGCGTATCGAGCAGCCGCAGCAGCACATCGGGATCGAGGCTCGGCCCGCACTTCACGCCGATCGGGTTGCGGATGCCGCGCATGAATTCGACATGCGCACTGCCTTCGAACCGCGTGCGGTCGCCGATCCACAGCATGTGCGCGCTGGAATCGTACCACTCCCCGCTGTTCGAATCGCGCCGGGTCATCGCCTGTTCGTAAGGCAGCAGCAGCGCTTCGTGGCTGGTGTAGAAATTGGTGCCCTGCAACTGCGGCAGTTCGGACGGGTCGACCCCGCAGGCGGCCATGAAGTCGAGCGCTTCGGTGATCCGGTCGGCCATGGCGGAGAATTTCTCCGACCATTGCGAACGGCCCATGAAGTCAAGCGTCCAGTCGTGCACCTGCCGCAGGTTGGCATAGCCGCCGCCCGCGTAAGCGCGCAACAGGTTGAGCGTGGACGACGCCTGGTAATAGGCGCGCACCATGCGCTGCGGATCGTTGCGCCGCGATTCGGGCGTGAACTCGATCCCGTTGACGTTGTCGCCGAAATAGCTCGGCAGGGTGACATCGCCCTGCGTCTCGGTATCGCTGGAGCGCGGCTTGGCGAACTGGCCCGCCATCCGGCCGACCTTCACCACCGGAAGTGACCCGGCATAGGTCAGCACGACCGCCATCTGCAGGATCACGCGGAAGGTGTCGCGGATCGTGTCGGGCGCGAATTCGGCGAAACTTTCCGCGCAGTCACCACCCTGCAGCAGGAACGCCTGCCCCGCCTCGACCCGCGCCAGCTCGCCGCGCAGGGCATCGGATTCGCCGGCAAAGACCAGCGAGGGGCATGCGGCGAGTTCAGCCTCCGCACGCGCCAGCGCGTCTGCATCTTCATAGGCGGGCAGGTGCTTCGCCTCGAAATTCGTCCAGCTATCGGGGCTCCATTGGGAAGCCATGGCACTATGCTCTTTTTGGTTCGATCGGTTCGCGTATGCAAAACGACTGGCAATTGCGTTGCGTGCACGCAAGCCTAATTGTTCTTTGCCGGCTGTCGATCTGCCTTTGCGAAACCCTTACTCGGGCAGATCGGTGCCCTCGGGAATGATCGCGATCTCCAGCGGTTCACGCGCTTCGAGATATTTCGCGGCGAGCGCCTTCATCCGATCCGGCGTGGTCATCGAGTAATCGTCCAGCAGCGTGCGGATCACCCCGATGCGCGAGGGATCGCGGGTGGAGCCGCGCAGCTGCCACATCCAGAAACCGTTGCCGGTGGTCGCGCGCAGGATCGTCTGGCGCAGCGGTTCGGTCACGCGGGCAAGCTCGTCCGCGGTCGGGCCGTTGGTCGCCAGATCCCGCGCGATCTCGTCCGCCGCGGCATAGAACGCTGGGATATCGTCCGGACGCAGCTGGGCGAGCGCGATGATCGTGCCCCCGCCGACATCGTCGTTGGGCCAGTCGACCCGGACCTGCGGCGCGTAGCTGGCACCGGCACGCTCGCGCATCTCGTCGAACAGCCGGTTCATCATAAGCTGGCCGAGGATTTCGAGCTGCCGCCCCTCGCGCACCTGCGCAAGGCCGCTGCCCGCCGGCCAGGCGACCACTGCGGCGGCCTGGTTGGCATCCCCGCGATGGTACAGCACCTTGCGCGCGCCAGCCTCGGGCGCTTCGGGATTTGCAGCGAGGGTGGCGGGATCGATGGCCTCGCGCGGGGGCAGTGCGCCGAAGCTGGTCTTCAGCGCCTCGATCGCCTGATCACGCTCGAAATCGCCGAAGATCAGCACTTCGATCGGGCCCTTCTTCAACAGCGGCTCCCACACCTTGCGGAAGCCTTCGGGCGTGGTGCCCTCGACCATCTCCGGGCTCGGCGTCGCGAAGCGCGGATCGCCGTTGCGGATCAGCGTTTCGAGATCGCGGTTGAGCAGGCCGGCAGGGCTGGTCGCATAGGTATCGTAGGAAATGCGCGCCGCCGCCTTGGCGCGGATCACCGGGCGCGCGTCCCACTCGGGCTGCGCCAGCTTGGCCGCGAACAGATAGAGCTGGTCGGCCAGGTCCGCCGCGCGCGTATCGGCGGAGAAGGTGAAGTTGGCGAGGTCGACGGTGAAGTTGAACCCGAACTTGCGACCCGTCGCCAGCCGGTCGAGATCTTCCTGGTCGAGCCCGGCAAGCCCCGAACTGATCAGCGCGGTTTCGCCGAGCGGGATGTAGGCCGCGCTATCCTTGTCGAACGCGCGGATCCCTGCGCCCCAGTGGACATTGACCGCGACCCGGCCCGGCTCCGCCTGGTTGGGCCACAGAAGCGCGGTGACGCCGTTGGACAGCTGAACCCGCTCGATATCGAGCACGCCCAGCGGGCCCTCTTGCACCACTTCGCCGGGCGTACCGATCTTGGGCAGATCATCGAAAGAGACCGTGCTGGCCGCGATGCGCGCGGACCCGTCCGCCGCGACCGGTGCGGCCAGCGCCTTGCGCAGTTGCTCGGCAGTGGCTTCGCCTTCCTGCGGGGTCACATAGGTGCCGCGGATCACCTCGCCATCGAACAGCTTGCGCGTACGCTCGAGGATCGCCTGCGGGGTCACCCGATCGCGCATCCCGCGAAAGATATCGAGCACCGTCTGCGGCGAGGCGACGGTTTCGCGGATGTCGACCGCGTTGACCAGCGTATCCGCGATCTGCGCGCCCGGTTCGACATCGGCTTCCTCCACCCCGGCCACGAAAGCGACCTCGAACTCGGAAATCTCGCGGGCGAGTTCTTCGTCGGTCGGGGGATTGGTGGTCGCATCGGCGATCACTGCGCGCACGTCTTCCAGCGCGGCCTGCCAGTCCTGCGTCAAAGGTGCGAAGCTGACGAAGGTCGCGTCGGCGCTGCGGCTGACGTCTTCCTGCTGGACCTGCGCGTAGAGGTAATCGCCGCCGCCGCGCGCACGCGCTTCGAGCCGCCGGTTGATCAGCGACTGGGCGAGCGAATCCATCAGGATGCCTTCGTTATAGGCAATCGTATCCTGCACCGGACGCCACGGACGCATCACGCCATAGGTGAGCGAGCGCGGAAGATCGGGTTCGACGATCACGGTCGTCTCGCCCACCGGGTTTGCAGGGTCCGCCCCTGCCGGGGCCTTGGGATCGCCGAAATCGGGCGCGGACGCGTCCTTCCCGTCGACCTTCCAGTCGCCGAAATACTTCTCGATCAGGCTGGCGAGCGCGACCGGGTCCGCATCGCCAGCGACCGCAATCACGGTCTTCTGCGGGCGATACCAGCGCTTGTAGAACGCCCGGACCGTATCGGCATTGGCGGCGAGCAGCGTCTCCTCGGTCCCGATCGGGGTCCGGTCGGCAAGCCGCTGGCCGTTGAAGAAGGTCTCGCGGCTGGTGGTCGCCACGCGCTCGCCCGCGCCGCCGCCACGCTCGCGCTTTTCGGCGAGAACGATCGGCACTTCGGTGCGCACGTTGACTTCGTTGATGACCGGGGCCTGGACCATCCCCGACAGCAGGCGGAACGCCTCGTCCAGCTTGGCGGGCGAGGCTTCGGGCAGGTCGAGCTGATAGACCGTCTGCGTCGGGCTGGTCACCGCATTGGTGTCGTTGCCGAAGGTCGCGCCCAGCCGCTGCCAGGTGGGGATCGTCTCGCCCACGGCGAGATAGCGCGACTGGCGGAACAGCAGGTGTTCGATCAGGTGGGCAAAGCCGCGCTCCTGCTCGGTCTCGTAGAGCGATCCCGCGTCGATCCGGATGCGGATCGAGACCTGATCGGGCGGCACGCCGTTCTTGCGGGTGGCATAGCGCAGGCCATTGTCGAGCACGCCGAAGCGCCACTGGCGATCGACCGGGACATTGCTGCCCTCGTACAGCCACGGGGTTTCGTCGGGCGACTGGAGCGTGGCGGCGGTCGCCTGCGGCCCGTCGGCTGCCGGGGTCAGCGTGGCAGCGGCCTGTCCGGGCGCTTGCTTCTGCGTATGCGCGGTGTCGCGCAGCCCGGCGTTCTTCTGTGCGGAGGCCTGCGCCTGTTCGGCCTGCGGTGTGCCCGCGGCCATATCGGGCGCGTCCGGCATTCCCGGGCTCGCGCATGCCGCCGCCAGAAGGGGAAGAAGCAGGGCGAGGCGGCTGAGGCCGGAGGAAACGGAGTGCATGTGCGTGCCTATAGGGAGGAAAGGCGTGAAGGCCTAATGAACAAAATGGCGGGACCGCGACAGAAATTGCCCATCGGCCAATGATCGGGACGCGCCATCGCTTGCCGCGTTCCCGCCCCGCCCCTACATCGGGGGCGATATGTATATTGAAACCGAAACCACGCCCAATCCCGCCACGCTCAAGTTCCTGCCCCAGCGGCAGGTCATGCCGCAGGGCACGCGCGACTTCGCCAATCCGGAAGATGCCGAGGCCAGCCCGCTGGCGCAGGCCCTGTTCGACACCGGCGAGGTGACGGGCGTGTTCTTCGGCTCCGACTTCGTCTCCGTGACCAAGGGCGAAGGCGTGCAGTGGACCGAATTGAAGCCGCAGGTGGTCGCCGTGCTGCTCGACCATTTCGTGTCCGAAGCGCCGCTGTTCCACGGCGGCACCGCCGCAGGCATCGCGGTCCCGGCAGAAGATACGCTGACGGTGGAAGAGGACCCGGCCGATGCCGACATCGTCGACCAGATCAAGGAACTGCTGGAAACGCGCATTCGCCCCGCGGTCGCGGGCGACGGCGGGGACATCGCCTATCGCGGCTACCGCGACGGGGTGGTCCATCTCCAGCTGCAGGGCGCATGCGACGGCTGCCCCTCCTCCACCGCCACGCTCAAGCACGGGATCGAGGGCCTGCTGAAACATTACGTGCCCGAAGTCGTTGAGGTGCGGGCGGCCTGATCGCCCCCTCCCCGGACCCGGAAAGAAAAGAAAATCCCATGACCAAGCAGTTCCACGGCCACGAATTGTCGCACGAAGCGCTCGAACAGCTGTTCTTGGAAGCGCGCAGCTATAATGGCTGGCTCGACAAGGACGTGACCGAGGACCAGGTCCGCAAGATCTACGACCTGCTGAAGATGGGGCCGACCTCGGCCAACCAGCAGTCGGCGCGCTTCGTGTGGTGCAAGTCGCAGGACGCGAAGGACAAGCTCGCCGAACATGCGAGCGATGCCAACAAGAAGAAGATCAAGACCGCGCCCGTGTGCGTCATCATCGGCTACGATATCGATTTCCACGAAGAACTGCCGTGGCTGTTCCCGCACACCGATGCGAAGAGCTGGTTCGAAGGCGATGTCGAGGGCCGGATCGAGGGTGCCAAGCGCAACTCGGCCCTGCAGGGCGCTTACCTGATGCTCGCCGCGCGCGCGATCGGCCTTGATTGTGGGCCGATGTCGGGCTTCGATGCCGAGGGCGTCACCAAGGACTTCTTCGCCGACCAGCCGAAATACCGCGCGGACTGGATCTGCTCGATCGGCTATGGCGACAAGGAATCGATTTTCGATCGCAGCCCGCGACCCGATTTCGAGAAGTTCAACCGCATCGACTAGCGCCTTCGGGCCGCAGTCGGGCAGCGTGCGCTCAAGAGGTAGCGCGCGCGTTGCAGGGGGCAGACGATTACTGTTGCGCGTACTCTGGTGATCGACTGCGCCACCCCGGCGTGTTCGGTTGCGCTGTTTGAAGATGAAGAGCTGATTTCGGGCACTTTCGAAGTGCTCGGCCGGGGCCATGCCGAAAGGCTGGTGCCGATGATCGCCGACCTGCCCGATCGCGGACGAGCGCACAGCATTGCGGTCGCGCGCGGTCCGGGCAGCTTTACCGGCGTACGGATCGGCCTCGCGGTGGCGCGCAGCCTCGCCTTTGCGTGGGGTGCGACGCTGCAGGGATATTCCACGATGGCGCTGGTCGCGGCGATGGCGCGGCAGCAGGCGGGCGCGCAGGTGCTGACCGTCGCGATGGAGGGCGGGCACGGCGAATGGTTCGTGCAAGCTTTCGCAGAAGACGGCTCGCCGCAGGCGGAGCCGGTCTCCATGCGGCCCGAGGATGCAGTCACCAGCATGGCCGCGCCGCTGATCGCAGGCAGCGTCGCTGATCGCTTCGCCGAACTGGCAGGCAACGGCACCGCGATACAGACCTACAGCGATGCCCGCGCCTTTCCCGCGCTGGGCCAGCACGCACTCTCGCCCGAAACCGCACCGATCTATGGCCGCGCGCCCGATGCGCGGATGCCGTCATGAGCGCGGACGGTGTCAGCGAAGCCGCGATCGACGCGATCATGCGGATCATGGATGCCGCGTTCGATCCGCAATGGGGCGAGGCGTGGAACCGCTCGCAGGTCACCTCCGCACTGATCCTCTCGCACACCCATGCCAGCCTGCTCGGCCTCGACGGCACCCTGCCCGCCGATCCTGCGGATGCGGTGGGCTTCGCAATCGTGCGCGCGGCGCCGGGCGAAGAGGAAATCCTGCTGATCGCGGTCGAGCCCGCTGCGCGGCGCCGCGGCGTGGGCCGCGCGCTCATCGCGATGCTGGCCGCCAATGCGCGGCTGCGCGGCGCGGAACGGCTGTTTCTGGAGATGCGGGAGAACAATCCGGCCCGCTCGCTTTACGAAAGCAATGGCTTCGCACCGATCGGCAGGCGCAAGAATTACTATCGGCTGGGTGACGGTGCGCGAATGGACGCGATTACCTTCGGACTCGACCTTACCGGCAAGTAGTTAATACTGTCTGGAGACGCTTGAGAAAAAGCAGTCGCGAGCATTGCATTTGGCAAGTGAATCGCACAAGGGGAAATGCGTATGCGAACCCTCCCCCTCCCATCTCGCATGCCAAAACCCTAGAGGATTTAATGGACGAGCAAGAAATGGAAATGACGCAAACGCTTATCGCGTTTACGTCCAACATCGTGGAAGCCTACGTCAGCAACAATTCGGCTGAACTCGACGAGGTTCCGGTGCTGATCAACAATGTCTATTCCGCGCTGAGCGGTCTGGGCGGCGGTGCTACCAAGGAAGAAGAGCGGCCCGAGCCTGCGGTTTCCGTGCGCGCCTCGGTCAAGCCCGATTACCTCGTGTGCCTGGAAGACGGCAAGAAGCTCAAGATGCTCAAGCGCTACCTGCGCACGAACTACGACATGAGCCCCGAGGAATATCGCGAGCGCTGGAACCTGCCGAGCGATTACCCGATGGTTGCTCCGAATTACGCGGAAAAGCGCCGCGAGCTGGCGAAGAAGATCGGCCTCGGCCGCACGCCCGGCCAGAAGCGCGGCCGCCGCAAGAAAACTGCCGAATAAGGCAATCCGCCCGCCGGTCGATCTTGCACAAAGGTCGACCGGCGAGCTCTGAGCGGGGCTTGAGCGGGCCGCACACCCCGCCTATGCCTCCGGTGAAAGCCCGAGGAACCCCCAGTGCCCCACAAAATCGATCTCGAACAATTATGTGCCGACAAGGGCCTGCGCATTACCGAACAGCGCAAGGTCATCGCACGCGTGCTCTCTGACAGCGAAGACCACCCCGATGTGGAGCAGCTGCACGAGCGCGCCTCCAAGATCGACCCCGGCATCTCGATCGCGACCGTCTATCGCACGGTGCGCCTGTTCGAAGAGGCCGGCGTGCTCGACCGGCACGATTTCGGCGATGGCCGCTCCCGCTACGAACCCGCGCCCGAATCGCACCACGACCACCTGATCGACGTCGAAAGCGGCAAGGTGGTCGAATTCGTCGACCCTGAGCTGGAGGCGCTGCAAAAGCAGATTGCCGAGAAGCTGGGCTATCGCCTCGTCGATCACCGGATGGAATTGTATGGCGTCCGCCTCGAACGCGACAACTGATACCCGGTCCGACTGGGAGACGCGGCAGGCCGCCGCGCGGGGCGAGAAGACGCCGATCTCCTTCATGGGCTGGGTCCGGCTGTGGACCCGCACCATCGCGCTGGTGCTGGTGATGATGCTGTTCGTCATCCCGCTCTACGTCACCCGGATCTTCACCTACGGATCGCCCTGGCCCAAGTGGTATCTGGCGATTGCCGCATGGATCGTCGGCGCGCGGGTCGAACGCCGCGGCACTCCGCTGCGGCGCGATGTGTTCTTTATCGCCAACCATGTCAGCTGGGTCGATATTCTCGCGCTCGCGGGCGCTAGCGGCACCGCCTTCGTCGCCAAGGCGGAGCTGGCCAAGGCCCCGCTGGTGGGCTGGCTGTGTTCCCTGAACCGCACGGTCTTCGTCCAGCGCGAGGACCGGCTGCGCGTGGCGGAGCAGATCAACGCGCTGCGCGAAGCGCTGATGGACAACTGGTCGGTCACTGTCTTCCCCGAAGGCACCACGACCGACGGGCACTCGCTGCTGCCGTTCAAATCCTCGATGCTCAGCGTGCTGGAGCCGCCGCCGCCCGGCGTACTGGTGCAGCCGGTGGTGCTCGATTACGGCGCGATGGCCGAATGGATCGGCTGGATCGGCGAGGAAGGCGGCCTCAACAACTACAAGCGGGTGATGGCGCGCAAGGGCACCTTCCCGGTCAAGCTGTTCTTCCTCGAACCCTTCAGCCCGATCGAATACCGCGGGCGCAAGGCGATCGCGGCGGAGGCACGCGTGCGGATCGAGGAGTGCTTGCGCGAGACGATGGGCCACGAGCTGCGCCCGTTCGACCACGACGTCGCCCCGATCCGTTACAGCAAGACGAAATTCGCGCCGCCGGAGCAACCCGCGCAGCCTCCTGCGACCGCCGGTGATCCTCCCGCGGCCTGATCGCTCGCGCCTCCGGTCTTAGCTAAGGTTGGTTTGGTGCCCGGCTCGCCGGGGGCCTTGTTGTGCTCCTTATGGATGCCATCACCCTTACCGATCCCAGGATCGAGCAATTCGAACATCTCGTCAAAAGCCCCACTTTCCCGTGTGTGGGTGCCAAGTCGGCGCTGGCGACGGGGAACATGGAGTTCGTCCTCGCGCGCGATCTCACCAGCGCATGGAACGACCTCAAGATTCACGAGGCGCTGATGGTGTGGGCCAAGCGCGATCTGCCGCCCGACCAGCTGCGCAGCCTGGTGGTCATTTTCGACGGCCCGCTCGATCTGGACGAGATGCAGTTCGAGCAGGCGATGTGGGAGCGGCTGCAATCGCTGTCCGACAAGGACGAGTGGTTGTCGCAAAAGCCCGATCCGACGGTGAGCAGCAATCCGGCCGAGCCCGATTTCTCGCTCAGCTTCGGCGGGCAGGCGTTCTTCGTGGTCGGCCTGCACCCCAACGCCTCGCGCCCCGCGCGCCGGTTCCCCAAGCCCTCGCTGGTGTTCAACCTGCACAAGCAGTTCGAATGGCTGCGCGACAGCGGGGTGTACGACAGGATGCGGCAGCGTATCCTCGATCGCGACAAGTCGCTCGCGGGCGACATCAACCCGATGCTCGCCCGGCACGGCGAAAGCAGCGAGGCACGACAATATAGCGGGCGCGCGGTCGAAGCGGACTGGGCCTGCCCGTTCAGGGGGCGCGCATGAGCCAGACGATCGAAATCCCACCGCGCAGCGGCACTGCCTTCGTGGTGGAGGCCGGAGAGGCCTTCACCGTGATCGACCCGCAGGGCACGCAGGTCTCCGACATGGTCGCCTATTCGCGCGAGGATGTGCGCGAGGTCATGTCGAACGGGCGGACCTTCGATTACGAGGAGACGATCCACCTCACGCAGGGCAACCGGTTGTGGTCCAATCGGTCGAACGTGATGCTCACGATCGAGGAGGACAGCCTCGGCCAGCACGACTACCTGCTGACCCCGTGCAGCGAGGATACCTTCCGCCATTTCTATCCTGACAAGCCGGTCCATCGCGGGTGCATGGGCAACCTGGCCGAGGCGCTCGCACCCTACGGGATCGAGCGTGATGCGATACCGACCGCGTTCAACGTCTTCATGAACGTGCCGGTCGATGGGGGCACCGGCAGGCTTTCGGTCGATCCGCCCACCAGCCAGCCGGGCGAGGCGGTGCGCTTCCGCGCGCATATGGATCTGGTGATCGGGCTCACCGCATGTTCGGCCTATGCCTCGAACGGGGGCAGCTTCAAGCCGATCCACTACCGGATCGAGAGCGAGGCATCGCCGGGCGATTGAACCGGGCGGCGCGATCGCGTAAATGCGCGCCTCCCATGAAACCCACGACTCCTCCCAAGACCTACCGCGTCAAAAGCTTCGGCTGCCAGATGAACGTCTATGATGGCGAGCGTATGGGCGAGCTGCTCGCCGCGCAGGGTATCACGCCCGCGCCCGAGGGCGAGGAAGCTGATCTGGTGGTGCTCAACACCTGCCATATCCGCGAGAAGGCTACCGAGAAGGTCTACTCCGACATCGGCCGGTTGCGGCGCGAAGACGGGTCTTCGCCGCTGATCGCGGTCGCAGGCTGCGTCGCGCAGGCGGAGGGCAAGGAAATCATGGCCCGCGCGCCCGCCGTCTCCATGGTGGTCGGCCCGCAGGCGTACCAGAACCTGCCCGCGATGCTCGAACGCGCGGTCTCCGGCCAGCGCACGACCGAGATGGACCTTGCCGCCGAGGCTAAGTTCGCGGGCCTCCCGCAGCGCCGCACCGCGCCGCCTGCCGCATTCCTCACGATCCAGGAAGGCTGCGACAAGTTCTGCACCTATTGCGTGGTCCCCTACACGCGCGGCGCGGAGATCAGCCGTCCCTTTGCCGAGCTGGTTGCCGAAGCGCAAAGGCTGGTCGAAGGCGGCGCGCGCGAGATCATGCTGCTGGGCCAGAACGTGTCGGCCTGGAGCAGCGAGGACGCCAAGGGCCATCGCATCGGGCTCGCCGGGCTGGTCCGCGCGCTGGCGAAGATCGATGGCCTCGCGCGCATCCGCTACACCACCAGCCACCCGGCGGACATGGATGAAGAGATCATCGCCGCGCATGGCGAGCTCGACAAGCTGATGCCCTATCTCCACCTGCCGGTGCAGGCGGGCAATAACCGCGTGCTCAAGGCGATGAACCGCAGCCACACGGTCGAAAGCTACTTGCGGCTGATCGAACGCTTCCGCGCGGCACGGCCCGATCTTGCGCTCAGCGGCGATTTCATCGTCGGCTTCCCTGGCGAGACCGAGGCAGAGTTCGAGGATACGCTGAAGGTGGTGGACGAGGTCCGCTACATGCACGCCTTCAGCTTCAAGTATTCGCCCCGCCCCGGCACGCCCGCTGCGGGGATGGACGGGCAGATTGCTCCGGACGTGATGAAGGACCGCCTCGCCCGCCTGCAGGACCGCCTCAACCGCGACCAGCACGCGTTCAATATCGCCAGTGTGGGCAGGAGCTGCGAAGTGCTGGTGGAGAAAAAGGGCAAGTATCCCGGCCAGTGGCTGGGCAAGTCGCCGTGGCTGCAATCGGTGTTCTTCGAGCGCGAGGACACGAAGATCGGCGATCTGGTCGAGGTGGAGCTGGTCGAGGCCGGGCCGAACTCGCTGGCGGGCAAAGTACCAGAGCCGACGCTGGCCTGATCAGAACACGATGGGTCGCATATCGCCCTGCGAAATGACCGGCGTGCCGATCGTGTCGATCGGTTCGGCGGGCGCAACGGTGGGATTGCCCGGATAGGTTTGCCCGTCGAAACGCAACACGCGATAGCCATGGGGCATTCCGCCGCCGCCCACGGAAACAACGATATCGCGCATCCCATGATGGTAGGTATCGAGGACGCCGATCGGCAATTGGGTGACGCTGGTCCGTGCGATCACCGCGATGCCATCGGTGGTATTGCGCAGCACATAGAGGTCGCAACCGCCGCTCCCGCATCGTCCAGGGCCGCCGACGTAAAACAGCATCTCGTCGATACCATCGCCATCGAGATCGACATTCCCGCTGCGGTAGAGCGCATCTGCGCCAACCTCGTTCTGCAACCATACCATGCCTGCACCGTCGACAGGCGGCGCAGAAGTTGCCGTTGCCGATGGCGGCAGTGGGGAGCACGCACAAAGAGCGAGCGGGATCAGGGTGACGCGCTTGGGGAACATGCAAGACCTCTGCTGCGGCAATGCGTTCTCTCTACATTAGCGAAGAGCCGCGCACTCTCAACTGTCCAGTCGCAGGTGTCGCGCGCTGCGGGCCAAAAGCGCTGACGTTACCGCTCCAAACCGCTCGAAGACGGAGCGGTCCATACGAAAACGCCTGACCCCGTCGGCGGGGCCAGGCGCTTCGTCACTCTTCCCGGTTCAGATCACCAGAAGAAGCTGTCGTACACCACCAGCACGCGGCCGTTGCGGGTGTCGATCAGCAGCACATCATTGCCGTAGCGGATGTAGCGCTGGTAGCCGTAGCGCGGCTGCGGCAGGTAGTATTCGTAAGGGTCGACCCAGTAACGCGAGCCCCAGAACAGGTTCGAGTTGAGCCGCGCACCGACCCGCACCGGGCGATAGGCCAGCCCGCGCGGGGCGTAATAGGAACCCCGACGGAAGGCATTGCGCTCGGCCTGCCGGTACGCGCGCCAGTCACGGTAATCGCGGCGTGCCTGACGATAGTCGCGGCGGTCTTCGCGCTGGTCCTGACGCCATTCGCGGCGGTCGTCGCGGCGATCCTGACGCGCATCGCGACGATCGTCGCGCCGGTCATCACGCCTGTCGTCGCGACGATCTTCACGCCGGTCGTCGCGGGCCTCGCGGCGGTCGTCACGCCGGTCGTCGCCACGCTGCTGCGCGGCATAGGATTCGCGCGAGGCAATCCGCGCATCCCACGCGGCCTGCTCGGCAGGGGTACGCTGCTGGGCACTGGCAGCGGTGGGCAGGACCAGTCCTGCGGCAACCGCCATGATCACAAGATTTCGCATTCCGGTCACTCCTGAACAATGCCCACCACCGGGCATGCATTCATATTTATGCCTCTCAATATGAACGCAAGGCGCATGAGGCCGTTCAGGATCGCATTTTTTGTGTCGCGCAATGTATCGCACCCGCACGCACGTGACACTCGGGTGACTTTCCACCGGCGCGAGCTGCTGCCGCTTGCCTCGCCCGCCGCGCGCCTTACATTCGGGACTCGCAATGCCTCGAGCCTGAAAGGAGCGCATGGGCCGCAGACCAACTCGCGCCGGAGAGCCCCGGCTCTCCCCGCCACCGCACCCCCAGCGCGAAGTACGCCGCGCACGGGCCGAAATGAATTTCGAGAACCAGTCCCTGCTGGTCCCGCTGTTCGGCCAGTTCGATGCCAACCTCGTGCAGGTGGAAAACCGCCTGTCGGTCTTCATCTCCGCCCGCGGCGACAAGGTGATGATCGAAGGGCCGGAGGATTCGGTCGCCCGCGCCCGCGACGTCCTGCAGGCAATGTACGACAAGCTGGCGCTGGGGCAGGACCTCGACGAAGGCGCGATCGAGGCGATCATCGCGATGACCAACGAACCCACGCTCGACGGAATCATCAAGGGCCGCCGCGCGGGCGAAGACGGCGCACCGCCGATCATGATCCGCACCCGGCGCAAGACCATCGTTCCGCGCAGCGCGGTGCAGGCGCATTACATGCGCTCGCTGAGCCGCGACGACATCATCTTCGCGCTCGGCCCGGCGGGGACCGGCAAGACCTACCTTGCGGTCGCGCAGGCGGTCGCGCAGCTGACCAGCGGCAGCGTGCAGCGACTGATCCTCAGCCGCCCGGCGGTGGAAGCGGGCGAGAAGATCGGGTTCCTCCCCGGCGACATGAAGGAGAAGGTCGATCCCTTCCTGCGCCCGCTCTACGACGCGCTGTACGATTGCATGCCGCCCGAACAGGTGGAACGGCACATCGCCAGCGGCGTGATCGAGATCGCGCCTATCGCCTTCATGCGCGGGCGCACGCTGGCGGATGCCTTCGTGATCCTCGACGAGGCGCAGAACACCACGCGCGAGCAGATGAAGATGTTCCTCACCCGCTTCGGCCAGAACAGCCGGATGGTGGTGGCGGGCGATCCGCGGCAGGTCGATATCCCCGGCGGCGACCGCATGAGCGGCCTCGCCGACGCGGTCGAGAAGCTGGAAGGCATCGAAGGCTTCGGCACGATCCGCTTCACCAGCGCGGACGTGGTCCGCCACCCGATCGTGGGGCGGATCGTCGATGCGTACGAGGGGACTGGGGAGTAGTTTCGCCGCTCCCCCTCCCCTTCGTCACCCCCGCGAAGGCGGGGGTCCCGCTTAATTGAATGAAGGGCGGGTGGGTCTACCTCATGGCCGATCGCTATCGCGGGACGATCTACATCGGTGTGACGGCTGACCTCGCGGCTCGCGTTCACTAGCATCGCGCCGGAGATGGCTCCGATTTCGTCAAGCGGTACGGCTTGCATCGCCTGGTGTACGCCGAACGTCACGACAGGATCGAAGATGCCATTGCGCGTGAGAAAGCAGTCAAGAAATGGCGGCGAGCGTGGAAAATCCGGCTGATCGAGGAGCAGAACCCGGAATGGGTAGACCGGTTCGGGGACATTCTGTGACGGTGAAAGGAAGCGGGATCCCCGCCTTCGCGGGGATGACGAAGGAAGAGAAAAAGGGCAGGCATCTCGGCCCGCCCCCTCTCCGCTTCAAGTAGAAAGGGCGGACCCTCAAGCCCGCCCCCTCGATCGATCAGCCGCCCATTCCGTCGACAGCCTTGCTGACGAGAATGTTCACCGCCACGCGGCGGTTCTGCTGCTTGCCGTAGTCGGTGGAGTTGTCCGCCACCGGGTCGGCCTGCGCCATGCCGGTCGGCGTCAGCATGCGGTAGGGCTTCCAGCCGCACTGCTGCTGCAGGTAGTTGACCACCCGCTCCGCGCGCTTCTCGCTCAGCTCCTGGTTGACCTCGTAGCTGCCGGTCGAGTCGGTATAGCCGACCACCAGCAACAGCGCGTTGTCCATCTGGTCGGCCTGCGCGGCGGCACCGCACAGCTGCGCCTGCGCCTGGCCCGACAGCTTGTATTCGCCGGTGTCGAAATAGACGTTGGTCGTGCCTTTGACGTTGTAATTGTCGATATCGGCCACGCGCCCGCGCAGCGCCTCGGTCGCGGCGGTCTGTTCGGCAAAGCCCTGCTCCGTCCCGCGCTGGATCATCGCGGCGGTCTTCAGATCGCTATCCTTCATGCTGATCCGCTGCGCGATCAGGCCGTCTTCCCACTGCACGGTCCGCACGGTCACGGGCACGCCGTTATACAGCTGCTCGTCCTCGAGCGAGGTCCGCGCCAGGCCGAGGAAGCCGCCGCGCGCCTTGATCTCGGTTTCCGGGGAGACGAACAGGACGGTCTTCGCTCCGTCTTCGGTGGTCACCTGGATGCGGTTGTCGCTGCGGGCGGAGATGAACCCGTCGATCTCGGGCCCTTCGGGCAGGTTGGAGATATCGCCCGGCAGCGTGCCGGTGACGGTCAGCGTCGTCTCGCCGGTGGCATCGGCAGAGGTGTCCGCCCACTGCTGCTGTGCCGAAACGCTCGCCGGCATGGCTAGAACGGCGATCCCGCAGACCAGCGCGGCCCTGGTGGAGGTGAAGGTGGAGGTAGAATTGCTCTTCATCATTGCGACTCCATCGGTTGGTCGCGCGAGCCTGTGCTGGCCCGCGAGAATGGAACCGGTCGCCCGTTGCTGGCAGACCGGCGTGTGAAGCCCCCGTCAGAGATGTGACGAACGTCGTCTGACGAGGAACCCCAATGCCGACCCGTTGGGCCGGTTCCAGAGCGATCCTGGGCAAGAGGCCGATTCACGGTGGCTTGAGCCAGAAGAGGGACGGCCCGTGCGCTTTCGCTAGCCGCTTTTGGTCCGGACTTGCGTCCTCGATGACGCGATCAGCTCTTCGCCACCAGCTTGAGGTCTGGCGCGCCGGAAGGCGGCGGGGACGGTGCCTGCCCATCGACGGGCAGCGCAACCTCGCAGCGGTTCCGGCCCATCCCCTTCGCCCGGTAGAGTGCCTGGTCGGCGCGCCGCAGCGGCCCGCCCATCGCCTCTCCGGGCAGCGCGCTGGCCAGTCCGATGCTCACGGTTACGGGGTCGGTCTCCGCGAAGGTCAGGCGCGAGATCGCCAGCCGCATGCTCTCGCAGGTCAGCAGCGCCTCCGCCTCGTCCTTCAGCAGCAGCAGGACGAATTCCTCCCCGCCGAGCCGCGCCAGCCGGGCGACCGAGGGGCGATGCCGGTCGAGGCAGGTGGCCACCGCGCGCAGCACCTTGTCGCCGACGTCGTGGCCGAAGCGGTCGTTGAAGGTCTTGAAATGGTCGATGTCGATCACCGCGACCACCGCCGGCTCGTCCGCCTCGGCGGCGGCCAGTTCGTCGAACCAGCGGTCCATCGCGCGGCGGTTGGGCAGCCCGGTCAGCGGATCGGACAGCGCCTGCGCCTGCGTGTTCTGGACCACCGACTGGAGGAAGTTGATGATGATCAGCAGCCCCGCCGCAACCATCAGCACGCCGCTGGTGGTCTGCGAGATCACCGCATACAGCGTGTTCGCATACTCCCCCTCGGTCCGGCCACTGCCCAGATAGCTCGCGAAGATCGCCTTGATCGGGAAGTGGACCGTGAGGACCAGAAACAGCACGTAGAGCATGGTGTTGATCGGCGACGGGCGCGCGTGGCGCCTGACCGCGTAGGCGCACAGCGCGGCGGCCATCGCGTACCAGCTCTGGAACAGCAGCAGGTTCCACGTCGCATCGCGCGGCGCATCGAGCGTGAAGAGCCGGTAGAGGAACCCGCCCGCCAGAATGGCAATCGCAACCTTCCAGAAGGGTTTGCGGTCGTGGAAATGGGACAGCGCCAGCGCGAGGCCCAGCATCGCGGCGAGAAACAGGGTGAAGCCCAGCAACCGCATCGCGTCCGGGTTGACGCCGAACCACACAGCGAGATTTGCCAGCGGGTCCGCCAGGCCGAGCAGGAAGCACAGCGCAAACCAGCGCGCCTTGCTGACCACCGGATGGGCATGGGCCACGGCCATGAAACCCGCGACGAACATGATCGCGATCGACAGGTTCATCAGCAATGGCAGAATCGCCTGGGGCATTGGTCTGGCAGTCACCTCTTACGATCGATGCCCCCCACTGCGCGAGAGGTCGCGCGGGTACTAGCCCCTGCAAGCTTGCGATTGGGTAAAAGCGCGGGGCCAAGGCAAGCGCGTGATCGACCTGTCGGCCGCCGCCTTGCGAGATATCGGCCCGGTCGGACCGGGCGCCGACCGGGTCAGCCCGGCATGATCGGCGAGCTGATCGGGCCCGCTGCGTTCGGTTCGTGATTGGCCCCGGACTCGAGCATCACCTCCAGCGCGCAGACCACGCCTTCCGGCTCGAACCGCAGGTCGACCTTGGTGCCCCGCTTGGAGGTTATGCCGGTGCGGATCAGCCGGGTGCCGAAGCCTTCTCGCGGCGCAGATGCCACCGGCGGCCCGCCCCGCTCGCGCCAGGTCAGCGAGAGCACGTCGCAATCCTCGCCTGGGTTCACCGACCAGCCGACCTGCACCCTGCCCGCATCATCGCTGAGCGCACCATACTTGATCGCGTTGGTGGTCAGCTCGTGCACGATCATGGTCAGCGCCAGCGCGACTTCAGGGTTGAGCAGGAAGTGCGGCCCGTCGAGCAGCACGCGCCCGTCGAGTGGGCCGAAGGATGCCGCAACGGTGAGGTCCAGAATCTCGTGCACACTCGCCGGGCTCCAGCTCGATTCGGTCAGCAACCCGTGCGCCGCGCCCAGCGCATGGAGACGTGCCTTGAAGGTCGCCATCGCGGGTGCGGAATCGGGCACGTTGCGGAAGGTCTGCTGGGCGATGCTCTGGACCACCGCCAGCGTGTTCTTGACCCGGTGGTTCAGCTCCTGGATCAGCAGTTCCTGCCGCCCCTCGTACTCGACCTCTTCGGTCACGTCGTAGCCTTGCACGATGATCCCGGTCACCGTCCCGTCCCCGTCGGAAATGGGCTGGAAGATGAAGTTGAGCACGCGCCTGGAGTGGGCAGGGTCGTGGTCGCCGTCGAGCAGCACAGGCTCGCGCCGCCCGATATAGGCCTGGCCGCTCTCATAAACCCGGTCGAGCGTGGCGATGAAGCCCTGCGCGACGACTTCGGGCAGCGCATCCTCCACCGTCTTGCCCACGATATCCTCGCGCCCGACCAGCCGCAGGTAGGATGCGTTGGCCATCTGGAACACATGGGTCGGCCCACCCAGCACCGCGACGAAGCCGGGTGCCTGCTGGAAGAATTCGAGCAGGCGCTGGCTCTCGCGCTCCAGATTGCGGTTGCGCTCCTGAATTGCCCCTGCCCGGCGCATCACCCCCACTTCGTCGCGGAGGCGGCGCAGTTCCTGCAGTTCGGTTACGTCGACGGTATGCTGGAGGATATAGTCGGGCTTGCCATCGGGCCCGTGAAGCGGGGTGTGCGTCGCGCTCCAGTAACGGGTGTCCATGCCGCCGTCGGGCCGCGCGATATCGTAGCGGATCAGCGCGATCTCGTCCGGCTCGCCGGTTTCCAGCACGTGATCGAGCGAATCCCTGAGCTGGCGAAAACTTTCCGAATCCGGATCGGCGGGGAAGGCGTCGAACATCTTGCGGTCGATGATGTCCTCGCGCGCGCGCATGGTGACCGCGCAATACGCGCGGTTCATCCACACCAGCCGCAACCCGCGATCCATCAGGACATACGGGTTGGGCGAGGCTTCGGCCAGTTCGAGAAAATCGATATTCAAGGCGGACCTTCGCATTGCGCGGTGGTCTTTAACTCTCCCTCACCGCAAATGTTCCCGTCCGCTTGGCCGCAAACCTATCTTTCTGCTCCATCCAGCCCCGCAAGCCGCTGCACATAGGCGGCAATGTCGACGGGCCAGCGGGCGCTGATGACCACCAGTGCGCCGTCATTGCCAACGAACAGCGCGCGCAGCGCTTCCTCATAGCCGGGCAGATCGCCCGCGAGCGCCGTCATCACACGATAGGTGCGTTCGGCGCGGACCCTGCGGGTGGCGGGGCGAGTGGGATGAACAGGGCCAGCGGGGTCGGCGGGGCGAGCGGCGACAGCAGCACCGCCCTCCTCCCGCCGCGCCGCATCGATCAGGCGGCGGATCACCTGAGACGCGCTGCCCGGCTGCTGCTCCAGCCAGTCCCAGTGGCGCGGCAGCAGGGTCACCTCGCGCCCGACCACGCCGAGCTTGGGTCGCCCGCGCCCGCGCGGCTTTTCCTGCCGTTGTGCCGGGCCGGGCCTCGCCGCGCCGCGATCCGCAAGCCGGCCCAGCACGTCCGCCTCGCTGCCGCGCAGATCAAGATCGATCACCCTTCCGCTGGCATCGTCGAACACCAGCAGCGGGCCATCGGCACCGTCCCTGTCGGCCTTGCGCACCGCAAGCGCGACAAGATCGAGCGGGCCGGAGGCGAGCAGGTTGTGACCCGCAAAGGCAGTTGCGGCGAGGTCGGCAAAATCGGTCATGCGCGATTATTGCCCGGATAAAATCCTTGCGTCAATATAACCCGGGTAATAATAGCCCACGCCGAAAGGAACGAGTCATGAAGGGCGAAGCCCGCAAGGCCGCGATCGCGGCTTACAAGGACCGCACGATCGCAACCGGAGTCTACACGCTTCGCTTCGCAGGGGAGGACCGCGTCTGGGTCGGCGGGGCGAAGGATCTTTCGGGGATCGAGAACCGGCAGCGCTTCACCATGCGCACCGGCGGCCACCCGCGCCGCGAGCTTCAGGCTGCGTGGAAGGAGCACGGCGAGGCGGCTTTCAGCTTCGAGATCCTCGAAACGCTCGACCTCCCCGACGATGTGACCGACTTCATCCGCACCTCCCGCCTCGAAGACCGGGTCGCGCACTGGCGCGAAGCACTGTCGGCCACTCCGGTCTAAGCGGGCCATCAGCGCACTTTCCTACCCCGGCCCGGATTCGCTAGGAGAGCCCTCATGATCGTGCCCGCGCCCTTCCTTGACCCCGCCCCACCCGCACCTCGGAGCAGGGCCGTTTTTTCAGTCCCTGGACTGTGTGTCAGGTGTGTCAGGCCCTCGCCTTGCGGAGGCCGTCATGCAGCTTGAGATCGACGTCGAGCACTGGCCGGACGGCGAGTGGAATGCGCTGGCGAGCCGCGCGGCGGATGCTGCCGCTCAGGTCGAGCCCGCGCTGGCCAATGCGCGGCTGGAGGCGAGCATCCTGTTCACCTCCGATGCGCACGTTCACGAATTGAACCGCGACTGGCGCGAGAAGGACAAGCCGACCAACGTGCTCAGCTTCCCGATGCTGGAGCGCGACGAACTGCTCGATCTCGCACCCGATGGCCCGCCCGCACTGCTGGGCGACATCGCGCTCGCGCACGAGACCTGCGCGCGCGAAGCGGCGGAGAAAGGCATCCCACTGGAGGCGCATGCGAGCCATCTGGTGGTCCACGGCCTGCTCCATCTGGCCGGGCTCGATCACGAAATCTCGCCAGCGGACGCACAGGAAATGGAGGCGCTGGAGGTGAAGGCGCTTGCACTGCTGGGCCTGCCCGACCCATATGGTGACGCTTGAGAAACAGGAGAGCATTTCAGGGCCATGCCCGAAAACGATAGCGACAAGTCTGCTGGCGCGGGAGACGCGGACAGTAGAGGCGGGCTCTGGCTCGCCATGCGCAAGTTCTTGAACGGCCAGGGCAGCGAACGCAGCCTCCGGCGCGAGATCGAGGACGCAATCAACGAACGCGATCGCGAGGAGGGCGAGGAAGAGGCCCACGGCGGCGATTCGCACGACGACGGCGACCTGTCGCGCGAAGAGCGCGAGATGCTGCGCAATCTCCTCCATTTCAGCGAACACGATGCGGACGACGTGGCGATCCCGCGCGGCGAAATCGTGGCGGTGGAAGCGGGCGCTTCGTGGGAGGAACTGCTGGAGGTGTTCACCGAACACGGCCATTCGCGCCTGCCGGTCTATCGCGAACAGCTCGACGATGTGATCGGGATGATCCACATCAAGGACGTGTTCCCCTTCCTCACCGGCGGCAAGCCGGCCCCGTCCGAGTGGACGACGCTGATGCGCCAGCCGCTCTACGTGCCGCAGAGCCGCGGCGCGCTCGACGTGCTGGCCGACATGCGCGCGAAGCGCATGCACCTCGCGATCGTGGTCGACGAGTTCTCCGGCACCGACGGGATCATCACGATCGAGGATCTGGTCGAGGAGATCGTCGGCGAGATCGAGGACGAGCACGACGACGAGCGGGAGGACTGGATCACCCCGATCGGCGACGGCGTGTGGGAGATCGACGCCCGCGCCGAGCTGGAGGATATCGCCAAGCGGATCGACCCGGCGCTGGCCGAGGTGGAGGAATCGGTCGATACGATGGGCGGCCTGACCTTCATCCTCGCCGAACAGGTGCCCCAGGTCGGCGCCAGCGTGGAGCATCCCAATGGCTGGACGATCGAGGTGATCGAAGGCGACGAAACCCACGTGAAGAAGGTCCGCCTGCACGCGCGCGAGGATGCCAGCGAGGAGGAGTAGGCTCGCGCAGCGCCATGCCCCGGCAACTTGCCAAAAATAGGGCTTTTGCGCGCCCCGGCATCCTGCCAAGGTCGCCCTGATGGTCAACCGCCGCCTCCCCCCGTTGCGCTCGCTCGAAGCGTTCATGCACACCGTCCGTCTGGGCTCCGCCCGTGCGGCGGCGAACCAGCTCGGACTGAGCCCCTCGGCGCTCAGCCGGCGGATCGCCACGCTGGAAGAGTTCATCGGCAAGAAGCTGTTCACCCGCGCCCGCCAGGCGATGCAGCTGACCGACGAGGGCGCGGCGTTCCACGAGGCGGTGCTGCCGCATTTCGAAGCGCTTGCCCGCGCGGTGGAAGGCCAGTCGGAAAGCACCAGCCTGCTGCGGCTGCACCTGGGCGTCCTGCCGCTGTTCGGCACCCAGCGGCTGTTCCCGCGCCTTGCCGAGCTGCGGCGGCTGCACCCGATCCTGCATATCGACATCGACACCGGCCCCCATCTGGAAGACCGGGTGGGCGATACGCTGGACGCGGCGATCATCCTCTCGAACCGGCCCAGCGCCGGCTTGCACGCGGTGCGGCTGGACGAGAACAAGGTTCACGCGATCACCAATGCCGAACTGGCGGCGACGCTGGGCGACACGCCCGATGCGGGCCTGCTCGCGCGGCAGACCTTCCTGATCCACAACGGGCTGCCCGAAAGCTTCACCGCGTGGAAGGCGGCGCTCGATCTCACCGATCTGGAGCCCGCCGCGATCGATCACTATGATTCGGGCCAGCTGATGCTCGCCGCCGCGGCGCAGGGTCTGGGCATCGCGATCATGCACGACGACCACCGCCGCCGCGCGGCCGACAACCGGCTGGTCAACCTCTACGACGCGGAGGTCGAGAGCCCCTATTCCTACTGGTTCGTGTGCAAGCCCGGCGCGCTGGAAGAGCGCCCCGTGCGCATGTTCCACGACTGGCTGGTCAAGGCCGGGCTCTAAGCCCGGCACAATCAAAAAGGGCCCACCTCGCGAAGAGGGGGCCCTTTCCTACGTCAGGCCTGGTGGCCAACGAATCCAGCTCGCGCTGGAATGGGGTTCTTTTACGAAACGCTCGCCTTCACGATCTTGCCCGGCTGTGCGGGCGGCTCGCCCTTGGGCAGCGCGTCGACATGGTCCATGCCGCTTTCGACCTGGCCCCACACGGTGTACTGGCCGTCGAGGAATTCGGCGTCGTTGAAGCAGATGAAGAACTGGCTGTTCGCGCTGTCGGGCACCTGGGTGCGCGCCATCGAGCAGGTGCCGCGGGTGTGCGGCTCGCTGTTGAACTCGGCCTTCAGGTCGGGCTTGTCGCTGCCGCCCATGCCGGTTCCGGTCGGGTCGCCGCCCTGCGCCATGAAGCCGGGGATCACGCGGTGGAACACCACGCCGTCGTAGAAGCCATCCTTGGCCAGTTCAGTAATCCGCTCGACATGGCCGGGCGCCAGATCGGGGCGCAGCTTGATGACGACGTCCTTGTTTTCGCCGTCGCCGGTGTCGAGCGTGAGGGTCAGTTTCTCGGCCATGGGGAATCTCCTTGCAAATTTGCCTTGCCGCCCGGCTAGCGGCAGCGCGCGCGCCTGTCACCCTGCGCGGCGTCTGCGACTTGCTTTTGCCCCGCATCCGCTTAGGGGCGCACAGGCATGAGCGCCGATCCTCTCCTCGACGAAACGATCGACCCTGCCGGTCTGGCAGCCGAGGACGATACCCACGAAGGGGGCCGCCCCGACGACCGCGTGGATGACGAGCGGCACGACGAGGAAAACCGCCTCAAGCCCGAATATCTCCGCGCGGTGCGCACCGCGCTGGAGGAAGACCGGCGCGGCGAACTCTACGAACTGGTCGAGCCGCTGCACCCGGCCGACGTCGCCGACCTGCTCGAACTGCTCGACAACGACCAGCGCGCCGAGCTGACCATCGCGATCAGCGACCTGATGACCAGCGAGGTCGTCGCCGAGCTGAACGACTGGGTTCGCGAAGAAATGATGGAGGGCATGCCCGCCGAGGCAGTGGCCCTGATCGCGGAGCAGCTGGAAACCGACGACGCGGTCCAGATGATCGAGGACATGGGCGCGGACGAGCGCGAAGCCGTCCTCGCCGAGATGGACGCGGAGGACCGCGCCGCGATCGAAAGCGCGCTGTCCTACCCGGAAGAGACCGCCGGCCGCCTGATGAGCCGCGAATTCGTCGCGGTGCCCGAGCATTTCACCGTCGGCGACCTGATCGACTACCTGCGCGTCCACGGCACGCTGCTGGGCGATTTCTTCGAAGTCTTCGTGGTCGACGAGGCGCACCACCCGGTCGGCACCTGTGCGCTCAGCTGGATTCTGACCACTCCGCGCCAGGTCGCGCTGACCGACGTGATGAAGCGCGACCAGACCGTGATTCCGGTCCTGATGGATCAGGAAGAGGTCGCGCTGATGTTCCAGAAATACGCGCTGATCTCCGCCGCGGTGATCGACGGAACCGGGCGGCTGGTCGGCCAGATGACGGTCGACGACGTGGTCCACATCATCTCCGAAGAAGCGGGCGAGGATGCCCTGCTGCTCTCGGGTGCGGGCGACGGCGACATCAACGAGCCGATTCGCGAGGCCTTCTCCAGCCGCGTGCGCTGGCTGGTCGCGAATCTGGGCACCGCGCTTGTCGCCAGCCTTATCATCGCGGCCTTCGGTGCCGCGATCGAGCAGCTGGTGGCGCTCGCGATCCTGATGCCGATCGTCGCCAGCATCGGCGGCAATGCCGGCACGCAGACCATGGCGGTGACGGTCCGCGCGATCGCCACCAACCAGCTGACCCGCGCCAATACCGGCAGGATATTATGGCGCGAGATGCGCGTCGCGATCCTCAACGGCGTGACCATCGCGGTGCTGGTCGGCATCGCGACCGCGCTGGTGTTCGACTGGAAGCTGGGCGGCGTGATCGCGCTCGCGATGGTCATCAACGTGGTGACGGCAGGGCTGGCGGGCGTGCTCGTCCCCGTGCTGTTCGAGCGCGCGAAGCAGGACCCGGCGGTCGCGTCATCGGTGTTCGTGACGATGGTGACCGATTCGATGGGCTTCTTCGCGTTCCTGGGGCTGGCCGTGGTGAGTGGGTTGGTTTCCTGATCCTTCTCCCTCGACGGGAGAAGGATGGCGCAGGTTGCTCGCGCTGCGAGCTACCGAAGCCTGGATGAGGGTGACAGGCGCCCTCTTCACCCTCACCCAACTGCGTTGGCTGGAGAGATTTCGCACGCTGCCCCGTTCGTCCTGAGCTTGAAAGGCGAACGCCGCGCTCCGTTCGCGGGTCGACAGGCTTACCACGAACGGAACTTCAAATGCGTCGCTCAATACCTACCTCCCCCCCATGCCGCTCAACCTGACCAAGATCGCGTTCGGCGCGCAGAGCTTTGCCGACCTCGAAAGCTGGTACGCCAACCGGCGCAGCCCCAACCTCACCACGCGCTATCGCCCGACGCGGTGGGAGGAATGCATCGGCGGGTCGCTGTTCTGGATCCACCAGCACAACCTCGTCGCACGCAGCGAAATCCTCGGCTTCAGCGAGACAGACGGAGGCTCGCGCTGGTCGATCGACCTCGAACCGCGGCTGATCCCGGTCTACCCGCAGCCCAAACGCGCGCATCAGGGCTGGCGCTACCTCAAGGGCGAGCCGCCACGCGATCTGGCCGAGGGCGAGGAGGTGGGCGACGTGCTGCCCGGCGCGCTGGCGACCAAGCTGCAACGGCTCGGCCTGATCTAGTCCGCCAGTTCCGGAAAATCGGAACGCTCCCCCTCCCCTAACCATTGAAGGGGAAAGGAGAATTTTTATGCCCGAACGTCAGAGCCGCCATCCCGACAACGAACTGATCGACCGGATGACCGAAGAGGCTACACCCTCCCACCAGGGCCGTGCCGAAGGCGACGTCAATCGCCGCGTCGGCGCACGCGACGAACTCAACCGCGCGACCGATCCGGACAACCGCGAACCCGCCACCGGATCGGACAACCCCGAGCAGGACGCACGCAAGGGCGAGAAGACCATGCGCGCGATCAAGAACGGCAATCAGGCCTGATCGCTTTTTCGGGTGGGGCGGCGCTAATCCCTCTGGCGCGCCCCACTCGTCCAAACTCATTCACGGCCCGGCGCGCTATGGTTGAGCCGCGCGCCGGTCGTCACGAGGTGCGCACCCGTATCGATTTTTCACGAACGGGAGACACTCTCATGAAGCTTCTACTCAGCACCATCGCCACCGCATCCCTCGCCATCGCCGCGCAGCCCGCGCTGGCCCAGCAGGCAGAGGCACCCGCCGCCACTCAGATGGCGCCGGTTTCGGACGCCGAACTGGAGAACTTCATCATCGCAGCGTCGATGATCGGCGATCTCCAGCAGAACGCCGAGCTTGAGAAGGCGGAGAAGGATCAGAAAGCGATCGAAATCCTCTCGCAGGCCCAGCTGACCCCGACTCGCTTCAACAGCATCGGTGCTGCGCTCCAGACCGACAAGAATCTGCAGGCCCGCGCCGAGCAGGCCGTGACCAAGCTGCGCGCACAGCAAGCCGAAGGGTGATTACCCGCCTACAGAAAGCCCCGCCCGCGATGGCGGGGTTTTTTGTGTCCGCTCACCAGCCAGCCACGGCGCTTCGACGCTCCAGAAGATCACGTCGACGCCCAGATAGTCGCGCGCGAAGGCGACGAACTCTTCGCGGGTGAACTTCTGCCCCGTCTCGGGGTTGGTGTAGCTCAGCGTCGGCTCCTGGATCGCCATTGCGATCAGCGGCAGATCGTCCTTTTGGCGATTGAAGAAGGGGTAGCTGTTCTTCATCTGCGCGCGCCTGTGCGGTACGATGTCCGGGCCGCCCGTGCCGATCGCCTGCTCCACCGCGAGCGCGAAGGCACGTTCCATATAGCGGTGGTCGTTGTTCCACTCGCAGGGCCAGAAATTGATGTACTGGACCACCTGCGTCTCAGCGAAAGCCGCGCGCGCGGCGCGCATATTGTCGAGCGTGCCGGCGAAATAGGCGTCGCAGGTGAACCCGTCCTCTCCACCCTCTTTCGACAACGGATCGAAGGAAGTTTCGGGCAGGTTCACGCCGTAGAGGCGTCCATCGAACCGCTCCGCCAGCGCCCTCAACAGCGCCTGAAAGCGTGCGCGGACGGCGGGGTTCCACTGCATCGCGGTCCAGCCCTGCCCCTCCGGCTCGCCTTCGCCCGGATTGTCGTACTGCCGCGCGAGCCCGCCGCCATATTCGGGATCGTCGAGCAGATATTGCGGCACGTTGCGCGCAGTCGGCAGGAAGAAGCGGTCCTGAATCTGCGCGAACAGCTGCTTGCCCCGCGCGTCGGTGAGCGCAAGGTCCGCCTCGATCGCGCTGAAATCGTATTCGCCCTTCTCAGGCTCCAGCATCCGCCACGGATAGACGACCTGCGCGCCCTCGATATCCGGGCGGTCGAGCAGGTCGAGGTGCTCCGCCAGCTCGCCGGTGTAGATGAAGTTGCGCGGTTCGTCGGCGGCAGCGGGGCTGGCGGCAAGAATGCCGAGCCAGCACAGCAGCGCGATCGCCACCCTAGCCAGCATCTGCCACCTTCTCCGCCACCCGGCGAAGCGTATCGGCATAGGCCTCGGCAGGCTGGGCGCCCGGGATCAGGAACTTGCCCGCGACCACCATTGCGGGCACGCCGGTGATGTTCATCTCGTACGCCGCGCGTTCCTCGGCCCGGACTTTCGCGGTGTATTCCTCGCTGTCGAGCGCAGCCTGCGCCCCTGCCCGGTCGAGCCCGGCTTCCTCTGCAATATCGATCAGCACATCGCGCTCGCCAATCCGGCGGCGCTGGTTGAAATGCGCGTGGAACAGCGCAAGCTTGAGCTGCGTCTGCTTCTCCGGCCCGTGCTCTTCCAGCGCCCAGGTCAGCAGCTTGTGCGCCGCGAGCGTGTTCCACATCATCGCATCGGGAGCAGGCTCGCCGCCCTCATAATCGAGCGACACGCCCGCGCGCTGCGCCGCCTCGCGCATCTGGTCCTGCACGCCGCGCGACTGTTCCATCGTGCGGCCATACTTGCGCGCGATATGCGCGGTGCGCTCCTCGCCGTCTTCCGGCATATCGGGGTTAAGCTCGAACGCGTGCCAGCGAACCTGCGCGTCGATCTCGCCGTCGAGCTGATCCAGCGCCTGCCGCAGCCCACCCCATCCGACGAGGCACCACGGGCACATGATATCGGACCAGATGTCGATCGTAAGCGTCTGCGTCATTGGGCGATCCACCAGCGGAAGAGTTGATGCGCGATCGTGTGCGGCGGAGGCGCGACGATGGGTGCGTCCTCGCGCCCTGCCAGCGCCGCCTCCACCTCCTCGCGGGTGAACCAGCCGGCCTCGGCCAGTTCGGTCTCGTCCAGCGTGATCGCGTCATCGTCCGCATAGGCCATGCAGCCGAGCATCAGCTGGCTGGGGAACGGCCATGGCTGGCTGAGGATGTAGGATACGTCGCGCACCACCACGCCGGTTTCCTCCAGCACTTCGCGCGCGACGCCTTCCTCGATCGTTTCGCCCGGCTCGACGAACCCGGCAAGCGCGGAATAGCGCCCCTCCGGCCAGCCGAGCCCGCGGCCCAGCAGCAGCTTGCCGTCATATTCGACCAGCATGATCGTGACCGGGTCGGTGCGCGGGAAATGCTGCGCGCCGCAGCCTTCATCGGTGTCGCAATTGCGCTGCCAGCCGCCCTTGGCGACATGCGTCGGATGGCCGCATTGCGCGCAGAAGCGGTGCCGCGCGTGCCAGTCGATGATGCTGCGCGCGCCGCCGTACAGCGCCAGCTGGTCGGGCGCGAGGCTGGTCATCAGCGACCACAGCTGCGGGTTGGCCATGCGCGGGCGCGCATCGCCCTGCGGAGGGACGGCGGCAAAGCACGCTTTCTCGCCCCCATCCGCCCGGTCGAGGCCGAGGAACACCAGCTCGGCATCGGGCGGCGCATCGGCCAGCGTGCCCCACGCCAGCCGTCCGCCGTCGTCCAGCGAGGGCATCAGCCCGTCGAGCAGCAGCAGTCGCGCCTTCCAGTTCATCATCCCGGCCAGCGCGTCGGGATCGGCGCGCAGGTTGTCCGCCCGGTCGAGCGGGGAGCCGGAGAACGCGATCGGGTACGCGGTACGATCAGCCATTGGTTGCGGCGGCCAGATCCTTGCGCACCAGATCGGGGAATTCGCCTTGGATGGGGTAGGCCTCGCTCGGCATGTACTGGGCGAAGAACCCGGCGCGCAGGCCCGATGCGAAATCGACGAAGGCCGCCGTGCCCGCAGCCCCGCCCCAGCCGAACGCCTTGTCGACCACGCGCCCGCCCGCGCCGAAGCCCTGCCCTTCGACCCACGATCCGGTGAGATCGACCGTAGCCGGCAGGATATTCGAGGTGCCGATATTGACCGCAGCCTCGCTCAGCACGCGGGTGCCGTCGATCATGCCCTTGCCCAGCAGCATGCGCAGGAAGCGGTCGTAATCGTGCGGGCTGCTGACGAGGCCCGCTCCGCCGAAGGGGAAGGCAGGCTTGTCGAGGTAGATCGAGGATGCCGCCGGGTCGATCGGGAAGACCTGCCCGTTGAGGATGCCGTAATTGGTCGTCAGCCGCCCGACTTCGCTTTCCGGCACGGTGAAGAAGGTGCTGGTCATCCCGGTCGGGCCGAGGATCACATCCTGCATCACCTGATCGAACGGCTTGCCTTCGACCACTTCGATCACCCGGCCCATCAGGTCGAGCCCGACCGAGTAGGACCACTTGGTGCCCGGCTGATAGACCAGCGGCACGGTGGCAAGCCGATCGGCGAAAAGCTCGAGGCTTTCGGCAGGTTCGATCGTCGGGATGCCGGGGATCGGCATTCGGCTCACCTGCCCGGGGGCGAGGCCCAGCCGGTAATATTCGTCCTTGAGCGCGCCCTGCTGGATGATCTGGTAGCCAAGGCCGGAGGTATGGGTGAGCAGTTGGCGGATCGTGATCGGGCTCTTCGCCGGTTCGAGATTGTCCTCGCTGATCGCGCCGTCATATTCCTTCTGCACCTGCATCTGGGCAAAGGCGGGCAGGATGTCGGACAGCGGCTGGTCGAGCGCCATCTTGCCTTCGGAGATCAGTTGCATCGCGACCATCCCGGTAATCGGCTTGGTCATCGAATAGATGCGGTAGAGCGAGTTGAGGTCGGCCTTCGTACTGCCGCCCAGCGCCAGCGTGCCGCCGCCGACCGAGTGGGCGTGCGGGTCCTGCTTCCAGCCCAGCGCGGCGATCGCGTTGGCGAGCTTCTTTTCGGAGAGATATTTCTCGATCTCGGCGGAGAGGTGCGGCCATGCCTCGCCGACGTCGTGGGCGAACAGCGCGCTGCCGAAAGGCAGGCTCGCGAGCATCGATCCGCCCGCAAGATAGGCCCCGCCGCGCAGCAGCCCGCGACGCGACAGACCGCTGTCCGTGAATTCCCGATAGGCCATCTCTACTCTCCGCTAATCCGTTTCGCGGCGAAACTTAAAGCCCGCCCGTCTGCCGTCAATCGCGCATTTTCTGTCTTGCCAGCCTCAGGTGCGTTAACCATATAAGACACATGCTCAACATCCTTTCCTGGCTGTTCGGAATCGTCGGCCTCATCATCGTCATCCCCGCAACCATCCCGTTTCTGGGCTGGGCGAACTATTTCGCGATGCCGTTCCTGATCCTCGGGATTATCCTCGGCTTTCTGTCGTCGAGCACCAGCGGGCGGACCTTCTGCATCATCGTGACCATCCTTGCGGTGATCCGGCTGTTCCTGGGCGGCGGCATCTTCTAGCTCTGCGCTAGATCAGGCGTTCGCGCACCGCGATCGCCAGCCGCGCGGCCTTGGCGAACAAAGTCGGCAGGCCCGCCTCGCCGATCCGCTCGACCGGCCACCATTCGCCCTGCGCCAGCCCGGTTTCCTGCGCGCTCTCCAGCCGCAGCACGCTCAGCTCGATCACGAAATGCGTGAAGGTGTGGCGCACCACGCCCGCCTCTTCCCACGCGCCGTCCACCGGCGGATCGCCCGATCCATCGCCTGCCGCTGACCAGCCATCATCGGGCAGTGCACGCATTCCGCCGAGCATTCCCTCGGGTGCCCGCTGGACCAGCCACACCGCCCCCTCACGCTCGATCCAGTAGGCCCTGCCCTGCCGCACGGGTTTGGCCTTCTTCGGAGCCTTGACCGGCAACCGCTCGGGATCGTGTCCGCGCGCCGCGCAATCCGCCGCGAGCGGGCAGGCATCGCAGTTCGGAGCGCGCGGGGTGCAGATACGGCTGCCCAGATCCATCATTCCTTGCGCGAAATCGCCGCTGCGCTCGTCCGGGGTGATGAGATCCGCCCCTTCGCGGATCGCCGGCCTCGCGCCCGGCAACGGGGTGTCGATGGCGAATAACCGCGCGACCACCCGCTCGACATTGGCATCGACCACCACCGCGCGCCGCCCGAAGGCGATCGCGGCGATTGCGGCGGCGGTATAGGCACCCACGCCGGGCAGCGCGCGCAGCCCTTCCTCGGTATCGGGAAAACCGCCCATCTCGGCGACCACACCCGCCGCCTTCACCAGATTGCGGGCGCGCGAGTAGTAACCAAGCCCGGCCCACGCGGCCATCACATCCTCCTGCGGCGCGGCGGCGAGTGCCTCGACAGTGGGCCAGCGGGTCGTGAACGTGGCGAAAAAGGGCTTCACCGCCGCTACGGTGGTCTGCTGCAGCATGATCTCGGACAGCCAGACGCGATAGGGATCGGCAGGAGGCTCTCGCGGAGCGCTGCGCCACGGCAGCGCGCGGGCGTGTTCGTCGTACCAGGCGAGCAGCCGGGCCGGGATTTGCGCACAGGTCTCTCTGGTGGTCACGCGCCGCCTATGGCATCGGTGGCCGCGCGATGGAACGCAAGCCTCCCCCCAAATCCGCGACCGGCAGGAAAAGCGCGAAGAAGACCGGCCCGAAAGGCGGCCCAAAAACCGGGAACGTGCGCCCGTTCGAGCGCTCGCGCGGCAGCGGGGTAAAGCCGGTCGGCGATCTGATGCCGCAGGTCGGGCGCACCGCGTTCCGCCGCTACGGCTTCGTGCAAAGCTCTGTCGTGACCCGCTGGCCGGAGATCGTTGGGCCGGACCACGCCAAGGTCTGCGCGCCCGAATCGATCCGCTTCCCGCCGGGAGAGCGCGCCGACGGCATCCTCCAGCTGGTGGTGGCGCCCGCCCACGCGCCGCTGATCCAGCATGTCATCCCCGAAATCATCGAGCGGACCAACCGCTTCTTCGGCTATCGCGCGGTCGCGCGGGTCAAGCTGCGGCAAGGTACGGTTCAGCCGCGTGCGGTAGAGCCCCCGCGCAGCACGAGGCCGCCCGAACTCAAGCCGATTCCGATGGAACTGGGCGAGTCTTTGCGCGATATCGGCGATCCCGAACTGCGCGCCGTCCTTGAAGGACTCGCGCGCACGCTGGGCGACGACACCAACGGAGAAACGCATTGATGACGCGTATCATGGGGGCCCTGCTGCTGATGCTGGCCGGTCTGGCAAGCCCGGCTGCGGCGCAGAGCTGGCTGCAGACAGTCGAACGTACGCCCGTTTCGCACATCGTCGGCAATCCCGATGCGCCGGTGACGGTGATCGAATACCTCAGCTATACCTGCCCGCACTGCCGCGAATTCGCGATGCAAGGGGAAGAAATCCTCAAGCTCGGCTACGTCTCGAAGGGCGATCTGCGCTACGAATACCGCGATGTCGCGGCCAACCCGGTCGATCTGACAGCGGCGATGATGGCCCGCTGCGGCGCGCCCGAGAAGTTCCCCGGCAACCATTCAGCACTGATGATGGCACAGCCGCAATACAACGCGCTGATGCGCCTCGCCACGAAGGCGCAGAGCGACCGCTGGTTCAACGGCGACAAGGCCGCTCGCCGCCGCGCGGTGGCGAGCGACCTCAACCTCTACGCGATTTTCGAGCGGCGCGGGTATACCCGGGTGGAGCTGGACCGGTGCCTTGCCGACCAGGCGCTGGCCGACCGAATCGAAGGCGCGATCAAGGCCGACGTCGAGACGTATGGCCCGATCCCGACGCCCAGCTTCGTCGTCAACGGCACCATGCTGGAAGGTGTGCACACCTGGGACCAGCTGCAACAGGCGCTGGCCGGCGCGGGCACGCCGGGTGCATCCGCCCCGCCCGCCGACTAGCGTCGTCCGGAAGCGGCGCCGGTGGAGAACCTGCGCCCCGCACCTTCCGAATCGCCAGACCTTCCGCCTAAGCTTTCCAATTGGCACGAAAAGGACCGCCCGATGAACGCCCCGATCAAATCCGTGATCTCCGCCAAATCCTTCGCCCTCGCTGCAGTGGCCCTGCCGCTCGCCCTCGGCCTTGCCGCCTGCGGCTCGAGCGACGACGCCGAAGGCTCGCCCAGCGGAGAGCCGGTGGCCGAAGTGGCCGCGCCCGACGGCCAGGTGTGGTCCGAAATCGCCCAGCGCACCGATCGCGGCGGCTATCTGGTCGGCAATCCGGATGCACCGATCAAGCTGGTCGAATACGGCTCGCTCACCTGCCCCGCCTGCGCCGCCTTCTCGGTCGAGGCGAGCGAGCCTCTGATGAACGAGTATGTCGATACCGGCCGGGTCAGCTTCGAATTCCGCAGCTTCGCGATCCACGGCCCGATCGACCTCGCGCTCACCCGGCTGGTCCAGTGCGGCGCGCCCGAACAGGTGGTGCCGCTCGCCGACCAGGTCTGGGCCAACCTGCCCACGATCATGCAGCCGTTGCAGGAACGCGGGGCGCAGCTCGAATCCGCGCTCAACCTGCCGGAAGACCAGCGCTTCGTCGCGTTCGGCGAAACCGCCGGCCTGCTCGATTTCTTCGCCTCGCGCGGGATCAGCCGCGATCAGGCGCGCACCTGCCTCGCCGATGCGGAACAGCTGACCAACACCGCCGAGCTCTCGCAAAGCTACGCCACGGAAGACGACATCACCCAGACGCCGACCTTCGTGCTCAACGGCAAGAAGCTCGACGGCTCCGGCTGGATGGCGGTCGAAGCGGCCCTGCAGCGCGCGGGCGCGCGCTAGGCGCGGGTAGCGGGCACGGCGGATGGAGATCCGGCAGCTTCGCCTGTCTGGCTTCAAGAGCTTCGTCGAGCCCGCAACCCTGCGCATCGAACCCGGGCTGACCGGGGTCGTCGGCCCCAACGGCTGCGGCAAATCCAACCTGCTCGAAGCGATCCGCTGGGTGATGGGGGAAACCTCCGCCAAGTCGATGCGCTCGGGCGGGATGGAGGACGTGATCTTCGCCGGCACGGCCGAGCGTCCCCCGCGCCAGTTCGCCGAAGTGGTGCTGACCGGCGCGGACGACTCCGGCGCCGAGCTCGAGGTCATCCGCCGGATCGAACGCGGCGCGGGCAGTGCCTACCGCGTCAACGGAAACGACGTGCGGGCAAAGGACGTCGCGCTCGCCTTTGCCGATGCGGCGACCGGGGCCCACTCCCCCGCACTCGTCAGCCAGGGCAAGATCGCGCACATGATCGCGGCCAAGCCGGTCGAGCGGCGCGCGATGCTGGAAGAAGCGGCGGGGATCGCCGGGCTGCACGTGCGGCGCAAGGATGCCGAGAGCAAGCTGCGCCAGACAGAGAACAACCTCGCACGGTTGGAAGACCTGCTCGCCGGGCTCGACAGCCAGATTACCTCGCTCAGGCGGCAGGCCAAACAGGCGGAACGCTATGCAAAGCTGACCGACGAGATCGGCGTCGCCGAGGCCCGGCTGGTCTTCGCCCGCTGGCGCGATGCGGCGGCCAGCGCGCAGGCCGCGCGCAAGGCGGCGGGCGAGGCGGAGGCAGCGGTCGAGGCGGCCAAGACGCGTGCGGGCGAGACCGAGACGGCCCAGCGCGATGCGGCGGAAAAACTCGCCGATGCGCGCGATGCGCTGGTCGCCGCGCGCACCGATGCGGGCGCGCAGGAGCAGCGGCTCGCCAGCCTTGAGAAGGAGCGTGACGCCGCGCTCGCCCGGCTCGCCGATCTCGACCGGCAGGCCGCGCGGCTGGAAGAGGACCGCGAGGATTACGGGCGCACCGGGCGCGACGCGGCGGATGCTCTCCAGCGGCTCGAAGCCGAACTGGCGGCGAGCGAGACGTCGCGGGCGCAAGCCGAGGCTGCGCTGCCGCAGGTGATCGCGGATGCCGAGCGGGCGGAACAGGCCGAACGTTCGGCCGAGCTGGAACTCGCGCGCGCCAATGCGGATTACGCGGCGCTCGATGCCGAATGGCGCGTGGCGCGCGCCGCGCTCGACACCGCGGAACGGCGGATCGCCAAGCTTGCGAGCGAGGCCGAGCGGCTGGAGGAGACCGCACGCCAGCAGGCAGGCGCGCAGGATCCCGCGCAGGCGCTGGCCGAGGCGCAGGCCGCCGCAACGCAGGCTGGCGAAGCGCAGGAAGCGCTGGCCGGGCGGATCGAAGGCCGCCGCGAAGCGCGCGATGCCGCGCGCACTGCGCTGGAGCAGGCGCAGGAAGCGCTCGCCGAAGCACGCGCCGAACTCGCCGGTGTGGAGCGCGAGCATGCCGCGCTGGAGAAGGACCAGCGCACACGCGACAAGGCGCGCGCGGCCAAGGCGGGCAAGCCGGTCGCGCTCGATCGCGTGCGTGCCGCGCCCGGTTACGAGGCGGCGCTCGCCGCAGTGCTGGGCCGCGACGGCCGCAGCCCGCTGGGCGCCATGCCGGAGGCGGAGGATGGACGCTTCTGGACCGGAGCGCCGCAGCCCGAGCCGGTGGCCGATTCGCTGCTGCATCATCTCGGCGACTGCCCCGAGGAACTGCGCGCGCGCCTGGCGCGGGTGCAGGTGGTCGAGGCGGATGATGGCCGCGCTCTGGAGCCGGGCACCTGGCTGGTCACGCTTGCAGGCGCGCTGCGCCGGTGGGACGGGCTGGTCGTGCGCGGCGAGGGAGGCGCAGAGGCCGCGCGGCTCGAAGCGGCCAACCGCCTCGCCACTCTGGCCGAGCGCCTGCCCGAATTGCAGCAGTCCGCCGCCAGTGCCGAGGCCCGCGTGGGCGAGGCGCGCGCCGCGCTCGACGCCGCGCAGGCCGACTTCTCCCGCGCCGAAAGCGAGCGCGAAGCCGCCGCGCAGGCCGAGCGCGAGGCGCTGCGTGCGCTCGACCGCGCAGAGGCTGCGCTCGCCAGCCATGCCGAACGCGCGCGCCAGCTCGAACAGGCGCGCACCGACCTCGCCGATCAGCGCGCCACTGCGACGCGTGAGCTGGAGGCGGCGCAGGCAACGCTGGCCGGGCTGACCGATCCCGAGGCGCTCGCCGCGCGGCGCGATGCGGCCCGCTCCGCTCACGAGACCGCGCGCGCGCAGCTCTCCGCCGCCACCGCCGCGCGCGCCGCGCAGGAACAGGCGCTCGCGGTCGCGAAGGAGCGCGTTTCGGCCCACCGCGCGGATCGCGCCCACTGGGATCGCCGGGCGGACGAAGCCGCGCGCCGGCTGGCGGAGATGGACAGCCGCTTTGCCGAGATCGCCGCCGCGCGCGAACAGGTCGGCGACCAGCCCGAGCGGCTGGCGCGCGACATCGAGACCGCGCGAACCAGCCACCGCGAAACCGCCGCGCGGCTTGCCACCTTGCAGGACACGCTCGACACCGCGCAGGCAGCCGCCGACGCAGCCGACACCGCGCAGCGCGCCGCCAACGAAGCGCTCTCCGAAGCGCGCGAACGGCGCGCCCAGCTGGCCAACCAGGCCGAGAACGAGGACGCGCGGCGGGCGGAAATGGCACGCGTTTCGGGCGAGCGTTTCCACAAGCCCCCGCCGCTGCTGCCCGCCGCGTACGAGTTCGACGAAGCGGATGTGGCCGACCGGGAGGCCGAGTCCGAAACGCTCGACAAGCTGACCCAATCGCGCGAACGGATCGGCCCGGTCAATCTCGTTGCCGCCGACGAACTCGCCAGGATCGAGGAAGAGCACGGCTCGACTACTGCCGAGCGCGAGGAACTGACCGAGGCGGTGCATCGCCTGCGCGGATCGATCGGGCAGCTGAACCGCGAAGGGCGCGAGCGGCTGCGCGCCGCGTTCGAGCAGGTCGATGCACATTTCCAGAAGCTGTTCGCCCGCCTGTTTGAAGGCGGCGTCGCGCACCTCGCGCTGATCGACAGCGATGATCCGCTGGAGGCCGGGCTTGAGATCTACGCCCAGCCGCCGGGCAAGCGGCTGCAATCGCTCACGCTGCTATCGGGCGGCGAACAGGCGCTCACCGCGATCGCACTCACCTTTGCGCTGTTCCTGACCAATCCCGCGCCGATCTGCGTGCTCGACGAGGTCGACGCTCCGCTCGACGACGCCAATATCGACCGCTTCTGCGACCTGCTGGAAGCGATGACGCAAGAGACCAGCACACGCTACCTGATCGTCACGCACAATGCGGTGACGATGAGCCGGATGCACCGCCTGTTCGGGGTGACGATGATAGAGAAGGGCGTCAGCCGCCTCGTCAGCGTGGACCTGCAAGCCGCCGAATTGCTGGCCGCGGAGTAGACCCCAGCAGTCCGATACACGCTCGCGGCGCCTAGTCGCCAATGGCGGCGGCCAGCCCCTCGCGGATCGCCTTCAGCTCGTCGAGCAAGACCCGGTCGGCGGCGCGGCGCAGGCGCGGGTGCGGCTGTTGTGCGGATGGTTCGTCGTGGTCGGGCAGGTCGCGCGCGGTCAGGTAACGGCGCACGCCTTCGCGCGGTGCTTCTGGTTCCTCGTCGTCCCCGTCTGCAGGATTCATGCCTGCCCGCCCCTTCTCGATCGCCGCGCGTGCGCCCTTGAGAGTGTAGCCTTCGCCGTTCACCAGCCGGTCGATCGTTTCGACCAGCGCGACATCGTCGGCCCGGTAATAGCGGCGCCCTCCGCTCCGTTTCAGAGGCTGCAGCATCGGGAACTGCTCTTCCCAATAGCGCAGCACGTGCGCCTTTATGCCAAGCGCCTTGCCAAGCTCCCCGATGGTCCGAAGCGCGTCTGCGTCCTTGCCATCGTCGAAGCTGCGGCGGGCCATGTCAGCTTCCGTCTGCGATCCGGTCGCGCAGGGTCTGGCTGGCGCGGAAGGTCATTACCCGGCGCGGGGTGATCGGCACCTCAACCCCGGTCTTGGGGTTGCGGCCGACGCGTTCCTTCTTGTCGCGCAGCACGAAGCTACCGAAGCCGGAAATCTTGACGTTCTCGCCGTCCTTCAGGGAATCGCACATATGCGCGAGGATCGATTCGACCAGCGCCAGCGATTCCGCGCGGCTGAAGCCGAGTTTGCGATTGATGGTTTCGGCCAGATCGGCCCTGGTCAGCGTACCCGCCGAGCGCGACATCGTGAGGAATCCCTTTTTCTGTTCTTGCCGGGTGTTCTCGAAAGAGCCTCGATAAACCGCCGAAAGCCTAGCAATGATTACGTGGTGCCGCAAATGCGACACAGCGTTTTTTGCACCATCGGCGATTCGCGTGCCCTACGGGGCTGGGCGGGCTCAGAGCCGGACCAGGCTTGCGCCCCAGGTGAACCCGCCGCCCATCGCTTCGAACAGCACCAGATCGCCCGGTTTGATCCGCCCGTCCGCGCGCGCGGCGGCGAAGGCGAGCGGCACGGATGCGGCAGACGTGTTGGCGTGCCGGTCGACCGTGACGATTACCTTTTCGGGCGCCAGGCCAAGCTTCTTGGCGGTCGCTTCCAGAATGCGGATATTGGCCTGGTGCGGCACCACCCAGTCGATCTGGTCGACGGTGATGCCTGCCTTGGCGACCACATCGCCCAGCACCTGCGCCAGATTGCCAACCGCGTGGCGGAACACCTCGCGCCCCTTCATCCGCAGATGGCCCACGGTCTGCGTGGTCGATGGGCCGCCATCGACATAGAGCAGGTCGTGCTGCGCGCCGTCTGCATGGAGCTGCGAGGTCAGGATGCCCGACCCCTCGCTTTTCGCGGTGCCCTCGGCAACGTCCTGCGCTTCCAGCACGATCGCGCCTGCGCCGTCGCCGAACAGCACGGCGGTGGTGCGGTCTTCCCAGTCGAGAATGCGGCTGAAGGTTTCCGCGCCGATCACCAGCGCGCAGGTCGCCTGCCCGCTACGCAGCATCGCGTCGGCGGTGGTCATCGCATAGAGGAAGCCGGAGCATACCGCCTGCACGTCGAACGCGGGGCAGCCATTGCAGCCCAGCGCGGCCTGCACCTTGGTGGCGGTCGCGGGGAAGGTGTTGTCGGGCGTCGCGGTGGCGAGAACGATCAGGTCGATCTTCTTCGCGTCGATCCCCGCATCGGCCAGCGCGGCGCGCGCCGCCGCGATCGCCAGCGTGCCGGTGGTTTCCCCCTCGCCCGCGATATGGCGCTGGCGGATGCCGGTGCGCTCCACGATCCACTCGTCGCTGGTGTCGAGCCGGCCTGCCAGCTCTTCATTGGTCACGACGCGTTGGGGCATGGCAGAGCCAGCCCCGCGGATGAGGGAGCGGATCACTTGGCGCTGCTCTCGATCTTGCTTGAGTCGCTGGGGGTACGGTGGCCATTGGCCATCAGGCTGTCGCCCAGTTCGGCGAGGTCTTCGCCGATCCGCGCGGTGAGGTCTTCTTCCAGCAGCCGCGCTGCCACTGCGACCGCGTTGGCGACGCCATTGGCCGTGGCGCTGCCGTGGCTTTTCACGACCACGCCGTTGAGGCCGAGGAAGACCGCGCCGTTGTGGTTGTTGGGGTCCAGATGGTGACGCAGCAGCTCGGTCGCGGGGCGCGAGACGAGGAAGCCGATCTTTGACCGCAGCGAGGAGCGGAACGCGGTCTTGAGCAGGTCGGTCACGAACCGGGCCGAGCCTTCGATGGCCTTCAGCGCGATATTGCCGGAGAAACCGTCGGTCACCACCACGTCGACATCGCCGCGGTTGATCTTGTCCGCCTCGACGAAGCCGTCGAAGTCGATCGCCAGCGTCTTGGCCGCTCTCAGGTGCTTTGCCGCTTCCTGCACTTCGCCGGTGCCCTTGATGTCTTCAGTACCGATATTGAGCAGTCGCACGCGCGGACGCGGACGCCCGGTGACGATGCGGGAATAGGCCGCACCCATGATCGCGAACTGGACGAGGTTGCGCGCGTCGCACTCGGTATTGGCACCGAGGTCGAGCATGATGACGTCCTGCTCTTCGAGCGTGGGAAGCAATGCGGCGAGCGCGGGCCGGTCGATCCCCGGCAGGGTGCGCAGCGCGACCTTGCTGATCGCCATCAGCGCACCGGTATTGCCCGCGCTGACCGCGGCGCCGGCTTCGCCGCGTTTCACTGCGGCGACAGCCTCGCCCATCGACGTGCCCTTGGCACGGCGGAGCGCCTGCGAAGGCTTGTCCTCGCCCTCGACCACCGATTCGCAATGGCGGATCTCGGCCGCGCCGGCGAGGCCGGGATGGCTCTCCAGCGCGCGCTCGATCTGCGCACGGTCGCCCATCAGCAGGAAGCTGAACTTCTCGTGCCGACGGCGGGCGAGGGCTGCACCCTCGACCATCACGCGCACGCCTTCGTCGCCGCCCATCGCGTCGACGGCGATACGCGGAAGACTCATGCGATTACGTCCTTACCGTGATGGGCTCAGAGGCCCTTGGGCTCGAGCACCAGGCGGCCATTATAATGACCGCAGTGGCCGCACATGTTGTGCGGGCGCTTCAATTCGCCGCAATTGTCGCATTCGTGGAAGGCTTCGACCTTCAGCGAATCGTGCGAGCGCCGATTGCCCCGGCGATGCGGCGATACTTTTCTCTTGGGGACGGCCATGGCGGCACCTGTTCTAAACGGTTAAAAATCAATACTTGAGAGCCGCCCTTAAGCGAGGGGAAGCGCCTGCACAACGGCTATGTCGTGCGGCGCTCACGCTCCGTCAATGGCGGCAAGAGGCGCGCGCTATACCGATTCTGCCGCACGATGCAAGCGCAGCTTGGCGCTTGGCCATCGCGAACACCGCGCTAAAGCCTGTCCCCCTCACACGATCTGCACGGGAGAGAATGCGATGGATATCATGCTGCCGGTGTCGCTGACCAGCGCCGCCATGTTCGGGCTGCTGGCGCTGTGGCTGGCGGTGCGCTGCGGCCGCGCGCGGCTGAAGGCCAAGGTCGGCCACGGCGATGGCGGCAACCCGCTGCTTGCCCGGCGGATGCGCGCACAGCTCAACTTCGTCGAGACCGCGCCCTTCGTGCTCGCGCTGATCGTGCTGATCGAACTGGCGGGGCGCGGCGGCATGTGGCTGCACCTCCTCTCCATCCTGTTCGTGTTCGCGCGAATCCTGCACGGCGTGGGAATGGACGCGGAGAAAGGCGGGGTGCCGCGGCAGATCGGTGTGATCGTGACGATGCTCACGCTGCTGGGGCTGAGCGTGCTTGCCGCGCTGATCGGCTTCGGGGTGGTCTGAGCGCCCCCTCCTCAAGGGAGCGGCGCTGCTGCGCTCACGCCAGCGCCGCATCGCCCACGAAGGGGTTGGTGCGGCGTTCCTGGCCGAAGGTGCTGGTCGGGCCGTGGCCGGGGATGAAGGTGACGTCGTTGCCCAGCGGCCACAGCTTCCTGGTGATCGCGTCGATCAGGTTCTGATGATCGCTCATCGGGAAATCGGTCCGCCCGATGCTGCCCTGGAACAGCACATCGCCCACGATCGCGAACTTGCGGTCGCGGTTGAAGAAGATCACGTGGCCCGGCGTGTGGCCGGGGCAGTGGATCACCTCCAGCGTCAGATTGCCGACGGTGACGGTGTCGCCATCCTCCAGCCACCGGTCGGGCTCGAAGCTCGCCGCCTCCATCTGGAACCGCGCGCCGTCTTCATCGAGCCGCGCAATCCAGAACCGGTCCGCCTCGTGCGGACCCTCGATCGGCAAGCCCAGCTCCTTCGCCAGCATCCCCGCCTGCCCGCAATGGTCGAGGTGGCCGTGGGTGATGAGGATCTTCTCCAGCTCCACACCCGCCTTGGCGACGCCCGCCTTCAGCTTGTCGAGATCGCCACCGGGATCGATCAACGCGGCCTTGTTGGTCTGGGTACACCAGATCAGCGAGCAGTTCTGCTGCAGCGGCGTCACCGGCAGGATCGCGGCTTTCATGGGGGAGGCTTGGGCGGAGGCGTTGGTCTGGGTCATGTTCCCCGAGATGGAACACCGATTGATCGGTGGCAAGGGCGGCGGTACCCTTCCCCAAGGCCTGGAGAAGGGATCGCAGACCATGAAGCCGCAATTCGTCCTGCTCGCAGCCGTGGGCACTCTCGCACTGGCAGCTTGCCAGCCGGATACGCCCGTGCAGTCGGCCACCGCTGCCCAGCCGCAACCGAGCCGCGCGGAGCTTGCCCAGACCGATGCGGACGGCGTGCCGATGCTGGTTGGCGCGGTGTGCGGCAGCTGCCACGCGGTAACGCCGGGCACGCTGTCGCCCCTGCCGCAGGCGCCGACTTTCCCCGAAATCGCCAACCGCGACGGGCTGACCCGCGAAACGCTGACGGCGTACCTGCGCGATGCGCACAACTACCCCGACATCATGGATGTGGGGCTGACCGACGCGGACGTCGCGCTGGTCACCGATTACATGCTGTCTCTGAAAGACTCCGACTACCGCCGCCCCCCGTCCTGAAAAACAAGCCGGAAGACGCGCAGCTCGACTTAGCGTGGCACGCGATTGCCACCGCCCGGTCGGGTGGGCACGCGCGGGGGCGTTGCCGTGGGCGCAGGCGCGGGTTCGTCCGCAGCAGGCTCCAGCGCGACCGCCGCATTGGAATAGCTGTTCGCGGTCTCCGTCCCGAGCGCGTTGAGCGCCCCGACCAGTCCAACCCCGATCAGCGCCATGATGACCGCATATTCGATCGCCGATGTGCCCGTCTCGTCGCGCAGCAGGTGTCTGGTAATCATCATGTCCCCCGGATTTCGCGGGGACCATGACGCTCGAAGGTGAAGAATCCTCTAAACGGCGCAGAAACGTTAGGGATACAGGCTCTGGCGTCGAGCCAAGTCCTCTCGCCGCCGAGACTGATCAGCGCGGCCTAGCTCGCCTGCGCGCTCCAGATCGGCGAGCATGCTCGCCCCATTAATGCGGAGGTGAATGCAAGGATCATGCGCCGGATCGGTGGCCTCGCCCCCTTCGACCGACTGCTCCTCTCGCGCAGCTTGCCATTCCCAAGCAGCGCGCTCAGACAGTGACGCCATGAACCCTTGGCCGTCGTTATTCTGTCTGCTCGTCTTGGCCAGCTGCGGCTCGTCAAAGGAAGAGGAAGGGCCCGATGATAGCAAGCGTGGCGCCGCGCCGGAGCTAGCGGTCGACGAAGCAGCCAAGAGCTCGTCACTCGTCTTCCCGCTGTTCTATCGCGAAAACGACAATCCAAGGGGCTTCATCAAGGTTGTCGGATCGCTGGATTCAATGGGAGAGAATGCCCCTCCAGGGAGCGAACATCAGGCCTTTGTCTCCGCACTACTCAAATGCAGTCCGGGAACAGCGTGGTACGAGGCAACCGGCAACTGGTATGCGATCGTCATGCCATCGGAGGACTCGGCAAGCTGGTCCTCTGTCGATCATGGTCCGCCAGCCGATGACGAAATCATAGAATGCGTCAGAGAGAACACATCGGTGACCTTTTTCTATCGAAAGGCGGACAGCGGCACGCAAACATGGAGACTCCGATCGGCCGATGATCCGTCTCGCGACGTAATTTAGCGCTCACAACCGCCCGCTCTTCCACACCACGCGGCCCAGCACCTCGATCTCGTCCAGCCCCACCTCCACCGGCGGGTAGGCGAGATTCTGGCTGAGCAGGGCGATCCGCCCCGCCCCGGCGCTCGCCAGCCGCTTGACCATCAGCGTGTCGCCCATGCGCACGACATGGACCCCGTCCCGCTCGAACCGAGATCCGCGATCGATCAGGATTTCGTCGCCATGGCGCAGCAGCGGCTCCATCGAATCGCCCTCCACGGTGAGCGCGGAGAGCATTTTCGGATCGAACCCGTTTTCGCGCAGCCAGCGGCCCGAAAAGCCGAAATTGTCGAACGGCGCCTCGCCATTGGCGAATTGCCCCGGCCCGGCCGCCGCGGCGAGCGAGAGTCGCGGGATCGCGTGGAAATCCTCGTCGCCCGCAGAGTAGCGAGACGTGGCATAGGATTTTTCCTCCGCGCCACTCATCTCGGGGGCCAGTTCACTCTCGTCGACACCGAAGAACTGGGCCAGCGTGCGCCGGTCCTGCTCCTCCAGCTTGCGCGGGCTCCCCTTGCGGATGAACTGCTGCAAATAGCTGGAATTGCGGTCGATAAGCTTGGAAAGCGCCGCAAGGCTGGAACCGCGCGCCTGCGCGAGTTCGAGCAGGCGCACACGCGCCGGATCGCCTGACAGGCTGCCCGCAGAGGGTCGATCATCGCTCATACGCAATTTCCTATAGCGAAAGATTTTTCCTAGACAAGTAGGATTTCACAGGCGAGCAATCCTTCACCGCGGCGCCGAATCGACCTGTCAAAGCCATCTGTGAGGGAAATTTATGCTGATTCGAAGGATAGAGAGGTTTTTGCGCGAATTCGATATGCCTGCGACCAAATTCGGGCGGCTCGCGACGCATGATCCGCGCTTCGTGCTCGATCTGCGCAACGGGCGCATGCCGCGCTCCGGCACGGAGCGGCGCGTAGACGGCTTCATGGCCGAATGGCGCGCCCGGATGGGGGAGCCGCGCCATGCAGGCTGAGGTCCCTCCCTCCCCTGCTCCGCGCCGGGGCAGCGCCGGAAGGCTCGAACGCGCGCTGATCGCGCTCGCCGGGGGCGAGGCCCGCGTGCTCGACCACCGCGAGCGTGGCTGGGCGAGCATCACCTTCGCGGGCACGCGCCACACGGTGCAACTGGCGTTCGACACGCCAGAGGCGATCGCCGGCGGCGAAATGCTGATCGCCGAGCTGCCCGATCACGAATTCGCCCTGCCCGGCCAGCTGGTCGCCGATGCGACGGTAAGCGCGGTGGACCATGTCCTCGCACCCTCACCCCGGCTCACCGTCACCTGCGAATTGCTGCTGCTGGAGGACGGGTGAGCGGGTGGCCGTGGCGGGGGATGGTTTTTAACCCCCTGGACTGTGTGTCAGGTGTGTCAGGGGCCGCGTCAAACCGGCCCCGAACACGCCGGTTACCGCCGGATCACGAGATTCCGGATCTCGGTCATGTCCTCCATCGCGAAGCGCACACCCTCGCGGCCCAGGCCGGAGTTCTTGACCCCGCCATAGGGCATGTTGTCGACGCGGTAGCTGGGGATCTCGTTGATGCAGATGCCGCCGTAATCCAGCCGGTCCCACGCATCGAACATCTTGAACAGGTCGCGCGTGAAGATCCCCGCCTGGAGCCCGAATTCGGAGCGGTTGGTTTCCTCGATCGCCTCGTCGAAAGTGGAGAACTTCATGAGGACGGCGAGCGGCCCGAACACTTCCTCGTTCACCACCTTAGCGTCGCGGTCGACGTTTTCGAGCAGGGTTGCAGGGATCATCCGCCCCTCGCGCGTGCCGCCGCACAGCAGCTTTGCGCCATGGTCGAGGGCTTGCCTAGTCCATGCCTCGACCCGTTCGGCCTCGCCGTCGTCGATCATCGGGCCGATGAAGGTGTGCTTGTCCTTCGGGTCGCCCGCGACGAGGGCCTTGGCTTCCTCGACCAGCATGTCGCGAAACTCGTCGTAGACATCTTCGTGAATGAGGATGCGCTGGACCGAGATGCATGACTGGCCGGACTGGTAGAAGGCGCCCTTGATGACGCGCGGCAGGGCATCCTTCAGATCGGCATCACGGTCGATGATGACCGCGGCATTGCCGCCCAGCTCCATCACGACCTTCTTCTTGCCTGCCCGCGCCTTCAGCGCCCAACCGACCTCGTCCGACCCGGTGAAGCTGAGCAGCTTGAGGCGTTCGTCGGTGGTGAACAGGTCCGCGCCGTCGCGGCTGGCGGGCAGGATCGAGAACGCGCCCTTGGGCAGGTCGGTCTCGGCCAGCACCTCGCCGATGATGATCGCGCCCAGCGGCGTCTTGCTCGCGGGCTTGAGGATGAAGGGGCAGCCCACCGCGAGCGCGGGCGCGATCTTGTGCGCGGCAAGGTTCAGCGGGAAGTTGAAAGGAGAGATGAAGCTGCACGGGCCGATGGGCACGCGCTTCCAGATCGCCTGATAGCCTTTGGCGCGTTCGGAAATGTCGAGCGGCATGACCTCGCCGCCCAGCCGCACGCTTTCCTCGGCGGCGATGCGGAAGGTGTCGATCAGGCGGGTGACCTCACCCTCGCTGTCGCCGATCGGCTTGCCCGCTTCGACGCACAGCGCATAGGCGAGTTCGTCGAAACGCTCCTCGAACCGTTTCACGCAGTGCATCAGCACGTCCTGCCGCTGATAGCTGGCGAGCCGCGCCATCGGCTCCGTCGCCTCGACCGTGCCGACGATCGCGTCGTCGATGATCTCGGGCGTGGCGAGTGCGGTGCGGAATGCGACCTCGCCGGTGTACTTGTCCGTCACCTCGAGATCGGTGTTGGGCTGCGCGGCCTCGTTGCGAAGGTAGAGGGGGTAGGTGTCCTTGAGCTGTGGCACGGGGGCAATCTCCTTTACCAAGGCAACCTCAAAGCTGCGCGCTGCGTTCCTTGATCTCGTGGTTGAGCAGCGAATCGTTTTCCGAATAGTCGACCGGACAGTCGATCACATGCACCCCGCCCGCATCGCGGCATTGGGCGAGCAGCTGTTCGAGGTGCTCCGCGCTCTCGACCCGGTGGCCATGCGCGCCGAAGCTTTGCGCGTAGTCGACGAAATCGGGATTGCCGAAGGTCAGGCCATAATCGGCCAGCCCCATGTTCTTCTGCTTCCAACGGATCATGCCATAGGCATCGTCGCGCAGGATCAGCACGGTCAGGTCGACGCCCAGCCGCACCGCCGTTTCCAGTTCCTGCCCGCTCATCATGAAGCCGCCATCGCCGCACACCGCCAGCACCTTTCGCTGCGGATGGACCAGCGCGGTGGCGATCGCGCTGGGCAGGCCCGCGCCCATGCTGGCGAGCGCATTGTCGAGCAGGATCGTGTTGGGCAGGTGCGCCATGTAGTTCCTTGCGAACCACAGCTTGTAGACCCCGTTGTCGAGGCAGATCACACCCTCGCGCGGCATCGCCCGGCGGATCGCGGCGACCAGGAACGGCGGGAAGATCGGGAAGCAGCGATCCTCCATCAACTCGCGCGAATGCTCCTGCTCCGCCTCGCGGTAACGCAGCATGCAGCTTGCATCCCAGTCGTCGCGGGGGGTGATCGCCTCCTTCATCTGCCAGATCGCGTTGGCGATATCGCCGATCACCTCGATCTGCGGGAAATAGACCGGGTCCACCTCCGCCGTGTTGTACGACACGTGGATGACCACCCGCTTGTCGTCGCGGTGCATGAAGAAGGGCGGCTTCTCGATCACGTCGTGCCCGATCGAGAGGATGCAGTCCGCTTCCTCGATCGCCCGGTGGACGAAATCGCCGCTGGAAAGCGCCGCACAGCCGAGGAACAGCGGTCGCTCCTCGTCCAGCACGCCCTTGCCCATCTGGGTGGTGACGAAGGGAATGCCGGTCTTGTCGACGAATTCGCCGAGCATCTTGCTCGCCATGTTGCGGTTCGCGCCCGCGCCGATCACCAGCAGCGGCCTCTTCGCGGCTTCCACCGCCTCGACCGCGATCCGCACCGCCTTGGGCTCGGCGGAGGGGCGGCGCGCGACCGAGGCTTTGAGAGGGGTGGCGTGGGCCTCTTCCGCGGCGATATCTTCGGGCAGTTCGAGATGGGTCGCGCCGGGCCGCTCTTCCTCGGCCAGCCGCACCGCCTCGCGCACCCGCGCGGGCAGCGTCTCCCCGCTCGCCAGCTGGTGCGCGAACTTGGTCACCGGGTGCATCATCGCGACCACGTCGAGGATCTGGAAGCGGCCCTGCTTGGAATGCTTGATCGGCTTCTGCCCGGTCACGGTTAGCATCGGCATCCCGCCAAGCTGGGCATAGGCCACCGCGGTCAGCGCATTGGTTGCACCCGGGCCCAGCGTGGTCAGGCACACCGCCGTCTTGCCCGTCAGCCGGCCATAGGTCGCGGCCATGAACCCCGCGCCCTGTTCGTGCCGGGTGAGCACCAGACGGATGTCGGAGCGCGAGAGCGAATCGAGCAGGTCGAGGTTCTCCTCGCCCGGAACGCCGAAGACATATTCGACGCCCTCCGCCTCAAGGCACTGGACGAACAGATCGCTCGTCTTGATCGCTTGTCCCTCGGCCATCGCTCTCTCCCCTCCTGGTGTGCCCGACCTATACGGGTGGCGACACGGATTGGTTTCGCGATGCGTTCAGTAACCCAGCGCCGGGTCGAAACGCGGCTCGACCGGTTCGCCCGCGTGCCAGCGGGCAAGGTTCTCGATGAAGCGGTCCGCGCTGCGCTGAAACATCTTGCTCTGCGCGCGGCCCGACAGGTGCATGGTCACCTGCGCATTCTCGAGCGACCACAGCGGATGGTCTTCGGGCAGCGGCTCGGGGTCGGTGACATCGAGCAGTGCGGCCTCGATCCGCTTTCCCTCCAGCGCATCGACCAGCGCATCCTGGTCGACCACATCGCCGCGTGCGATGTTCACCAGCACAGCGTTGGCCTTCATGGCGGCGAGTTCGTCCGCGCCGATCATGTGGTGCGTTTCGGGGGTGGAGGGCACCGCCAGCACGACCCAGTCGAATTCGCCCAGCTTGCCGCGCCATTCGTCGGGCTTCAACGCGCCATCCGCGCCCGACCGGCGCACGGGCACCACCTCCATGTCGAAAGCTTCGAGCCGGGTCTTTACCAGCTGCCCGATCGCGCCGAGGCCCAGCAGCAGCACCCGCTCGCCCGCCAGCTCGCGCTTGCCGGGGCTGTCCTGCAACCACTCGTGCCGATCCTGCGCGCGAACCACCTCGCGGTAGCCCTTGGCATGGGTCAGCATCAGCATGACGACATATTCGGCGATGGTGATCGCGTTGATGCCAGCGCCGTTGGTGACGATCGTGCCGCGCTGCTCCAGCAGGTCGAGCGGCAGGAAATCGAGCCCGGCATAGATCGAGTTCAGCCATTTGAGGTTCATCGCGGCGGTCACGACCTCGCACATAGGGCCGGGCTCGTTGAAATCGAACCAGCCGATCTCCGCACGCGGCGCAAGGTCGATCGCCTCGTCCTTGCTCATGAACCACAGCGGCTCGACCCAGTCGGGCAGGCGTGGTTCGACCAGCGGGCGGATCAGTGCGGACAGGACTGCGGTGGTCAAAGGCTCAACCTCTCTTGTCTCGTCGGCCCGGACTTGCCTGCCCCTGCGGAGGCAGGGGATCCGGGCCAGGGCTTCTCTTTCACGCGAACGGACCAGAAGTGAAGCACCACCCCAGATCAGGTCCGGGGTGACGGTTTGACCTCACGCCAGCTTCCACTCCCAGCCGAGCGGGTCGCCGTCCATCACCTCGACGCCCTTCGCGGTAAGCTCGTCGCGCTGGCGGTCGAGAGCAGCGTAGTTCTGCTGCGCTCGAAGCTCCTTCCGAAACGCGATAGCCGATGTAATATGGTCGTCGGTGATAACCGCGTCCTTCGGACGAATGCGCAGATCGGTCCGCGCGAGGTCGAGCAGGCCGAGGCCGAGGACGGCGTCCATCGCAGCCACCGCGCGCAGCTTTTGCGCCGGGTCAACCTTCTTGATCGTCAAAGCCTCTTCGAGCGCAGTCAGTGCGATCGACGTGTTGAGGTCGTCGGCCAGTGCCGCCTGAAACTTCTCAATCGCTGGCGCGATCTTACCCCAATCGTCACCCTGAACTTGTTTCAGGGTCCAGCCCGCCTCCTGCACAAACGGCTCGGGCTGCTCGCTGGATGCCGAAACAAGTTCGGCATGACGGTTCTTAAGCTGTTCAACAGCCATCACCATCCGCTTCAGCCGGGTCAGCGCTGCACCCAGCCCTTCCCACGAGAACTCCAGCTCGCTGCGGTAATGCGCTTGGAGGCACATCATCCGGTAGGCGAGCGGGTGGTATCCCTTGCCGATCAGAAGCTGCAACCGCAGGAACTCACCGCTCGACTTGCTCATCTTGCCCGACCGCTCGACCAGGAAGTTGTTGTGCATCCAGATCTTCGCACCCGAATGCGCCGCGTCGTCCAGCCCGCCGCAGCCGCAGTAGGCCTGGTTCTGCGCGATCTCGTTGGGGTGGTGAATCTCGCGGTGGTCGATCCCGCCGGTGTGGATGTCGAACGGGAAGCCGAGCAGCTTGCCGCCCATCACGCTGCACTCGAGATGCCAGCCGGGCGCGCCGCGACCCCAGGGCGAATCCCACTCCATCTGCCGCGTCTCGCCCGCGGGCGTGGTGCGCCAGATCGCGAAGTCGGCGGCATTGCGTTTACCCTCGACCGTGTCGATCCGGCCCTCGCCCTCTTCGGTCACGGCGCGCGCCAGCCGCCCGTAATCCTCGACCGTCGAGACGTCGAAATAGAGCCCACTCTCCAGCTGGTAGCAGTGCTTCGGCTCGATCTGCTTCGCGAAGTCGATCATCTCCGCGATGTAGTCGGTCGCGACCGACCACTGCGCCGGTTGACGTATGTTGAGCGCGCTTATGTCGTCCTTGAACGCCTTTGTGTAATGCTCGGCAATATCCCAGATCGACTGCTTCTGCGTCGCAGCCGTCTTCTCCAGCTTGTCCTCGCCCGCATCGGCGTCGTCGGTCAGATGGCCGACATCGGTGATATTGATGATGTGGGTGAGTTTGTAGCCGCGCCAGCTCAACGTGCGCCCCAGCACATCCGCGAACACATAGGCGCGCATATTGCCGATATGCGGGTAGTTATAGACCGTCGGCCCGCAGGTGTAGACGCGCGCCTCCCCCTCGTGGACCGGAACGAAGGGTTCCAGCTGGCGGTTGAGAGAATTGAACAGCTTGAGTTGCGGCGCGTCGGTCATGGCCGCGCAAATGCGCCAAGCCGCACGGCTGCGCAACAGGGAGCGATCAGATCAGCAAGGATTCGGGCACCGACCCATTTTCACGCGCGCTGGGCGGCGTGGCCATCGCGGGCTGCGCGATCGCGGTCGCGTGCGACATTGTCGGCGCGCGCCTGTCCAACCGGATCGGCCTGTTCAGCGACACGATCAGCAACCTTGCTGCGGGGCCGTGGGACATCCTCTCCGACCTCGGCATCTATGCCTTCGTTCTCGGTGTGCTCGCCGTAACCGTGGGGCTGGTGCGCTGGCGCGTATCGCGATGGGACTGGCGGCTGGGCACCGTGCTGCTGGTGGTGCTCGCGCTCGATTACACGCTGATCGCGGCGTACGAGGCCTATTCGACCGGCGAGGGCACACAGATTCACTACAAGCTGGTCTACCTGATGGGAGTCGCCTTCCCGCTGACCGTGCTGCTGACCGCCGGCCAGTTCTGGGAGATCGACCGGCGGCTGGGAATCGCGCTGTATATCGGCGGGGCCCTGTGGGCGCTGGCCGCGCCGGTCCTGTTCCTGGTCCCGACCGCGTGGGACGGGCTCTACGAACGCGGACTGGCGTTCGCGAAGCTGGGGTGGTTCGTCACCATGGGCGTAATGATCTGGCGCGACCCGGACATCGTCCGGCGCATGCCGGAGGACGAGCGGAGCTAAAGCCCTTCGCAGTAGTCCGGATTGTCCGACGTATCGCCGAACTCGCAGCCGCGCTTCAGCTCTGCGCGGATTTTGTCGCAGGAGTTCTGGATATTGCACGCGGGCCGCGTCGCAGGCGACATGTTGTAGCACTGCTCAGACAGGGTTTCGGCCTTCTCCCGCCCCAGTTCGGCAAGGCAGGAGCCTTCGGTGGGCTCAGCCGCGCTGTTGTCGAGCGCGGGGCGGCTGTTGGCATATTCGTCGCTGGGCGGAGTGGGTTCGGCGTCGCTCGGGCCGACCGGGTCGATCACCGGCGCAGGGTCGGAGGCCTGCGTAGCGCTCGGCTCCGCATCGGGCTTGGCCGTGTCGGGTGCGTCGCATGCCGCAAGCGCGCAGACCGCCGCCATCGTCGAAATCCAGCCGATTATACGCATGTCCGCTCCTTTGGTCCGTGCCCTCTTCAATCGCCCGACTGACTGGCGGTTCCGCGCCTCAGCCGCCCATCGCGGCGATCGTCGCGAAGATCACGATCCCAATACCCGCGATACCCATCACGATGGTCAGGCCGCGCGGGATCGCCGCGCCTTGCCTGCCGCCCCCATCGCGGCTGCCTGCGGTCAGCACCGCCGTCGCGAGCAGGATGGCCAGCGCCGCACCCAGCCATTCGAGCGTTTCGAGCAGCGAGGACATCGGCACCGGGGTCACCGGGAATATCTCGAAGAGGTCGAGCAGATAGACCGCGGCGTAGCCGACCGCCGCCGCCATGCTCCACCCCCGCCGCACGCCGCCGCGCCACGTCAGCCATGCCAGCACGAGCGAGCCAAGGCCGAGAACGGTCAGAAAGATGTTGAATGCGGCCAGCACACTCGCGGGATAGGCGCTGAAATCGCGCGTCTCGACGAAACCGCCAGGGATCATCAGCGCGAGGTTGATCGCCGACAGCGCCAGCAGCAGGGCGACGAGATGGCGCGGACTCATGCTTCGCCTACCCTTGTTCGAAGCCTTCGAAGCGGACATGCTCCTCCAGCGGCACCCGGCTGCGCTCGAAGCTGTTCACCGGCGCGTCGGGATCGCGATAGCCGATGCCCATGCCGCAGAAGAACATGTGCGTGTCGCGGCTCACTCCGATGTGCTCCATGATCGGATCGGCGTAGTAGGCGAGGAATTCCTGCGGGCAGGAATCGAGCCCTTCCTCGCGTAGCAGCAGCATGATGGTCTGGAGCCACATGCCGGTATCGCTCCACTGCGCTTCCTTCACGATCCGCGGGAAGTAGCACAGCAGCAGGACAGGCGCACCGAAGCTGACCACGTTGCGCCCCATCGCCGCGGCGCGGCCCGCCTTGTCCTCGCGCTCGATACCGAGCGACTCGAACATGCTGGCGGAAAGTTCGTAGAGGCGCTGCTTGTAGCGGTCCTCCTGCTTGGGCGCGTCCCAGTCGTAGTCGGGCTGCTTCATCTGGGAACTGCGCAGTTTCTCGCGCAGCTGGGCAAGAGGTTCGCCGGTCAGGATCGTCGCTTCCCACGGCTGGTAATTGCAGCCCGAGGGGGCCCAGCGCGCGGTCTCCATGACCTGCCGGATCGTATCGAGAGGCACCGCCGTATCGAGGAAATCGCGCACCGAGCGGCGCGAGGTGACGGCTTCGGAAACGGACATCGGGGTATCGCTCATGCGCGGCTGGCTAGCGGCTGTCCGCCCCCGCGCCAACCCGGCAGGCTGCATTTCCTGCTGTCCTACTCGCAAATCGCGCTCTAGCTGGATTCGCCCTGCGACCCTTTCGGGAGGACCACATGGGCGACCCCACCACCTATCACTTCGATCTCGACCCCGCGCTTCGCCCCGAACACGCTCCGCTCGAGGAACGCTGGTGGCCGGGCATCCGCGACGCGGCGCTGAAGGCGTCGAGCGCGCGGATTTACGATCCGATCAAAGGCGTGCGCGCGGTGGTGATCCACGCGACGGCGGGCGGCAGCTCGGCAGGCGCGGCGGGCGTGATTTTCGACGGCAAAGCGAGCTTCCACTGGCTGGTGCCTGACGAGGACGAGCCACAGCACGGGCAATTCGTGTGGGCCACCTGCCACGAAGCACGCGCGGCATGGCATGTGCGCAATAGCTGCTCTCACCCCGCGATCTGGGGCGGGCGCGGACGGATCAACCACTGGTCGCTCGGGATCGAGGTGGTGAACCGGCAGGTGCGAACGGACGCATTCTCCGACTGGCAGGTCGAGGCGACCGCACAAATCGTACGCTACGCCTGGGCCAAATATCCCAACCTGCGCCACGTGGTGAGCCACGCCATGCTCGATCCTGCGCGGAGGAGCGATCCGGGGAGCCTGTTTCCGTGGGAGCAGTTCAGGGAAGCCGTGCTGGATGCGCGAGGGGATGTGGTGCCGGACTTAGTTGCAGGGGCGGCGGAGAGCGAGGCGATCAGGCCCTCTGCGCCGTTCTGCATGGTGGTCTGATGAATAAGCACCAGCCGCCTCAGGCGGACAAATGCATCCAACGCCGTCGAAACTCCATCATCTCTCTTTGGAGATCCTTTAGATCCTCGTACGCGAGCATGAGGTGGGTGCTTGCGCCTCGTAGAATGTTCGCTCTCTCCTCACCTGAAAGCGAGTCTTCGTCTACACTCAATAGGGTTTCGCAGATGGTAGCGAACTCAGGCAATGCCACTTCTGTTCTAGCGCGGCTCGACGGGAGGTTTCCTTGTGCCAGAGCACGCTTTGAAGCGAAATCGCTTCTGGTGAGTTCAGCAAGCACAAACTTCGCGCCGTCAAGATAGCTAGCCAATTTGGCATTCGATGGCTCAATCGCTTCGTCGTGAAACTCGTGAAAAATCTGAGCGATCGTTCCATGAGCCATGCTTGCCTGGTTGCCAACCTGCTCGACCAAAAGGAGCCGCTCGTAGGCCTGAAATTTCATCAGTTCGATGTGTTGCTCGCGCCCTTGCCGAATTTGCTTGGTGAGAACGCGAACAGTCCATGCAGCGGCTATGAGCGCAGCGGCTCCAGCCGCCCAGCCGCTTAACGCCGACATCCACTCGCGGATGCAGCTGACGTCATCGGCTAGGCAAAGCGCACGAACTCTAACGAATTGGGCAAGAGTGAACCCAAGGACCGTACCTGCGAAAACACCGAAAAGCGCCAAGATAGCTTGGTCGCGATCCGTCGCGTCTTCCCTCACCCCTCAACCTCGAACAGATCCGCCATCTGCCCGATCATCGTCCCGCCGAGTTGCTCGACATCCATGATCGTCACCGCGCGCTTGTAATACCGCGTCACATCGTGGCCGATGCCGATGGCGACCAGCTGCACGGGCGAGGCTTTCTCGATCCACTCGATCACCTTGCGCAGGTGCGCTTCCAGATAGCCTGCGCGGTTTACCGATAGCGTGCTGTCATCGACCGGCGCGCCGTCAGAGATAACCATCAGGATGCGGCGATCCTCGGGCCGGGCGAGCAGTCGCTGGTGCGCCCACATCAGCGCTTCGCCGTCGATATTCTCTTTCAGCAGCCCCTCGCGCATCATCAGGCCGAGGTTGCGGCGCGCGCGGCGCCACGGCTCGTCGGCCTGCTTGTAGACGATGTGGCGCAGGTCATTGAGGCGGCCGGGCTGCTGCGGCTTGCCGTCGGCGAGCCATTTCTCGCGCGTGTGGCCGCCCTTCCACGCGCGGGTGGTGAAGCCGAGAATCTCGGTCTTCACCCCGCACCGCTCCAGCGTGCGCGCGATGATGTCCGCGCTGATCGCCGCGATCGAGATCGGCCGCCCGCGCATCGACCCCGAATTGTCGATCAGCAGGGTGACGACCGTGTCCTTGAACTCGGTCTCCCGCTCGACCTTGTAGGACAGAGAATGGCCCGGGCTGATAACTACGCGCGCCAGCCGCGCGGCGTCGAGCATCCCCTCTTCCTGATCGAAGTCCCAGCTGCGGCTCTGCTGCGCCATCAGCCGCCGCTGGAGCCGGTTGGCCAGCCGGGTGACGACATGCTGCAACCCGGTCAGCTGGCTGTCGAGGTAGGCGCGCAGGCGGTCGAGCTCGTCGGCATCGCACAGCTCGGTCGCGGCGATCTCTTCGTCGAACTTGCGCGTGTAGACTTGGTACTCGAAATCGTCGGGAATGTCGGTCCAGTGGCGGTTGGGGCGCACGGGCATCATGCCCTCTTCGCCGTCGTCGCCAGCGTCGTCGCTGTCGCCGTCCTCTTCGGACAGCTCGCCCTCGCCATCCTCGTCGGCATCGCCTTCCGCCATTTCGGAGGCAGCTTCGGGGCTCTGCTGCGGCGACTGGTCGCCCGCGTCTTCCTCGTCGGTATCGTCTTCGGGCGATTCGCCCTCGTCCTCGTCGCCATCCTCGTCCGCATCGTCGGGCGCGCTGTCCGCGCCTTCGATCAGGTCGAGCTGGCGCAGCATCTCGATCGAGAGGTCCTGAAACGCCTTCTGGTCGTCGAGCTTGTCCGCCAACGCAGAGAAATCGCCGCCGGTGCGCTCGTTGACGAAGTTGCGGACGAGATCGACGCCCTTCTTCGCGCGTTCGGGTATCGGCTTTCCGGTCAGCGCCTCGCGCATCATCAGCGAAACGGCGGTGGAGAGCGGCACGTCGCGCGCTTCGGTGGCGCGGGCAATGGGGTCGCTGGCGGCGCGCAGCTCGGTCGCAGCGGCGAGGTTCTCGCCCACGCCGGCAAAGCCTTGCGCGCCGAGCGCCTCGTACCGCACCTGCTCGACCGCGTCATAGACCGCGCGCGCAACCGGATCTCCGGGCGCACCCAAATCGTGCAGCGCGTTGTCGTGCAGCCGGATCTTGAGCGCGAAGCTATCGGCGAAGCCGCGTGCTTCGGCGGCCTGTTCGGGCGGCAGCTGGCGGCCCGGCAGCGGCACGCGGAAGTTCTTGCCCGCAGCGCCCGGGCGGTCCGCGCTCCACGCGACCTCCACCTCGGGCTCGCGCGCGATCGCCCGCGCGCCGCCGGTCAGCGCGCGTTTGAACCGGTCGAGAGGGGTTTCTTCGCTCAAGCCGGAAACCTCAGAGGATGCTCTGACCGGTCGACTGCCAGTCCTTCAGGAAGCCTTCGATGCCCTTGTCGGTCAGCACGTGGTTGACGAGGCCACGGATCACCTTGGGCGGCGCGGTCATCACGTCCGCACCGATCTTCGCCGCCTGCAACACATGCGTCGCATGGCGCACGCTGGCGACCAGAACTTCGGTCTCGAATGCGTAGTTGTCGTAGATCAGCCGGATATCCTCGATCAGCTGCATCCCGTCGAAGCCGTTGTCGTCGTGCCGACCGACGAAGGGCGAGATGAAGGTCGCGCCGGCCTTTGCTGCAAGCAGCGCCTGGTTGGCGGAGAAGCACAAAGTCACGTTCACCATCGTGCCATCGTCGGTCAGCGCGCGGCAGGTCTTAAGCCCGTCGAGCGTCAGCGGCACCTTGATGCAGACATTGTCCGCAATCTTGCGCAGCTTTTCGGCCTCTTTCATCATCGTCTCGTGATCGAGCGCGACGACTTCGGCGCTGACCGGGCCATCCACGATCCCGCAGATTTCCTTGGTCACCTCGATAAAATCGCGGCCCGACTTGTGGATCAGCGAGGGGTTGGTGGTCACCCCGTCGATCAGGCCCGTTTCGGCCAGGTCGCGGATGTCGGCGATGTCGGCGGTGTCTGCGAAGAATTTCATTTTGGTCACATACCTGTCATGGAAGCGTCACACCCGAACCCTGTTCAAGGATTCCCGATGCGATCAGTCAATCTTGCGGCGCGCGCCCTCCCACTTGCCGCCGCGACCGTGCTTTTGCAACCGAGCGCAGCTCTGGCGGATGAAAGCGAATTCTGGATCGAGCTGGCGGCCAAGGGCGATATTGCCGAGGGCACCAGCCTGAAGGTGGAAGTGGAGCAACGGCGCAAGGCCGGGCCCGACGAATATATCGTCGGTGCGGTGGTCGATCACGAGATCGGTGATGGCTTTTCGCTGGGTGGCGGGATCGAGATCCACGACATCGGCGGCTTTACCGAGGTTCGCCCCTACCAGCAGGTCGGTTTTTCGACCGGCATCCTGTCGCTGCGCACCCGGATCGAGGAACGCTTCTACGACAATTCGGACCGGATGGCGCTGCGGCTGCGCCAGCGCGTGCAGCTGAGCGACACGATCGCCCCCAAGCTGAAGGCCAGCGCATCGGCGGAGCTGCTGTATCAACTGCGCGATCGCAATGATGGCGGGCCGGAGCGGGTCGACCAGCTGCGCTTTGCCGCCGGGCTGACCTACCGCGTGGCAGAACGCTTCGAGGTGAGCGGCGGCTACCTGCTGCAACTGCGCCCGCGGCCGGGCGGGGACACCTATACCCACGTGCCCCAGCTGAGCGCGGCCTACCGCTTCTAGCCGCTCCCCGCGCTTCAGCCCCGCCCGGCGCGGCCCAGCGCGCCGATCAGAACGGGATCATTGGTGCTGCGCGGATCGGCGCGGATCGCCGCTTCCTCGCGCCCGATCTCGGCCCACACGGTATCGTCGATCTCGTTCGCGAGCCGCGCCGCCACCCCGCCGACATCGACTCCGGCCAGCGCCGAGACCAGCTGGCCGATCACCGGATCGCGCGCCAGCCGCATCGCATCGCCCAGTTCGGGCACCATCGCATCGACCAGCCGCGGGCCAAGGTCCGCGCGCAGGTAGCTCGTCGCGGCGGTCGGCCCGCCGGTGATCAGCCCGATCGTGTTCTCGACCCCGATCAGCTGGATCGAATCATAGATAACCGGCGCGGCGCGCTCGCTCGCCTCGACCGCAAAGCCTGCAAACTCCCGCTCCAGCCGCGACTTGACCAGGCCCGAGGTGAGAATCCCGGCGAGCACGTTGCCCCGCGCGCCCAGAAAATTGTCGAGCCCGGCCTGTGCGATCTGCTGGTCCCAGAAGCCGCCCGGCGCGGTGAGCCGGGCGAAGGCGCGCTGGCTGGAGAGGAGCAGCAGCCGCTCGATCACGTTGGTTACGCGGGTCTCGTAGGTCGCGCATCCGCCCAGCAGCATCGCGCCCGCGCCGGCACCGATAGCCCCCAGCAGGCTGCGCCGGTTCAGGCCATTTTCCAGAATTCCGGTCATCGTCTCACCTTCCATGCTTGTGGCGCGGGAGCCCCTGCACCCATATTGGCGGACGACCCATGCGCCGTATCCGCCTCCTCGTCCTCAACGCCGCGCTCGGCGTACTCGATTACCGCGTGCCCGATGGCATGGCGGTTGAGCATGGCAGCGTCGTGGTCGCCCCGCTAGGCCCTCGCCAGGTCACCGGCATCGTGTGGGAGGAAGAACGCCTTCCCGGCGAGTCGGTGCCCGAGGCAAAGCTGCGCCCGATCCTGTCGGTCCTGCCGGTGCGTCCGCTGCACGCGCAACTGCGCCGCCTGATCGAATGGACCGCGGACTATTACTGCGCCCCGATGTCCTCGGTCGCGCGGATGGTGCTGGCGAGCGGGGGCGCGCTGAAGGGCGGCGTCACCGTCACCGAATACCGCCTGACCGACACGCAGCCCGACCGGATGACCCCGCAGCGCAAGCAAGCGCTGGAAAGGCTGGTCGACCGACAGGGCACGATCCGCGAACTCGCCGCGATTGCGGGCGTCTCCGACGGGGTATTGCGCGGGCTGGTGAGCCAGGGCGTGCTCGAAGCCGAAGAGGTCGACGCGGACCGCCCCTACCCGCGCGCGCAGCCCGACCATGCCGAGCCCGTGCTCTCGCCGCAGCAGGCCGAAGTCGCCGATGAGCTGGTCAAGGCGGTCGAGGCGAAGGACTTCGCGCCGATCCTGCTCGACGGGGTGACCGGATCGGGCAAGACCGAAACCTATTTCGAACCCGTCGCCGCCGCGATTCGGGCCGGCAGGCAGGTGCTCGTCCTGCTCCCCGAAATCGCCCTGACCGAGAATTTCCTGCGCCGGTTCGAGGACCGCTTCGGGGTGGTGCCGGTGCTATGGCACTCCTCGCTCAAGTCGTCCGAGCGACGCCGCGCCTGGCGCGCGATCGCCCGCGCGCCGGAAGAGGGCGGCGCGCAGGTGGTGGTCGGCGCACGCTCCGCTCTGTTCCTGCCCTATGCCAATCTCGGCCTGATCGTGGTCGACGAGGCGCACGAGATCAGCTTCAAGCAGGACGACGGCGTGCGTTACAACGCGCGCGATGTCGCGGTTATGCGGGGCCATTTCGAGCGGATACCGGTCGTGCTGGCATCGGCCACGCCCGCGCTCGAAAGCCTGCACATGGCGGAGACGGGCACCTACCGGAAGCTCGACCTCCCGAGCCGTTTCGGCGGGGCCTCGCTGCCCACGATCCGCCTGCTCGACCTGACCGAGGAACCGCCCGAGCGCGGCCGCTGGCTCGCCCCGACGCTCGCCCGCGAGCTGTTCGCGCGGATGGAGCGCGGCGAGCAGACGCTGCTGTTCCTCAACCGGCGCGGCTACGCCCCGCTGACGCTGTGCAGGAATTGCGGATACCGCTTCCAGTGCAAGCAATGCAGCGCCTGGCTGGTCGAACATCGCTTTTCCCACCGGCTCGCCTGCCACCATTGCGGGCACGAGGAACCGACGCCCGAGGCCTGCCCGGAGTGCGGGGAGAAGGACAGCCTCGTCCCCTGCGGTCCGGGGGTCGAGCGGGTGGCCGACGAAGTGCGCGAGATCGCTCCCGAGGCGCGCATCGCGGTGGCCACGTCCGACACCCTCAACACCCCCGCCCGTGCCGCCGAGTTTGTCGCGATGGCGGAAAGCGGGGCGATCGACGTGATCGTCGGCACGCAGCTGGTGACCAAGGGCTTCCACTTCCCCGACCTGACGCTGGTCGGCGTGGTCGATGCGGATCTGGGGCTGGAGGGCGGCGACCTGCGCGCCGCGGAGCGGGTCTACCAGCAGATCGCACAGGTGGCAGGCCGTGCGGGCCGCGCCTCCAAGCCGGGCGAAGTGCTGATCCAGACCCGCCACCCCGAAGCGCCGGTGATCGCCGCACTGGCGGAGGGCGACCGCGATGCCTTCTACGCTGCCGAGCTGGAGGCGCGTCGCCACGCCAATGCCCCGCCCTTCGGGCGCTGGGCGGCGATCATCGTGTCGAGCGAGGACGACAAGGAAGCGCGCCTTGCCGCGGCGCGGATCGGCGATGCGCGCCCGCGGCTGGACGACATCTTGATCCTCGGCCCCGCACCTGCCCCGCTGGCGCAGCTGCGCGGACGTTATCGCTATCGCCTGCTGATCAACGCCAAGCGCACCGCCGCGCTGCAGGATGCCATTCGCGACTGGCTCGGCCCGCTGGAACTGCCGCGCGGCGTGCGCGTGGGGATCGACATCGATCCGTATAGTTTCGTCTGATTTCCAGCGGGATAGGCGGGACCGCGCAGAGTAGATTTGCAGCCTGCGACTTCTCCCTGGGGGGTTGCCTCGCAGTCACGGATGAATATCGTGGCGCGCGCACAAGGGGAGCCTACAATGAAGTCGATTCTACGCGTCGCACTCGCGATGCTCGTTACGCAATTATCTGTCGGTCCGGCCTTCGCCGCCGAATGGTGGTTGGCAGAGACCGGACAGTTCCGCGTCTATTCCGAAGCCGGCGAGCAGGAAGCGATCGATATTGCCACCCGCCTCGAACGGGTCGATCTTGCGATGCGCGTCTATACCGGCGTCGCCTACGACGTGGACCGGGAGCTGCCCGAAGAAGCCAAGGTCTCGCTTTTCCAGTTTGGCGATGACGACGATATCGGCGATCTTGCCGGCCAGCGCGGCGTGCTCGGCTTCTTCATCCCGCGCGCCGGCGGTTCGGTCGCGTTCATCCCCGTCGAAGTGGACAAGCGGCGCGGCTACGCCTCGCCCGGCAGCCGGTCCAACTACGCCCTGATGGAAAACACCATCGCCGTGCAGCAGGTGCTGCAGCACGAGTATTTCCACTATTTCATGTTCCAGCATTCGCCCGCGGCATATCCTGCCTGGTACATCGAAGGGCTGGCCGAAGTCTTCGGCATGCTGCGGATCGAGGACAACACCTTCTATCTCGGCGATCCGCCCCCCGCCCGCATGGCCTCGATCAAGCAGGTTCGCCCCAACGCGAACCTGATGTTCGGCACCTCGGCGGCGAACCTGCGCGAATATCCGATCTACGCGCACGGCTGGCTGGCAACCAATTACCTGTCTTTCGAACCGAGCCGCAAAGGCCAGCTGGCCGAGTATCTCAAGCTCATCAATCAGGGCGTCGACGGGCTGGAAGCCGCCAAGCAGGCGTTCGGCGATCTCGGCAAGCTCAGCCGCGAGCTTGCGGAATATCGTGACGCCCGCATTCTCGGCATCGCCGTTCCCTTCCCGCCGAACAGCAACCCCGACGTCAAAGTGCGCAAGCTCTCTGCCGACGAGGCTGCGCGGATGATGATGATGATCGAGTCCAAGGCCGGGGTAACCCGCTCCAAGGCCCGCGAGCAGGTGAAGGACGCGAAACAGCTGCTCGAACAGTATCCGAACAGCGTTCCGGTACTGCTGGCCGCGTTGGAAGTGGAGTTCGACGCAACGAACTACACCGAAGCGCAGGGCCTGATCGACCGGATCCTCGCGATCGATCCGGAGGAGGAGAAGGCGAAGCTCTACGAAGCCTGGATTGCACTCGAATATGCCAAGAAGGACCCGAACTGGCTTTCGAAGGCACGCAGCGCATTCGTCGCCGCGAACCGGATCAACCCGATCGAACCCAATGCCCTGGTCGGCTACTACCTGACCTATGTCTATGCGGACGAGAAGGCACCGGAAGCGGCCATCATCGGGCTCGAGGAAGCGTACCGGACTGCGCCTTTCGATTCCGGCATCCGGACGCTGCTGGCCCACCTGCTGCTGACCGAGGGCAAGGATGAACAGGCCATCGCGGTGCTCGGCCCGCTGATGAACAGTCCGCACTCCTCGGACGAGGCGGAGGAGCTTCGCGGGCTCGTCGAAAAGGCTCGAGCCGGTAACCGGCAGCCCCTTATCGACAAGCTCAAGCCGAAGCTGAACGACAAGGACGAAGACTAGGTCTCTGCGAGGGGGCATCCTCTCGCACCTGAGCCGAAAAACATGCGCCGCCGGCTTTCCCTGAAGCCGGCGGCGCTTTTTGTTGCACTCGGGCATTAAGCGCACATGGCACAGACGCATACCGGTCCCGTCCTCGTCCCCATCCTGGGCGACCAGCTGACCCGAACCATCGCCTCTCTGCGAGGCCGCGCGAAGGACGACACCGTCATCCTGATGATGGAGGTTTGGGACGAGGCGACCTATGTGCGCCACCACAAGCAGAAGATCGCTCTCATCTTCTCCGCCATGCGCCACTTTGCTGACGAACTGAGAGATGCCGGATGGACGGTCGATTACGTCGAGCTGACCGATCCGGACAATGCGGGCAGCTTCACCGGCGAGGTCGCGCGCGCTGTGGAACGCCACGATCCGCGCGCAATCCATGTGGTCGAGGCGGGCGAGTGGCGCGTGCAGCAGGCGATCGAGGAATGGCCCGACAAGTTCGCCTGCGAAGTCGAGATCCTGCCCGACGACCGCTTCGTGTGCTCGCTGGCCGAATTTCGCGACTGGGCGGAGGATCGCGATGCGCTGCGGATGGAATTCTTCTATCGCGAGATGCGCAGGAAAACCGGGCTGCTGATGGACGGCCACAAGCCCGAAGGCGGCGAATGGAACTATGACGGCGAGAACCGCAAGCCGCCAAAGGAGGGGCTCTCCGCGCCGCAGCGCCCGCTGTTCGAGCCCGATGAGATCACGCAGGGCTGCATCGCACTGGTCGAAGAGAAGTTCGGCGACCATTTCGGGAGCCTCGAGCGCTTCGGCTGGCCGGTAACGCGCGATCAGGCGGAAGAAGCCGCAGACGCCTTCTTCGCCGAGCGGATCGAGTGCTTCGGCCCCTACCAGGACGCGATGGTCCACGGGCAGGACGACCTGTTCCACTCAATGCTGTCGACCAGCCTCAACCTCGGCCTGCTCGACCCGCTCGATCTGTGTCGGCGTGCTCAGCAGGCATACGAGGAGGGCAAGGCCCCGCTCAACAGCGTCGAAGGGTTCATCCGCCAGCTGATCGGCTGGCGCGAATATGTCCGCGGCTTCTACTGGCTGCACATGCCGCATCTGCGACGCGCGAACGCGCTCAACGCGCAGCGCGGATTGCCCGAATTCTTCTGGACCGGCGAGACCGACATGCGCTGCCTCGCCGACTGCATCCGCTCGACGCGCGACAATGCGCATGCGCATCACATTCAGCGGCTGATGGTGCTGGGCAACTTCTGTCTGATCGCAGGGATTTCCCCTCGCGAAGTGCAGGACTGGTACTTGGTGGTATATGCCGACGCCTACGAGTGGGTCGAGCTGCCCAACGTTGCGGCGATGGTGCTCTATGCCGATGGCGGCAAGCTCGCGAGCAAGCCCTACGCGGCGTCAGGCAATTACATCAACAAGATGAGCAATTACTGCTCAGACTGCGCCTACTCGGTGTCGAAGAAGACCGGCGAAGGCGCGTGCCCGTTCAATTCCCTCTACTGGCATTTCATGGACCGGCATCGCGACACGCTGGAAAGCAACCACCGGATCGGGCGGATCTATTCCAACTGGGACCGGATGGGCGAGGAGAAGCAGGCCGCCTATCTGGAGACCGCGCAAGACTTTCTCGACACGCTGGAGCCCGCCGCGAAGGGCTGGGCGCGCGCCGACTAGGCCGGCTGCGCCTCCGCATCCTCGCGCTTGGCGAGTTTGTGCTCGTCCTCGATCAGGCCCGCCTTCCAGTAGCTGGAGATATAGAGCGAGGGGCCACGCAGGCCCAGCTCGTCACGCAGGAAGGCACGCAGGTTGCGCATGGAGGAAAACTCGCACGCGGCCCAACCCGCGATCCGGCCCTGCGGCAGGGCGACGCTGCGGAGTTTGTCGGCGAGCAGATCGGGCTGGCTGCCCGGCTCACGGTTGACCAGCCAGCAGATCTCCACGCCCTCGGGCTTGTCCAGATCGACCTTGTCCGCTTCGTTCTGGATCTCGATCGCGGCGAACCCGCTCGCGTCATCTGCCAGCGCTGCGAGGTTGACTGAAATCGCGGGCAGCGCGGTCATGTCGCCCGCAATCAGGTAGAAATCGTGCGCCTCGGGCAGCGGCTTGGCCGCGCCCGGGCCGCCGACCCTGATCGTGCTTCCCGGCTGTGCGGAGAGGGACCATTTCGTCGCCGGCCCTGCCGCGTCGTCACCATGCAGTGCGAAGTCGATGTCCAGCTCGGTCTCGCGCTGGTGGCGGATCGTGTAGGTCCGCACGATCGGCTTGCCCTTGGCATCCTCGCCAAGGAACAGCTTGAGGTAGCCGCCCTGCTGATCTGCGGGAAAGCCTGCCAACCCTGCCCCGCCCAGTGTGACGCGCTGGAGCGAAGGGGTGATCCGGGTGCGGTTGATGACGGTGAGTTCGCGGGGGTCTGGTCTGTTGCTCATGCCCGGCCATGTAATGCGAACGCCTCTCATTTGCAACGCGAGGGTCGGGGGCGCAATTCGCGTGGGCTTGGAACGGGAGCCCGTCGCGAGACTTGGACAGGAGTACCCCCAAACGAAAGATTACCCCCAATGACTGATATTACGACCATCAACCCCGCCACCGGCGAGCAGATCGACAGCTATACCCACCTTTCGAAGGACGAGGCCTTCGCGAAGGTCGATGCCTGCCATGAGGCCTTCAGCGAGTGGAAGCTGCGCAGCCTCGAAGACCGGGCCGAAGTCATCAAGGGCCTCGGCAAGGCGTTGCGGGACAACAAGGAAGAGCTGGCCCAGCTGATGACCGCAGAGGTCGGCAAGCTGCTGAGGGACAGCCGCGACGAGGTGGAGCTGTGCGCCGCGATCTGCGACTACACTGCGGCCAATGGCCCCAAGGAACTGGCCGACGAAAAGCGCGACCCGAACAATGCCGGGCGTGGCATCGTAACCTACTCGCCCATCGGCGTGGTCTACGGCATCCAGCCGTGGAACTTCCCCGCCTATCAGGTGATCCGCTACGCGATCGCCAACCTGATGACGGGCAATGGCGTGCTGCTGAAGCACGCCGCCAACTGCACCGGCAGCGGGCTGAAGATCGCCGAGATCTTCGCCAAGGGCGGCCTGCCCGAAAACCTGTTCACCGTGCTGGTGGTCGACCATGATACGTCGGACGAGCTGATCGCCCACGACAAGGTGCGCGGTATCACGCTCACCGGGTCGGACGGCGCGGGCCAGCACATCGCGGAAGAAGCGGGCAAGGCGCTCAAGAAGACCGTGCTCGAGCTTGGCTCCAACGACGCCTACATGGTGCTGGAGGATGCGGACATCGACAAGGCGGTCGGCATCTGCGCCACCGCGCGCCTCTACAACAACGGCCAGACCTGCATCGCGGGCAAGCGCTTCATCGTGACCGAGAAGGTCTACGACGAATTCGTCGAGAAATACGTCGCGAAGTTCGAGGCGATCAAGACCGGCGATCCGACTTCGGACGATACCGACATGGGCCCGATGGCCCGCGAAGACTTGCGCAAGACCTTGCAGGAACAGGTCGACAAGTCGGTCGAGAAGGGCGCCAAGATCGCCTGCGGCGGCACGATCCCCGAAGGCCCCGGAGCCTTCTATCCCGCCACCGTGCTGACCCATGTGGCACCCGGCCAGCCTGCCTATGACGACGAGCTATTCGGCCCCGTCGCCAGCGTCATCAAGGCGAAGGACGACGAGGATGCGATGCGGATCGCCAACGACAGCCGCTACGGTCTTGGCGGCGGGATCATGTCCAAGAATGTCGACCGCGCGATCGAACTTGCCAGCAAGCACTTCGACACCGGCATGGTGTTCATCAACACCTTCGGCCTTGCCGATCCCTCGATGCCGTTCGGCGGTGTGAAGAACTCCGGCTACGGGCGCGAGCATGGCGGCTTCGGCGTCAAGGAATTCGCCAACGCCAAGGCGATCTTCGTCGGCGCGGAGTAAGCACCAACCCACGTAGCGATACGAATGTTCTCCGGGTGCTAATGCAACTAGTCTCTCACGCGAGACCATTGGCATCCGGAGAAAGATAATGGCTGTGCTTCACACCCCGACCGACGAAGTTCATGTAGGCTCCAAGGGCGGCAAAACCGGCTGCGGTTTCGATACAACCGTACATCCGGAGCATTGGGTGAATACAAGCGGAAGCATCACGTGCGCGAAGAATGGATGCAAAAACTAGCGACCGTTCGCGTTCTCATACGCTTGTCGCCCCACATGCGGAACGGTACCGTTTCGCATGGCCAAGACCGTTTCCTCCCCTGAAGATAAGCCCCGCGGTCGCCCGCGCAGCGAGCAATCGCGCGAGGCGATCCTGATCGCGGCGCTGAAGATCCTGGTGCGCGACGGCTATCAGAAGCTGACCATCGAAGGTGTCGCGCGCGAGGCGGGTACGGGCAAGAGCACGATCTACCGCTGGTGGGACGGGCGCAGCGATCTGGCGATCGACGCGTTCTTTTCCGCAGTCGACGAAACGCTCGACCTGCAGGACACCGGCTCTGCCGAGGCGGATTTCCGCGCGCAGATATTGGGCATGGCGAACCAGCTTCGCGGGCCTACGGGCCGGGCGTTTGCCGCCATGCTGGCCGGTGGGCGCGACAGCCCGGCGGTTGCCAGCGCGGTGCGCAAGCGCTGGCTCGACCCGCGGCGCGACTGGGCGCGCAGGCGGATCGCGTGGGCGGCGAAGGCCGGGCAGCTGCATGAAGGCGTGGAGCCACGCGCCGCGCTCGCCCTGCTCTACTCGCCGCTCTATTCGCCGCTGCTGTTCGGCAACGACATTCCGGCGCAAAAGGATCTGGCAGCCTGCGTCGATCTTGCCGCGCAGGCGATCTTCGTCGCGGATTAGCCGCTCGACTGCTCGACTTGGGCAGCCTGAAGCTGGGCTGCCATGCGCCGCTGATGCCTCTCCATCGCGACCAGCAGGAAGAAGAACATCAGAACTAGGAACGCGCCTGCAAACCACAAGGCATTGCTTAGGCCAAGCCAGCCTTTCGCATTGGCTTCCAGCCGGGCGCTGCGCTCTTCCGCCGCTTCCGAGGAACTCTTCTCCCGTTCACGCAGAAGCGTGGAGATGTAGGAATCCTGGTAGGCTCCGAACAGAGCTTTAGGGTCGAGCACTCCTTCTGGCATCACCATATCCACCTCGGTCGTCTCATAGGGGACCGTGCGCGAGCCATAGGTGAGACATTCGCCGAAATAGTCGCTGTAGTACTCGCAATAGCTTTCCTGCCGCGTCCGCCTGACCTTTCGTTCGGATCGGACCTTGGGAGTGTCGGCGTATTTCTTGAGCCGCTCGATCGTGAGCGGCAGTGTCGACGCTTCGCGCATCGTTGCGAGCAAATCGGGATAGTCGTCGGGGCGCAGAAAGCGTGGTTCGAATGCGTATTCGTCAACCATCGCGTCAGCCATGGCGGCGCTTTCCGCGATGTCGGCAGCCGCTTCGACGGTCATATCCTCCATCATCTCGCCTTGGTCGGCAAACCCGACCAGAAACCGATCGGTGAAGGCATCCTTGGACAGCTTACTATCGTCGTCCTTGAGATATTTCTCGAAATTCGACTGGTACAGGGCGAAATATTTATCCCTGAAGGCTTCGAAATCCGATGGTCCCTTGTCGTTCGCTGCATCGGCAGTTTTTGTGTCCTCGCCATCGCCATCTTCGATATCCACCACCTGCTGCGCAGTAACAGCGACCGGCGCAAGCTCCACGCCATCGGCATCCCGAGACAATCGGTAAGCGGATGAAATCAGAAGCCACACAATCCCGAAGAGGATCAGTGTCGCAACGATGAGAGCCGCGGCCCTCAGAACCTCGAGGTAGACCGTCTCGACGCGGGCCAGAAGAAGGCGGAAACGCTCAAGTCGGCCCTCAACTTGCTGCTCCTCTGCCGCAGTGGCAGGCGTGTCTTCCATTATTTCCCCCATCCCCATTACAGAGGGAGAAATTGGGCCGACAGAACACTATCCGTCAATATGGTTGTATTCGAAATCGCGGATTTCCTGCCCGCCAAGCGAGACCAGCGCAGTGCTAGTCCTTGCCGCCCTTCTCCCGCTTCAGCAGCTCTTCCTTGATCGCGGTGCCATAGGCGTAGCCGCCGATCCCGCCGTCGCTGCGGATCACCCGGTGGCAGGGGATCAGCACCGCGACATTGTTCGCCCCGTTGGCACTGCCCGCCGCGCGCACCGCCTTGGGATTGCCCGCCGCCGCCGCGATTTCGGAATAGCTGCGCGTCTCGCCCGGGGGAATTTCGCGCAATGCCTTCCAGCAGGCTTCCTGAAACGCGGTGCCTGCGACATCGAGCGGAATGTCCTGCGCGATCCCGGGCCGCTCGACCGCAGCGATTACCCGTTCGAGCAGACCTGAGAATTCGACACCACCCCCGGCCAGTTCGGCCTGCGGGAAGCGGGCGCGCAGATCTTCCTCGCCCTCGTCGAACGAGAGGCGACATACGCCCTTGTCGGTCGCCGCGACGAGCATTGCGCCCAGCGTGGTCTCGACCACCGCCCAGCGGATCGTCACTCCGCGTCCGCCATTCCTCCATGCGCTCGCACTCATGCCCAGTTTCCCTTCCATCGCGGCGTAGAAGCGGCTCGGTGCCTCGTAGCCCGCATCATAGATCGCATCGGTCACCCGCGCTGCACCGCTCAAGGCGTCTCGTGCGCGCTCTTCCCTCAACGCCCGGGCATAGGCGGCAGGCGAGAGGCCGGTGGCGCGTTTGAACACACGGCTGAAATGCGTCGGCGAGTAGCCGGTGATCGCGCCCAGTTCGTTCAACGTCGCGCTCTCTCCGCTGCGGATCGAATCGATCGCGGCCCGCACCGCCGCCTCGTCGCGCGCGACATCGTCGGGCAGGCAGCGCTTGCAGGGCCTCAGGCCTGCCGCACGCGCCTGCGCTCCGTCGGCGAAGAAGCGCACGTTGGATCGCGCAGGGTGACGCGCTGCGCAGCTGGGGCGGCAATAGATGCCGGTGGAGAGCACGCCGGTGACGAACTGACCATCGCACGCCCGGTCGCGCCGCATCACGGCGGCCCAGCGCATATCGTCGTCGGCATCGCAGGGGGCGGGTCGGGTCGTCATGGTGAAAGGCCTATACACAATGCGCAGCCACCGCATCCCGAAGCTTGCGGCCAAACCCGCGCGCGGTCAAAAGAGCGCCGATGATGCGAATCCTGATCCTGCTCGCCATGCTGATCGCGCCGCTCGCGATGCCCGCTCCCGCTCATGCGGAGCCGGCGGATATCGACGCCGCCGCGCGCGGTGTGGTGCGGATCGTGATCTTCGCCAAGGGCACCGACAGCCAGGGCGGCGAATCGCTCTACCCGCTCAGCCATGGGACCGGCTTTGCGGTTTCTCCGCAGCGGATCGTCACCAATGCCCACGTCGTGCGCGAGGCGCTGGCGGGAGGGACGCTGGGTGAGGACCGGGTGATCGGCATCATCCCGCCCGATGGCGATGCCTCCGCCTTTGCTCGCGTGGTCGCGGTCGATCCGGGGACCGATCTTGCCCTGCTCGCCATCGAAGGGCCGCTGCGCCTGCCGCCGCTCACGCTGGTCGGCGGGCGGCCGGGGGCAAGTGGGGATGCAGTGACCTCGGTCGGCTATCCGATGAATGTCGACCGGGCGCAGGGTTTGTCGATCGAAGACATCGTCCGCTCGCAGCCCCCCGTGAAGAGCCGCGGCTTCATTTCGGGCGAGCGGCCCAGCCGCCAGTTCGACACGATCCTGCACACCGCGCCGATCGCGCGCGGCAATTCGGGCGGCCCGCTGCTCGACACCTGCGGGCGGGTGCTGGGGGTCAATTCCTTTGGCGCGGAAAGCGACGGAACCGATGCCGAGTTCTACTTCGCGGTCTCCAACCGAGAGCTGATCCCGTTCCTGCGCGCAAACAAGGTGTCTGCCCAGCTCAACGACCTGCCCTGCCGCAGCCTGGCCGAGATCGACGAGGCGGAGCGCGAACGGCGCGCTGCCGCCGCCGACGCGGCGCGCGCGCAGATGGAAGCCCGCTCCGAAGCGGCGAACGAGCGGCGCTCCCGCCTCCAGCTCGAAGCCGCGCTGGCAGTGCAGGAAGAGCGCGAAGACCGCATCGCGCTGGCGCTGCTCGCCCTGCTCGCCGGGATCGGGCTCGGCGTACTGGGCTATGCGCTCGCCCAGCGGCGCGAGAAGGAACTTGCCGCCGGAGTGGCGGTGACCGAGGACGAGGCGGAGGACGATCCCGAGTGGGACGACGACGCGCGCACCACCCTGCCCCACTGGCTGCCCTATGCCTGCTACGCGGTGGCGGCGGTGCTGGTTTTGACCGCAGCGGCGCTCTATCTGACGCGGCCCGGCCTCGATGCGATCGACCGGCGGGTCGCCGCCGCGCTGGGCGAGGAGACGGGCAGCGACCAGGTCTCCAATGATTCGGCTGCAGCGACCGCAGGCCATTTCGTGTGCACGCTGGAGCCTTCGCGCAGCCGGGTGACCGGCGATGCCGAGCGTTCGGTGGATCTGCGCTGGTCGGCGGAAGGCTGCGTCAACGGGCGCACGCAATACGGCTTTGCCAGCGGCCAGTGGGCCCGCGTGTTCGTGCCCAACGAAGAAGACGTCGTCAGCGTCGCCCGGTACGACCCGCAGACGCGGACCTATCGCGCCGACCGCTACCTGCTGTCGCGCAACGCGATGGCCGCCGCGCGCGAGGCGCGGGGCTCCTACGCAGCGCCTTCGTGCGAGGCTCAGGACGGTGCGGCGGAACTGGGCCGCCAGCAGGAGGCGGTGCTCTCCGCCTTGCCCAGCCAGCCGAACGAGCGGCTGGTCTATTCCTGCCAGCCGGCAGACTAGGCCGCCAGCGCCTCGCCGGTCAGGGTGATGCGGTGCATCGTGCGCGCATGGCCCTGATAGTCGTTCATCGCCATGTGCCAGGTGGTCCGGTTGTCCCAGATCGCGACCGAGCCCGGCTGCCACTCCACCCGTGCGGTGTTGTCTGCCGAAAGGGCGGTGGCGAACAGGCGCTGGAGCAGCGGCATGCTTTCCTCCCGCGTGCGCCCGACGATGTGGGTGGTGAAGGCCGCGTTGACGTAGAGCAGCTTGCGCCCCGTCTGCGGGTGACGGATCGCCACCGGGTGCCTCGCGCCGGTGGTCATCTGCTGACCGCGCAGCGATTCGGCCATGTCGGTCTGCGCGTAATAGCCGTCCGGGCTGTAGACGTGGTCAGCGCTGTGGAATGCCTCCAGCCCCTCGATCTCGGCCTTCAGATCATCCGACAGCGCGTCGTAGGCCGCGCCCATATGCGCGAACAGCGTGTCGCCGCCTGTGGGCGGCAGCTCGCGCGCGACCAGGATGGAGCCCATCGCCGGGATCTGGTCGTAGGAATGATCGGTATGCCAGCCGCCGCCGATATTGGTCGTCTGATCGGCGCGCTTGCCGACCACTGCGATCTCGGGAAAGGCATCGGTCAGCGGGAAGTAATTGTTGATGTCGATCCCGCCCCACGCCCGCGCGAAGGCGATGTGTTCCTGCGGCCCGAAATCCTGATCGCGAAACAGAGCCACGCCATGTTCCCACACGGCAGTGCGAATCTCGTTCAGCAGCGCGGCGTCGCCAGTCGCCTCGGCCAGCTGCACCCCGCTCACTTCCACCCCGCAATGCGGGGCAAGTGCCGTCATCTGCATGATCACCTCCCGATGCCATCTCTCCCGCGCCCGCGCCCTTGTGTACGGGGGTCGCACGGCGCAGCCTACGCCCGGCGCACACCTTTGGGCAAACGAATCCACTCCCCCTCGGCTTGCGCTTCTCAAACCCCAATGCTAGGCGCGCGCCAGCTTCGCCGGGGTGCCCAACCCTATCCATTGGACGCGCCCCGCTCAGGCAGGCTACACACTCGTTTCTTTCCGGACCCGAAGAGGACCCCCAGGCGTGGAGATTTCCGCCGGTATTCAGGCTAGCCTTGCAGGGCGTTACGCAGTCGCGCTGTTCGAGCTCGCTGCCGAAGATGGCGTGGTGAGCGCGGTCGAATCCGATCTCGAGACGCTTTCCGCCGCACTGGCGGAATCGTCGGAGCTCGCTTCGCTGATCACCAACCCCCAGCTCGGCCGCACCGCCAAGGCGGGCGCGATCGAGGCGGTCGCCAAGCTGCTCGAGCTCAACACCCTGACGCGCCGCTTCCTCGGCGTGCTGGCGGAGAATCGCCGGCTGGCCGAACTTCCGCGCATGATTCGCGCCTTCCGCGACATCGCCGCCGCCCAGCGCGGCGAAGTGAGCGCGGACGTGATCAGCGCGCACCCGCTGACCGAAGACCAGCTCTCCACGCTGAAGGCGAAGCTGACCGCGCGCGAAGGCCGCACGGTCAAGCTGACCAGCAGCGTCGACCCCGATATGCTTGGTGGCCTCGTCGTCACCATCGGCTCCAAGCGGATCGATGGATCGATCCGCACCCGTCTCAACGCGCTTACGCAGGCAATGAAAGGCTGACAGCGACCTCCTTCGGGAGGGCTGTCGATGAAAGGCTCAGGCAATGGATATTCGCGCCGCTGAAATCAGCAAGGTCATCAAGGACCAGATCGCAAACTTCGATTCGCAAGCGCAGGAAAGCGAAGTCGGCACCGTGCTTTCCGTCGGTGACGGGATCGCCCGCATCCACGGGCTGGACAAGGTCCAGGCCGGCGAAATGGTCGAGTTCAACGGCGGCGTGAAGGGCATGGCGCTGAACCTCGAAGCCGACAATGTCGGCGTCGTGATCTTCGGCTCGGATACCAACATCAAGGAAGGCGACACCGTTCGCCGGACCGAAACCATCGTCGACGTGCCCGTGGGCAAGGCCCTGCTGGGCCGCGTGGTCGACGCGCTGGGCAACCCGATCGACGGCAAGGGCCCGATCGCCACGACCGAGCGTCGCCTGGTCGAGCAGAAGGCCCCGGGCATCATCCCGCGCCAGGGCGTGCACGAGCCCGTGCAGTCGGGCCTCAAGGCGATCGACGCCCTCGTCCCCGTCGGCCGCGGCCAGCGCGAGCTGATCATCGGCGACCGTCAGACCGGCAAGTCCGCCGTCGCGATCGACACCTTCATCAACCAGCGCGATGCGCACAAGGGCGATGACGAGAACGAGAAGCTGTACTGCATCTACGTCGCGGTCGGCCAGAAGCGCTCGACCGTCGCGCAGATCGTCAAGCAGCTCGAAGAAAACGGCGCGATGGAATACACCATCGTGGTCGCCGCCACCGCGTCGGAGCCCGCTCCGCTGCAGTATCTCGCGCCCTATACCGGTGCCGCGATGGGCGAATTCTTCCGCGACAACGGCATGCACGCCGTGATCGTGTACGACGACCTTTCCAAGCAGGCCGTTGCCTACCGCCAGATGTCGCTGCTGCTGCGCCGTCCTCCGGGCCGCGAAGCCTATCCGGGCGACGTGTTCTACCTCCACAGCCGCCTGCTCGAGCGTGCGGCGAAGATGAGCGATGCGATGGGCGGCGGTTCGCTGACCGCGCTGCCGATCATCGAAACGCAGGCGGGCGACGTGTCGGCCTACATCCCGACCAACGTGATCTCGATCACCGACGGCCAGATCTTCCTCGAAACAGACCTGTTCTTCCAGGGCATCCGCCCGGCGATCAACGTCGGCCTGTCGGTCAGCCGCGTGGGCGGTGCCGCACAGACCAAGGCGATGAAGAAGGTCGCGGGCTCGATCAAGCTGGAGCTGGCACAGTACCGCGAAATGGCGGCCTTCGCGCAGTTCGGTTCGGACCTCGACGCCTCGACACAGAAGCTACTCAACCGCGGTGCGCGCCTGACCGAGCTGCTCAAGCAGCCGCAGTTCTCGCCGATGCCGATGGAAGAGCAGGTCCTCTCGATCTTCGCGGGAACCAACGGCTATCTCGACTCCGTCGCGACCGACCGGGTGACCGAATACGAAACGCAGATGCTCAGCTTCATGCGCCACGAACATGCGGACATCCTGAAGGACATCCGCGAAACCAAGAAGTTCGAAGGTGAGATCAAGGACCGCACGGTGGCCGCGCTCGACGCGTTCGCCAAGCAGTTCGCCTGAAGCCCAGCGAGATAGGGAGCCACGATGGCTAACCTCAAAGAACTCAAGGGCCGGATCAAGTCGGTCAGGTCGACGCAGAAGATCACCAAGGCCAAGCAGATGGTCGCGGCGGCCAAGCTGCGCCGTGCGCAGGAGGCTGCCGAAGAGGCACGCCCCTACGCGGAGCGTCTGAACGCGGTGATGGCCAGCCTGGCGGCCAAGGTCGGCGATTCGGCGGCGGCCCCCAAGCTGCTGACCGGCACCGGCAGCGACCAGCGCCACCTGCTGGTGGTGGTCAACACCGACAAGGGTCTGTGCGGCGGCCTCAACGCCAATATCGTCAAGGAAGCGCTGCGTAAGGCAGCCGCGCTTCGCGAAGCTGGCAAGACGGTCGAATTCTACCTCGTCGGCAGGAAGGGCCGTGCACCGATCAAGCGGGCCAATGCCAGCGCGATCGCCAAGCATTTCGACACCTCCGACGTGCGCACCCCCGGCTTCAACGAGGCGGAAGCGATCGCGAACGAGCTGCTCGAGATGTTCGAGGCAGGCGCGTTCGACGTCGCGCACCTGGTCTATCCGATCTTCAAGTCCGCACTCGCGCAGAACCCGACCGTGCAGCAGCTGATCCCGGTCCCCGCACCCGAGGCGGGCGACGTGCCCAAGGCGGATGCCGTGGTCGAATACGAGCCGGGCGAAGAGGAAATCCTCGAAGCCCTGCTGCCGCGCTATGTCCGCACCCAGCTGTTCGCCGCGCTGCTCGAACGCGAGGCGTCTGAACAGGGTGCATCGATGACTGCGATGGACAACGCTACGCGCAATGCGGGCGACCTGATCAAGAACCTCAACATCGAGTACAACCGCCAGCGTCAGGCTGCGATCACCACCGAGCTTATCGAAATCATTGCGGGCGCCGAGGCGCTCTAAGGATACGGACCAAGGAAACGAACATGGCCACCGCCCCAGCTCTCAACCAGACCACCAACGGCACCATCGCGCAGGTGATTGGTGCCGTCGTCGACGTGCACTTCGAAGGCGAACTGCCCGCGATCCTGACCGCGCTCGAAACCAAGAACGGCGATTCGACGCTGGTTCTCGAAGTCGCGCAGCACCTGGGTGAAAACACCGTGCGGACCATCGCGATGGACGGCACCGACGGCCTGACCCGCGGGCAGGAAGTCACCAACACCGGCGCACAGATCTCCGTGCCGGTCGGCCCCAAGACGCTGGGCCGGATCATGAACGTGATCGGCGAAGCGATCGACGAGCGTGGCCCCATCGGCGCGGAAAAGACCGCCCCGATCCACGCCGAGGCTCCGGAATTCGTCGACCAGTCGACCGAATCGAGCATTCTGGTCACCGGCATCAAGGTCATCGACCTGCTCGCCCCTTACGCGAAGGGCGGCAAGATCGGCCTGTTCGGCGGCGCGGGCGTCGGCAAGACCGTGCTGATCCAGGAACTGATCAACAACATCGCGAAGGGCCACGGCGGCGTGTCCGTGTTCGCGGGCGTGGGTGAACGTACCCGCGAAGGTAACGATCTCTACCACGAATTCCTCGACGCGGGCGTCATCGCCAAGGATGCCGACGGCAACGCGACCAGCGAAGGTTCGAAGGTTGCGCTCGTCTTCGGCCAGATGAACGAGCCTCCCGGTGCGCGTGCCCGCGTGGCGCTGTCGGGCCTGACCATGGCGGAATATTTCCGCGATGAAGAAGGCCAGGACGTGCTGTTCTTCGTCGACAACATCTTCCGCTTCACGCAGGCCGGTTCGGAAGTGTCCGCACTGCTCGGCCGTATCCCGTCGGCGGTGGGCTACCAGCCCACGCTCGCGACCGACATGGGCAACCTGCAGGAACGCATTACCTCGACCAACAAGGGCTCGATCACGTCCGTGCAGGCCATCTACGTGCCGGCCGATGACCTTACCGACCCTGCCCCTGCCACCTCGTTCGCCCACCTTGACGCGACGACCACGCTGAACCGCGCGATTTCGGAGCTGGGCATCTACCCGGCGGTCGACCCGCTCGACTCCACCAGCCGCGTTCTCGAGCCGCGCGTCGTGGGCGAAGAGCACTACGAGACCGCTCGCAAGGTTCAGGAAACGCTGCAGAAGTACAAGTCGCTGCAGGACATCATCGCGATTCTGGGCATGGACGAGCTGTCCGAAGAGGATAAGCTGACCGTCGCCCGCGCGCGCAAGATCCAGCGCTTCCTCAGCCAGCCGTTCCACGTGGCCGAGGTGTTCACCAACATCCCGGGCCAGTTCGTGCAGCTCGAAGACACCGTGAAGAGCTTCAAGGCGGTGGTCGACGGCGAATACGACCACCTGCCCGAAGCCGCCTTCTACATGGTCGGCGGGATCGATCAGGCGGTCGAGAAGGCCAAGAAGATGGCCGAGGACGCGTAAGCGACCATGGCTGATGGGCAGCAGGTTAGCGCGCCGACCGGCGTCGACCTGCTGCTCCGCCGGCTGTTGCAGCTCGGCATTGCGGATTTCCTGCTGATCTCTGCCTTCGACATCCATCGCTGGCGGCGCGACAACTGGCAGGATTTCGACGAAATGTTCCGGATCGCAGCGCGGATGGTGTTCGACCAGCCCGCGCAACCGGTCTGGCTCTATGCCTTCGCCTTCCCGTTCGTCGCGATCAATTTCGGCTGCATGGTCCAGTGGCTGCGCGGAAAGCGCGCGCCGATCATGGTGCCGCTGTTCGTGATCAGCGCGATCGCCATCGCCGCAATGCCGCTGGCCGCGTGGCAGATGGTCGTCTACCGGATGATCTGGCCCGACATCCTGAGCTTTATCGGCTATATGATCGGCGGCGGAATAGCGATTATCATCGGGCTGCGGCTCGACAGCACATCACAGGCTGCGGCGACCCTGCGGCCCGACACGGAGACCTGAAGATTATGCCCCTCCACTTCGAACTGGTGACCCCCGCCCGCCACGTGCGCAGCGACGATGTGCACATGGTCGTCGTGCCCGGGACCGAGGGTGAATTCGGCGTGCTGGAAGGCCACGCGCCCTTCATGTCGACGATTCGCGACGGCGCGCTGCAGATCTTCAAGACCGCCGGTGCCAGCCCCGAGACGATCGAAGTGCGCGGCGGCTTCGCCGAAGTGGGCGAGAACGGGCTGACCATCCTCGCCGAGCACGTCGAAGGCTGATTTCCTGGCCGGGGCTCCTGCCCCTCCCACGGGTCGCACCATGATCGTCTCTCCCCGCCTTGCCCGCTTCGCGCGGATCGCGCTGGTCGTGGCAGCGATCGGCGCATTCACGCTGGCCATCCTGCCGACCGCGCCGGGGCCGGAGAACATGAACGACAAGCTCAATCATGCCTTCGCGTTCTTCGTGCTCTCCGGGCTAGCCTATGCCGGCTGGCCCAAGGCGGGCGCGGTGCGGATTTTCGTGCTGCTGACCGCGTTCGGCGGGCTGATCGAGATCGTTCAGGGGCTCGATCTGATCGGCCGCGATGCGGATATCTACGATCTGTTCGCGGACATGGTCGGGATCGTGATCGGCCTCGTCACCGCGCGGCTAGTGGTGCGCTTCGCGCCCGAACTGACCGAAGAACTGCGCGAAAAGCTGAGCGACTAGCGTTGCTTCGCTAGCGCGTCGGCGCGTGGAAATCGGGCGGCTTGTCCGCGATCCATCCGACGAACTTCGCCACCGCCGGATTATCCTTCAGCCGCTGCGGATCGTCGCCGATCCTGGCCAGCTGCGCATTGGTGAAATTGGCGTGGATCGTGCGGTGGCAGATCGGGTGGACCGGCACGGTGCCCCGCCCCTTCTTCGCCTTGGGCACCGGATGATGCCATTGCAGCCGGGTCGCGATGGGCCGCCCGCACAGCCAGCAGGCGAGCGGGCCATCATCGCGCCCGTTCCGATCTTCGGTGCCGTCAGTCGTAATAGAACAGCTCGTTCGCGACGCCGCCGTAGGAATCGCCCGCCATCACATCGACCGCTTCGACTTTGCCGGTGCAATTGCGCTCGGCAATCGGCTTGCCGTCACGCACGACCAGCACGCCATCGGTGAATTCGGGATTGTTCGGCTCGTCCGCCTCGAAATTGGTCCGCACCGTGCGGCTGTAGACGATGTAGCGCACGCCGCCGTTGGCAAACTCGATCTGCGCCTCGCCACCGCCCGAATAAGGTACGCTGGCGAAACGACCGCCGTCCAGCACGATCTCGGGCTTGCCCGAACCGCCGAACCGGTACTGCGCGGTCTTCTGGCCCTGTTCGTTGGTGACGCCGCACACCGCGATCCGCTTGGTACCGGCTGCGCAGGAAAACAGCTCCTGCTCGTCCGATGCACAGGCAACATTCGCCACGGCCGGAGCTTTCTCATCGCCCGACGCATCGGCCTGTGCAGCGTCCTCTTGCGCCTCGGCACCCTCGTCCGCTGCCCGGGCAGGAGCTTCGGCGGCGTCATTCGCGGTCGCCCCGCTGGTTTCGGCAGTAGCATCGCCACAGGCCGCCAGCGCGAGCGCGCCGCAGCCGACCAGAATCATTCGCTTCACTTGGTTTCCCCCCGCTTCTTCTTCTTCATCGTATCGTGGAAACGGTCCGCCCAGCCGGGTTTGATCGACTGCTCGGCCCGCTCCATCCGCAGTTCGCCCGGTGCGACATCGCGCGTCACCGTGCTGCCCGCCGCGACGATCGCGTCCGCACCGATGGTGACCGGGGCGACCAGCGCGGAGTTGGAGCCGATGAAGGCCCGCTCCCCGATGGTCGTCTTGTACTTGAAGTAGCCATCGTAATTGCAGGTGATCGTGCCCGCGCCGATATTCGCGCCCGCGCCGACTTCGGCATCGCCGAGGTATGTGAGGTGGCTGGCCTTGGCACCCTGGCCCAGCGTGGCCTTCTTCATCTCGACGAAATTGCCGACGAAGGCGTCTTTCTCCAGCACCGCGCCGGGACGCAGGCGGGCGTAGGGGCCGACCTGCGCGCCCTCGCCCACGGTGGCCCCCTCCAGATGGCTGAACGCCTTGATATGCGCGCCATCGGCCACCCGCACGCCGGGGCCGAAGACCACGTTGGGATCGATCGTCACATCGCGGCCGATCTCGGTGTCGTAACTGAAGAACACGGTTTCCGGCGCGCGCAGCGTCGCGCCATTGGCCATCGCCTCTTCGCGCTTCAACGCCTGCCACTGCGCTTCGGCGCGGGCGAGTTCGGCGCGGCTGTTGATCCCTGCGACCTCGCCCGGATCGCTCGCGGTCACGGCGGCGCAGGTATCGCCGTCCGCAATCGCGATGTTGACGATATCGGGCAGGTAATATTCGCCCTGCGCGTTGTCGTTGCCCACGCGGCGCAGCAGGTCGAACATGTCCTGCGCACGCGCCGCCATCAGGCCCGAATTGCACAAGGTGCACCCGCGTTCTTCCTCGCTCGCGTCCTTGAACTCGACCATCTTGGAAATGCGGCCCTCGTCGTCCGCGATCACGCGGCCATAGGCGAGCGCGTCTTCGGGTTCGAAGCCCAGCACGACCACCTTGGGCGCATCTTCGGCATGCAGCCGGTCGAGCATCGCACGCATGGTCTCGCCGCGAACGAAGGGCACGTCACCATAGAGCACCAGCACATCGCCGGTGAAATCGCCCAGCGGCTCTTCCGCCTGCTGCACCGCGTGGCCCGTGCCCAGCTGCGGCTCCTGCACGCGCGTTTCGGCGTCGTCGCCCAACGCAGCCTCCAGCTGATCGCGGCCTGCGCCGACCACCACGACCTTGCGCTTGGGCCCCAGCGTGTCGATCGAGGCCATCAGGTGATGCAGCATCGCCCGCCCCGCGATCGGGTGGAGCACCTTGTGCAGGTCTGACTTCATGCGGGTGCCCTTGCCCGCGGCGAGAATGATGGCTGCGAAATCGGTCATGCGGCAGGCTGTGCCACCATCGGCTTGCAGATTGAAGAAGGTTTCGCCACGCAGGCCCGCATGAGCGATTTTCCCTTTGATGCGATAGGCCTCGATCTCGACGGCACGCTGCTCGACACCAAGGCAGACCTTGCCGCGGCGGTGAACCATGCGCTGGCAGATGGCGGCTACCAGCAGGTGCCTGCCGAGCAGGTGGAGGGTTTGATCGGCGGCGGCGCGAAGGTGATGCTGGCCCGCGCGATCGAAGCCCAGGGCGGCAGCATGGCGGAGGAAGACTTCCGCCCGCTCTACAAGACGCTGCTACGCTATTACTCGCAGCACAACGCGGTCCACACGCAGCCCTTCCCCGGCGTGATCGAGACGTTGGACGAGCTGGCGGCGATGGGAGTGAAGCTGGCGGTCGTGACCAATAAGTTCGAAGGTTTCGCTGCCGAGATCCTGGAGCAGCTGGGCCTGACCGAGCGCTTCGTGACGCTGATCGGCGGGGACAGTCTGGGCAAGGATGCGGATGGCAATTTCCGCGCCAAGCCCGCCGCCGATCCCGTGCTGACCGCGATGGAGCGGTGCGGATCGCAACGCTTCGCCTTCGTCGGCGACAGCACCTACGACGTGATGGCAGCGCGCGCGGCGGGCGTGCCGGTGGTCGCGGCAGGCTACGGCTATTGCGACAAGCCCGCGCGCGATCTGGGCGCGGACGCGGTGATCGACAGCTTCGACGCGCTGATCCCCGCATTGCGCGGGCTCGCCTGATGCGGGTGCGCAATCGACAAACGGACAGCGGCTTCCGTCGAGCGACATTGGCAAGTCCAGCCCCGCGCGGGACAAGTGCCTCACATTCCACTCACTTTCATCCGTTCCAGGGGGAGCCAATCGATGAAATCCACCTCCATTCGCGCGATTCTCGCATCGCTTGCCGTGTCGGTCGCTTGCGCGCCGCTTCTCACCAGTCCGCTTGCCGCGCAGGATACCAACGCCGTGGTTGAACCCGAATTCGAAGCCGAGAACGATCCCTTCATCTGGCTGGAGGAAACCCGCAGCGACCGCGCGCTGAAATGGGTCGAGAACGAGAACGAGAAGACCGTCGCCGCGCTGCAGACCGACCCGCGGTTCGAGGAACTGAAGGCCGAAGCGCTGGCGATCTACGACGCCGAGGACCGCATCCCCGGCGTCTCCTTCACGCCCTACGGCCTGGTCAATTTCTGGCAGGACGCGAAGAATCCCAAGGGCATCCTGCGTCGCACCACGCTGGAAAGCTGGCGGACCGACAGCCCTGAATGGGAAACCATCCTCGATGTCGACGCGCTTGCCGCGGCAGAGGGCAAGGAATGGGTATATGGCGGCATGACCTGCCTGCCGCCCGCCGGCACGCATTGCATGGTCTACCTGTCCGACGGCGGGAAGGATGCGAGCATTGCGCGTGAATTCGACCTCGACACGCTCGACTTCGTGGATGGCGGTTTCGAATTGCCCGAGAGCCAGGGCAGCGCCAGCTGGGTCGATGAAGACACGCTGCTGGTCAGCCGCGATTTCGGCGACGGCACCGTCACCGACAGCTTCTACCCCTTCACCACCCGCGTGTGGAAGCGCGGCACCGCGCTGGAGGATGCGCCGGAAATCTTCCGGGGCGAGAAAAGCGATGTCTCTGCCGGGGCATACCTGCTGCGCGATGGCGAAGGGACGATCCACGGGCGCATGGCCTATCGCGGCGTATCCTTCCACGAACGCGAATATTTCTACGAGACGGACGGCGAGTGGGTGAAGCTGGACCTGCCCGCCAAGGCCGGGCCCTATGGCATCATCGACGGCCAGATCCTGTTCTCGACCGATGTCGACTGGGAAACGCAGGGGCAGACCTTCCCGGCAGACTCGCTGGTCTCCGCCGATCTGGAAGAGTGGAAGGCCGATCCCAACGGCGCCAAGAAGACGCTGGTGTGGAAGCCCGCCGATCGCCAGACAAAGCGCGGTGCCAGCTCCACCAAGAGCAGCCTTTATGTCAGCATCCTCGACAATGTCCGGGGGCTGGTGCTGAAGTTCGACTATGTCGATGGCGCGTGGACCAGCCAGCGGATCGACCTGCCGGAGAACGCGACCGTCGGCGTCGCCACGGCGTCGAACGAAACCGACCAGATCATGTTCACCTCGACCGACTTCCTGTCGCCGGGCACATATTACTATGCCGAAAACGGCGTCGATCTGGAAGTGGTCAAGGAAAGCCCCGAGCGGTTCGATGCCGCGAGCATGGACATCGAACAGTTCGAGGCAACCAGCCCGGACGGCACCAAAATCCCCTACTTCCTCGTCAAGCCCAAGGGCATGGCGATGGATGGCAGCACCCCCGTTCTGATGGGCGGCTATGGCGGCTTCCAGGTGCCGCGCCTGCCCTCCTATCTCGGCAGCACGGGCAAGATGTGGCTTGAGCGGGGCAATGCCTACGTCCTCGCCAATATCCGGGGCGGCGGCGAGTTCGGGCCGAACTGGCACCAGAGCGCCATTCGCGAGAACAAGCAGCGCACGTGGGACGATTTCATCGCGGTGGGCCGCGATCTGGTCGCCCGCGGGATTACCAGCCCGGAGCATCTGGGCGTCGAAGGCGGATCGCAGGGCGGACTGCTGGTCGGCACCGCCTTCACCCAGGCCCCCGACCTGTTCAACGCCGCGATCGTCCAGATCCCGCTGTTCGACATGCTGCGCTATCAGTATATCGGCCGCGGAGCCTCGTGGATCGGCGAATATGGCGACCCGCGCATTCCCGAACAGCGCGCCTGGATCGAGGGCTACTCACCCTACCAGAAGCTGCTCGAGCAGAAGGACTACCCGCGGGTGTTCTTCGTCACCTCCACCGCCGACGATCGCACGCACCCCAGCCACGGGCGCAAGGCCGCCGCGCGGATGGCGGCGCAGGGCGACGATTACCTCTATTACGAGGATACCAAGGGCGGCCATTCGGGCGGCGTCGACAACGAACAGCGCGCGACGCTCCGCGCGATGCAGGTGGTCTACCTGCTGCAGCAGCTGGCGGACTGAGGCGCATGACCGCCCCTCCCCCTTGAGGGGGAGGTTGGGTGGGGGGTGTACGGCGCTGGCAGTAAAGGTCGTACACCCACCCCCAACCCCTCCCTCAAGGGAGGGGAGTTTATGATCGAACTCGAACCGCCCACGGCCTGCCCCTACGGCATGGCGGTCCATCCCGCGCAGTGTTGCCAGAATGGCTGGAACCTGCCACTCCGCAGCCAATTTTCACGTTCCAGAACCCTAGCGGAGAGACACTCATGAGCATCTCGTTCAAAGACAAGGTCGCAATCGTCACCGGTGCAGGCGGGGGCCTCGGCCGCGCCTATGCGCTCGAACTCGGGCGGCGCGGCGCGAAGGTCGTGGTCAACGATCTGGGCGGTTCGCGCGACGGCACCGGTTCGTCCGACGCGGCGGCTGCGGTGGTCGAAGAGATCGAAAAGGCCGGCGGCGAGGCGATGGCCAACGGCGCATCGGTGACCGAATACGAGCAGATGGAACAGATGGTCGCCGACGCCAAGCAGAAGTGGGGCGGCGTCCATGTCCTGATCAACAATGCCGGCGTGCTGCGCGACAAGAGCTTCGCCAAGATGGAGCCGGCCGACTTCGAATTCGTGGTCGACGTGCACCTCAACGGATCGGCCAACGCGACCAAGGCCGTGTGGGACACGATGCGCGAGCAGGCCTATGGCCGCATCCTGATGACCGCCAGCTCCACCGGGCTGTTCGGCAATTTCGGCCAGGCCAACTACGGCGCGGCCAAGCTGGGCCTCGCGGGTCTCACCAAGACGCTCCAGATCGAAGGCGCGAAGTACAACATCAAGGTCAACACGCTGGCCCCCGTCGCGGGCACGCGGATGACCGAGGACCTGTTCCCCAAGGAAGCGTTCGAGCTGTTCGCCCCTGAGAACGTGGTCCCCGCCGCGCTCTACCTCGTCAGCGAAGATTCGCCGACCAACGCGATCGTCGGCGCAGGCGCGGGCGGCTTCCACTCGGCATGGGTGGTGATGAACGACGCGGTGTGGCTGCCCGAGGGCGAGCGCACGGTCGAAGGCTTCGCCGCCAACTGGGACAAGATCAGCGAGCAGAGCAACCTCAAGGCCCCGCAGTCGGGTGCCGAGCAGTCGGGCGCGATCCTCGCCGCGATGCAGAAGGTCACCGGCACCGGTCCCGACAGCGCGCGCGGCTAACGCCCGCCGCAGATCCGGCCAAGGTCCGGTTGCCGCCGCGTTTTTCGATAGCGCGGCGCGACAGGGCAGGATAATTCAGCCCCCGGGGGTCGGGGGAGCGGCCAGTACGGCTCGCTCCGCCCCTCGGGGGCTGATACTTTATGGAAACCATGGAATTTACCGCGGCCGACGCACATGCGGAGGCTTCGGACGGCGGCTTTGCGCAGCTGAAATCGCGCGCCCGCAATGCCGGTTACGCGATCATCGCCTATATCGGCATCGCCGCGGTGATGCTGGTGTTCGAAGTGCTCGCGCTGACGGGCCAGGTCGATCTTTATGCGATGGCGCCGGAAACGCTCGCGGTCACCTACGGCTTCGCGGCGATCGCCTATCTGGTGATCTTCCTCGTCTCGATCGTGCTGGTGGGCATGTGGATCTACCGCGCGCACGCCAATCTCAAGGAGCGCGGGATCGAGACCGAGTCCTCGCCCGGAATGGCTGTGGGCTGGTACTTCATCCCCTTCGCCAACCTGATCAAGCCGTTCCAGAACATGCGCGATCTGTGGAACGAGAGCCATCTGGAAAGCGACAGCTACGGCGAGCCTGCGCCGGGCCTCATCAACGCCTGGTGGGCCTGCTGGATCATCGGCAGCATCCTGTCGAACATCAGCGCGCGGATGGAAGGCTATGGCGATGGCAGCAACATGGTGGTCGCCAATGGCATGGGCGCCGTGTCGAGCGTGCTGCTGATCGCCTGTGCCGTGATGCTGCACCGGATCATCCGCCAGATCACCCGCGCGCAGGACACCGCGCTCCACGTCAGCCAGGTGTTCGACTAGCACCTGCCCGCACACCTGCGCCCGACCAGCGACACACCCGCTCCGTCAGGCTGTATTGACACGCTAACACACTGGTCATAGCCTCCCTTTCCGAACAGGCAGGGGAGGCTTGGCCGGTGTATTCCGAAGAAGACATCAATTCCGCCGTCGCGGCGGGCGCGCTTTCGGAGGATGCTGCGGCAGCCTTCCGTGCGCACATGAGCGAGGTGCGCGGCATTTCGCGCGGGGACGAGGAGAATTTCCGGCTCCTCAACTCCTTCAACGACATCTTCGTCGCGATCGGCATCGCGATCATGCTGTTCGCCGCGGGTGCGATCGGGCAGCAGATCGGCAAGCTGATCGTGCCGGTGCAGGCCTGGGACTGGTCGGTCGAGGCTTCGGAAGCCGCATGGGCTGCCTACCAGCAGCAAAGCAGCCTGAGCACCGCGGTATCGGTTGCGATCGCCGCCGGGCTGGTAGCGCTCACCGCGTGGCCGCTGGCCGAGTTCTTCACCCGCAGGCGGCGCATGGCGCTGCCCAGCATCATCCTGCTGCTGGCCTTCGTGGGCGGCGTGTTCATCGGCACGATCGCGCTCGGCGTGGTGCTGGTGGGCACCGAACAGGGCGAGCCGCTGGCAGGCTATTTCGTGGCCGGAGCGGGCCTGATCGCCGCGCTCGCGGCGTGGCTGCACTGGCTGCGCTTCAAGGTGCCGATCACGATTGCAGCGGGCGCGGCGGCGCTCTCCGCGACGGCGATCGGGCTGGCGCTGTCGGCGCTCGCGCCGCTCGATATCGACAAGGGCGACGTTGCGCTGTGGCTCACCTTCGTCGCAGGGCTAGCGGTGTTCGCCTTCGCGATGCGGTGGGATCTTCAGGACCCGGCGCGCACCACGCGGCGCAGCGATGTTGCCTTCTGGCTCCACCTGCTCGCCGCGCCGATGATCGCACACCCGATCTTCGCCACTCTGGGCGTGGTCGGCGGATCGGATATCGGGATCGGCAAGGCGGTCGCGGTGCTGGCGATCTACATCGTCTTCGGGATCGTCGCGCTGATCGTGGACCGGCGCGCGCTACTGGTCTCCGCGCTGATCTACGTACTGTTCGCGCTCGCCTTCCTGTTCGACCGCTTCGGCGCGGTGGAACTGACCGTGGCGCTCACCGCGCTGGTGATCGGCTCTGCCCTGCTGACGCTGTCGGCCTTCTGGGCCCCGATCCGGCGCGGCGTACTGGGGATTGTGCCCGAGGACTGGCGCGAGGCTCTGCCCAGCAGCGAGCGGGTGCTGGTGGCCGCGTAGCGGCCTCTCGTCGGACATCAGAACAAGGCCCGTTATCCGTGCGGATGGCGGGCCTTTTCTACGCTTAGTCGTCGATCGCCTTGACCAGCCGCCGTTCGAGCGGGGCGAGGACGCCCGCCAACTCGTGCCCGCGCTTGAGGATCTGGCCATGTTCGCCGAACAAGGTCCACATGCCCTGCTTGTTGCGCAAGGAAGGGCGCTTTTCCACGCGCGCCTGCGGGCGTTCGGCGGCGCGGCGGAAGGCGGCGAAGCTGGCCGCATCGCGTCCGAAATCCATCGCGTAATCGCGCCATTCGCCCGCCGCGACCATCCGGCCGTACAGATCGAGGATGCGCATCAGCTCTTCGCGCGCAAAGCCCACCTGGCTCGGTTTCGCGCCGGGGAAAGCGAGTACGGTGCCGCCGGGACCGGCTGCCATCAGCTACCCGATCCACTGCGCCGCATGGGGTCGCGCTCCGCAGCCTCGGGGGCAGCGCGATCCGCCTTCAGCGCCTCAAGCTCGGCACGCAGCGCGGCGAGTTCCGCCTCCATCGCGTCCGCGCGCCGCTTGCCGACCGTCGACTGGTCTTCGCACGGTTCGTCGCACGGAGTGCCGTAGGGAATGAATTCGCGCAGCCATTCTTCGGCGGGCACCAGGGTCGATCGCGCCTTCATGCCGATCATCGTCGCGCCCTCTGGCACATCGTCGGTGACGACCGCGTTGGCGCCGATCCGCGCGCGCTGGCCGACCGTGATCGGGCCGATCACCTGCGCGCCCGATCCGATGATCGCGTAATCGCTGATCGTCGGGTGCCGCTTGCCGGGCTGTCCGTTGGTCGGGTTGGTCCCGCCCAGCGTCACGCACTGGTAGATCGTCACCCAGTCGCCAATCTCGGCGGTCTCGCCGATCACGGTAAAGCCATGGTCGATGAAGAAGTACTTCCCGATCGTCGCGCCCGGATGGATGTCGATCGCGGTCAGGAAGCGCGAGAAATGGTTTACCAGCCGGGCGAGGAAATAGAGCTTGGCTTCGAACAGCCAGTGCGCGACCCGGTGCAGCCCCAGCGCAAGCACGCCCGGATAGAGCAGCACTTCCCACCGCGACCGTGGCGCGGGGTCCCGCTTCTTAACGGAGTCGAGATAGTCGATCAGACCCACGAGCATCGTGCTTTCAACATTTCACCGTTCCCCGACTAAAGCAAGCGGCCCTGATCGGGACCATATAGGGTTTCGAGCGCATCGCGGCACAGGTTACGCGTCGGGCGGGCCTGTCGTTCCAAAGCGAGACGGTCCAGCACCGCAACGAACCTTTCTGCAGCGGCAAAGCTGCGGGTCATGCGCGGAACCACATAGGCCAGCGCGTCTTCACCCAGCATCAGCCCGCGGCGCGCCGCATGGCTGACGATCAAATCCCGCATCATGTCGTCGTCTGGCTGGCCGATTTCAAGCGCCAGAGCCGCGCCCAGCCGCGATCTCAGGTCGGGCAGCGCGATGTCCCACGGGGCCTTTTCGGGGATCAGCAGCAGCGCAGTGTCTTCTTCCTGCGCGCGGTTCCAGCGGTGGAACAGCGCGGTTTCCTCCATCGCGTCGGCCGGATCGATCGTCTCGCCCAGCCCGGCATGGGCGAACCAGCGCCCCAGCAACGATTTGCCCGAGCGCGGCTCGCCTCGCAAAATCGCGGTCCGGAAAGGCCAGCGCTCCGGCTCGCGCAGCGCCTCGACCACCGGCAGATTGGCCGAGCCGATCACGATGCTGGCCGGGTCGCCCTCTTGCGCCGGAGGCAAGGGGAGCGCGAACTGGGAAGAGGGGCGCGACACCTAACGGCCCCGACTAGCGACTGATATTGAGCGAATTGCCCGCGCGCTGCACGTTGTAGCCGCGCTGCGCCAGCGCGCCGACCAGCTGTTCGATCGTGCCCTCATAGGTCACGCTCAGCACCGAAGTTCCGCCGATCGCGGCGCTGCCGATCGAGGCCCCGCGCACGCCGGGCGTCCCGCGTACGGTGTTCAGGCCCGCCTCGAAGCTTGCCGCATCGGGGGTCGGGAAATTGATGAACAGGTTGATGATGCTCGGCGCATCGCCGCCCGCCGCCGCATCGGCCTGCGCGGCATTGGCATCGGCGACGTTCTCTTCCTCGGTCGCGGCGCGGGTGCGCGCGGCTTCGGCCTGGGCGAGGATCGCCCGGCTCTGTTCGATCAGGCGGGCGATGTCGCGGTCCATCATCCCGCTGCTGCGGCCCAGCGTCTTGTCCGGGCGAATCGTGCCATCGGCCAGCGCCTTGACGAACATCTCGTCGAACCGCTCGACCGCGCGGTTCAGCATCGCGGGCAGTTCGCGCGGCGAGTTCGCGCGCAGGGAGAAGCTGCCGAGATATTCGTCGTCGGGCCCGTGACGCGCCACGAAACGCCCTTCGACCGGGCCGCCGGGATAGACATAGTGCAGCTGCGCGATCGGCACGAGGACGTCTGCCGCGCCGAACTGGTCGAGAATGGTCGCCCACCAGTTGCGGCTGCGGCGACCGGTCTGGCCGTAGGTCAGCAACAGCGATTCGCCCGCCTGGCCTGCGGGACGCACATAATCGACCCGGCTCGCGCCCGGCTGATACTCGGCCCAGGCGCGCTGCCACGGATTGGCCTGTTCGTACATCAGCTCGGTCCCCGCGCTGACCGTCACCGGCAGCAGCAGGATCGGTGCGGAGCGCTGGGTCTCGCCCGAACGGCCGAGATAGCCCGCTGCGCGCTGGCGATCGAAGGTAACGCCCAGCGTGGCGACATAGCGTTTCGGCCCGGTTTCCTCGTGCTGGATCACGATCGCGGAGACGAGGCCCTGCAGCTGGCCATCGGAAATCTTCGGCCCGCCCAGCTTTTCCCACGCCTTGCGCTGCGCTTCCTGCCAACCCTTCTGGCGCGCATCCTCGGGATCGTCGGCGGTCACGTTGACCTCGATCCCGCCGACATTGATGTCGGTGCTGACCATCAGCGGCGCGATACCCCGGTCGCCCTCCACCTGCGCGTTTACCCACCCGCCATACAGCGCGGCCATCAGTCCGCAGAGGGCGAGACAGGCGAAGGCGATGCGCGCGAAAGGGGAAGCCGGAAGGGTCATCGGGGAAACTCGTGGGCCTTTTGCCCAAGTGGCGATGGATTTCCAAGCGCGAAAGCGTAAGACGGGGCCGCAATGACCGACCCAGAAAAAAGCTACACCTACGAAGGTGCCGGAGTATCCATCGCGGCAGGCAACGCGCTGGTCAAGGCGATCGGCCCGCTGGTACGCGCAACCGCGCGGCCCGGAGCGGATGCCGAACTCGGCGGATTCGGCGCGTTCTTCGATCCCAAGGCGGCCGGGTTCAAGGACCCCTTGCTGGTCGCCGCGAACGACGGCGTCGGCACCAAGCTGAAGCTGGCGATCGATCACGACCGGCACGATTCCGTGGGCATCGATCTGGTCGCAATGTGCGTCAACGACCTGATCGTGCAGGGCGCGGAGCCGCTGTTCTTCCTCGACTATTTCGCGACCGGCAAGCTGGAGAGCGGCGTTGCGGAGCGCGTGATCGCGGGCATCGCGGAAGGCTGCAAGCAGGCCGGCTGCGCGCTGATCGGCGGAGAAACCGCAGAAATGCCCGGCATGTATTCGCCCGGCGACTATGACCTCGCAGGCTTCTGCGTCGGCGCGGTCGAGCGCGGGGCACAGCTGACCGGCGAGAGAATCGCTCCGGGCCACGTGCTGATCGGGCTCTCAAGCTCGGGCGTGCATTCCAACGGCTTCTCGCTGGTCCGGCGGCTTGCGCAGGACAAGGGCTGGAAGATGGACCGCCCCGCCCTGTTCGACCAGGACAGGCTGCTGGTCGATCACCTGATGGAGCCGACGCGGATCTATGTCGGCAGCCTGCTGCCGCTGATCCGCGACGGCCTGATCGACGGACTGGCGCACATCACCGGCGGCGGCCTGCTGGAAAATATCCCGCGCGCGCTGCCCGACGGCACCCGTGCAAAGGTCCACGCGCAGCGCTGGCCGCAGCCGCGGCTAATGGCGTTCCTCCAGTCGCAGGGCAATATCGAGCCCGAGGAACTGGCGCGCACCTTCAACTGCGGCATCGGCATGGTGCTGATGGTGGCGCAAGAGCACGCCGACGCGGTTACGCAGCGGCTTCAGGAGGCTGGCGAAACCGTCTTCACCATCGGCGAGGTCGTCGAAGGGACGCGCGGCTGCGATGTCGACGGCACCGCCGGGCTATGGTCGGCGCAGAGCGACTGGCTTGCAGAGCATGATCACTGATCGCCCTGCCTCCCCTCCCGCTTGCGGGAGGGGCAGCCAGGCTTGCCGCGAAGTGGCTAGCCGCAGCGGGGTGGGCCTGCCGGCCCATTCCCACCCCCGCCCCCTCCCGCAAGCGGGAGGGGAGCATTGAGCACGCGCGCCAAAGTCGCGGTGCTGATCTCGGGCGAAGGCACGAACATGGCCGCGCTGCTCTATGCCAGCAGGCAGGGCGCGCCGTTCGAGATCGTGCTGGTCGCCAGCAATGATCCCCACGCTGGCGGCCTGGCGCTGGCCGAGGCGGAGGGCATTGCCACCTTCGCCCTCTCGCACAGGGGCATGAAGCGCGCCGAGCACGATGCCGCGATGGATGCCGCGATCCGCAAGAGCGGCGCGGAATATGTCGCGCTGGCCGGATATATGCGCGTGCTGGACGATCCCATCGTGGAGCGTTGGGAAGGCCGGATGCTCAACATCCACCCCTCGCTGCTGCCCAAGTACAAGGGGCTCGATCCCCATGCCCGCGCGCTGGAGGCGGGTGACGAGCTTGCCGGCGCATCGGTCCACCTCGTCACGACCGAGCTGGATGGTGGGGAGGTGCTGGGCCAGGCGGAGGTCGCGGTGATCGGCGGCGACACGCCCGAAACGCTCGCCCACCGCGTGCGGATCGCGGAGCACCAGCTCTACCCGCGCGTGCTGGGCGACTACGTCTCGCGCCCCTACGACCCGGACTGGCTGCTGGGACGCGTGCGCAAGCTGGCGATGGAGCTGCCCGAAGCGGAGGCGGCAACCAGCCACGGCTCACCCGGGTTCAAGATCGCAGGCAAGAGCGGCAAATTCTTCGCCCACTTCGCGGACCGCCACCACGGCGCGCATCAGATCGCGGTGCTCGCCAAAACGAGCGGGCAGGACGAACTCGCCGATCTGGTCGAGCGCGACCCGGACGTGTTCTTCCGCCCCGCCTATTACCACGCAAGCGGCTGGGTCGGCATCGCGCTCAACCGGCCCGATTGCGACTGGGACCAGGTGCAGCACTGGCTGGAACGCTCATGGCGCAGCGTCGCGCCCAAGCGCCTGACGAAGCTTATGGATGCGGCGGAGGAGTTTTAGGGCGCGTTCGGAAGTCCGATATGGATGCGCATCTGCTCAACCGACAGCAGACCGCCCCTCCACGTCCCGAGAGGCCGGCGAAATCGTACATTGTACGCCAATGATCGAATCCATTTGCACGCGAGATTGCTCGGGAATTGAGATGCCGCCGGTAAACTTCAGGCTATTCTCGACAGCTGCCTGCGATTGAGCCTGCGCATCGCGCGGGCCACACGTCTGATCTGCCCATTTCGAGCAATAGAGTACGCCTCCGACGCCCCTGCGCCAGGTGTTGCAAAGTTGCGAGCCCACAATGTCTTCGACCTTTTGGCCATTGAATGGCCTGTCGGGCTGAAACCTGTGGCAATCGTATACGCTAGAGCGCTTTCCCTGCGCGTCAGTGGCACTCGACAGACCCAGATCGTCACAAAAGCGTGCCTTCGATGCAGCGACTCCATCCGCAAGATCTGGGCCGATAAAGAACCCGGAATCCGCGCAGAACGGCCTCGACGGGGCGACCTTTCGGTCAGAATCGCTGATGCATTGTGTTGAATGGCCGGGTCCTGTGTTCGCGCAGGCCTTCTGCCAATTGGTCCACAGGCCACACGAGGGATTTTCTGACGCGAACCGCGCGAGATCGGCATCGGCTTCCGCCTGGCTCTCATAATATGCGTCCGGCTGAAGCGGTGCCGATCTCGAAGCTGGCTCGCCGATCGAGCATCCCGCGATCGCGACACTCAGCATCGCCCAAGGCGCAATTCTAAATGTCCAAATCATGACTCACCTCTCTGCTCTTCGACCGTAGGCTCGCTTTTGAGGGGTGATGATACATTAACAGGCTCGGTTGGCCCGGCTTAACTTCGCCAAGTGGCTTCCCCTCGCCATCGTCAGAAGTCTGACGAGTCGTGTACGCAAACCGGATACGCGACGGCGACCGCCACCGACCAAACAAAAAGGGCCCCGGATCGCTCCGGAGCCCTTATTTTTCATCGCTTAGGCCGAAGCTTAGCCGACAATCTCGTCATCGCTGAAGAAGAACGCGATTTCGGTTGCGGCGTTTTCGTCGCTGTCCGAGCCGTGCACGGAGTTGGCTTCGATCGATTCGGCGAAGGCCTTGCGGATCGTGCCTTCTTCGGCGTCGGCCGGGTTGGTCGCGCCCATCACGTCGCGGTTGCGCTTCACGGCGTCTTCGCCTTCGAGCACCTGCACGACCACCGGGCCGCTGGTCATGAAGGCGACCAGTTCACCGTAGAACGGACGCTCTGCGTGGACTTCGTAGAACTTCTTCGCCTGGTCTTCGCTCATCTGGATGCGCTTGGAGGCGACGACGCGCAGGCCGGCTTCTTCCAGCATCTTGGTGACCGCGCCGGTCAGGTTGCGGCGGGTGGCGTCGGGCTTGATGATCGAAAAGGTGCGGGTAACCGCCATGGTCTTGTTCCTTGCGAATTGTAGGGGGAGAATTTTGTCGCGCGCGCCCCTAGCAGCTTCCACGCCAACGGCAAGTCCGCGCGGGCTGCTGCGGACGTCAGGCGACCTTAACCCAGCGCCCGTCCTTCTGTTCGAAGAAGCTGCGTTCGAGGCCTTCGGCCGCGCTCACCTCACGCCATGCGGTGCGCGCGGCGTCGCGCTGTTCGTCGCCGAACAGCAGGAACACGCGCTCGAACTGATCGCCCGCCAGCGCTTCTGCGCGCCAGTGGCCATCGGCAAGGATGCAGGCGGTCGCCGCATTGGTGGACACGCACGCCTCGCCGATCAGGATCGGCTGGTCCGCATCATGCGCCCGGCCCGCCTGCCCGTTGGCGAGGAAGGCTTCGGGCCGCGCCTCCCACAAGGTGGTGGAGACCGATTCGCGCTGCGCCGCATCGCCGCTGACCACCAGCGCGCGCCCGCCATCGGCCAGCACACGCTCGGCAATCATCGCGACCACGCGTTCCGCCGGATCGCGGGAGAGGAGCCAGAAGTCGACCTTCACGAGCCCGCGCCAGCAGATTTGGCCGCCCGGCGGCACCGCTCCGAACAATATTTCACGGCGTCCCAGTCCCGCTCCCACTTCTTGCGCCAGGCGAAGGGCAACCCGCAGGCCGCGCAAATCTTGCTCGGCAGGTCGCCCTTCTTGCGCATCTTGGGCATGCGGGCTCTCGCCTAGCCCTCGATCACGTCGCGGACATACTGGTCGAGCAGGCGCACGCCGTATCCGGTCGCGCCCTTGCCGTAGGTTGCGCCCGGCTTGTTCGACCATGCCATCCCGGCGATGTCGAGATGCGCCCAGGGCATCCCGTCCTTGATGAACCGCTTGAGGAACTGCGCGGCGGTGATCGAGCCTGCTTCGCGTGGGCCGACGTTCTTCATGTCCGCGATCGGCGAATCGATCAGCTTGTCGTAAGCCGGGCCGATCGGCATCCGCCACACCTTGTCGCCGCTGGTCGCGCCTGCGGTGGACAGGTTGCCCGCCAGCGTATCGTCGTTGGAGAACAGGCCCGCCTGCTCGTTACCCAGCGCGATCAGCATCGCGCCGGTCAGCGTGGCAAGGTCGATCACCGCAGCGGGATCGAACTCGTTCTGCGCCCAGTGGAGCGCGTCGCACAGCACCAGCCGTCCTTCGGCGTCGGTGTTGATGACTTCCACCGTCTGCCCGCTCATCGTGGTGACCACGTCGCCGGGGCGCTGCGCCTTGCCGTCGGGCATGTTCTCGACCAGGCCGCACACGCCCACGACGTTCGCCTTCGCCTTGCGCTTGGCCAGCGCGACCATGGTCCCTGCGACCGCGCCAGCGCCGCCCATGTCCCACTTCATGTCTTCCATGCCCGCACCCGGCTTGATCGAGATGCCGCCGGAATCGAAGGTCACGCCCTTGCCGACCAGCAGCGTGGGCTTGGCGCCCGCATCGCCGCCGTTCCAGCGCATCGCGAGGATGCGCGAGGGGCGATCGGAACCCTGCCCGACGCCGAGCAGCGCGCCCATGCCGAGCTTTTCCATCTGAGCATCGTCGAGCACGGTGATCTCGATCCCCGTACCCTCGAGCGCCTTGCGGCAGCGTTCGACGAAGCTTTCCGGGTAGAGGACATTGGCCGGCAGGGTGACCAGTTCCTTGGTGAACTCGACGCCTTCGGCCAGCGCGCTCTCGCGGGCCCACGCAGCTTCGATCCCGTCGGGCGCGCCGACGATGACCGCGCTCTTGAGCGAAACCTTCTCCGCATCCTTCTGCGTGGTGCGGTATTCATCCCACCGCCACGCGCGCAGCCGCAGGCCCAGCAGCACCGCAGCGGCGTCTTCCGCGGAAAGGCCCGCGCCGGTCAGGTCGAGTGCGATCGTGCTCTCGCCCGAAGTCAGGAACTTCGCCGCCAGCGCGCCACCCGCCTTTTCCAGATTGGCGCGGCGGTCCTTCGCCTTGGGATCGCCCGCGCCTGCGAGCGCAACCCGCAGCACCTTGCCATCCCGTTCGACGAACCCGTCGACCACCTGGCCTGCCGATCCCTTGAACCGCGAACGCTTGGCCCCTTCGGCCAGCGCGGGTTCGATCCCGTCGGGCAGGCTGTCCTTGTTCGCGATCGAGGCGATCAGGACGGCATCGGAGGGAAGGCTGTCGGCGAAGGTGATTTGCATATGGTGGAGGTCCCTTGGATGATCTCGGCCGGCGGCGCGGGGAACTACCTCCCCCGTGTCGCGCAGGCCACTAAAGAGCCGCGCCTGCGCGCGCTGCCGCAAGTGCGATTGCGATTAGGCAGGCTCGGTGCAATAGGCAAGGCATGCGCCTGACCGATCGTTCCGCGTCGCCTGCCTTTGGTGGCCGCGCCTGCCTGCTGAGTGGTGCCGCATTGGCGGTGATGGCGACGATCGCGTGGCCCAGCCTCGCGCACGCCCAGGATGCGCCGCAAAGCGAGCCGCAGAGCGGCCAGCAGGCCAAGGACGAGGGCTCGGTCGAAGAGGCTGTGTCCGACTATATCGACGGCGACCAGCCGCCCGGCACCCCGCGCGAGATCGGGTTCGAAGCGGATAGTCTGGAATATGATTCGCAGGCCGACACCGTGATCGCGCGCGGCAACGTGCTGCTGCGCGAGGGCGAGCGTTCGGTGCGCGCCGATCAGGTCCGGTGGGATCGCCTCGCCGGTCGGATCGATGCCAGGGGCGGCGTGCGCTACGTCGATGGCGACGGCAACCAGCTCTATGCCGAACAGCTCGAACTGACCGACACCTTCGAAGCGGGCGCGCTGGAAGACCTGCTGCTGGTGCTGCGCGAAGGCGGCCGGCTGGCGGCGGAACGCGGCGAGCGTGCGGGCGACGGACGCATTGCGCTGACCAGAGCGGCCTATTCGGGCTGCCCGGTGGTGGATGAGGATGGCTGCCCCAAGCAGCCCAGCTGGAAGATCACCGCCGAACGGGTCGTCTACAATCCCGACGCCAACACCGTGCGGTTCGAACAGGGCTATTTCTCGCTGTTCGGTGCGCGCATCGTGCCCCTGCCCACGCTGGAGCTGCGCACCGACGGTGGCCCGCAATCGGGCTTCCTAGTCCCCAGCCTGCGCATCTCGCGTTCCAACGGGGTGGAGGTCAGCGGCAGCTATTACTGGCGGCTCGCCGAAAACCGCGACCTTGAACTGGGTGCGCACGTGTTCACCGATGCGGCCCCGATGGCACGCGCGACCTATCGCACGCTGTCGGACAAGGGCGCGTTCCAAGCGACCGGCTATGCCACGGTCAGCCGGCGAATCGACCTCAACACGGGCCTGCCCCAGACCGATCAGGATTTTCGCGGCTACTTCGCCGCCAACGGACGCTATCAGTTCGACGAGAACTGGAGCTTCACCGGTTCGGTCCGCCGCGCGAGCGACCGCACTTTCCTGCGCCGTTACGACATCAGCCGCGACGACCGGCTGCGCACCGTGGGCGAGCTGGAGCGGATCGATGCCAACAGCTATTTCGTGATCGCGGGCTTCGCCACGCAGACCCTGCGCCTCAACCAGCCGCAGGGCGAGGTGCCGGTCGCGCTGCCGCTGATCGATTACCGCCGCCGGATTTCGGAGCCGCTGCTGGGCGGCACCGTGACGCTGCGCGGCAATACGCTGGGCATCTTGCGCGAGGACGGACAGGATACCCAGCGCGGCTTCGCCTCCGCGCAGTGGAACCTGCGCCGGGTGACGGGCCTTGGCCAGGTGGTGGAACTGACCGCGCTGGCGCGCGGCGATGTCTACAATACCAACAATTCGGCGGCGACCACGGTCGCCAGCTATCGCGGGCGCGAAGGGTGGCAGGGCCGCGCGATCGGGCTCGCCGCGATCGACGTGTCGTGGCCGCTGGTCGGGCCGATTTTCGGCGGCACCCAGGTGCTGACCCCGCGGGTCCAGGTGGTCGCCACCCCGCCCATCCGCAACGCCGCAATTCCCAACGAGGATTCGCGCTCGATCGATCTGGAAGACGTGAACCTGTTTTCGCTCAACCGCTTCCCCGGCGACGACCGGTTCGAAGACGGCGCGCGGGTGACCTACGGGGTCGACTGGCAGTTCACCAAGCCGGACTGGCAGGTTACCGCCAATTTCGGCCAGTCCTACCGGCTCGACGACAAGCCGATCATCTTCCCCGACGGGACCGGCCTGTCGGACAGGTTCTCCGACTTCGTCGGCCGGGCGCGCGTGCGCTACAAGGATTTCGTCTCCTTCACCTACCGCTTCCGGCTGGACAAGGACGACTTCACGCCGCGTCGTACCGAGATCGATGCGACCATCGGATCGCGGCGGACCTATGCCGAAATCGGCTATCTCAGGCTCAACCGGGACATCCCCAATATCAACGAGGATCTGGGCGACCGCGAGGAACTGCGCGCAGCGGGCCGCGTCGCCTTCGCCCGCTACTGGTCGCTGTTCGGTTCGGCGGTGGTCAACATGACCAATCGCGACGAGGACCCGACTCTGCAGGCCGATGGGTTCGATCCGATCCGCACCCGGATCGGGATCGCGTACCAGGACGACTGTATCGATCTGGGCCTCACCTGGCGGCGCGACTACGCCACCCAGGGCGACGCATTGCGCGGCAATACGTTCGAACTGACCTTCCGCCTGCTCAACCTCGGCTTCGGTGGATGAGCGCCACGATTGGCACAGCGGCGCGAACGCGCTAGAGGCTGCCTCCGCAGAATACTCAGCAATGGTTCAGCCAGATCGCGCGAATGCGCTCCTCCGGCGGGAACCCATCGCCCGCACCAGCGACCAACAGGCTATCTTCGTGACCGACAGCATCAGCATTATCAGCAAGATCTCCACCTCGTTCGCCGCGTTTGCGATGGCGGCGATGCCGATCGCGGCGCAGGCCCAGCAGGCGAGCGATGCGGCGCAGCAGGACGCGCCGCAGCCCTCCGCAGCACAGCAGGCGGCGAGCGAAGGCCCCTTCGGCATCCCCGCCGAGGTGGTCCGCCCGGATCATCTGGACCCGAACATGCGCACCGCGACCGCCAAGGTGAACGGCACGGTCATCACCGGTACGGATATTGATCACCGGGTCGCGCTGGTGCTCGCCGCATCGGAGCGCAAGGATATCCCCGCCGAGCAGATGCAGGCGCTGCGGATGCAGGTGCTGCGCAACCTGATCGACGAGACACTGCAGATCCAGGCCGCCGCCGCGCAGGACATGCAGGTATCGCCCGAAGAGGTGAACCAGCGCTACGCCGCGCTCGCGCAGCAGAATTTCGGCAGCAATCCGGAGCAGATGGACAAGTTCCTCATCTCCGCCGGATCGTCGCCCGCCACGCTCAAGCGCCAGATCCAGGGTGAGATTGCATGGCAGCTGCTGCTGCGGCGCAACGTCGCCCCGTTCGTCAACGTCTCCGCCGAAGAGGTGAACGACACGATCGAGCGGCTCAAGACCTCGCGCGGGCAGGAAGAATATCGCCTCGCAGAAATCTATCTCTCGGCAACGCCCGAGACCGCCCAGACCGTGGAAGCCAATGCCGATCAGATCATGGAGCAGATCCGTGCCGGCGGCAGCTTCCAGGCCTATGCCCGGCAGTTCTCCGAATCGACCACCGCGTCGGTCGGCGGCGACCTCGGCTTCGTCCGGCTGGGCACCCTGCCGAGCCAGATGGCCGAGATGGCGACCAAGATGAGCCCCGGCCAGCTGGTCGGCCCGGTGCCGATTCCCGGCGGCTACGTGATCATGCTGCTGCTCGACAAGCGGCAGGTCCTGACCGCCGATCCGCGCGACGCGACGCTCAGCCTGAAACAGATCGCGATCACCTTCCCGCAGGGTATGAGCCAGGATCGCGCCAACGCGCGGGTCCAGGAATTCGCCAGCGCGATCGGCACGATCCGCGGCTGCGGCGATGCAGACCGGGTGGCCCAGTCGGTCAATGCGAACGTGGTCGACAATGATTCGATCAAGCTGCGCGACCTGCCGCCGCAGTTGCAGGCCTCGCTTGTGGACCTGCAGGTCGGCCAGACCACCCCGCCGTTCGGCTCGATGGAAGAAGGCGTGCGGGTGCTGCTGCTGTGCGGGCGCGACGATCCCGAAGCGAGCGCCGAGCCCGACTTCGACCAGATCATGTCGCGGATCGAGGAAGAGCGGATCAGCAAGCGCGCCCAGCGCTTCCTGCGCGACCTGCGCGACGACGCGATCATCGAATACAACTGATCCGGTGACCACGCCCCGCCCGCTGGCCGTAACCATCGGCGACCCGGCGGGCGTCGGGCCGGAGATCGTCGCGCACATCATGCGCCGCGAGGCCGAGCTTGGCCTGCCCCCGCTGCGGGTTGTCGGAAAGCCACGCTCTCCGGTGCGCACGGGCCAGCCCGATCGTGCATCGGCCCAATGCGCTCTCGACGCGCTGGGGCAGGCGGTCGCCCTGGTCCGCTCGGGCGAGTGCAGCGCTCTGGTGACCGGGCCGGTGGCCAAGTCCGCCATTGCCCAGATCGACCCGAACTTCGTCGGCCAGACCGAATTCCTCGCCGATGCGTGCGAATTGCCGCGCGAGGATGCGGTAATGATGCTCGCCGGGCCCTCTCTCAAGACCGTGCCGATGACCGTGCATTGCGCGCTGGCGGACGTGCCCGCGCGCCTCTCGCAGGAGCTGATCGTGCAGCGCAGCCGGATCGTCCACGCGTCGCTGCGGCGCGATTACGGCATTGACGCTCCGCGCATCGCCATCGCCGGGCTCAATCCCCACGCCGGGGAGGATGGCCGCATGGGGCGCGAGGAGATCGAGGTGATCGCCCCGGCCATCACCACCTTGCGAGCCGAAGGCATCGACGCGACCGGGCCGCACCCCGCCGACACCTTGTTCGCGCCACACAAGCGCGCCACCTACGACGTCGCGATCGCGATGTATCACGATCAGGCGCTCGTTCCGATCAAGGCGCTCGATTTCGACGAGGGGGTCAACGTCACGCTCGGCCTGCCGATCGTGCGCACCTCGCCCGACCACGGCACCGCGTTCGACATTGCGGGCAAGGGCATCGCCCGGCCCGACGCGATGATCGCCGCGATCCGCATGGCGGGCGAGATTGCTGCGCGGCGGAGCGCGGAATGATCCGCGACCTCCCGCCCTTGCGCGAAGTGATCGCGGCGCACGGGCTCAGCGCGTCCAAGGCGCTCGGCCAGAACTTCCTGTTCGACGAGCAGTTGCTCGCGCGCATCGCGGCGGTGCCCGGCAACCTGTCTGGCAGGAACGTGCTCGAAGTCGGCCCCGGCCCTGGCGGCCTCACCCGCGCGTTGCTGCGCGCCGGTGCGAAAGTCACCGCGATCGAGATGGACCGCCGCTGCCTGCCCGCGCTGGCAGAACTCGCCGAAGCCTTCCCCGGCCAGCTGACCGTGATCGAGGGCGACGCGCTGAAGATCGACCACGACGCGCTGTTCGATGGCGAGCCCTACGCGATCCTCTCCAACCTGCCCTACAACGTTGGCACCGCGCTGTTCACCCGCTGGATGGGCGGAGAGGCATGGCCGCCCAACTGGACCAGCCTGACGCTGATGTTCCAGCAGGAGGTCGCGCAGCGGATCGTCGCGCAGCCGGGCGGCTCTGCCTACGGACGGCTCGCGGTCCTCGCCCAGTGGCGCGGCAGCGCGAAACTGGCGATGAAGGTCCACCGCAGCGCCTTCACCCCCCCGCCCAAGGTGATGAGCGCAATTGTCCATGTCGAACCGGCAGCGATGCCCGAGGGCGTCTCGGCCGCGAAGCTGGAGCAGGTCACCGCCGCCGCCTTCGGCCAGCGCCGCAAGATGCTGCGCCAGAGCCTCAAGAGCGTGCCCGGCGCGCTCGCTGCGCTTGAGACGCTCGGCATCGACCCGCAGCGGCGTGCCGAAACGCTCGATGTCGGGGAATTCGTGGCGCTAGCCCGCGCGCTGTCCATCTGACCGGGCTTGGCCCGCCGCGCCGCGCAGGCTAGGCCCCCGGGCATGAACAGACTTTCCGGCCCCCTCCAGCAGGCCATCGACACTATCGACGGCGCTGCCATGCTCGCGCAGGTCGAGCGCTGGGCACGCATCAACTCGGGCACCGCCAACCTTGATGGCCTCGCCCGCATGGCTCAGGAACTGAGCGAGGCGTTCTCTACCTTCCCCGGCGAGATCACTCTGGAAGAGCCCGCCCCCGTCACCGCAGTCGATGCCAGCGGCAAGGAAACGGCGGTCCAGAACGGCAAGCACTTCGTGCTGCGCGTACGCCCCGAAGCCGAGCGCCGCTTCATCCTGACCGGGCACATGGACACTGTGTTCCCCGCCGATCATCCGTTCCAGGAACTGACCTGGCTCGACGACGAGGTTCTCAACGGCCCCGGCACGGCAGACATGAAAGGCGGCCTCGCCATCATCCTCGCCTCGCTGACCGCGCTCGAGCAGATCGAGGCATGGCAGCAGGTCGGTTACGATGTGCTGATCAATGCCGACGAGGAAACCGGCTCGCTCTCCTCCGCCCCGCTGATCGAAGACCTGGCGCAGGGCAAATACGCCGCGCTGACCTTCGAGCCTGCGGCGACGCCCGAAGGCTCGCTTGCCCATGCGCGCGGCGGCAGCGGGAATTACAGCCTGACGGTGACGGGCAAGTCCGCCCATGCAGGCCGCAACCCGCACGATGGCCGCAACGCGATCGTTGCCGCCGCCACTCTCGCGGTGCGGCTCAAGGAATTGCAGCGCGAGGATATCAGCGTGAACCCGGCCAAGATCGACGGCGGCGCGGCCAACAACGTCGTGCCCGACCATGCCGTGCTGCGCTTCAACATCCGCCCGAAGGAACCCGCTGCGGCCGAACGCTTCGAGGCGGAGATGCACGCGCTGATCGGCGAGGTGAAGCAGGCGCAGGAGGTCGATATCACGGTCCACGGCGGCATCTCGCGCCCGCCCAAGCCTGTGGACCGCAAGGCGCAGGCGCTGTTCGACCTCGTGCGCGAATGCGGCGCCGAGCTGGGGCAGGAGATCGACTGGAAATCCACCGGCGGCGTGTGCGATGGCAACAACATCGCCGCGACCGGCGTTCCGGTGGTCGATACGATGGGCGTGCGGGGCGGCAAGATTCACTCGCCCGATGAATTCATGATTGCGCCAAGCCTTGCAGAACGCGCCGCGCTGGCGGCGATGGTCCTGCACGGACTGGCAACGGAGGATGTGCTGTGAGTTTCGTAATCCGCCCCTCGCGCGAGGACGACCTCGAGCATTTGTACGAGATGGCCAAGCTGACCGGCGGCGGGTTCACCAACCTGCCCGCCGACCGCGATGCGCTGCGCGGCAAGCTGGAACGATCGGCCAAGGCCTTTGCCAACACGGGCGACGAGTTGACCGACGAAACCTTCCTGCTGGTGCTGGAAAATACCGAGACTGGCGCAGTGCGCGGCACCTGCCAGCTGATGACGCAGGTCGGCCAGCAATGGCCGTTCTATTCCTACCGCCTCAACACGCTGACCCAGTACAGCCAGGAGCTGGACCGCACGGTGCGGGCCGAAATGCTCAATCTGGTCACCGATCTGGAAGGGTGCAGCGAGGTTGGCGGCCTGTTCCTCCATCCCAATGAGCGCGCCGGCGGGCTCGGCCTGCTGCTCGCGCGCAGCCGCTACCTGTTTATCGCGATGCACCGCGCGCGGTTTGCCGAGCGCGTGCTGGCGGAGCTGCGCGGGATTATCGACGATCGCGGCGGTTCACCCTTCTGGGACGGGGTCGCCGGGCGCTTCTTCGGAATGACCTTCCAGGAAGCGGACTATTTCAACGCGATCAACGGCAACCAGTTCATCGCCGACCTGATGCCCAAGCACCCGGTCTATGTCGCGATGCTCGACGACGACGCGCGCGACGTGATCGGCCTGCCCCACCCGACGGGCCGCGCGGCCATGAAGATGCTGGAGAACGAGGGCTTCCGCTTCGAAGGCTATGTCGACATTTTCGACGGCGGCCCGACGATGCTCGCGCGGACCGACGATGTGGTGAGCGTGGCCGATGCCACCCCGCGCACGCTCGACAAGGCGCAGCTGGATGGCGGAGAGCGCGCGCTGCTGGCAACCGGCACGCTGACCGATTTCCGCTGCTGCTACGGCACCCGCAACGTGGATGGCGAGCGGCTCGAAATCGGCGCGGATTGCGCGAAGACGCTGCAGGTGGGCGAAGGCGACACGGTGTGGAGCGTGCCGCGATAGTCTAGGGACGCCCGCTCGTCCTGAGCTTGTCGAAGGGCGAATGGCAACGGAGCGCTGGCCGCGCTTCGACAGGTTCAGCACGAACGGAGTTATTCGTGAGCATGCTCAAAGAGATCAACTTCGACGGGATCATCGGCCCCTCGCACAATTACGCGGGGCTGAGCCTCGGCAATATCGCCAGCGCGAGCCATCGCGGGCAGACCAGCCACCCGCGCGAGGCGGCGTTGCAGGGCCTCGCCAAGATGCGCGGGAATATGGCGCGCGGGATTCCGCAGGGCTTCCTGCTGCCGCTGCCGCGCCCCAATGGCGTGCTGGGTGAAGCGCTGGCGCTCGACGGCAGCGAAGATCCTGCCCTGCGCGCCGCGCCCTGGTCCGCCTCCGCGATGTGGACCGCCAATGCGGCCACGGTCAGCCCTGCGCCCGATACGCGCGACGGACGCTGCCACCTGACGCCCGCCAACCTCATCACGATGCTCCACCGCGCGCAGGAATGGCAGGACACCAAGGCGCAGCTCGACATCGCATTTGGCGATGCAAAGCACTTCGCGGTCCACGACGCGGTGCCGCCGACCTTCGGCGACGAGGGCGCTGCTAACCACATGCGCCTGTGCGACAGCCACGGCGAGGCGGGCGTCGAGGTGTTCGTCTATGGCCGTCCGGGCGGCAAGTTCCCCGCGCGCCAGCACGAACAGGCCAGCCGCATTGTCGCCCGCATGCACGGGCTCGATCGGAAACGGACGGTGTTCATCGAACAAAACCCCGAAGCGATCGAGGCGGGCGCCTTCCATAACGACGTGGTCGCGGTCGCGAACGAGCGGGTGCTGTTCACCCACGCACGCGCCTTCGCCGATCCGCAGGCGGCCTACGGCGCGATCCGCGAGGCGTTCCCCGCGCTCGAACTGGTTGAGGTGCCCGAGGAAGCGGTGAGTCTCGAAGAGGCGATCCGCACATACCTGTTCAACGCGCAGCTGCTCACCCTGCCCGACGGCACCATGGCGCTGGTAGTCCCCAGCGAATGCCGCGAGTCGACAAGCGTGTGGGCCTTCTGCGAGCAGATGACCGCGGGCAACGGCCCGATCCGGCAGGTCATCCCGGTCGACGTGCGCCAGTCGATGGCCAATGGCGGCGGCCCCGCCTGTCTGCGCCTGCGCGTGGTCGCCGACCCCGCGACGGTCGATCCGCGCTTCCTGCTCGACGAGGCAAAGGCGGAGCGGATCGAGGCGGTGATCGGCCAGCATTGGCCCGAGGCGATCGAACCGGCTCAGCTGGGCACCGATGCGCTGAGCGAACAGGTCCGCGCGGCACGCGGCGCGCTGCTCGACGCGCTCGATCTCGCTGAATTAGGGTAAACGCGCTGGTTACCCTGTCGGGTAAGCTTACAATGGCGCGCGCATTAACCAGCGCGGCCCGCAGGAACCCTCATCTGGCATAGGCTTTGCGTAGGTAATTCGCCCAGCCGCGTTAAGGATGAAGATGCTCCGCAAGATTTCCCGCCTGTTCGTGATCAAGACCCGGTTCGAGGCGTTCCTGATCATCTACGCGCTGGCGCTGGGCGCGACCGCGCGCGGGGCAAACTATCTGGAGCAATATCCCGGCTGGGGCGGCAAACTGCTGTTCCTCGCCTGCTCGGCCGCGGTGTTCATGGCGGGGGCGAAGATCCTCGACTGCCTGAGGCACGAGAAGGCGGCGAAGGAGGCGCAAGGCCAATCCACGCAGGGGGGCTGAGAAGCCGATAGCGAATTTTCATCATCTTCGGTGGAGATCGAGCCGAGAATGGTGAACAGCGAGAACCGGCGCGCAGCGACCATCAAGTTCGTGAGCACCGGAATCGCAGCCGGTTGCCGTTCGCAGGCCGATTTCGATCGAAGAGGGGAAATCCAAGGTGGGGGATTCTGTTGCTAGGCTCCCCCGGGCCCCCGGTATCCGTTCTGTTGCCCGGTCGGTCCAACCGCGCTTTAGCTTTGTAAATTCAGGCCGTTAGGCCATCAAATTACGCAGCGAGAGCGAGTGCTTCGTTATCGTTGGCACTTGTGAAATAAGCTTTTTACGGAGTGCTCATTCCGGGCAAAAACGATGCTTTTCAACGCATGTCGATCCTGGTTCGGCCCCATCAGGAAGCCCGCCCCTCTCGCTAGTGGGACCGGGCCTTTTGGTGGAGCCGCCGGGTACTGCCCCCGGGTCCATTGCGTCTATTATACACCGCCATTTATCACCATAGCCGGCCGAAACCGGCACCGACCTATATAGGCGTTTGCGGCTTAATGTGAAGTGATCGGAGGGATCAGTTTCCAATTCCTCGTCATCCCCGCGAAGGCGGGGATCCCGCTCACTCTGGCCTGCACGTGATCGACAAAGCGGGACCCCCGCCTGCGCGGGGGTGACGAAAGAAGATTTCTAGCCGACCTCACCTGCCCCACTCCGCTCCGCCTTCAGCTCCGCCAGAATCTTCTTCAGCACGTCCAGCTGCGGGTCGGTCGGCACGTCGTCGCTCTTGGAGCTGTCTTCCACCTCGGCCTGCTTGCGCTGCATTTCCTCGGTCACGCGGTTCACGCCGCGCACCAGCAGGAACAGCGCGAAGGCGACGATCAGGAAGTTGATGATCGCGGTGATCAGCGCGCCGTAGCCGATCATCGCCACGCCCGCCTCTTTCAGCTGCTCGTAATTGTCGAGCGCGCCCTCGTAGCCCTCGGGCACCTGGCCCAGCCGCAGGAACCAGTTGGAAAAGTCGATATCGCCGAACAGCCAGCCGATCAGCGGCATCAGCACCCCGTCGGTCAGCTGCTTCACGATCCCGCTGAACGCCGCGCCGATCACCACGCCGACCGCCAGATCGATCACGTTGCCGCGCGCGATGAATTTCTTGAATTCCTTGAACATGCGAGAGGTGCCCCCTTGGTCTGACGCTGTGCTATCGCCTTTTTGCACACAGGGTCCGCGCGCGACAATCTTGCCCCCGATTGCGCCCACAAATCCTTGCACCGGTGGGGGCGTGTCGTATATTGGCAATACACCAACTTTTCTCGAAAAGGGATACTTCGATGGCGTTCCGCAATCTCGTTCGATCGATCCTGCTCGCGCTCGGCCTCGTGTCGCTCAGCGCATGCGGCATCAACTCGGTCCCCACGGCAGAGGAAGAGGCCAACGCACGCTGGGCCGACGTGCAGAGCGCGTATCAGCGCCGCGCCGACCTGATCCCCAACCTCGTCAACACGGTGCGCGCTGCGGCGGCGAGCGAGGAGGACATCCTGACCCAGGTGATCCAGGCCCGCGCCAGCGCCAGCCAGGTGCAGCTGACCACCGAGGATCTGAACGATCCGGCCAAGATCCAGCAGTTCGACCAGGCGCAGAGCCAGCTTGGCGGTGCACTTTCGCGGCTGCTCGTGACGGTCGAGAAGTATCCCGAGCTGCAGAGCCAGGCGCGTTTCGCGGACCTGATGACCCAGCTGGAAGGCACGGAAAACCGCATCGAAGTGGCGCGCAACCGCTACAACGAGGCGGTGCAGAACTATAACACCACGATCCGCACCTTCCCCGCGACGATCGCCGCCAATGTGATCTACGGCGCGGAGCCGATGGAAGGCTTCAAGGCGCAGGCGGGCAGCGAAATCGCGCCCGAAGTGAACTTCGACGATATGAGCAGCCCCAGCGCCGCCGCGCCTGCCAACGACAACGCGGCAACCGGCGCCGATCAGAACGGGGCCGCGACCGGCACCGACAATTGATCGGGCGGCTTGTTCCTGCCCGCTGTATCGCCCTCGCGCCGCTGCTGCTGGCCGCCTGTTCGCTGCAAAGCGCAGCGACGCCGGTGGCGCAGCGGCCCGATGGCCCCGTGCTGGACGAGGCGGATGTTTTCGCGCCCGCAGCTAAGGCCGCGCTCGACCGGGACCTGACCGAGTACTGGCGCACATCGGGCGTTGCGTTGGTTGTGTTCACCGACGAATCGCTCGGCGGCGAGTCGATCGAGCACGTGGCGAACGAGACGTTCAACGAATGGGGCATCGGTGACGACACAACCAACTGCGGCCTGCTCGTCCTCGTCGCACCCGCAGAGAAGATGGTGCGGATCGAAGTAGGCCTTGGACTGGAAGACGACGTCAGCGACGTTCGCGCCAAGCGCATCATCGAGAATGCGATGATCCCTCTCTATCGCGAAGGCGACGTTGCCGGGGGCACGCTGGCCGGAGTCGAGGAACTCAAGCGCGCCGCCCCCAATCCCCCGCAATGCCGTGAAGGTGCCCCCTTGTGACCCTGCTTAGAACCCTGCTCCTGTTCGCCCTCGCGCTACTCGCGCTCCCCGCAGCGGCTCAGGAGCTGCCGCCGCGTCCCGATGGGCCGGTCTATGACGGCGCGAACATGATCGACGCCGCGACCGAGGCGAAGCTCGACGAGGAACTGCGCGCCTATAACAAGGCGACCGGCCGCGCGGTGATCGTCGCGACCGTGCCCAGCCTCGATGGCGAAACGGTCGAAGGCTATGCGGTCAAGCTGTACGAGACCTGGGGCATCGGCGGCGAGAAGACCGACGAGGGCGCGCTGCTGCTGGTCGCGAAGGAAGAGCGCAAGATCCGGATCGAGGTCGGCTATGGCTCGACCCCCACCCTGACCGATGCGATGTCCGGGCGGATCATTCGCAACACGATCACCCCTGCCTTCAAGCAGGGCGATTTCACCGGTGGGATTGTCGCCGGTGTCGCGCAAATGATCGAGGCGCTCGACATGGACCCGGCAACCGCCAAGGCGATCGAGGAAGCGGAGGCCGCCGCGCGCGCGCAGGACGGCGACGAGGTGACCGGCGCAACCATCGGCGGCGCGTTCGTGTGGCTGATCCTGATCTTCGCCTTTATCGGCATCTTCGGGCGCGGCAAGAAGGGCCGCAGGCGGCGGCGCTATGGCGCGGGCAGCGCGGTGGGCGATGTGCTGCTGTGGACTGCGATCAACTCCGCGCTCAACTCCGGCGACCACGATCACTGGGGCGGCGGAGGTGGCGGCTTCGGCGGTGGCGGAGGCGGCGGTGGTTTCGGCGGCTTCGGCGGCGGCATGTCCGGCGGCGGCGGCGCGAGCGGAGGCTGGTGATGCAGATTACCCAGGCAGATAGCGAAGCGGTGACCCGCGCGGTCGCCGAAGCGGAGCTGAAAACTTCGGGCGAGATCGTCACAGTCGTGGCGCAGGAGAGCGACGGCTATACCGATGTCGCGCTGGCGCTGTCGGCATTCGTCGCCTTCACCGGGCTGGTGCTGCTCGCCTTCTTTCCCGATCCCGTCACCGGGCTGGTGGACACACTGTCGGGCGGTTGGAACAGCGAGTGGACCGCATCGGGCCTGCTGGGCCTCGCCAGTGCGATCACCATCGTGCTGTTTCTCGCCACCTTTGCACTGACGCTGAGCCCCGCGGTGCGCTTCGCGCTGATCCCGGGCCGGGTGAAGACCTTGCGCGTGGAAGACGCCGCGATCCGGCATTTCAAGGTCGGCGCGGAACGGCGCACGCATGGCCGCACCGGGGTGCTGATCTTCGTCTCCCTGCGCGAACACCGTGCGCAGATCGTCGCCGATTCCGCGATTGCCGAGCAGGTGCCTCCCGAAGTGTGGGGCGATGCGATGGTCGACATGCTACGCGAGATCAAGGCGGGCCAGCTGGGTGCCGGGATCGCGGCGGGCGTGCGCGATGTGGGCGAAATCCTCGCGCCGCACTTCCCCCGCGCCGAGGACGACCAGAACGAGCTGCCCGACCGCTTGATCCAACTTTGAGGGGGTGGGGTTCGACCTCTGGCCCCGAGTACGCCCACCCTTCCCTTGAGGGAAAGGGCGTCTTAGGGCCCGCCTGACATGACCTATCCCCCCGACCACGACGCGCCCGAGGAAATCCGCTGGCAGGGCGACTACATCGTCGCCAAGCAGCGGGGCCGGTGGGAATATGCCAGCCGCCCGCGCAATATCCGCGCCGCCGCGATCATAGCGATCGACACCTCCGATTCCGGGGCACACGTAATTCTGGTCGAACAGTACCGCGTGCCGCTGGGTCGTCGCTGCCTCGAAATTCCCGCCGGGCTGGTTGGCGATGATGACGGCGCGGCGGACGAAAGCGCCATCACCGCCGCGCACCGCGAGCTGGAGGAAGAAACCGGCTACCGCGCGGCCAAGATCACCGATCTGGGCGAGTTCTTCTCCAGCCCCGGCATGGTCTCCGAAGGGTTCTCGCTGCTGCGCGCCGAAGGTCTGACAAAGGTCGGCGATGGCGGCGGCGTCGATGGCGAGGATATCACGGTCCACCGCGTGAAGCTGGCCGAGCTGGCCGCTTTCGTGGACGAGAAACGCGCAGCAGGGGTTGCTCTCGACGTGCGCCTCGCCATGCTGCTGATGACACAGAAAATTGGAGAGAACGGATGGCTGGACGGGTAGCGGGCAAGCTCGCACTGATTACGGGCGCGGCGCAGGGGCTTGGCGCTCAGGCCGCGACCACGCTGGCGCGCGAGGGTGCGCGGGTGCTGTGCACCGACATCAATGGCGAGGGCGCGCAGGCGACCGCCGATGCGATCAATCAGGAGCTGGGCGCGGACACCGCCTTCGCGATGACACACGACGTGACCCAGCCCGACCAGTGGGACGCGGCGATCGCGATGGCGGACGACAAGCTCGGCGGACTGAGCATCCTGCTCAACAATGCCGGCATCGGCGTGCGCGGCAATATCGAGACCTGCACGCTGGAAGAATGGCGCCGCGGCTTCGCGATCAATGTCGATGGGCCTTTCCTGGGCTGCCAGAAGGCGCTGAAGCTGATGAAGGACAACCAGCCCGGCTCGATCATCAATATCAGCTCGATCGCGGGACTGATCGCGAGCGACACCATGCCCGGCTACAATGCCAGCAAGGCGGCGGTGTGGATGCTGACCAAGTCGGTCGCGCTCTATTGTGCGAAGATGGGCTGGAATATCCGCTGCAACTCGATCCACCCGACCTTCGTCGACACGCCCATCCTCGATGGGATCGGCAAGAATGCCGGGCTCGACAAGGAAGTGGTGATGGGCAAGCTGGCGCGTCAGATCCCGCTCGGGCGGGTCGGCAAGCCGCAGGAAATCGCCAATGGCGTGCTCTATCTCGCCAGTGACGAGAGCAGTTTCATGACTGCGGCGGAGCTGCGGCTGGATGGCGGCATTTCGGCAATGTGAAGAAGGCTTGGTGCGGGGGCGATCCATTCGTCCCCGACCGGGAGTTGTGGCCGGAGTGGGCCTCCGGCCGGGTCAGTCGGCGATCGCCCACAGGATGAGATAGGCGATCAGCGGGGCGCCGGTCAGGAAGATGGTCGTCAGCACGAAGGCGAGGCGGACCATGGTGACATCCCAACCGAAATAGTTGGCGATCCCTGCGCAGACCCCGGCGATCGAGCCGCGCTGCTTGTCGAGGCGGAACTGGCGGGCGGGCTGCGGCGCTTGGCGGTCGATGTCGAACTGGCTCATGCGACCATTCCGGCAGTATCGACCATCACGGGCACGATGGCAAAGGCGAAGGCGAGGCCGGTGAAGGCGAGCGCCCCGGCGGCGGCGAACAGGTTGCGGGTAAGCGATTGCATGGTGTCGGTCTCCAGTGAAAATCTGTGGTGAGGGTGGCTCAGGCGATGACCAGGCCGGTCGGGCTGGCAGGGATGATCGCGGTGGCGAAGAACATGGCCGAGATGCCGACTGCGAAGACGGCGGCGAAGGTGTTGCGGGCGATGGATTGCATGGTCGGTGTGTCCTTTGAAAAGCGGTTGGCGATGTGGTTCAGGCTGTGGCGGCTCAGGCGATAACGAGGCCGGTGGGGCTCGCGGGGATGATCGCGGTGGCGAAGAAAACGGCGGAGATACCCAGCGCCATAACGGCGGCGAACATGCGGCTGCGGAGGTCGGTGGTGGTCATGTGAGTGGTTCCTTTCGTGTTTCCGGGGGACCATCCCGCCGGATATCGACTACATTGCAGGAGCCGTGCCAAGTTGAAGAAATGCCGGAATTGCGTGGTTCGGAGGTGAGCGACGCGACAACCACTCGTTCACCTTTCCGAAAGCTTGGGAATTTTTCCCAACTCTTGGAACCGGACTTTTCGCGCATTCCGCTGGCCTGCATCCGCCCGCCGCGCTAGGCCGAATTTCAAAGGCCCCCATGGCGCTCGACCGCATCTCGATCCTCGATTTTCGCAATCATCGGCAGACCGCGCTGGAGGACACCGCGCGGTTCAACCTGCTCGTGGGTGCGAATGGTGCGGGCAAGACCAACGTGCTCGAGGCACTCTCCCTGCTTGCGCCCGGGCGGGGGCTGCGGCGGGCGAAGCTGCCCGAGATGACGCGGATCGATGGGCCGGGTGGGTTCACCGTGGCGGCGCGGCTCCAACCCGCCGACGGCGCGGAGCCGGTCCAGCTGGGCACCGTGGTCGATGCGGCACAACCCACTCGCCGCCGGGTGCGTGTCAACGGGGCGGAGCGCAGCGCGCTGGGCCTATCCGAATGGCTCTCGGTCCGCTGGCTGACGCCGGCGATGGACGGACTGTTTACCGACAGCGCAGGCGCGCGGCGGCGCTATCTCGACCGGCTCGCGCTGGCGACCGCGCCCGGCCACGCCGCGCTCTCCAACCGCTACGAAACCGCGCTGCGCAACCGCAACCGGCTGCTCTCCGACGATACGCCGCCCGACCCGCAATGGCTCGATGCGCTGGAGGCGCAGCTGGCGGAGCATGGCGCAGCGATCGCCGCCAATCGCCGCGCGCTGGTCGAAGAGCTGAACCGCGAGCTGGAGGCGCAGGCCGATGCGCTGTTCCCCCGCCCGCTGCTGGCGATCGAACCGACCGGTCCGGAGGAGCGCGATGCGCTGGCCGAAGCGCTCCGTGCCAATCGCCGTACGGAACGCCGCGCGGGCCGCACCGTGATCGGGCCGCATCGCGCGGAACTGGCGGTGACGCTGGCCGACAAGGGCGTACCCGCCGCGCGCGCCTCGACCGGCGAGCAGAAGGCGATGCTGATCGCGATCACGCTGGCGCATGGCGCGCTGGCGACGCGCGGCCGCGCAGGGCTGCTGCTGCTCGACGAGGTTGCCGCGCATCTCGACCCGCAGCGGCGCGAAGCACTGTTCGCGCGCCTCGCCGCCAATGGCGAGCAGGTGTGGATGACGGGGACCGAGCGGATGCCGTTCGACCCGATCCTGCCCGAGGCCGCGGTGTGGGACGTCTCGGGTGGTTCGCTGCGGCGGATTTGAGAGCGCGCTCTAGGCGAAGGTCTGCGCGACGCTCTCCCTGGGGTCGGCGCCATATTCATTGGTGCCGGGCGTCCCCTCGATCAGCATGAAAACCAGCAGCACGATCCCGCCAAGCGGGATGAGGCCGATCAGAATCCACCAGCCCGACTTGCCGTGATCGTGCAGCCGGCGCACCGTCACCGCGAGATTGGGAATGATCAGACCAAGCCAAAACAGCAAAACCGGTATTCCCAGCAGATCACCCACGAGCGTACCGCCATCGGGCTGCGCAGGGTCCGCAGTCATGCCGATCAAGACGAATATAACCAGATAGAAGAGCAGCTGGCCCAGCTGGAACGCCCAGTATTCCTTGCGGCGCGAACGCCCCGAAAAATCCGCATACCGCTTGAGCGGCAAGGCCATCCACTTCATCAGAAATCCCCGTCACCTGTTTGTCTGCTTACGCCTTGCAGCCTGCCTGCAAGCTGCCGCCTGCGTGAAGGCATGCCGCATTCGCCTTGGCGGCTATCGATGTCGACGCCAACGAAAAAGAGGCCCCGCAACGGGGGCCTCTTCTCCTGGTGTCCAATTCTCTTGCGAGAGGCTTAGAACTTGAACCGCACGGTGCCGCCATAGGTGCGCGGCGCGCTGGGGTAGCCCGAGACCGAGCCAGACTGCGCAACGCTGGGGAAGACCGTCAGGATGTAACGGTCGTTGGTCAGGTTGCGGACATAGCCCGAAACCTCGATCCCGTTGGCCAGCGCCAGCGTGAGCGATGCGTTGACCAGGTTCACTTCGCGACGGAAGTTGTTGTCGCGCACCGCCGAAAGCCCGTTGTTGATGAAAACGTTGCTTTCGTGGCTGTAGTCCACGCGGGCGATCAGCTGGTTGCCGCTGAAGCCGAAATCGTGGGTGTAGGTCGCCGAGGTCGAGATCGCGAACTCGGGGATACCACCCGGACGCATGCCCGTCAGGTTGCCGACGGGCGAGTTGTCGAAGCTGTCGTAATTCGCGTCGAGGTAGGTCATCGCGAAGGTTATCGCCAGCGGATCCGCCGGGGTGATGACCGTGTCGAACTCGAACCCGCGGGTGGACTGCTGCTCGGCATTGGACAGCGCGAAGCCGGTGCCGGTGAACAGGTTCGACTGGAAGCCCTTGAGCGTCTGGTCGAACAGCGCGAGGTTGAACGAGATGCCCGGGTAGTTACCCTTCAGGCCGATTTCGTAGACTTCGGCATTTTCCGGCCCGGCGAAGCGGGTGCCGACCGTCAGGTTGGTGATCGGAAGGCCCGCATCGCGGATCGGCGAAGACGGCGACAGGAAGCGGCTGCCACCCACCACGCCCGGCACGCCCGCAGGGAGCGTGGCGGGAATGTAGTCGCCGAACACCGGCCGGCTGTCACGCGACAGGTTGATCGAGCTTGCCTTGAAGCCGGTCGCGTAGGTCACGTAGGTGTTCAGCTCCGGCGTGATCTCGAACGAGGCACGCAGGGTGTAGGTGAACTTGTCGTCGTGGGTCTTGCCCGGCTCGACCGCGTTGGGAACGTCGAGGAACGGCGGCAGGAACTGCAGCGCAGCAAGGCCCAGCAGCGGGTTGCACACCGCCGGGTTGGACACGCCGGACGGGCACGGCGTCACCGCCAGCTGCGACACCTGACCGAACACGGCCTGGCCAAGAGGCGTGCCGACGAACGCATTGAACTGGTTCGGGTCGGTTGCGTCGATCCCGGCCGCAGTGGCCAGAGCGCCGACGATGTAAGCGTCCGCCAGGTTGACGTTGGCCAGCGGGTCGAGCGAGCGCTGCGACAGCTGGAAGTCCTTGCGGTCGTCGGTGTAGTTGAACCCGGCGGTCAGCGTCAGGCGATCGTCGAGCATCGTGAAGTCGAGCGTGCCGAAGACCGACCAGCTCTCGTTCTGCATCGCGTAGCTTTCCTGCGTGCTCGGCCCGGCAGCGAAGCTCGACCCCACCGGCAGGCCCAGCTGGGTCTCCACCGCCGCGAGCGTGCCCGGGGTGCCGCCACCCGCCAGCAGATCGAAGAACAGACGCCCGTCATCACCATTGGTGATGCCGCTCTGCTGCGTCACGTCGTCGTTGTAGTAGAAGCCGCCCAGCAGGAAGTTGAACGGTCCGTCGAAGTCCGAGGCCACCCGCACTTCCTGCGTGAAGGTCTTGGCCTTCTGGTCGCGGAACTCGCGGATGAAGTCGAGCCCGGTGAAATCGACATCCTGGTTGAAGAAGTTGTCGAGCACACGATACGCGGTGATCGCGGTGATCCCGATCGTATCCAGATCGAGGTCGGCCTGCCACGAGACACCGTAGCTTTCGACTTCGTTGGTCGGCAGCAGGTTGAGCGCCGCGGTATCGCCGAAGAAATCATTGGTGATGATGTTGCCGCCTGCGGCGAACACCAGCGGCGTGGTCGGCCCGGCGACAAGGTTGTTCACCTGGCAGCAGATCTCGTCGATCTTGGAATAGTCGCCGATGGCACGCATGCGCAGCGGGCCGCCGTTGTCGAACAGCAGGTCTGCACGCGCGTTCCAGCGGTTGCGATCGTTCAGCTTCTCGTCGAAGCCGATCACCTCGGCATAACCGTCGCGCTTGTTGAGCCCGCCGGACACCGCGAAGGCCAGATCGTCGGTCAGCGGGCCGGTGATGTCGCCCTTCAGCACGACCTGGTTGAAATTGCCGTAGGTCGCGCTGACCGATCCGCCGAAGTCGAACTGCGGTTCACGCGTGATGACCGAGACGACGCCCGCGCTCGCGTTCTTGCCGAACAGGGTCGACTGCGGACCGCGCAGCACTTCGATGCGGCTCACATTGGCAAGGTCGCCGATCGCGCCGGCAGAGCGCGAACGGAACACGCCGTCGATGAACACGCCGACCGACGGCTCGACGCCGAAGTTATTGTCGCCGTTGCCAAAGCCGCGGATGATGAAGGTGGTGGTGGAAGAGTTTTGCAGCTGGCTCACGCGCAGCGACGGGGTGACCGTCTGCACGTCGATCAGGTCGCGGATTTCCGCGCGCTCCAGCGTCTCACCGGTGGTCACGCTGACCGAGACGGGCGCTTCCTGGAGGGTCTGTTCGCGCTTGGTCGCGGTGACGACGATGGTGTTCCCACCCAGCGAGCGTTCCAGCTCCTGCGCGCTCTCCACGTCCTCGCCGTCGACGGACTGCCCGGCTTCGTTATCCTGCGCCTGGGCGGCGACCGGCAGAGTGATCGCGGCGACACCGGCGAACAATGCGTAGCGTGAGAATCCGGCGATGCCGGAGGACGAATGAGCCATCGAGTGCTTCCTCTCTCATGTTGTTTCGATGCGCATGATTTGCGCTTGGTGAAATTCAGTAAACTGCGAAATACCCTCACTCAACTGCGAAACACGCGGAATCCGAAGGGCTCGCGCGTAAGTGTTGCCCAAACGGCACAGGGAAACGCCGCCGGTCGCGCTTGCCGTAGCGTAATGGAACAGGTCGCCCGTGCCTTTCTACCAGGCGCGATTCGCCGCCGTTCCATTAACTTGCGCGATTCGCGGGGATATGCGCTGGCAGCGGCCCCTCGCATGCCGCTTTGCCCGCGCCAGAGGCTCGCATCCCTTGCTGCATCGCACCAAGGCGGCTAAAGGCGCGGCGCAACAGCGCCCCGCGCGCGTCTTCCCTCCCCGAAAGCGAACCCACCAATGTCCCTGCGCAATATCGCAATCATCGCCCACGTCGACCACGGCAAGACCACCCTCGTCGACCAGCTCTTCCGCCAGTCCGGTACCTTCCGCGAGAACCAGCGCGTCGACGAGCGCGCGATGGACTCCGGCGACCTCGAGAAGGAACGCGGGATCACCATCCTCGCCAAGTGCACCAGCGTCGAGTGGGAGCATGACGGCGAGACCACGCGGATCAACATCGTCGACACCCCCGGCCACGCCGACTTCGGCGGCGAGGTGGAGCGGATCCTGAGCATGGTCGACGGCGTCATCCTGCTGGTCGATTCGGCCGAAGGGCCGATGCCGCAGACCAAGTTCGTGCTCGGCAAGGCGCTCGCGCTGGGCCTGCGCCCGATCGTGGTGGTCAACAAGATCGACCGTCCCGATGCGCGCCCGCAGGAAGTGCTCGACGAAGTGTTCGACCTGTTCGCCAATCTCGACGCGAACGACGAGCAGCTCGAATTCCCCAGCCTGTGGGCCTCGGGCCGCGACGGCTATGCCAGCGACGACGAGACCGCGCGTTCGGGCGATCTCCAGCCGCTGTTCAAGCTGATCGTCGACCATGTGCCCGCACCGGGCCTCGACACCGAAGGCCCCTTCGCCTTCCTCGCCACCCTGCTCGACCGTGACAACTTCATGGGCCGCGTGCTCACCGGCCGCGTCCAGCAGGGCAAGATCAAGGTCAACGACCCGATCCACGCGCTCGACCGTGACGGCAAGGTGATCGAAGTCGGCCGCGCGACCAAGCTGATGAGCTTCGACGGGCTCGAACGCGTACCGGTGGAAAGCGCACAGGCGGGCGACATCATCGCGATGGCCGGCCTCGAGAAGGCCACCGTCGCCAACACCATCGCCGACCCGAGCGTGAAGGAACCGATCGCCGCGCAGCCGATCGACCCGCCCACGCTGGCGATGCGCTTCGCCGTCAACGACAGCCCGCTTGCGGGCCGTGAGGGCGACAAGGTGACCAGCCGCATGATCCGCGACCGCCTGATGCGCGAAGCGGAAACCAACGTTGCCATTCGCGTGACCGAAGCCGACGACAAGGACAGCTTCGAAGTCGCGGGCCGCGGCGAACTGCAGCTGGGCGTGCTGATCGAGACGATGCGCCGCGAAGGCTTCGAACTCGGCATCTCGCGCCCGCGCGTGCTGTTCAAGGAAGAGAACGGCCAGCGGATGGAGCCGTACGAAACCGTCGTGATCGACGTGGACGACGAATTCTCCGGCACGGTCGTCGAGAAGATGCAGCGCCGCAAGGCCGAACTGACCGAGATGCGCCCCTCGGGCCAGGGCAAGACCCGCATCACCTTCTCCGCGCCGAGCCGCGGCCTGATCGGCTACCACGGCGAATTCCTGTCCGACACGCGCGGCACGGGGATCATGAACCGCCTGTTCGAGAAGTACGATGCCTATAAGGGCCCGATCGAAGGCCGCCAGAACGGCGTGCTGATCTCGATGGTGCCGGGCGAGGCGGTGCCCTACGCGCTAAACGCGCTGGAGGACCGCGGCGAGCTGTTCATCGGCGGCGGTGCGAAGATCTACGAAGGCATGATCATCGGCGAGAACGCCAAGCCCGACGATCTCGAAGTCAACCCGATGAAGTCCAAGCAGCTGACCAACTTCCGCTCGACCGGCAAGGACGACGCGATCCGCCTCACCCCGCCGCGCGTGATGACGCTGGAACAGGCGATCGCCTATATCGACGACGACGAGATGGTCGAAGTCACCCCGCAGAACATCCGCCTGCGCAAACGCCACCTCGACCCCCACGAGCGCAAGCGCCACAAGCGCAAGATGGACGCGTAAGCCGTCTCAGGCGGAGGCTTCGGCCTCCGCCCTTTCCTGGTTCAGCCGGAACAGGCGGGCCAGTATCTCGTCCTCTGCGCCGTCGATCTATTCGGACACCGCGTCGGGCGATGTCTTCTCCTTGAACAGGTCACCCCAACCATAGGCATTGGCGACCGCCTCATCGGGCGCGCGGTGCGCTTCTGGTGCTCGGCCACTAGTCCGCAACAACCTAACTTGCCCCCGCACTCCGTCTCGCCCAAAGATCGCTTTCATGGATGCGGAAAGAAGCCAAGCGAAGCGTTGGACTGAAGAAGAGACGCTGCTGGCGCTCTATCTCTATTTCCAATTGCCGTTCGGCCAGCTTCACTCCCGCAATCCAGAAATTCGGAAACTAGCGACCGCGCTAGGCCGCTCTGAAAATTCGATAGCGATGAAATTGTGCAACTTCGCGAGTCTCGATCCCAAGATCGTCGAAAGCGGGCGCAAGGGTCTGACAGGCGCAAGCAAGCTAGATCGCGCCGTCTATGATCAATTCGGACAAGATTGGACCGGCCTAGTCGATCGCGCTGAGAACATCTGGATCGATCGAGTGGAGAGCAACGAGCCGCACTCCCAAGCCCTGAAGGAAGATCGTCGTGAATTTAGCTTTGAAACCTACAATGGCCCTTCAACCAGAAGGGCTTTGGCGGACCAACGGATAGGGCAGAACTTCTTCAGACGCGCGGTTCTCGCAAACTTCGAAGAAGCATGTTGCATTACAGGCATTGCAGACCCGCGATTACTGACTGCCAGCCACATCAAGCCGTGGATTAAAGACGAATTCAACAGGCACAACCCGGCCAATGGACTGTTACTATCTGCGACTTTTGACAGAGCATTTGACCGCGGCCTTATCACCGTTGACGAAAACGGACGAATAAACGTCTCTCGACAATTGTGCGAAAGCGAGAGCCAAGCCACGCGATCCTATTTTAGAGAATTCGAAGGAAAAACTCTCCGCTCGGCGGTCCGTTTTGATCCAGATCCCGCCTTTCTTAGATGGCACAATCTAAATTGCTTTGTCGACGCGAGCCCGCCCTAATACAGAATGCCTAGACGATAAAATTCTTAGATAGTTCTGGCCGCCAACTTTCCTTCGCCTCGCGAAATTTGGCTAATATGTTGGCCGCCTCATCCCACACAGCGACGGCGTCTGGCAGCGTCGCCTCATCACGTAAGCCTACAAAGGCGTGCCATGTGTGATCATCCTCGTTGGGACCATCGAAATCTTCCAAGGCCGAATAAAGCGTAGGTACGCCAACCTGTTCGGCGATAAAAAACTCGCCGCATTCTAGCGCGGACGTCAGACCGGAGCGGTCGTCCACAGTTAGCGTTCCGCTAAGCCATATCTCTCCGAAAGCCTTATAGTTGCCCCCATCCCGATAAACGTACTCGAACACGGTATATGAGTGCCCACCTGTTTGGTGATCAAAGCGTTTCCCTAAGACCTCTGCCACCGCCGCAACTCCCCGACGCCCATCGCTCTCCGGAAAATTGCCCGAGAACAAAGGCAAGTTATGCTCCCCAAATTTTGTGCGCCACGCGAGAACATATATCGAACACGGCAACCTTATAGTCAAGTTGTTCACTCGCCCCGGAATTTGAGCGCATCCAGCCGCTGCGTACATCTGATTTTCCTACTCCCCCGCGCCGCGCTACACTCCACGCCGCTCTTTCGCACCGTCCGTCACCACGCCGCGCCCCGGCCACGCCTCTGATCGACGGGGTCGATAAGTCCGCGCCGTTCGATCGAGTGGATTTGATCCCCTGGACTGTGTGTCAGGTGTGTCAGGCCACCGCGGAAATGCCCGCTGCGGGCGCTCCGCCTGCCATGCGCGGGGCACTTTCCGGCTTCCTGTGGTCAAACCGTTCAGGAGTCGTTAGGCAATGCGCCCATGCAGACAGGCGTACTCATCTCACTCGCAGCCTATTTCGCCCTCATGCTGGGGATCGGGCTATTTGCTTGGAAGAAATCGACCGATACCTCGGAAGGGTATCTGCTCGCCGGGCGCGGATTGTCGCCGGGGGTGGCGGCGCTCTCCGCCGGGGCGTCGGACATGTCGGGCTGGCTGCTGCTGGGCCTGCCCGGGGCGCTCTACGCCGCCGGCCTGGTCGAGGCGTGGATCGGCATCGGCCTGTTCCTGGGCGCGGTGCTCAACTGGACGATCGTCGCGCCGAGACTGCGCGAACAGACCGAACGGCTGGGCAATGCGCTGACCATTCCGGAGTTCATGGCCAACCGCTTCCCCAGCCGCGCGGTGGCGCTGCGGGTGGTCTCCGCGATCGTGATCGTGGTGTTCTTCATGGTGTATTCCGCCGCAGGCCTGGTCGGCGGCGGCAAGCTGTTCGAAACCGCCTTCCCCGCGCTGCTGCCCAATACGGGGATGAGCGACTACATGATGGGCGTGTGGATCACCGCGGGCGTGGTGCTGGCCTACACGATGGTCGGCGGGTTCCTCGCGGTCAGCCTGACGGACTTCGTGCAAGGCGTGATCATGCTGCTGGCACTGGTGGTGATGCCGCTGGTGGTGATGTTCGGCCCCGGCGGGAGCGCGGGCGAATCGCTGACCGACATCCAGCCCGGCTTCCTCAGCCTGACGCAGGGGCTGACCGCGATCGGCTGGCTCAGCGCGGTAACCTGGGGCCTGGGCTATTTCGGGCAGCCGCACATCATCGTGCGCTTCATGGCGATCCGCTCGATCCCCGAGGTGGCGACGGCGCGCAATATCGGGCTGATCTGGATGTTCGTGTGCCTGCTCGGCTCGCTCGGCATCGGGCTCGCGGGGCGCGCCTATGCGGATCGCAACGGCATCGTGGTCGACGATCCGGAGACGATCTTCGTGGTACTGGCGGACCTGCTGTTCCACCCGCTGGTGACCGGCTTCCTGCTCGCCGCGCTGCTGGCCGCGATCATGAGCACGATCTCCTCGCAGCTGCTGGTCTCCTCCAGTTCGCTGACCGAGGATTTCTACCGCCTATTCCTGCGCCGCGATGCAAGCGAGCGCGAGGCGGTCAACGTTGGCCGCGTCAGCGTGCTGCTGGTGGCGCTGGCCGCGATCTGGGTCGCGAGCGATCCGGAAAGCGAGGTGCTGGGCCTGGTCGCCAATGCCTGGGCGGGCTTCGGCGCCGCCTTCGGCCCGCTGATCCTGCTCGCGCTGGTCTGGCCGCGGATGACCGGGTCCGGCGCGCTCGCCGGGCTGGTGGTCGGCGCGGGCACGGTCGGCTTCTGGATCGCGCAGGGCTGGAATGCCGAGTTCCTGGGCGGCCCGGGCGTATACGAGATCATCCCCGGCTTCATCGCCTCGATGATCGCGGTCGTGCTCGTAAGCCTCGCCACCAAGGAAGAGGATCTGGGCCACTACGCGGTCGAGGGTGAGGCCGCCTAGCTGGCGCCCTCCTCGGCCACGAACTGCGCGATCGCGTCCACCACTCCGGGCGCGAGCGGCAGGTCGGGGTCGGCATAGGTAGCAAGGTTGGCCGTGCGGCTGTCGTCCGGCACCTGCTTGAGGACGTGGTTCGCACGCTCGAGAATCACCAGCGTTGCATCGGGCCGCGCGTTCGCCAGCGCCTGCGCATCGGCGGCGGGCGTCTGCAGGTCTGCGGTGCCGTTGAGGATCAGCACCGGCAGGTCGTGCGCGGCGATCAGCTCGGCCGGCTCCTGCCGGAACACGCTGCCGAGGAAGCCCTGCACCTGCGGGGCGAACAGCGGCACGAGTGCGGGATGCATCCCGGCAGCCGGAACGCTCTCGCCCGCCTTCAGCTTCGCGATGATCGCATCGATCTCGGGCAGTAACGGAGCATTCGCAGGATTCGCGGCGAGCTGCGCCCTGAGGACATCGCCCAGGTTGCGCCCCACACTCGCCACCAGCAAAAGCCCGCAATAGCGCGAAGGGTCATTCGCCGCTGCCGCCATCGTCATCAGGCCGCCCTCGCTATGGCCGAGCAGCCAGACGCATTGCCCGTCGCTGCGAGTCGCCATCGTCTCCGACCAGCTTTCGATGTCGGCGACATAGTCCTCGACGGTCACTGCGTTGGGATCGGGCACCGCGGCCGCGCTGCCGAACATCCCGCGCTTGTCGATCCGGACCGAGGCGATGCCCCGCTGCGCCAGCGCCTCGGCGAGCAGCTTGTAGGTCTGCGCCGCGATGCCCAGCGGGCTGTTGCCGTCGCGGTCGGTCGGGCCGGAGCCGGGCACGATCAGCACCGCAGGTGTCCCTTGCGCGAGCGTGCCCTCCAGCGTGCCGGCAAGGTCGCCCTGCAAACCGGCATGGGTGGTGGTTATCGCCTCCTGCGCGGACAAGGGACCGGCCATCGCCGAGAGCATCAGCGCACTCGCGAGTGTGGTAGCTCCACGCATCTTACGCCTCCTTCCCGGCATGGCGGTGGCTGCGCCAGAACCACCAGCTGTAGATCACCGGCACCAGCGCGGCGAGTAGCGTCCCGCCGAGCATCACGGTCAGACGCAGCCCGGCAGACACATCCAGCAGCGCCGCGATAACGAGCGCGACGCCCGCCAGCATGAACAGCTTGCCGCCCAGCCGATGGGTCGCGACCCAGTTGTCTTCATCGGTGATCGTCCACGGTGTTCGGATTCCGACGAAGAACCCGGGGCGCGACTTGGGCAGCGTGTTGCCGATCACCACGAACAGCAGTCCGACCAGCAGCATGATTGCCCCGGCACCGGGCGAATAGCCGAAGACCGGCGCCGCAATGATGCCCTGCAGGGCGACGAACAGCGCCATCATCCCGATCCATACCGCGCGCAACAGCGGGGCGGATTTGTCGAGCTTGTCCTGCAGCGGTTCCAGCATCGGAGTGACCGCGAAGACCAGCGCGACGAACAGGGAGACACCTGCGGGCATCAGCAGAGCTGGCAGCGGGGCCATCGTCTGGTCGACTTCGCCCGCAGCGTTCCAGTGGGTCGGCAATTCCATCCCCATGGGGGCGATGCCCGCAACCCAGAAGGCAAACCCTGCCATCAGCGCGACGAGCAGCAGATTGACCAGCAACAGCGATCGTACCTTCATGTGCCTTCCTTTCCATTCAGATCATCGCGCTGAGACACGGAGTGCGGTGCAGCCCCGATCCCGACCCGTCCCATGAAACCGTGCAGCGTCTCTTCGAGCGTGGACATGTTGATCGTGTAGACCACCGATCCCCGGCGGTTTTCGCCCTGGATCAGACCGGCTTCCTTCAGCTTGGCGAAGTGGCCTGACATGGTCGGCTTGGACACGGGAAAGCGATCGGCGAGATCGCCCGCGGTCATCCCGCCAGACTTGAGCAGTTCGAGCACTTCCCGCCGGATGGGGTGCGAAAGGGCATCGAAGACCTTGTTCATAGGCATTTAGCTAAATGCCTAAATGATTCGCGTCAAGATGCGCGTTAGGTGCACGGCCACAGGTGCGGTAGAATAGCGAAAGGTCGCGCAGGAAGAGGATGACGAGATGGCGAAAGTGACGGGCCTGGGCGGCGTATTCTACGTCGTGAAAGATCCCGCTGCGACACGGCAGTGGTACGAGGAGATGCTCGGCGTGACCGGCGATTACGGCCCGCAGATCCCTTGGTCGGACGAGCCGCACGCAGCGCCCTACTCACTGATCAGCCACTTCGCGGACGACAAGTATATCGAACCCGGCAAGGGCGGCTTCATGATCAACCTCAGGGTCGATGATTGCGACGCGATGGTCGAGCAGTTGAAGGCCAAGGGCGTCGAGATTTTCGGCCAGGTCGATGAAGGCTATGGCAAGTTCGCCTGGCTGCTCGACCCGGACGGGGTGAAGATCGAGTTGTGGGAACAGAGCGACGCGCCCGATTCCTGACCACTCGCCACGGATTGTGCCTGCGTGCTATATTCGCACAGGGTCGCGCAGTCGGGGAGTTCGTCGAACATGATTGCACGTGTGATGCCGCGCGCCGCGCTGCTGGCAGCGATGGGCCTGCTGCTGGCAGGCCCGATCGCCGCGAACGATTCCGAAGCCGAAATCGGCCTCGGCGGGATCGTGCTCAAGCCGTCGAGCGCGCTGCGCCTGCTCAAGGAAGACCTCTATCTCTCCGCCGAGCTGGTGACGGTCGACTACGTGTTCGAGAACCCGACCGACGAGTACGTCACCACCACGATCGCCTTCCCCATGCCGGCGCAACCGCGCGGCCTGGTCGCGCGCGATGTCTATTACGACAACACCGAAAACTGGTCCGGCTTCGACTTCGCGACGCATGTCGATGGTCGCCCTGTCCGTCTCCAGCAGATCGACCGCGCGATGATCGGCACGCGCGACGTCACCGATCTGATCGCCAGCCGCGGATGGCCCGCAGCATGGGCGCTCGCCGACGAGCTCAACCCCTTTGCGGAGCTTTCCGAAGCAGAGCTTGCCCCGCTGCTGGCCGAGGGATGGGCGGTGCGCGACCCGCTGTTCGGCGAGCAGGCGGTGCCCGCGTGGGATCTGGTCACCTACTTCGTGCGCGAACAGACGTTCGAACCGAACAGCAAGGTCGCGGTGCGTCATGAATATGTGCCGCTGGTCGGCGGGAGCGCGGGAAGCGCGCTCTACCCGCAATATCGCAGCGACGATTTCGACAGCATCCTGACCGAGTACCGCACGAAATACTGCCTCGACGACAGCATCCTTGCCGGAGTGGACAAACGGGTTGCCAATCCCAGCGGCGATGAGGCGAAGCAGACCTACATGGGCGAGACCTGGCTAAGCTACGTCCTCTCCTCGGGCGCCAACTGGAGCGGGCCGATCCGCGATTTCCGGCTGGTGGTCGACAAGGGATCGCCCGACAATCTCGTCAGCTTCTGCATGGACGGAGTGACGAAGACCGGCTCGACCCGGTTCGAGGTGAGGAAGACAGATTTCGAGCCCAGCGGCGATCTCGACGTGCTGATCCTCAGCTTCTTCCGCTACGACTGAAACGCCTGGAAATTGGGCTGGCCGTTGGACGCGCTGACCCCGCCATCCACGGGCAGGTTCACACCGGTGACATGGCGCGCATCCTCGCTGGCGAGGAAGGCGACGACCGCTGCAATGTCTTCCGGTTCGCCCGCCCGGCCCAGCGGGATGCGGCGCAGGAAGGCGTCGAACAACTCGTCGTTGTCACGGATGCCCTCGCTCATCTCGGTTTTGGTCAGCGAAGGGCACACCGCGTTCACGCGGATGCCCTGATTGCCCAGTTGCAGCGCAAGGCCGCGCGTCAGGTTCGTCACCGCGCCCTTGCTCGCGTTGTAGATCGGCATGGTCCAGTCGCCACCGGTGCCCGAAACGCTGGACGTGTTGACGATCGAGCCACCGCCGGGCGCGTCGCTCTTGGCGAGATGCGGGATCGCGTCGCGGCACAGGTACAGGACGCCCTTCACGTTGATATCGATCACCTTGTCGATATCCTCGTCGCTCGCGTCGGCCAGCGGGCCTGCCGTCGCGGTACCCGCATTGTTGACCAGGCAATCGAGCCCGCCGAACCGCTCGACAGTGCGCGCGACCAGCTCCTTCGCGAAGGCGGCGTCTGACACGTCCCCCTCCACCAACAGGGTGCGGGCATCGTCCAGATCGCTGGCAACCTCCTCCAGATCATCGCGGCTGCGGCTGTTGAGGACCACATTGGCACCCTCCTGCGCAAAGCGGCGGGCAATGGCTGCGCCGATCCCCTTGGAAGATCCGGTCACGATCACGGTGCGGTCGGTAAAGCGTTGCATGCATTCCTCTTTCTGTCTGCGTCACCTTGGCAATGGGCGGCCCCCGCGAATGTTTCCGATCCCCCGATCTTAGGCCGGTGTTAACCAAGCCCCGACCATGATCGCACCGTCATGCACCTATCGAGATCCCTTCTTGTGGCCTGCATCGCGATCGGCCTTTCCGGCTGCCAACTGCTGCCGAGCGGTGGCGGTCGCGCCGACCGGCCGGGACCGCGCACCCCTACCAGCGCCCCGCAGACGGGCGCCGTCGCGCCGAGCCTGATCGGCCAGCAATGTCTCGCAAAACTGGGTGCCACGGGCGCGAGTTTCTCACCTCTGCCGAATGCCTATGACGCGCCCGGCTGCACCCGGATCGATACCGTCTCGCTGAGCGATCTGCGGGGCGATGCGGGCCGCTTCGGAATCGCCAATATCGGACCGGTCACCTGCCAGACCGCGAGCACCTTCGCAGGCTGGGTCCGCTACGGCGTGGATCGCGCCGCGCGTGCCTATCTCGGCAGTCCGCTCGCCCGGATCGAGACGATGGGCAGCTATTCGTGCCGCAACGTCGCGGGCACCAGCAGGCGCTCCGCCCACGCGCGGGCAGAGGCGATCGACGTCGCAGCCTTCGTGCTCGAAGACGGGCGGCGCATTTCGGTGATCGGGGACTGGCAGGGCGGCAACTCGGACGAGCGGCAGTTTTTACGAGTGGTCCGCGAGAGCGCCTGCAAGCGCTTCGGCACCGTGCTCAGCCCCGATTACAACGCGGCACATGCCGATCATCTGCATCTGGAAGTCGGCGACAGCAGCTTCTGCCGCTAGTCAGTTCTCGTCGGCCCAGTCTATCTCGCGGGCGACCGCACGGATCGCCTCGGGTGAATAAGAAAAGCCCATGTGGCTGCAGCGCAATGCCACCGCCCGGTCGCGCTCGCCCGGGTAGCCGGCGGCCGAGCGCGGGCTGATCGCCCCATCGCGCGGGCTCCACAGCGCCACGGTTTCGACCGGGGGTTTGCGCGAAAGCTGCGCGGCGATCTTCACATCGGCGATCCGGTGGCCGGCAACCGCCTGATAGATCCGCCACACATTGTTCGCGCGCAGATTGCCCGAAAAGGGCGAGCCCATCGAAATCACCTTCGCCACCGCATTGGGCTGACGCTTGGCCAGTTCGCGCGCGTAGAGCCCGCCGAGGCTCCAGCCGACCAGCACCACCGGCGCGCCCGCCCGCTTGTGCAGGTCGAGCAGGCGGTTTTCCAGCTGGCTGAACAGCTCTTCCGAAAAGCCCCAGTTATAGCCACAGCCCCAGCGCTTGACCGTATGGCCCGCGTCTTCCAGTCGCCGCGCAAAATAGCGCATCTTGATCGGGTTGGTCCCGAAACCGGGCAGCACCATCACCATCCGCGGGGTTTGCGCCTTGGCGATCCGGAACGGTTTGAACAGGCTGCGGTAAAGGCGGCGCACGGGTTCGATCATGTAGCCAAGCTCGCGCAACAACAGCCACAGGCGCGGGCCGGTGGAACCGTCGGGATCGGGTTCGCTGGCAAGTTCGATACGGCGCGCCCACTCGCTGTCGGCGAGCGCGGTGAACCCGTACACGCCGGTGCTGGGTGCTGGCTGAGCGGTGGCCTGTGGTATCCTGAAAAAGCCTCGCATGCCTTCATAATGCGGCAGGAGGCTTAGAGTTTCACGAAGCGGTCGACACAGGTCCTATGCGCGGGGCGCATAGGTGATACGCGCCTATTTCGTCTCGTCGGGGCACTCGCCGATCCGCTCGCTCGTCACGCGCATGTCGATACCACCCTTGCCGCCTTCGAACCCGGCGACGGTCATCCTCAGGTCGGTCGCCGTCTCGCTCAGCGTGCCCTCGATCCGAGCCTCTGTCTCGGGCTGGAACTGGTCGCCCTTGCAGGTCATCACCGCGTTCAGCGTACCATCCTGCAGATCGTAGCTATCGAAGCGGCAAGCATCGCGTCCCTGCATGTCGAGCAGCATCTCACGGTAACCACCCGCGACATCCGCCTGCGTCAGGCACGTCGTGTCGTCGGCGAACTGGCTGCCCGAGGCTTCGCCGCCCGCCCCGCCGATGCTGACCTGCATGCGGTACAGACCGGGCTGGAGGACGACATCGCCCTCCACTTTTTCGGGCGGAGCCTCGTCCTTGTCGTAGAGCGATTCCCCGCAGCCCCCCAGACCCAGCGCAAAGGACAGGGTCAGGAGCGCGACGATGCCGCCCCAGGGTATAACGCGCGTGGTCATGGGGTGCCTTTATTGCTTGCTTGTCGGGTTGGAGAGAGGGCGGGCGGCGTGACTAGGCCGGGCAATCGCCGATCCGCTTGCCCGTCACCTTGCCCTTCATCGTGACGTCGCCCGCCTGGGTTCCGCTGATCCGATGGTCCATGGTCAGCGTGAAGCTCTCGTCCCCGAAGGCCCCATCCATCGCGACCTTGGCGGTGCCGCCATCATCGGTCTTGCAGGTCATCCGCAGGGTCAGCTTGCCACCCGAGTGGTCGAACGTATCGTAGGTGCAGTTCTCGTTCTTGTCGCCGCCGAAGAAGCCTGCGTTGGGACGGTCCGCATCTTCCTGCGTCAGGCAGGATTTCGTCGTCACCGAACTGCCCATCTGCTTGGCCATCATGTCCTTCACATTGGCCGGGACGCCGGGAATGTCGAATTCGGTGAACTCGATGGTGTTCTCCCACTGCCCGGGGCGCATGGTGATCGCATCACCTGCGGAGGCGACCTCGGCAGCCACTTCCTCGCTGCTGATGTCGCCGTCGCCATTGGCGTCGGCACTGCCCGGCGTATCGCTCGCGCCATCCGAACAGGCGGCCAGCAGGGCAAGACAGGCGGAAGCAGCAAGAAGGGTGCGCATGATGTTTCTCCCCAGAAAGCATGTTGCCGGACCTTGGTCCGTGATGCCGCGATCCTAAGCTGCGGGCCCCGAGCCGACAACTGCCATTGCGACGGGCGTGCGATGCGCCAATATGGACGCCATGGCCGAACTCATCATCAGACGCGGGCTCGACGAGCCGGACACCACCGGCGAATTCGTGCCCCACAAGCCCGCGCGCCCCGAAAAGTCGATGCCGGGCAAGCGGTTCGAGCTTGTCAGCGAATACGAACCCGCGGGCGACCAGCCGACCGCGATCGAGGAACTGGTGCGCGAAGCGGAGAGCGGCGAAAAGACGCAGGTGCTGCTGGGCGTCACCGGATCGGGCAAGACCTTCACCATGGCCAAGGTGATCGAGGAACTGCAGCGGCCCGCGCTGATCCTCGCGCCCAACAAGATCCTCGCCGCGCAGCTCTATGGCGAGTTCAAGAGCTTCTTCCCCAACAACGCGGTCGAGTATTTCGTCAGCTACTACGACTACTACCAGCCCGAAGCCTACGTGCCGCGCAGCGACACATACATCGAGAAGGAAAGCTCGGTGAACGAGGCGATCGACCGGATGCGCCACTCGGCCACGCGCGCGCTGTTGGAGCGTGACGACGTGATCATCGTCGCCTCGGTCAGCTGCCTTTACGGTATCGGTTCGGTCGAGACCTATTCGGCGATGATCTTCGACATCAAGACCGGCGAGAGCGTCGACCAGCGCGAGCTGATCCGCAAGCTCGTCGCGCTGCAGTACAAGCGCAACGATGTCGCCTTTGCGCGCGGCAATTTCCGCGTGCGCGGCGACAATCTGGAGATTTTCCCGAGCCACCTCGAAGACACTGCCTGGCGGATTTCGTTCTTCGGTGACGATATCGAGGAAATCGTCGAGTTCGACCCGCTGACCGGCAAGCCAGGCACCAAGCTGGACAAGGTTCGCGTCTATGCGAACTCGCACTACGTCACGCCCGGCCCGACGATGAAACAGGCCGCCGAAGCCATCAAGTTCGAGCTGGCCGAACGGCTCAAGGAGCTGGAGGCGGAAGGCAAGCTGCTCGAGCACCAGCGGCTTGAGCAACGCACCAATTTCGACCTCGAAATGATCGCCGCGACGGGCAGCTGCAATGGGATCGAAAACTATTCGCGCTTCCTCACCGGCCGCCTGCCGGGCGAGCCGCCGCCGACCTTGTTCGAATACCTGCCCGAAAACGCGCTGCTGTTCGTCGACGAGAGCCACCAGACCGTGCCGCAGATCGGCGCGATGGCGCGCGGGGACCATCGCCGCAAGATCACGCTGGCCGAATACGGCTTCCGCCTGCCCAGCTGTATCGACAACCGCCCGCTGCGCTTCAACGAGTGGGACGCGATGCGCCCGCAGACCTTCGCCGTCTCCGCCACGCCCGGCGGGTGGGAGATGGAGCAGACCGGCGGCGTCTTCGCCGAACAGGTCATCCGCCCCACCGGCCTGATCGACCCGCCGGTCGAGATTCGCCCGGTGGAGGACCAGGTTCAGGACTGTATCGAGGAGTGCAAGGCGACCGCCGCCAAGGGCTACCGCACGCTCGTCACCACGCTGACCAAGCGGATGGCCGAAGACCTGACGGAGTTCATGCACGAGGCGGGCGTGAAGGTCCGCTACATGCACTCCGACGTCGAGACGCTCGAACGTATCGAGCTGATCCGCGACCTGCGGCTGGGCGTGTACGACGTGCTGGTGGGCATCAACCTGCTGCGCGAAGGCCTCGACATTCCCGAATGCGGACTGGTCGCGATCCTTGATGCGGACAAGGAAGGCTTCCTGCGCTCCGAAACCTCGCTGATCCAGACCATCGGCCGCGCCGCGCGCAACGTCGATGGCCGCGTGATCCTCTACGCCGACCGCATCACGGGATCGATGGAGCGCGCGATGGCCGAGACCGACCGGCGGCGCGAGAAGCAACGCGCGTATAACGAGGAACACGGGATCACCCCGACCACTATCCGCCGCGCCATCGCCGACATCACCGCCCACGCAACCAAGGGCGAGGATGGCGAACCCGAGGACGAGGCGATGCCGCTCGTCGGCCACAACCTGCGCGCCTACATCGAGGACCTCGAAAAGAAGATGCGCGAAGCCGCCGCCAACCTGGAATTCGAAGAGGCCGGGCGTTTGCGCGACGAAATCCGCGCACTAGAAGCGGACGAGCTTGGCTTGCCGGAGGGCGAGCAGAAGGCGGCGCGTGTGGGGCGGAGTAACGAGGGCAAGCCTGGGACGCGGAAGCTGCGGTATGGACGGACGCAGAAGAAGTGGGGGAAGTGAGGTATTGGCGAGTCACGTGAGGCTATCGAAGTCGGAATCGACAAAGTTCTGATTTTAAACGATTCCATTTTTTTCTGTGTGGAAAGCGATTTTGGCGCACTGGACGTGGCTGGAATTTCGCTCTGATTGGTTGGCTGCATTCAAATCGAGGCAGCCATGACCCCCTTCGAAATCGTCTCCCTGATCGTCGCTATCATCATGCTCGCGGGCGTCTTCGCCTTTGCGGGCATCCAGATCGGCAAGTCGCTCGGCGATAAGAAATGACCGCCCTTCACTCCTCCGTCATGCTGAACTCGTTTCAGCATCCAGCCCTCCGCCTGGTCCGCACGTCGAAAACCGAAGACTGGACCCCGAAACAAGTTCGGGGTGACGATCGAGCGGGACGAAGCGTGCGAGTTCAGGCGCTGGGCGCTGGTTCGTCATCTTTCAGATCTTTAACTTCAGGCAGTGGACGCAATACGCTCAAACAGATCATTACAAGCCAGCCGGTGCAGCCATGATCCAGTCCTTCGCCGATGCCGAAACCGAAAGCGTCTTTCGCGGACGGCGAAGCCGCATATTGCCGCCGGACATCCAGAACACCGCGCGGCGAAAGCTGCGTCAGCTTAATCGTGCATCGAAGCTCGACGATATGCGCATTCCGGGCGGCAATCGCTTCGAGAAGTTGAAAGGCTTTACACCTTCGCGATATAGTGTGCGGATCAATGACCAGTGGCGGGTGACCTTCCGCTGGTCCGAAGGAGACGCGCACGATGTCCGCATCGAGGACTACCACAAGGGATGACGACCTGCTGGACAACGTCCATCCGGGCGCGATCCTGCGCGAGGATTTCCTGATCGGCACCGAAATTCCGGTGGGCGAAACGGCGATCGGCACCGGCCTTTCGAAAGAGCGGATCGAGGCGTTGCTTTCCGAAAACGCGGCAGTCGATGCGGAAGCCGACTTGCGGCTAGCGCGCTACTTCGGGGTCAGCGAAGGCTTCTTCCTCGGCCTGCAGATAGACTACGATCTGGAGGAAGAGCGGCGCACGAACGGCGATGCGCTCGACCGCATCACGCCGCGCGCAGCCTGATACTCCTCGCAACCCTCGCCATGAACATCGCCGCCATCGAACCCGGCACCTGCCGCACGCTGCTCGACTTCAGCGATCCTGAAGAGTTCGCACGATGGGAGGTCGTCAACGACGGGGTGATGGGTGGCCTCTCCAAGGGCCATATCGAGCAGGTCGGCGACGCGCTTTCCTTCACCGGCACCATCAACACCAATGGCGGCGGGTTCACCTCGCTGCGGCGAACCTTGCCCGAAGGCGCCATGGCCGGGGCGCGGACGCTGCGGATCGTCTATTCGGGCGATGACCGCACCTACGAGGTGACGCTGCGTTCCGATGCGAGGGAGCGCGGGCGGCGTATTGCCTACCGTGCGGCCCTGACGCCCGGGGAAAGCGCCGGGGAGTGGTCCGTCGCGGTGATCGATCTTGCACACTTGGAAACCTCGCTGTTCGGGCAGCAGGTCGACGCGCCCGCCTTCGCAACGCAGGATGCGCACAGTGTCGGGCTGATCATCGCCGACGGGATCGATGGCGATTTCGCGATGCGGCTCCAGCGGATCGAAGCCTGCGCATAGCAGCCATAGGCTGACCGCAGGTGGATTTACGCGTGCGTGAAGGGCTGGCATAGCGCCGCCATGATCCTTCGCACGTTCAGCAATCTTGCCGCCGCAGCCGCGCTGGCAGCCGCCCTTCCCACCATCGCCATCGCGCAGGACAAGGCAGAAGCCGCGAAGTCCGAAGCGCCGAGCATTGAGCCGCAGGTCCGCACCCGCGACCTCAGCGGCACGTTCGGCGGGCAGCGAATCGGCTACACCGCAACCATTGCCGAGCACGTGCTGGCCAACGACGATGGCAAGGCAGAGGCGGTGATCGTCACCACCAGCTACGTGAAGAACCCGCGCGATACCTCGCGGCCGGTGTTCTTCATCTATAACGGCGGGCCCGGCTCGGGCTCGGTGTGGCTGCAGATGGGCGCGTTCGGGCCGAAGCGGGTGGCGATTCCCAGCGACGCGCGCGACGATGGTGCGCCGCCCTACCCGATCCTCGACAATCCGGACTCGCTGCTCGACGTCGCGGACCTCGTGTTCATCGATCCGCCGGGCACGGGCTTCAGCTATCTGACGAAAGGCACCGACCCGGAGAAATATTACGGGCTGGAGCAGGACGCGCGCGCAGTCGCCACCGTGATCCGCCGCTGGATCAACGACAATGGGCGCTGGAACAGCCCCAAATATCTCGGCGGCGAAAGCTACGGCACCACCCGCACCGCGATGGTCGTGCGCGAGCTGGAGGGCGCGACCTACAACGACGTCGGGCTCAACGGGCTGATCCTGATCTCCACCATCCTCGATTTCGCCGCGCGCGAGCCGACGCCGGGCAACGAGATGGCTTACGTGATGGCGCTACCTAATATGGCGACCGCCGCCTACTACCACGGCAAGGCGCAGGCCCCGTCGGTAGAGGCGATCGCCGAGGAAGCACGGCAGTTCGCGATCGGCCCCTACGCCACCGCGCTGATGAAGGGGCAGGACCTGCCCGCCGCCGAACGCGCGAGCGTGCGCGCGCAGCTCTCCCGCCTTACCGGCCTATCCGAGACGTTCCTCGACCAGGCGGAGCTGCGGGTGACCGACCAGCGTTTCTACAAGGAGCTGCTGCGCGACCGGGGGCTGACCATCGGCCGGCTCGACAGCCGCTATACCGGCACGGATTACGACAATGCCGGCGAATACCCGGACAACGACCCCAGCTTCTACGGCATCGATGGGGGCTATACCGCCGCGATCAATTCCTGGGCGCGCGACACGCTGGGGTTCGAGACGGACCGCGAATATCAGGCGATCGGCAGCGATCCGGGGCGCTACTGGGACTGGAGTCTGTCGGGCCGGGGCCGCGGAGCTTATCTCAACGTCGCGCCGTTCATCGGCGATGCGATGCGCCAGAATTCGCAGCTGCGCACCTTCGTCGGTCAGGGCTGGTACGATTTCGCCACGCCCTTCTTTGGCGCGGAATATTCATTGAACCGCGTGGGCATCCCGCAGGACCGTGTCGAGTTCCATTACTATGATGCAGGGCACATGATGTATATTCGCGACGAGGACCGGGCGAAGCTGTCGCGCGACATCCGCGCCTTCATTCGCGCCCGCTGATGGAGCGTCGCACCCTCGCCCTGTTCGTCGCGCTGCCGCTCGCGCTGGCGGCGTGCCAGCCGCCTGCGGCCGAGCACTACGAAGAGCGCAACGATCCACCCGAGCCGGAAAGCTTCGCCAGCGAGCCGCAGGCCTCGCCCGATGCGCAAGGCGCGGTGTGGGCGCCCAGCCAGACGCCTCTGCGCCTGCTCTACGGCATTCCCGGCCAGCAGCCCTTCGCCGCGATCGCGTGCGAGATGGAAGGCGAAACGCCATCGCTGCGGGTGACCCGTTTCGTGCGGGCGGACGAGGGTGCGCAGGCGCTCATGGCGATGGTCGGCAATGGCCACAAGGAACGCTTTGCCGTCGATGCGATCGATAATGGCCGCGCCTTCCTGTGGGAGGGGACGATCCCGCTCACGTCGGAAAAGCTCGACGTGCTGACCGGCCTGCGCAGGGTGGAGCTGACCATTCCGGGGGCGGGCACGCTGGCGCTCAACGCCAGCGATGCGCCGCGCAACCTTATCGAGAGCTGTCGTCTGGCTGCGCGGAAGCAGTCGCCAGTTCCGGAAGAACCTGCGGAGTAAGCACCTGCGGCAGGCGCTGCGGTGCGTTCGCGCCCGGCGCATACCACAGGTAAAGCGGCACACCCGCCACGCCCTGCTGCGTCAGGAACGCGGTGATCGCGGGATCGCGCCGGGTCCAGTCGCCGCGCAACACCGCCGCATCGGCACCGTCCAGCGCCTGCGCGCTCGCCTCCGTCTCGATCGCGACGCTCTCGTTCACCTTGCAGGTCAGGCACCAGTCGGCGGTGAAATAGAGGAAAACCGGGCGGTTCTCCGCGCGCGCCTTGGCCAGCGCGGCCTCACTGAAGGGCTGGCTGTCGAGCATGTCGGCCTGCGCGGCGGGCGGGGTCGGCTCGGGGATCACGAGCAGCGCGAACGCGGCGGTCGCGGCGAGCGACAGGCCGTAGAGCAGCGCGGGGCGCGAGGCGCGTTGGGCGCGTCCCGCCTGGACGAGCATCGCGACCACCAGAGCGCCCAGAGTGACGACAATCGCCAGCCAGTTCCAGCCGCCGATCCGCCAGACCAGCCAGCCGAGCGCGAGCGCGGTCAGCCCCATCGGCAGCGCCATCCAGCGGCGGAAGGTCTCCATCCATTTGCCGGGCTTCGGCAGCCGCCGGCGGATCGCAGGCACGAAGCCGACCAGCAGGAACGGCAGCGCGATCCCCAGCCCCAGCGCGGCGAACAGGCCGAGCGCGAGCGGCCACGGCAGCACCAGCGCCGCGCCCAGCGCCGCCGCCATGAACGGGCCTGTGCAGGGTGTCGCGACGAAGGCCGCCAGCAGTCCGGTCGCGAAGGAGCCGCGCCCGCTCGCTCCGCCGCCGGTGATCGCCATTCCGGGAATCTCGAACGCGCCGAGGAAGTTCGCGGTCAGCGCCACGGCCAGCAGGAACAGCGCCACCACCACGCCCGGCTCCTGCAACTGGAACGCCCAGCCGACCGCCTCTCCGCTCGCGCGCAGCACCAGCAGCAGCCCGCCCAGCGCAAGGCAGGCGAGCACCACGCCTGCGGTATAGGCCAGCGCGTCCTTGCGCGCCGACGCTTCCGACCCGCCCGCCTTGGCCAGCGACAGCGCCTTGAGGCTGAGGATCGGAAACACGCAGGGCATGATGTTGAGGATCAGCCCGCCCAGCAGCGCCGCGCCCAGCAGCGCCCACCATGGCGGCAGGTCGCTGCCCATGCGGATCGGCTCGCCCCCGGTCGGCACCGTGCCCGGCGCGCCTTCGAACTGGAGCCCGGTGCCATCGCCCAGCCTCACGATCCCCGAAAGGCTCGCGGGCATGGCCACCCCCTCGGCGAGCGGAATCTCCGCCACCAGCACATCGCCCGCGCGCGCAAAGCGCTGCGGCGCCGCGTAGCGGACCAGTTCGCGCGTCCCCACGAAGACATGCGGGGCGCCGACATCGAGGCTGGCAGGCAGGGGAATCGCGATCCGCAGGTTATCGCCCTCCACCGTGAAACGTGCCGGTTGATCGAGCGGGGCGGCAAGCGCGCTCTGGAATGCGGCGAAGCGCGAATCCTGTTCACCCGCGCCGAACCCGACCACCGCGCGCAAACGCGCCTCCTGCGGGACACAGATTTTGTCGGTGCATGCGAGGTAGAAGGCCTTGCCGATCAGTTCGAACGGGCCATCCACCGCCGCGTCCGATGCGACGCGCAGTGGCGCGACGACCGCGTAATCGCCTTCGAACACGTGGTTCATCAAGCCGCCGATCAGCAGCGTCTGGGGCGGGGGATAGTGGAAGTCGCCGATGGTGACGCCCGCGGGCAAATCCCACTCGACCTGCATCCCCAGCCCCGCGTCGCCGGGATTGGACCAGTAGCCGTGCCATTCAGCGGACTTGGGTGAGAACTCGATTGCGATCCGCGTCTCGCCACCCTTGGCCACCGGCCCTTCGACCAGCAAGCGCGCGGCGATATTGGCGTCCTGTGCCTGCGCCGTAACCGGCAGCAGCAGCACCGCAGCGAGCAGCGCGACAAGGGCTGCGAACACACGGCGAACCACGGGGAGGCTTGCGGAGGTCATCGCCAGCGGCCTAGGGCTGTCGCAACCCCAAGACAAGCGAGCGAGCGCCCAGCCATGCCCCAACCTTCAGACACGCGCGATCTCCTGATCCTCGGCGGCGGCCTCGTCGGCATGACGCTGGCGCTGGCGGCGGCGAAGAAGGGCATCGCCAGCCATGTGGTCGACCGTGCCGATCCGGCAAGCCTGACCGCCGAAGGGTTCGACGGACGCGCCTCGGCCATCTCCACCGCCAGCTGGAACCTGTTCACCAATATCGGCCTGGCCGACTCGCTCGAGCCGTATGGCTGCCCGATCGCGAAGATCGCGGTGACCGACCAGCTCAAACCCGGACGGATCGACTTCGCTCCGGAGGAGCACGAGGGCTCGCTCGGCCGCATGTTCGCCAACCGGCAGCTGCGCGTCGCGCTGTTTGAAGCGGCCAAGGCCGAGCCTCTGATCGCGTGGCATGCGGGCGTCGACGTGGTCGCGCGCGAGCGGGGCGATCATGGCGTCAGCGCGACGCTGGCCGACGGGACCGTGCTGAAGGGCCGGCTGATGGTCGCCGCCGAAGGCCGTCGCTCGCCCACGCGCGAGGAGGCCGGGCTCAAGATCGCCAACTGGCAGTATAACCACCGCGCGATCATCGCCGGGCTGATCCATTCCCAGCCGCACGAGAATGTTGCGTGGGAAATCTTCTATCCCGAAGGCCCCTTCGCGCTGCTGCCGATGCTCGACGACGATCAGGGCCGCCACCGCAGCGCGCTGGTGTGGACCGTGGACGAGAGCGATGGCGACGGCGTGCTCGCGATGGGCGACCGCGCCTTCATCGCCGAGGTCGAAAAGCGGATGGGCCGCATCTTCGGCGATCTGCAGGCGAACGGCCCGCGTTCATCCTATCCGCTGGGCTTCCACCACACCGCCAAGATCGTCGAGCACCGGCTGGCGCTGGTCGGCGATGCGGCGCACGGCATTCACCCGATCGCCGGGCAGGGCCTCAATCTGGGCCTGCGCGATGCGGGCGCGCTGGTGGAAGTGATCGCGGAGGCCAAGCGGCTCGGCCTCGATCCGGGCGATGCGGAGATGCTGGCGCGTTACGAAAGCTGGCGCGGGCTCGACGCCTTCATGGTCTCGCTGGCGACCGACGGGCTGACCCGGCTGTTCGGCGTTTCGGGCCCCGGTGCCTCGGCGATCCGGCGGCTGGGCATGGCGGGCGTGCAGCGGATCGAGCCGCTCAAGCGCTGGTTCATGGACGAAGCGCGTGGGGTGAGCGGAGACGTGCCTGCGCTGATGCAGGGCTAGGCTAGGCTGGCCTCGCACCGGGGGTTGGCTGCCCGGCCCGAGAGAGGCTGTGTCCTACCGCTGCTGCTGCTGCTTCACCGGCGCGACCGCCGGGCTGGGCTGATCGATCCGCTCGCCCGAGCCATCGCGCAGCTTGCGCGGTTCGAGCACTGCGGCGGTTTCAATGAGGTCGAGCGCGCGCTGCGCGGCAGCGTAGCGGCGCACGTCGGCAATCCACTGGTCGGCCGCCTCGGCACCCGGCATGTTCTGGACTTCCTCGATCGCGGCCTCGTAGCGGCCCGTTTCGAGGAACATCTTCGCCCGCTCGATGCGCCGCTGCGGGCGTGGCGAGGGCGAGCTGCGGCGACGGACCACGAACAGGTTGGACAATTCGCGCCGAAGCCGTTGCAGGCTGGGCTCCTCGGGAGATGCGCGCAGCTTGGGCTCGAGGCCCTCGAGCCGCGCGAGCAGCTGGTCGAGCGTGACCGGATTGCGGCTCATATCGGTCAGCGTGCGCACCGCGTTGGGCAGCGCATCGCCGAAACGCAGGCGCAACTGGTCGGCAAGATAACCAAGTTCTGCCCCACGCTCGATCGAGCGGCGGGTGGCGAAGGAGATCAGCAGCCCCTCGGCCCGCGCGGCATTGCCGGCGGCGGCCTGCGCCTGCAGGTCGAGCCGGGAAAGGCGCGCTTCGGCCTGCGCGAGCCGCTGCTCGATCCCGCCCTGTTGCTGTTCAACGCGCGCGGCGCTCGCTTGCGAAGCGGTCTGGCGTACGTTCGGGGTGCCGGAGGCGCTTGGATTGGTGGCGGAGCGGCGCGGCGTGGGGATGATGGTCGCGGCCTGCGCAGGTTCGGTCATCGCCGGCGTTGCCATCGGGCTGGCCCCGGCGTTCGCCGACGGCGCGTTCGCATCGCCGCTCTTGTCGGTCAGTGCGGCAACCGTTTCGGTATAGGTTTCGGGCCGCCAGACGAGGAACAATGCCCCCGCCGCGACCAGCAGCACGATTACCAGCACCATGCCCAGCCAGGCACGCGACGGGCGCATGCTATCCTGCCGGACTTCATCCAAATCCATTACATTTCCATTCCCGTATGCTCCGTGATCCCGCACCGAAGCTTAGCGGTTATTGGTTAATGGCACATATCCGCGACCAGGGAAAGCAGCGCGGCGTCGTTGGTTTCGGGTGCCACGGCGACGCTTTTCCAGCCATCCGAAGCATGTGATGCAATACGCGGGGCGAGCGCAGCAAGCGACAGCTTCGCACGATCCACACCTGCGCGCTGGCACTCGGCAGCGAAGTGGCGTGCCGCCACGCCCGAGTGCAGCAGCACGACCCCGCCCTCGCGCAGCCGCGCGGCATCTTCTTCATCCAGCGCGCGGTGCACGATCCGGTAGGTGGTGCAGGTCTCTATGGTCACTCCCTCGGGCGGAGAGAGTGTCATGCGATCCTCGCCCGCAAGGCGCAGCAGCCGCAGCGGGGCATCGGGGGCCAGCGTGTCGAGCAACTTCTGAAGCCCGCCCTCACCCACCTGCGCGATCGGAAATCGGAGCGAGCAGGCGGCCTGCGCGGTCGCCTTGCCCACGGCATAGACGGGCAGTCGGGGAAGCATGTCGAGGCCGGTATCTGCCGCGCTGCTGCCCATTGTCTCTGAAATTCGGCCCGCGCCCTCGTCCGCACCCTTCTCCGCATGACGCAGCGCGTTGGCGCTGCCCAGCAGGATACCGTCGAACGTGCCCGCGGGCACCTGCCAGGCAACCGCCTCGGCACGGCTCAGCGGCATCGCCTCCATCGCGAGGCCCTGCTTGCGCCCACGCGCCAGCGTGGCGGAGAGGCCCGGTTCGGGCCGCAGCACGAAGACGGTCGCACCCATGGCTCTTCGCTCAGCTCGCGCCGGTGAACAGTGGGGTGATGCCCGGGGTGGCGCGCGCTAGCAGGTCGGCAGCGAAGGCGCGAATGGCCTCGCCGTCGCCCGGCGTCAGGTCGATTGAACCATCGACCCGCTCCGCCCCGTCGGCGCTGAACAGCGCGGCGCGCATGTGCAGGCCTTCATCCGCGTTCTCGACCAGCACGCCCACCGGGCTGTGGCACGAGCCGCCCAGCGCCTCCAGCAGCGCGCGCTCCGCTGCCACCTCGCGCCGCGTGGGCGCATCGTCCAGCGCATCGAGGTGTCTGCGGATCACGCTATCCTGCGTCCGGCACTCGATCCCGATCGCCCCCTGCGAGGGCGCGGGCAGCCAGGTTTCGAGCGGCAGCGGCGTGCCGACCGATTCCTGCCCCAGCCGCTCCAGCCCCGCCGCGGCGAGCAGTGTAACATCCGCCTCGCCCGCCTGCAGCTTGGCCATGCGGGTCGCGACATTGCCGCGAAACAGCACGGTCTCGATATCGGGGCGCAGGTTCTTCATCTGCGCGGCGCGGCGCGGTGCGCTGGTCCCCAGCGTTGCCCCCTGCGGGATGCTGCGCAGCGAGCTTGCCCCCAGCAGCACGTCGCGCCGGTCCGCGCGCGGCAAAATCGCGGCGAGCGTGATCCACTCGGGCCGGATCGTCTCGACATCCTTCAGCGAATGGACCGCCGCGTCGATCCGCCCTTCGTCGAGCCACGCGTCGAGCTCGCGGGTCCACAGCGCCTTGCCGCCGACATCGGCCAGCGGGCGGTCCTGCACCTTGTCGCCGCCGGCAACCACGGGGACCAATTCGACCGCGCTTTCGTCCCATCCATGGGCGGCGCACAGCCGCGCGCGAGTCTCGTGCGCCTGCGCCATGGCAAGCGGGGATCGGCGTGTGCCGAGGCGAATGACGGGTATCGCTTTCATAGGCTTTGCTTGCCCTAGCCCGGCGCAGCGTTAAGGGAAAGCGCCATGCCAGTGGTACTCGGGATCGAATCCAGTTGCGACGAAACTGCGGTGGCGCTGGTCGGCACCGACCGGCGGATCATCGCGCAGCGGATCGCATCGCAGGACGAAGCGCATCGCCCCTATGGCGGCGTCGTGCCGGAAATCGCCGCGCGCGCCCATGCGGAGCGGATCGCGCCGATGCTGGCCGAAGTGATGGACGAAGCCGGCATGCAGCTCGGCGATCTCGATGCGATCGCCGCGACTGCCGGTCCGGGGCTGATCGGCGGGGTGATGGTCGGGCTGGTCAGTGCCAAGGCGCTGGCAATGGCGAGCGACGTGCCGCTGATCGCGGTCAATCATCTGGAAGGCCACGCGCTCAGCCCCCGGCTGGTCGATGCCGAGCTCGAATTTCCCTACCTCCTGCTGCTGGTCTCGGGCGGGCACTGCCAGATCCTGCGCTGCGAAGGCGTGGGGCAGTACCGCCGGCTGGCGACCACGATCGACGATGCGGTGGGCGAGGCGTTCGACAAGACCGCCAAGATTCTCGGCCTCGGCTTCCCCGGCGGGCCTGCGGTCGAGAAGCTGGCGCGCGAGGGCGATCCGAAGGCCGTGCCCCTGCCCCGCCCGCTGGTCGGCGGCAAGGAACCGCATTTCTCCTTCGCCGGGCTCAAGAGCGCGGTGCTGCGCGCGCACGACAGCGGGAAATATTCGACCGCCGACATCGCCGCGTCGTTCCAGCAGGCGGCGATCGACTGCCTGACCGACCGGCTTGAGCGCGCGATCGCGACATCCGGCCATGCGCCCGCGCTGGTTGTCGCGGGCGGGGTGGCCGCCAATGCCAGCGTGCGCGCCGCGCTGGAGGCTTTGGCAGAACGCCACGCGATGCGCTTTATCGCTCCTCCGCCCAGGCTGTGCACGGACAATGCCGCGATGATCGCATGGGCCGGTTGCGAAAGGCTGGGCCAGAACGATCCGCTCGACTACAAGGCACGCCCGCGCTGGCCGCTCGACCCCGAGGCAGAGCCAGCACGCGGGGCGGGAGTGAAGGCCTGATGGCAGATGTAGCAGTGCTTGGTGGCGGCGCGTGGGGAACCGCGCTCGCGCAGATGCTCGCCAGCGATGGGCGCGACGTGACGCTGTGGGCGCTCGAGCCCGAGGTGGTGGCAGAGATCAACGCCGACCACCGCAATACGCCCTTCCTGCCCGATGCGCAGCTCGCCCCGTCCATCCGCGCGACCAGCGATTTGGCCGATATCGCGGATGCGCAGACCGTGCTCGCGGTCGCGCCTGCACAGCACCTGCGCAAGGTGCTCGCCGACATGCCGGAGTTCTCCGGCGATCTGGTGATCTGCGCCAAGGGGATCGAGCAGTCGACCGGCGCGCTGATGAGCGACATGGCGCACGAGGCCTGCCCCAAGGCCAGCCTCGCCGCTCTGTCCGGCCCGACCTTCGCGCACGAAGTCGCTGCCGGACTGCCCGCCGCCGTAACCCTCGCCTGCGAGGACGGCCCGGAGCAGTGGGAGCGGCTTTCTCCCGTGATCGCCCGGCCGACCTTCCGCCCCTATTACAGCGACGACCTGATCGGTGCGGAGATCGGCGGCGCGGTCAAGAACGTGCTCGCTATTGCCTGCGGCGTGGTCGACGGGCTCGCGCTCGGCCAGAATGCGCGCAACGCGCTGATCACGCGTGGGTTCGCCGAAATGGCGCGGTTCGGCGCGGCGCGCGGAGCCAGTTTCGATACGATGACCGGCCTGTGCGGGCTGGGCGATCTGGTGCTGACTTGTTCCTCCACCTCCAGCCGCAACTTCTCGCTCGGCAAGGCGATCGGCGAGGGGCAGGCTGCGGCCGACCTGATGGCCAACCGCCAGACCGTGGCCGAGGGCGCGCACACCGCGCCCGTGCTGCAGCGGCTTGCCCGCGCCGAAGGGATCAACATGCCGATCGTCGACGCGGTGGTCGCCCTGCTCGAAGGTGCCAAGGCCGCCGATATTGCCGACGCGCTGCTCGCTCGCCCGCTGACCACCGAAAGCCGCTCCGCTTGAGCGCGAACGACACGACCGGAAATCCGCGCGACGAGGCTCCCGCCAAGGAGGCTCCGCGCGACGATATGGCTGCGCTCGCGCGCGGCGGACGGACCAATTTCTTCGGCTTCCTGATCCGCCTCGCGGCGCGCATCCCGTTCCTGTTCATCGGCGGGCGCCTGTATGGCGACGAGATGCTGGGCCGCTTCGCCGCGGCGCTGGTATTGATCGAGCTGGCCAGCCAGGTCGCGGTGCTCGGCCAGAAGCGCGGCCTCGCCCAGCAGCTGAGCGAGAACGACACGCGCGACCCATCGCACACCGTCGCCGATGCGCTGACGCTCAGTCTGGTCACTTCGCTGGTCTTCACCGGCCTGCTGCTGATCTTTCCGCAGCCGATGTTTCCCAGCGGCGCGAATGGCGACCTTTCGTGGCTGCTGGTCTTCACGATCCTGCCTTTCGCGCTGACCGAGGTTGCGCTGGCGGCCTGCGCCTACCGGTTCGATATCGGCGCGACCGTGCGCAGCCGCGCGATCGTGGAGCCGTGGGCGATCTCAATCGCGGCGGGCGCGCTGTTCTTCGTGGTGCCCGACAGCGGGCTCGAACTGGCTTATGTCGTGTCGATCGTCGCCGCATCGGTCGCCGCGTTCATGCCCGCGATCCGTCATTACGGCCTGCCGCGCGGCTGGCTGCCGCATCCCGCGCGCGTGTTCCGCCTTGCGGTGCGCAACCTGCCGCTGGCAGGCGCGGACGCGATCGAATGGGGCACCCGCAAGCTCGACCTGTTCATCCTCGCGCAGTTCGCCAATCCCTCTCAGGTCGGGGTCTATTACGCGGTCCAGCAAGTCGCCACGCTGCCGCAGAAGCTGAAGACCAGCTTCGATCCGATCCTGGGCCCGGTGATCACCGCCGCGCTGAAGGTGGGCGACCGCTCCGCAATCGCGAAACAGATCTGCCAGGTCGGCTTCTGGATCGTCGCCATGCAGGCAGGCATCGCGCTCGCGCTGGCGATTCCCGGCGAGGCGGTGATGGGCCTGCTGGGGCCGGACTTCGTCAGCGGCACCGGCGCGCTGTCGATCCTGCTGGTGGCCGAAGTGGTCGCCGCGCTGGCGGTCGTCTCCGAAAGCGCGCTGATCTACATCGCGCGGATGCGCAACCTGATCGTCTCGATCGCGACCATCGCGTTCCAGGCGGTGCTGACCATCGGCTTCATGGTCGCGATCACCGAATATGACCTCTCCGAAAGCCTGCGCGCACCCGCCGCCGCGCTGGCGCTGGCCATCTCGCTTGCTGCGGCGAGCATTATCAAGAGCGTGATGCTCGGCCGCATTCTGGGCGAAACGGTCAACAATTTCCGCTGGGGGCTGGTGATCGCCGCGATCCCCGCCGCGCTGGTCGGCTGGGGGGTCACGCAGCTGCCCGAATGGGTCGAGCTGGTGGTCGGCATCCCCGCCATCCTCGCGACCTACGCGGTGATCGTGTGGTTCGTCGGCTTCCGCGAAGACGACCGCGTGCTGTTCCGCCGTAATCTCGGGCAGGAACAAGAATGAACGCCGCGCGCCCGCTGCATTCACAAGACATTCACTGGCACGGGCTGAACTAGTCGCACTATAGATTGCACGCCGACATGGGGAGATCGAGCGGTGGGGAAGACCAAACTTGCGGTAGCAGCGGTTCTTACAGTGGCCAGCATCGGCCTCGCGGGTTGTGCGACCGCAGACGGCAGCAATGCCTCGCGCGGCGACAGCGAATTCCTTCCGCCGATGCCGCCTCCGCCCCCTCCGCCTCCTCCCCCGCCGCCGGCAATGGCGATGGCTGCCCCCAGTTCGATCATGGTCACCGGATCGCGTATTTCGCGCGAGGAGGCAGACGCAACCGGGCAGGCACAGACCACCTCGCCCGATCTGCGCTACGTCCCCTCGATCGTCATTCCGACCGTGCCCGACCGGGAGCGGTACGATGGCAAGGACGTGTCCGAGGTTGCAGTGACGCTGGAACAGCCGGTCTCGACCTTCTCGGTCGATGTCGACACGGGCGCCTATTCCAACGCTCGCCGGATGCTGACCGACGGCCAGCTGCCGCCCAAGGGCGCGGTACGGACCGAGGAATTCGTCAACTACTTCCGCTACGACTATCCGCGCCCGACCAGCGCCAAGGATGCGCCCTTCACGGTCAACATGGATGTCGCGCGCACCCCGTGGGATGCCGACACGCGGCTGGTGCGCATCGGGCTCGCCGGATACGAGGCGCCGAAGGCAGAGCGGCCCGCCGCCAACCTCGTCTTCCTGCTCGACGTATCGGGTTCGATGTCGAGCGCGGACAAGCTGCCGCTGGTCAAGACCGCGATGAAGACCCTGGTCGGCCAGCTGACGCCGAAGGATCGCGTTTCGATCGTGGTCTATGCGGGCGCGGCGGGCCTCGTGCTCGAACCGACCAGCGACTCGCGTGAGATCATGGCTGCGCTCGACCAGTTGCAGGCAGGCGGATCGACCGCCGGCGGTGCGGGGCTCGAACTGGCCTACAAGGTTGCCGAGGCAAGCAAGGTCGACGGGATCAACCGCGTGATCCTGGCCACCGACGGCGATTTCAACGTCGGCCTGTCGGATAACGACGCGCTGCTCGAATATGTCGAGGACAAGCGCAAGAACGGCATCGCGATGAGCGTGCTTGGTTTCGGCACCGGCAATATCAACGAAGCTCTGATGGAGCAGATCGCCGACAAGGGTAACGGCAATTACGGCTACATCGACTCCGCGATCGAGGCGCGCAAGGTGCTCGGCGAACAGCTCGGCGCGACGCTCTACACCATCGCCAAGGACGTGAAGATCCAGGTCGAATTCAATCCTGCGGTGATCAGCCAGTATCGCCTGATCGGCTACGAGAACCGCATCCTTCGCGAACAGGATTTCGATAACGACGCGGTCGATGCGGGCGATATCGGATCGGGCCACCAGGTCACCGCGATCTACGAGGTCGTGCCCGCCAGTGCCGAGGGCTGGATCCCCGAGCGCCGCTATCAGGACAAGATTCCGCAGGCGGCGAGCGACAAGGCCACCGAAGCCGCCTTCGTCAAGCTGCGCTACAAGCAGCCGGACGGTGACACCTCGACGCTGATCACCGAGGCGCTACCTGCCCGGATGCTTGCCGCCGCACCTGCCCCCTCGGGCGACTTCGCCTTCGCCACTTCGGTCGCCGCCTTCGCCCAGAAGCTGCGCGGCGACACGCTGCTCGACGATTACGACTATGCTGCGATCCGCGCGCTGGCGGGGCCGCAGCGTGACTTCTACCGGCAGGAATTCCTCAAGCTGGTCGGCGTCGCCGAAGGGCTCGATCAGGAATAAGCCTGGCCCGCACGCTTGTCCTTTGGGGCAGGCACTGTCTATCGGGGTGGGGTGAGCAATCGCCCCATCCTGATCCTGGTCGCCGGCGCGCTGCTTGTCTGTGCGATGGCTCTGATCAGTGCCGCGCAGACTGCCCCCGCTTTTGTCGGTCGTCTGGCGGCCGCTGCCGCTGCCCTGCCCGATCAGCAGGGCGCGGGCCGCAAGGTTTCGGTGCGCTTCACCACCGCGCGCGGCTGGCCGACCCGCCACCCGATGCTGACCCCCGCACGCGACCTGACCGAGCTTGAGCGCGCGCGCATCGCACAGGCGATCGCCGCAATTCCGGGCGTTGGCGGGGTCCACTGGACCGACGGCACGATGCTCGCCTCGGGCGACATGGATATCGAATCGCTGCGCTGTGAGAGCGAGCTCTTGGGCGTGCTGGCCGAACGCACGATCCGGTTCGAGGAATCCTCCGCCGAGTTCATCCCCGGCAGCGAGGAACTGCTCGACGAACTGGCCACCGCGATGCGCCCCTGCGTGGGCGCGATCGTGGCGATTTCGGGTCACACGGACACCTCCGGCTCGCCCAAGGTCAACCTCGCGCTGTCGCAGGATCGTGCGCAGATGGTCCGCCGCGAACTGATCGAGCGGGGGATTCCGGGGCAGAACCTGATCGCCAACGGCTTCGGCTCCACACGCCCGGTCAAAGGCCTGAGCCCGGCGGACCCGGCCAACCGGCGGATCGAGTTCCGCGTGGTCTCGATGGAGACCAGCCGCCCGACCCCGATCGACACCCCGGCAGCACGATAGGAGCAGCGCGAAGAATGGCCATTTCCTTCGAACTCGTGCTGCTCGCGCTGGCCGCCTATGCCATCGGCCTTGGGCTGGGAGCGCTGGCCTCAAGTCTTTGGTCTTTGCGCAAGTGACGCTTTCACGTTAATGCGCGAGCAAGAATACGGCAAAAGACGCTAGAGAGGCTTAGCCCCACATGATTGAACTGATCGAGGCAAACTGGCTGCTGATCCTGCTGGCCGTGCTGGTCGGCTTCGTGGTCGCCTGGTTCCTGCTCTCGGGTTCGCGCAAGACCCGGATCACCCGCGAGGATACCGCCGAGGAGCCGGGCAATGCTCGCCGCAACCAGGCGCTGATCGACGCGCCACCGGCGGTCGCGAAGGACACTACTGCGCCGCCCGAGCCTGAACACGAGCCCGAACCTGCTCCGTCTCCGGCGCCGCCGCCGGTGCCCACTCCGCGCGCCGAACCCGCCGCAGCAGCCGCTTCGCTGGGCGGAGCGGGAGCTGCGGTGAACACCGCCGTGTCGCAGGAAGAGGCGGCGCATGCAGCGCCCGAAGGTGCAGACGACCTGACCCGCCTCAAGGGCGTCGGGCCCAAGCTTGCGACGCAGCTGAACACGCTGGGCGTCACCTCCTTCGCGCAGATCGCGGGCTGGAGCGAGGCGGATATCGACCGGATCGACGACCAGCTGGGCCGGTTCAAGGGCCGTATCCGGCGCGACAACTGGATCGAGCAGGCGAAACTGCTCAGCGAAGGTGACACCGCCGCTTACGAGGAGCGCTTCGGCAAGCTCTGATCTGCCCCTCCTCCAGGGCGCGCCGCTTCCAAGTTTCCGCTTGCCAAGCCGCGCGTTTTGGAACGATCATGGACGAGGGTCGTTCTTTTGCATTCCGATCGCGCCGTGGCGATCGCGATGGGAGAATGTATGGACCAGCCTGTCATCCTGATCGCCGAAGACGAAACGATCGTCGGGCTGGACCTGTGCCACACGATCGAAGAGGCCGGTTACGAGGTCGAAGGCCCGCATGCCGATCTCAACTCGGCGATGCTCGCCTTCCAGAAGCGGCGGCCCGATCTCGCGATCCTCGACATTCGGCTGAACGACACGGTCGTCTATCCCTTTGCGGAAAAGCTGATCGCGGAAGATGTGCCGGTGATCTTCCATTCCGGCCATCTGCCGCTGGACGAGGTCGATGCGCGCTTCCCCGATGCGCCCGCGCTGTCCAAGCCGTGCCCGCCGGGCGAAATCCTCAATCAGGTTCATTCGACCCTGAATCCCGACGATCAGGCCGCAGACGAGCCTTTGATCGACGCCGCAACGCCGGACGTCCAGACCGTCTGATCGCGCCCCGGCGCAGGCAGGCGGGACGGCAGGGCTTGCCCGAAGGGGCGTCCCTTTGCCATGGGCTGCTGCACATCTACTAGCGAGCCCCGATATGATCCCCTTCGACGCCACCGACCCCCTCCGCCTCGACGACCAGCTGACCGAGGACGAGCGGATGATCCGCGAGTCCGCGCACGCCTTCGCGCAGAGCGAATTGCAGCCGCGCGTGATCGAGGCCTTTCGCGAAGAAACCAGCGCGCCCGAACTCTTCCCGCTGATGGGCAAGGCCGGCCTGCTGGGCGCGACCATTCCGGAAGAATATGGCGGCGCGGGCGCAGGCTACGTCGCCTATGGCCTGATCGCGCGCGAGATCGAGCGAGTCGATAGCGGCTACCGCTCGATGGCCAGCGTGCAGTCCAGCCTGGTGATGTACCCGATCCACGCCTTCGGCAGCGAAGAGCAGAAGAAGAAATACCTCCCCGGCCTCGCCAGCGGCGAACTGATCGGCTGCTTCGGCCTCACCGAACCCGATGCAGGCTCCGACCCGGCGGGGATGAAGACGGTCGCCAAGAAAGACGGCGACGATTACGTCATCTCTGGCAGCAAGACGTGGATTTCCAACTCGCCCTTCGCCGACGTGTTCGTCGTCTGGGCCAAGAGCGAGGAACACGGCGGCGCCATTCGCGGCTTCGTGCTCGAAAAGGGCATGGAAGGCCTCTCCGCCCCCAAGATCGAAGGCAAGATCTCGCTGCGTGCGAGCACCACGGGTATGATCATGATGGACGAGGTGCGCGTGCCCGCATCCGCCATGTTCCCCGAAGTGCAGGGCCTCAAAGGTCCGTTCAGCTGCCTCAATCGTGCGCGCTACGGTATTTCGTGGGGCGCGATGGGTGCCGCCGAGTTCTGCATGGACGCGGCGAAGCAATACGGGCTCGACCGGCAGCAGTTCGGCGTGCCGCTTGCCAGCAAGCAGCTCTACCAGCTCAAGCTCGCCGACATGCTGACCGAGATTGCGCTGGGGCTTCAGGCGTCTTTGCGCGTCGGTCGCCTGATGGAAGAGGGCAACTGGTCGCCGGACATGGTCTCGATCGTGAAGCGCAACAATGTCGGCAAGGCGCTGAACATCGCGCGCGTCTCGCGCGACATGCATGGCGGCAACGGGATTTCCGAGGAATATCAGGTGATCCGCCACATGGTGAACCTGGAGACGGTCAACACCTACGAGGGCACGCATGATGTCCACGCGCTGATCCTGGGCCGCGCGATCACGGGCATTCCGGCGTTCTGAAGACGATCTGTCCTACATGTGCCAGCCGTGCGATAGGCGGGGAATGCAGCCCACCCCGCCCGCACTGACCGAGACCGGCAAAGGTTCGGAACCGGAGGCCGGTTTTTCGTCTTAGGACTGTGTGTCAGGTGTGTCAGGGCCGCGAAGCGAACGGCCCGGCGCAGGAGAGGATGAGATGAAACTCTACGGCTATTTCCGCAGCTCCACGAGCTACCGCCTGCGGCTCGCGCTGCAATTGAAGGGCCTCGAATACGAGAATTGCCCGGTCAATCTGGTCGAGAGCCAGCAGAAGGGCGAAGCCTTCGCCGGTCGCAACCCGTTTGCCACCGTCCCCATGCTGGAAGTGGACGGCAAGGACCGCGTGCAGTCGATGGCGATCATCGAATGGCTGGACGAGGCCTACCCCGAAAACCCGCTGCTGCCCGCCGATATCGAACGGCGCTACCTCGCGCGCGAACTGGCCTATGCCATCGCGACCGAGTTGCACGCACCGCTCAACCTGCCCGTACTGAAGTACCTCAAGAGCGAATACGGGCAGGATCAGGACGGCGTGGACACTTGGTACCGCCACTGGCTCGCACGGACATTGCAGCCGATCGAACGGCGGCTCGCGCAGCTGAACACCGGCGACTTCCTGTTCGACAAGCCCGGCTTCTTCGAAGTCGTGCTGATGCCGCAAATCTACAACGCGCGCCGCTTCGGCTACGATTTCTCCGATGCGCCGCACACTACCCGGATCGAAGCCGCCTGCCTCGCATTGGATGAAGTGCAGCGGGCGCACCCCGACAACCAGAACGACACCCCCGAAGGAGAGACAGTCCAATGAAACTCGCCACGCTCAATGACGGAACGCGCGACGGCAAGCTGGTGGTCGTCTCGAAGGACATCACCCGCTACTGCGCGGCGGACAATATCGCGGCGACGATGCAGGACGCGCTCGACGACTGGGCCAATATCGCGCCCAAGCTCGAAGCGCTCTACCGCGATGTTAACAACGAAGCCGTTCCGTGCGAACGCTTCCACGAGCGCGAAGCGCATTCGCCGCTGCCGCGCGCGTACCAGTGGGCGGATGGCAGCGCCTACATCAACCACGTCGAGCTGGTGCGAAAGGCACGCGGCGCCGAAGTGCCCGAGAGCTTCTACCACGATCCGCTGATGTATCAGGGCGGCAGCGACGACTTCCTTCCCCCGCGTGCGGACATTCCGCTCAAGGACACGAGCTGGGGCTGCGACATGGAAGGCGAGATCGCCTGCATCACCGACGATGTGCCGATGGGTGTCTCTTCGGACGAAGCCGCCGATCACATCAAGCTGCTGATGCTGGTCAACGACGTATCTCTGCGCGGCCTGATCCCGGGCGAACTGGCCAAGGGCTTCGGCTTCTTCCAGTCAAAGCCCGCGACCGCGTTCAGCCCGGTATGCGTGACGCCCGACGAACTGGGCGATGCGTGGAAGGGCAGCGTGATCCAGCGCCCGCTGATGGTCGACTACAACGGCGAACCCTTCGGCCGCGCCGATGTGGGCCAGGATGCGACCTTCAGCCTCGCCGATCTGGTCGCCCATGCGGCCAAGACACGCAATCTGGGCGCGGGCTGCATCATCGGTTCGGGTACGATCTCCAATCAGGGCCCCGATGGCGACCCCGGCAAGCCGGTCAGCGAGGGCGGCAAGGGTTACTCCTGCATCGCCGAAATCCGGATGATCGAAACCATCGCTAGCGGCGAAGCCAAGACGCGCTTCATGCACCCGGGCGACACGGTGAAGATCTGGATGGAAGACGAGAAGGGCCATTCGATCTTCGGCGCGATCGAGCAGAAGGTCGTCGACGCCTAAGAGTCTATCCGCCTCCCGTTCCCGGTGAGCTTGTGGCGCACCGGGAACGTCCTCTCTCCGTCGACCACAGGAGGCATGCACATGTTCTTCGACGATACGACCTACGACCTTATCGCACGCGGGATGATCCTGACCGCGATCGGAATCGTTTACGTCATCGCGCTGACCCGGATCGTCGGGCTGCGCAGCTTTTCCAAGATGACGAATTTCGACTTCGTCATCACCGTTGCCAGCGGCACCGTGCTGGCCGGGATGGGCCGCGCGACCGACTGGCAGGGCTTCACACAGGCGGCGGTCGTCATGTTCGCGCTGTTCGCCGTGCAGCTGATAATTGCGAAGATCCGCAAGAAATCCGAGACGTTCGAGGAGGCGATCCAGAACGATCCCGTGCTGCTGATGATCGACGGTAGGTTCTGTACCGAAGCGATGAGCAAGACCCGCGTGTCGCGATCCGACATCATCGCCAAGCTGCGCGAATCGAACACGATGAGTTTCGACGAAGTGCGCGCGGTGGTGCTGGAGACCACCGGCGATATCTCGGTCATGCACGGGCCCAATCTCGACCCCGCGATCCTCGAAGGGGTGGACGACGCGCGCAACCCCTCGCCAGAGCTTCAGAAGCCGTAGCGGATCCCCGCCCACAGCGTACGCGGCGCGCCCAGGTCCAGATCGCCTCCGTCATTGCGGGTGACGATAGTCTCGTCGAACAGGTTCTCGGCCCGCAGCACGAGATCGAGCTGTCCTACAAGCGGCACCTGCGCGTAGGCCCCCAGCGTGGTGAACGCGGGCAGGACATCGGTTTCAAGGTCATCCTCGAACTGGTCGCCGACATGGCGCAGCGAGAGCGCAATACGGGCCCGGTCCGACGGAGCGTAGGCGATGCTCGCCGCAGCCATCCAGCGCGGGCTTTGCGGAGGTCGATTCCCGTCGAGCGCCAGCGACGCCCCCTCGCCCTCGACGCGCGGGTCGGAGAAGGAGAGGCTGCCGTCGAAGCGGATCGGCCCCCGCGCCACACGCAGTCCGGCTTCGACCCCGCGCGTTTCGATCGCGGGCAGGTTGCGCCGCTGGCGCAAATTCGGGCCGAGGGTGACGTTGGCAATCGCGTTCTCCAGCCGGTTGTCGAAGGCAGTCAGCGATAGCGCGATGCCTGCAAGCGGTCGCCAGTCGAGCCCCAACTCGACCCCGCGCAGCTCCTCGTTGGCGAGGGTGGCATTGGCCTCGGTGACCACGGGGAAGACCACGAAGGGGCGGTACAGCTCGTTCAGGGTCGGCAACCGGAGCCCGCTATAGGCCGCCGCCCGCAGGTCGAGCGACGGCGTCGCCCGGAACAGCGCGCCACCACGCCAGGTCAGCGTCCAGTCGCTGCGGTCGGCAAAGGCCGTGTCGGTCATCATCGCACCGGTCGGGGTGGTCTCACGATAGAACCCGTCCGCGATCACCGTCCGGTCGGCGCGCAGCCCGCCGGTCAGGACCAGCTGTCCTACTTGCCAGTCGTCCTCTACGAACAACCCGAGATCGCTGGTGACCCCGCCCGCACGCCGCCGCGCAGTGACCTGCCCGGTGAACGCACTGATCGGGGTCTCCTGCAATTCGCCCGAAGCCCGACGATAGTCGACCCCGAGGCGCAAGGTATGCGCCCCGCCCACCGGGGGGCGCACCTCGATCTTGCCGCCGAGTCCGGTCGAGGGCGTATTACGCTGGTCGAGCACGGGCACGAAGCGGCTCGAACTGACGACGAGGTTGGAGAAGTTGCGTGCCTGCACATAGCCCAGCGCATCCACCTGCCAGCGCCCGCGCCCGACGAGCCGGACCGAATAGTCCTGCCCACTGCCGGAACTGTCCGCCCCGGCGAAGCGCAATGTGCGCGCATCGTCGAACGCCAGCACCCGCGCCTGCAGTTCCAGATCGCTCGCCAGCGGCATCACCGCACGCAGTTGGCCCGAGACGCTGTCGAACCGTGCGGGCACGCTGGCAACGACGCGCTGGTCTTCGGGGGCCGTGTAGAACCCCGGCCCGCGATCCCAGCGCACCGCGCCGGTCGCGTAGCCTGCGCCAAGCGCCTGGGAAAACGAACCCGCCGCCTCGGTCCCGCCGCGATCGTTCACCAGCACGCTCGCGCCCAGCGGAGCCTGCCTCTCGGGCGACAGGCTCTCGATCGCGATCGTCCCGGCCAAGGCACCTGCGCCGAATGGGCCGGACCCACCGCCGCGCGTCGCTGCGATCCGCCCGACCTGTTCGGGCAGCAGCGCGGCGAAGGGAATGTAGCCGAAAAACGGGTCCGCCATCGGCACCCCGTCGAGCGTCACTAGCGCGCGGCTCGTGGCATTTCCGCCCAGCGCGCGCAAGGTCACGCCCTGTGCGGTCGGGTTGGAGGATCGGCTGTCCGAGCGGCGGAACTGCTGGACGCCTGCGACGCCTGCCAGCGCCTCCTCGATACGGCCCGACGGAGTGCCCAGCACCTCCTCCCGGGTGATCTCGACCGTGCCATATGCGGGCGCTGCGGGAGTCTCCTCCAGCCCGCGCCCGGTGACCACGATCACGGTGTCCTGCTCGCCGTCGGACGCCTCCTGCGCCAGTGCGGGCGTGGCAAGGCCAGCGGTGGCCAGAAGAGCGAAGCGGAGCGGGTGGCAGGGCATGTTCAATGCCCTAGCCACGATGCGCTGCGCCGTCAGCCACCCTCTCGCCATCGGGCGGATCATGCGATAAGTTGCGAACAAAGACGGAGAGTGATGGGCGATGGATAGCAGTGACACCGATTTCGACGTGCTGATCGTCGGCGCGGGTATTTCCGGCATCGGGATGGCCGCGCATCTGGAGATGGAGTGCCCGGACAAGCGCTATGCGATCCTCGAAAGGCGCGAGCGGCTGGGCGGCACCTGGGATCTGTTCCGCTACCCCGGCGTGCGCTCGGACAGCGACATGCACACGCTCGGCTTCATCTTCGAACCGTGGAAGCACGAGAAGAGCATCGCCGATGCCTCCTCGATCCTCGAATACCTCAACCACATCGTCGACGAGCGCGGCATTCGGGAGAATATCCGCTTCGAAATGATGGTCGAGAGCGCCGATTTCGATTCATCGACCGCGCGCTGGATCGTCACCGTCCTCACCGCCGAAGGCGAGCGCAAGCGGCTGACCGCGAACTGGCTCTATCTCGGCTCTGGCTATTACGATTACGACGAACCCTACGATCCCGGCTTCGAGCTAGGCGAATTCGAGGGCGAGGCGGTCCACCCGCAGTTCTGGCCCGAAGACCTGTCTTACGAGGGCAAGCACGTGGTGGTCATCGGATCGGGCGCGACAGCGGTCACCATCGTGCCCGCGATGGCGGACAAGGCGACCAGGGTCACGATGCTCCAGCGCACGCCCACCTGGATGTTCAGCCGCCCCGCGCGCGACGGGCTGGCCAATTTCCTGCGCAAGATCCTGCCACAGGAGACCGCGTACAAGATCACCCGCTGGAAAAACGTGGTCATGCAGGACATCGGCTTCAAGCGCGCGCAGAGCCAGCCGGAGAAGGTCAAGGAATTCTTGACCAAGAAGATGCAGGGTCATCTGGGCGACAAGTACGACCCGGCCGCGTTCACACCGCCCTACGACCCATGGGACCAGCGGCTGTGCCTGGTGCCCGATGCCGACCTGTTCGAGGCGATCAAGAGCGGCAAGGCCGAGGTCGTGACGGGCAGGATTGCCCGCTTCGCCAGGGACGCGGTGGTGCTGGAGGACGGGCAGGAAATCCGCGCGGACATCATCGTCACCGCGACCGGCCTCAAGCTCGCGGTGGCAGGCAAGATCGCGATCTCGGTCGATGGCGACCCGGTCGATTTCTCGCAGCGCTATTACTACAAGGGCTGCATGTTCTCGAACCTGCCCAATCTCGCGGTGGTGTTCGGCTATCTCAACGCTAGCTGGACTTTGCGCGCAGACCTCAATGCGGCCTATGTGTGCGACGTGATCAAGATGATGGACGCCCGGGGAATGGACATCGCGGTGCCCGCTCTGTCGGCGGCAGACGAGGCCGCGCTGGAGGACGACGACATCTTCGATTTCTCGTCCGGCTACATCCAGCGCTCCAAGGCGATCATGCCGAAAAACGCCGTCAGCTTCCCGTGGCGGCTCAACCAGGATTACCGGGTCGACCGCAAGCAGATGAAGAGCGATCCGGTCGACGACGGCATCCTGCACTTCCGCGCGCTGCCCCACGCCCCGGTGAGCGACGCGGCACCCGCCCGGACCACCACCGCCCGCAGCACGACCTGAGAGCACTATGAGCGAACGTATCTGGACCGCAGGGCTGGTCGTCATCGGCGACGAGATCCTCTCCGGCCGCACCCACGACAAGAACATCGCGCAGGTCGCCGCATGGCTGCAGGTGCAGGGCATCCGCCTGGCAGAGGTGCGCGTGGTCCCCGATGTGCAGGACCGGATCGTGGAGGCGGTGAACGCGCTGCGCAGCGCCAACGACTACCTCTTCACCACCGGCGGTATCGGCCCGACCCATGACGACATCACTGTGGACGCGGTCGCCGTCGCCTTGGGGCGCGAAGTGGTGATCCACCCCGAAGCACGCGCCATCCTCGAACGCTACTACGCGGACAAGCCGGGCGGCCTGACCGAAGACCGGTTGCGCATGGCACGGGTGCCCGACGGGGCTGAACTGATCCCCAACCGCATGTCCGGCGCGCCCGGGATCAGGATCGGCAACGTATTCCTGATGGCCGGCGTGCCGCACATCACCGCAGGCATGCTCGACGCGTTGACCGGCTCACTCGAAGGCGGAGCCCCGCTGCTCAGCGAAACGATGGGCTGCTGGACCGCCGAGAGCGAGGTTGCGGGCCTTCTCCGCAAGGTCGAAAAGGCGCACGAGGACTGCCAGATCGGCAGCTACCCGTTCTTCCGTGAAGGCAAGGTTGGCGCGAACTTCGTCATCCGATCGACCGATGCACAGGCACTGGCAGCGTGCTCGAAGGACCTGCGCGACAGTTTGGGCGAGGCAGGCCACGCACCGGTCGCAGGCGGGATTTGACGCCGCCGGGGCGACGCGAACCCCGTCTTAACCGAAACGCGGCTAACCTGCGTGAGCCATGACCAGCGTCTACCTCACCATCGATACCGAGTATTCGGCCGCGCTGCCGCGTCGGCCATGCCGGGTCGACCGGGCGGAGAACTTCGCCCGGTCGATCGCCTGCATCACGCCCGATGGGCCTGCCGGGATCACCCACAAGCTGCAGTTGCTGGAGCAATACGGCCAGCGCGCGGTGTTCTTCGTCGATCCGATGCCCGCGCTGATCTGGGGTGTCGGCGCGATCGAGGATGTGGTCGCACCGATCCTCGCCGCAGGTCAGGAGGTGCAACTGCATTGCCATACCGAATGGCTCGGGCTGGCCCCGGCAGGCGGACCATTCGACGGACTGGTCGGCCGCAATATCAAGGACTTCACGTTCGAGGAGCAATGCCGCATCCTCGAATGGGCGCGCGACACGCTGGTCGCGGCGGGTGCGCCGGTCCCGACTGCGTTTCGCGCGGGCAATTATGGTGCGAACCGCGATACCCTGCGCGCGCTGAACGAGATCGGACTGCATTACGACAGCAGCCACACGCCCGGCATCTCCGATGGCGAAAGCGCGCTCGACCTGCGCGCGACCGACACCCAGCCGCTGCTGTACGAGGGGATCGTCGAAGTGCCGGTGTCCTGCGTGGGCGACATCGGCGGCGGGCTGCGGCATGCGCAGATCACCGCGCTTTCGCTGAAGGAGATGGAGGCAGCTCTGCTCCATGCTCGTGACGGGCGGATGACCTGCTTCACCATCGTCTCGCACAGTTTCGAGCTGGTCAATCGCCGCAGTCTCGCGGTGAACAAGGTGGTTCGGAATCGCTTCGAGGGGTTGTGCCGCTTCCTTGCAGAGACCGACGGCCTGTGGACCGCGGACTTTACCGGGTCGCCCCCGGTCAGGGTCTTCCGGCGATCAGAGATGCCCCGCCCGGTTCCGGCCAGCGCGTGGACGGTGGGCCTGCGCTATGCCGAACAGGCTGTTTCAAACACGCTCTACGGCGCGCAGTAATGGCCGCCGAGCCGGTCCAGATCGCCTTCACGCTGGGCGCGCGGCGGCTGTTCTCGGCCAGGCGCATGCTCACACCGCTGGCCTTTTCCCTCGAAGACGCGCTGGCGGCTCGTACGCCTGCCGGGGTGAACGCAAGTGCCGATGGAGTACGCGTCCTGTCCGCGCCGGTGGCCATGGCAGACGCTATCGCGGCGCGCTTTCCCGATCATGTTGTCGGCGCCCGCGAGGATTTCGGCCGCCACTACATCGCGATGGACGGCAGTTTCGAGGATTACCTCGCCCGGTTTTCGGGCAAGACGCGCAGCACGCTGCGGCGCAAGTCGCGCAAGTTCGCACACGCCGATGGCGGCACGCTCGATGTGCGGAGCTATTCCACGCCGGAGGAGGTCGTGCGCTTCCTCGATCTGGCTCTGCCACTGTCGGAAAAGACCTATCAGGCCCGGCTGCTCGATGCCGGGCTGCCCGATAGCGAGCAGGCGTGTGCCGCGATGCTGGCCGATGCTGCGGCGGACCGGATGCGCTGCTTCCTGCTGTTCCTGCATGGCGAGCCCGTCGCGTACCTGTCGCTGCCGGTGCGCGGGGACACGCTGGTCTATGCCCATCTCGGCTACGATCCCGCGCATGCGGCGCTGTCCGCCGGGACGGTGCTTCAGATGGAGGCGCTGCGGATGCTGTTCGAGGAAGAGCGCTTCCGGTTCTTCGATTTCACCGAGGGGGAAGGCGCGCACAAGGCGCTGTTTGGGACGCACGCGATTGCCTGCTGTTCCTTCGTGCTGCTGCGACCGACCCTCGGCAACCGGGTGCTGCTGGGTGCGCGGGCCGGATTCGATGCGGGCGTCGCCCGGGGCAAGGCGGTGGTGCAGGGCAATCGCTCGCTGGCTTCGGCGCGCAGGCTGCTCAAGGCATAGCAAAAGGCCGGAGCGTTTCCGCCCCGGCCCCTTGAAATTTCCATTGAAGTGAAAGGCTTACGCGCCTTCGACTTCGCTCAGGTCGATCTTCAGGCCCGGGCCCATCGAGGAGGTCAGGGTGACCTTCTTGACGTACTTGCCCTTCGCGCCCGAGGGCTTCGCCTTGACGATCGCATCGGTGAAGGCCTTGAAATTGGTCTTCAGCTCTTCGTCCTTGAACGACAGCTTGCCGAGGCCCGAGTGGATGATGCCCATCTTTTCGACGCGGAATTCGACCTGGCCGCCCTTGGCGTCCTTCACGGCCTGTTCCACGTTCGGGGTCACGGTGCCCAGCTTCGGGTTCGGCATCAGGCCCTTGGGGCCCAGCACCTTACCGAGGCGGCCGACGACACCCATCATGTCCGGCGTCGCGATGACGCGGTCATAGTCGAGGTTACCGGCCTGCATGTCTTCCATCAGGTCTTCCGCGCCAACCTTGTCAGCACCGGCAGCCAGCGCCTTGTCGGCATTGTCGCCCTTGGCGAACACGGCGACGCGAACGGTCTTGCCGGTGCCCGAGGGGAGCGAGACCATGCCGCGGACCATCTGGTCGGCGTGGCGCGGATCGACGCCGAGGTTCATTGCGACTTCGACGGTTTCGTCGAACTTCGCCTTGTGCTCGCGCAGCGTGCTCAGCGCTTCGTCAAAGGTGTACAGCTTTTCGGCGTCCAGCTTCTCGGTCAGCGTCTTCTGCTTCTTGCTCAAAGTAGCCATCGGTTAGCCCTCCACCACTTCGATGCCCATCGAACGGGCGGAACCGGCGATGATCTTGACCGCCTGGTCGATGTCGTTCGCGTTGAGATCCTTCATCTTGGTCTCCGCGATCTCGGCCAGCTGGCTTGTCTTGATCGAGCCGATGATGTTCTTGCCCGGCTCTTTCGAACCCGACTTGATCTTCATCGCCTTCTTGATGAGGAAGCTCGCGGGCGGCGACTTCGTGACGAAGGTGAAGCTGCGATCCGCATAGACCGTGATCTTGGTCGGGATCGGAGCGCCCTTTTCGAGGTCCTGCGTCGCGGCGTTGAACGCCTTGCAGAATTCCATGATGTTCACGCCGCGCTGACCCAGCGCAGGGCCGATCGGCGGCGAGGGGTTGGCGGTGCCGGCGGGCACCTGAAGGTTGATGTAACCTTCGATCTTCTTGGCCATGAGAGGCCTCCTTTTCTCACTGTCGCGTAGCGATTTCGCGCCACGCTCATGGTAAGCGGTGAGCGGCGATCCAGGGATCGCCTCCCGCATCGGGTTTTCCAAAGCTGTGCTCGGGAAGCGGCGCAGATAGCGATTTTGCCGCGAAATGCAAGCGATTCGCCGCCCGACAAGCCATTGCTCCGAGCCGCTCGCAGCCCGGTTCAGGCAAGGGTTTCTCCCTAGGCGACAGGGTGACACGCGTCACCCATGTGTCACCCTAGACCAAGCCTGCCGGAAACCGCCCCAAGCCCCTGACAATCAAAATTTTTCCAAAGCCGCCCTTCACCCTGGGGTGACACATCACCGCTTTTGCGGCCTCTTTTCCGAACGGCGATCGCCGCCGAAGGAGCATCGCGTCGATCAGTGCAGAACGGGTCGCGGTAGGAAAGCCACCGGGGCCAGCGAGCGGTTGCGAAACCGCAGGCAATCCTACACGTATAGTGTCAGATGAAGCAGCGCTCCCTCGCCCGAAACCGCCTTCGCCGCCTCAGCTGGCTGCGGTTCGTGCTTCAGCTTGCCACCGTCGCCGGGATTTACCTTGGCGTCTCGGTCGCAGTTCCCTTCGCCTTTCTGCTGGCGGACGGCGGGGACGCGCAGAATTTCGTAATGACCAATCCCATGCTGCTGTCCAGCGCAGTGCTCAGCATGCTCGCCGCGCTGATCGTGGCGCGCGCCTGGCTGGCCTCCGACCGTTGCCTGCGCCACGCGTGGAGCATCCGCCCGCCGGTCAATCCGCGGCGCACGCTGGGGCTGGCGGCACTTGGTCTGGGAGGCATCGTCGCGCTGTTCGGGCTGGGCGGGATGGCGATCGATGCGCTGGACCTGCCGAAGGTCGACATTTCGATGATCACCGATCTGGCAACGGCCGGCCCGGTCAGCTTCGCGCTGTGGATCGTGCTGGTCGCGTGGTTTGTCGCAGGCTTCGGCGAAGAGCTGCTCTATCGCGGGTTCCTGATGGACCGGCTGATGCGGCTGCGCGGGATGCGCGGCGCGAAGTGGCCCGCAGCGATCATCCAGGCCGCGATCTTCGGGCTGGCGCATCTCTATCAGGGGCTTGGCGGAGTGCTGGTGACCGCGATGGTCGGGCTGTTCCTCGCCTGGCTGCGGATCGCCAATCGCGGCAATCTGTGGGCGTGTATCCTCGCCCACGCGGCAGTCGATACGCTGATGCTCAGCCTTGCCTACAGCGAGAGCCTGGGCTGGCTGAGCTAACCGGGCAGCTTCAGGAACGGCGGAGTTCGGGGCCCGGCAGTTCGGGACGCCCCAGCTCGTGGCGCGGGATCTGCATCCCCTTGGTCCGGCTGGTCAGATGGAACTGGCGGCACAGCTCGCAGCGATAGGCACGCAGCGTGAACGGTGCGGCCTGCGCCACCCGTTCGGCAGCCTCACGGCTGGCAAAGCGTTTCTTGCGATTGCAGATGCCGGGCCGCGTTTTCATGCAACGCGCCCGGCAGCGGCTTACTTGACCAGTTCGACCTGTTCGAAGTCGAGTTCGACCGGGGTCGCACGGCCGAAGATCGAGACCGAGACCTTGACCTTCGACTTGTCGAAATCGAGTTCCTCGACCACGCCGTTGAAGCTGGCGAAGGGCCCGTCGAGCACCTTGACCTGATCGCCGATCTCGTAATCGATCGAAACCTGCTGCCTGGGTGCGGCCTTGGCCTCTTCCACCCCGCCGAAATAGCGCGCGGCCTCTTTCTCGGAAATCGCCTGCGGCTTGTTGCCCGCGCCGAGGAAGCCGGTGACCTTGGGGGTGTTCTTGACCAGGTGATAGATATCGTCGGTCATGTTCAGCTTGGCCAGCACGTAGCCGGGCATGAACTTGCGTTCGACCTGCACCTTCTTGCCGCGCTTGAGCTCGGTCACGGTCTCGGTCGGCACTTCGACCTCTTCGACCCCTTCGGAAAGGCCGAGGCGCTCAGCCTCGGAGATGATCGCGTCGCGAACCTTGTTCTCGAAACCGGAATAGGCGTGAATGATGTACCAGCGTGCCATTGATTGTCTGCGGGCCTCAGGCGAGCGTGAGAAGGAAGCGGACGACCGCGCCGAAGAGCGTGTCGATACCGAGGAAGAAGACCGAGAGGATCAGCACCAGAATGCTGACGAAGATCGCGGTCTGGATCGTTTCCTGACGGGTGGGCCAGACGACCTTGCTGGTTTCCGCACGCACCTGGCGCGCGAATTCGCCGATCGAGGTTTTCCGCTTGCTGCCTTCGGCCATCGTCGCCGCTCTCACCTGTCTAGAATCAGAACCTGTTCGCGTCTCTCTTTCGGGAAGCCGGGATCGCCTTCCCAATCTTGTGATCGGGCGGGCGGGTCTTGAGCTTCGATGTCGAGAGACCCGGTCGCATCTAGGCCCGCTTGCGCGCAAACGCAAGCACCGGGGAAAATGCGTTGCGCTGCCCGGCACGCGGTTATAGCCTTCCGCGCTTCAAGGGACGCATCAGGGGGAAATTCGAATATGGCTGCGGATCCGCAGATGACACTGGACGAGCGACTGCTCGGCCCGGTCACCAATGTCGCAGACTTTATCTGGGGCGGAACCTGGGACGGGGCAGAGGTTCTTCCCTTCCCGCCACTCGCGATCGTGCTGCTGGGCGCTGGCCTGTGGTTCATGATCGGCCTCAGGTTCTATCCGATCACCAATCTGGGTTCGGCGGTGAAGAACCTGTTCGCCGGCCGCAAGCAAGGCGGCGCGGGCGAGATTTCTCCGTTTGCCGCGCTCTCCACCGCGCTTTCCGGTCAGGTCGGCACGGGCAACCTTGCCGGCGTCGCGACCGCGATCGCGCTGGGCGGTCCGGGCGCGATCTTCTGGATGTGGGTCACCGCGCTGTTCGGCATGGCGCTGGCCTTTGCCGAGGGCGCACTGGCGATCCGCTATCGCGAGACCACCAGCGAGGGCACCTATCGCGGCGGCCCGATGAGCTACATCATGATGGGCCTGGGCCCCAAGTGGACCTGGCTCGCGGTGTTCTTCTGCATCGGCACGCTGATCAGCGGGCTCGTCACCGGCAACGCGATCCAGGCCAATGCCGTGGCCGACGGCCTCAATGAACTGTTCGGCATTCAGGAGTGGCTCGGCGGGCTGATCGTCGCGATTCTGGTGTTCATCGTCATCATCGGCGGGATCAAGTCGATCGGCCGTGTTGCCGAGAGCATCGTGCCCGTGATGGCGCTCGCTTATATCGTGATGGCGATCATCGCGATTGCGCTGAACATTCAGGACATCCCCGAAACCTTCGGCCGCATCTTCGGCGGTGCGTTCAACGTGCAGTCGGCTAGCGGCGGCTTCGTCGGCGCAGCAGTGATCCTCGCGATCCGCGCGGGCGTGGCGCGCGGCCTGTTCTCGAACGAGGCGGGCCAGGGTTCGACCCCGATCGCGCACGCGGTCGCGCAGACCGACGATCCGGAGTTCCAGGGCCGCATGGCGATGCTGGGCACCTTCATCGACACGATCGTGATCTGCACCATGACCGCGCTGGTGATCCTGACCGTGGAAGGCAACTTCACCCATGCCGGCCAGCCGGTGCTGCATGCGTGGCAGGCGGACCTCGATGGCTTCGCGGTCACCAGCGGCGCGTTTGCCGCCGCCTTCCCGTTCGAGATCGGCAGCATCCCGCTGGGCACCATGGTGGCCAGCCTTGCGCTGCTGCTGTTCGTGTTCACCACCCTGCTCACCTGGAGCTATTACGGCGAACGCGCGATCACCTTCCTCTACGACCGGATTCCGGGATCGACGCTGGGCGGGGAGAAGATCCTCCACCGGATTTGGCGCGTGCTGTGGTGCGTGGGCATCTTCATCGGTGCGACCCGCGAATCCGACCTGATCTGGCGGATGGGCGATATCGCCAACGCGGTGATGGTGCTGCCCAACCTGCTCGGCCTGCTGCTGCTTTCGGGCGTGGTCTTCGCGCTGGCCCGCGGCAACCGGACGGCGGGCAGGGACTTCCACGCGGATACGCCGGAAGAGCCCGAGGAATACTAGCGGAAAATCTCACCCAACAAGGAAAAGGGCCGGAGCGCACCCAAGCGCCCCGGCCCTTTTCATTTGGGTTTTCGCGGTTGTCAGACCGCGCCGAAAAGCCGTTCCCAGAAGGTCGGCTGGCGCATCGGCTGGATCTTGCCGTACTTCATCATCCGCATCGTTGCGTCGGTGTGCGGCTGAGGGGTGGTCCAGCTGTCCGGACGGCTGCTACGAAAAGGCATGCTCGACATTGGTCAACTCCTGATTGGGGCACCGAAGTGCATCATGCCGCGAAAAATGCACGCCTCGTGAGTCCCGTTCCCGAGATTCCTGTGGGAACAAAAGGGAGTCATCTCCAACCCCGTTAGAGGCCAGCGATTCCGCCGGGTTCCCGGGCATCGGTGATTTTTCGGATGTGTGGCAATCGGGGCGCAATGCCCGCGGCGGCTACCAGGTGACTACCAGGTCCCGGTATTTTCCATCGACGCCCACGGCTCTTGCGGGGGCAGCGATTCGCCCTTCTGGAGCAGCTCGATCGAAATCCCGTCGGGCGACCGGATGAAGGCCATGTGCCCGTCGCGCGGGGGGCGGTTGATCGTCACCCCGGCGGACTGCAAGCGCTCGCAGGTCGCGTAGATATCGTCCACCCGGTAGGCGAGATGGCCGAAATTGCGGCCCCCGCTGTATTCTTCCGGGTCCCAGTTATAGGTCAGCTCGACCGTCGGCGCCTTGTGCTCGCGCGCGCGTTCCTCGTCGCCGGGAGCGGCCAGGAACACCAGCGTGAAACGACCCGCCTCCACTTCCGTACGCGCAACCTCGACCAGGCCGAGCTTGCCGCAGAAGAAATCGAGCGATTCGTCGAGATCGCTCACCCGGATCATCGTGTGGAGGTATTCCATCGTCGCGATTCCCCGCTTGGCTGACGGTAGAGAAGGGAATGGCAGGGGCGAAGGGACTCGAACCCATGACCCTCGGTTTTGGAGACCGATGCTCTACCAACTGAGCTACACCCCTGCAGGCGGATGCGCGCTCTAGGGCGCAGGCGGCGGATTGGCAAGCACCTTGCGCGAAGCGGCTTATGGTCGGCACCCGCCTGTGCTAGCATGAGCCTTCCAATGCTCCCCAGCGTTCCCCCTCCCGTGCTGCTCTCCGCCTACGCGCAGGGCCTGTTCCCGATGGCGGAAAGCCGCCGCGATCAGGATATCTTCTGGGTCGAACCGCGCGAGCGCGCGATCATTCCGATCGGCGGTTTCCACTGCTCGCGCTCGCTCGCCCGCACGATCCGGCGCGATGTCTTCACCATCACCGTCGATTCGGATTTCGCAGGCACGATCGTCGAATGCGCCGCCCCGCGCGCGGATGCGGAGGACACCTGGATCAGCGGACGGATCGCGGCGAGTTACCAGCGGCTGCACGAGGTCGGGCACGCACACTCGATCGAGTGCCGTCAGGATGGCGAACTGGTCGGCGGCGTCTACGGGGTCGCGTTCGACCGGGTGTTCTGCGGCGAAAGCATGTTCAGCCGCCGCACCAACGCGTCCAAGGTCGCGCTCGGCTGGCTGCTTGCGCTGCTGGAGCGCGCCGGATGCGAGCTGTTCGACTGCCAGTTCATGACCGGCCACCTTGCCTCGCTCGGCGCGATCCCGATCCCGCAGTCCGAATATCTGAAACGCTTGGAGGCCGCGCAGGGACCGCAGCGGCTGAGCCTGCCGCAGGCGCTCGCCGAAGTGCAGGCAGAGGCGGCTCAGTCTTCCTCTTCGCCCGGAAAGCTCATCGCGCAGCTTTTGACCCATACGTCATAGATCGGGTGTTCGACCACGTTGAGGCTGGGCGAATTGCGGAACAGCCAGCCCGAAAACACCTTGTTCCAGCTCCGCTCGGTCTCCGCACCGCGCCGCTCACGCACGAAGACCTGCACGAAGGCGCCTTCGTCCTGCGGCAGCTCCCACGGGGCGGTCTTCTCGCACGCGCGCAGGCGAATCACCACATCGCCCACCCGGGTCGCCTCGCCCGGCTTCATCTCGAAGTCGCGGCTGACATTGTTGCGCTTGTTGAGCAGGCCGATCGTCGCCACCCGCTCGGCCATCGGCGTGCCGATATCCTCGCCATCAGGCCGGCTGGTCGCGGTGCCGCCCTTGGCCAGCTCTTCGGGAACCTCGGTCTCGATCGGGGTCGGATCGGGCGTTTCGGAATTGCACGCCGCCAGGGTCAACACGGACAGCGGCAGTGCAGCCAGCAGCAGGGAAACAGGCCTGCGCATGGTCATTACTCGCCCGGAGTCCACGCCTCGTAATCGCCGGTCGCACGCGCACGCCGACCGCCGCGTTCGAGCGCGCCGCTGGGCAGGTAGGCCTGCGCCGATCCGGTCGCGTTGGGGGAATAGTCCGCTTCCCAGATGCGCGGCGGGGGCAGATGGCTCTCGGGCACATCCTCGCCCGCACCGTGCAGCCAGCCGTGCCATTCGGAAGGCACGCGGCTGGCATCATTGGCGCCGTCGTAGATCACCCAGCGCCGCTCGGTGCCGGTGTAGGAGCCTGCGGTGGGCGTATGCTTGCGCTTCGCCTTGGCGCGATAATACTTGTTGCCAAACGCGTCGGTGCCGACGTGTTCGCCATTGCGCGAGGTAAACAGCGCGGTGCCGATGGTCGCGCCATCCCACCAGGTGAAGATCTTGCCGAGGATATTCATTGCGGTTGGCGGACTAGCGCAAGCCCGGTGCCGGGCCAAGCCGCTTTCACACGCGGCTTGCACTCGGGTCTGAACTGGGGCCTGTACTCGGCCCGGCCACTCGCCCCTACCACTCTACCGCGTCGCCCGGCCCGATCCCCAGCTCCGCCGCGCGTCCGCCGGGAATCTCGAGCACGGCGGAGGTCGGCCCCAACGCGCTGACGCTGTCGAGCGAATAGGGCGTCGTCTGCGCAGCAATGTTGATGATCTTGCGGTCCTGCCCGATGAAAATGATGTCGAGCGGGAGCGGGGTGTTCTTCATCCAGAAGCTGGCGACATCGCCCTGCCGCGGGAAAATCATCGCCTCGTCGGGCCCCAGCTGGGTGCGGAACATCAGCCCGCGTGCCTGCTCCTCCTGCGTGGCTGCGACTTCGGCGGCGAAGCGATGCTCGCCCTTGTCGGTCGAGATGGTGACCGGGACGATTTCCAGTCCCGACTCAGGATGGACCGTCCGCTCCGCCGCCGCGCTCGCGCCGGTCGCCTGCGAATCGGTGGCGGTCTGCGGCGAACAGCCTGCCATCAGCAGCATCGCCGCCCCGCTCAGTACCCAGCGTCCGATGCCCATTCCTCTGCCTCTTGCTCGCTCGCGGCGTCGATCAGCGCCCGCGCAGTGTCGAAATCATGGCCCGCGCGCACCAGCGCGGCAAGCTGCTTCTCGCGGCGCTTGGGATCGCCGCTTCGCTCCCCGAACGGGCCCAGCCGCCGTCTGCGGGCGAAGGCCAGCGCGGCGGCGCGCCCCTCCGCCTCGCTCGGCTCGACCCCGTCCAGCGACTCGGTATCGACCCCGGCATGGTGCAGCGCCTGGCTCACCCGCCGCGCGCCATAGCCGCGCCGCAGCAGGTCTCGCGTGCGCACCTCTGCAAAAACCTCGTCGTTGACGTAACCGAGCTCGACCAGCCGCTCGACCAGTTCGTCAAGATCGGGTTCATCATCCCCCGCCCATCCCCGCTCGCGCAACTTGCGTTGCAGATAATGCTTGAGTCGGGCCGCAGTGGTCGCGTAGCGGCCTGCATAGCCAAGCGCGAGATCGCGCAGCGAGGTGCCGTCCAAAGGTGGCACAGGCTTTCGCTGGCGTCGCGAAGTCTGGTGGGGTTCGCCCATGGGACATAATGATGCCACACTCCTTGAGGATTGGAACCGCCCTCATGAAGGGATTGAAGAAAGTTAATGCTGGCACGACTGCCCCAGACCACGCGCATTCGCGCCAGATCTCTTCACGGTTCGGATAACGGGTGACGATAACCCCTATGCTCAAAGAAAAACTGGCTCCCACGCCCAATGATTGCGCGCTGCCGCGCCGTCGTGCCGATTTCGCGACCTTCAGCGAGGCGATCGATTACGCTGCGCGCAGCGAGAAGGGCCTCAATTTCCACGACATGCGCGGTACGCTGGAGCGGGCCTATACCTACCGCGAAATGCGCGCCGACGCGCTGGAGATGGCGCAGCGGCTGGTCGCATCGGGGATCGAGCCGCAGGATCGCGTCGCGCTGATCGCGGAAACCTCGCCCGAATTCGCCGCGCTATTCTGCGCCTGCATCTATGCCGGGGCATGGCCGGTGCCGCTGCCCCTGCCGACAGGCTTCGGCGGCAAGGACGGCTATATCGACCAGTTGGTGGTCCAGCTGCGAAGCTCTGACCCCAAGATCCTGATCTATCCGCCCGAAATCGACGAGATGGCGAAGGCCGCGGCGGACCGGCAGGGATGCGAGGGGATCGACTGGGACAGCTTCGCAACCCGCGACAAGGCGAATGCCGAGCTGCCGCAGGTCAACCCGGAAGACATCTGCTACCTGCAGTATTCCTCCGGCTCGACCCGCTTCCCCACCGGGGTCGCGGTGACGCACAAGGCGCTGCTGCACAATCTCTACGGCCATTCGAGCGCGATGGACCTTGGCACCAATGACCGCGTGGTCAGCTGGCTGCCGTGGTATCACGACATGGGGCTGGTCGGCTGTTTCCTCAGCGTGATCGCCAATCAGGTCTCGATCGACTATCTCAAGACCGAGCATTTCGCGCGCCGTCCGCTCGCCTGGCTCGATCTGATCAGCCGCAATCAGGGCAACACGCTCTCCTACTCGCCGACCTTCGGCTACGACATCTGCGCGCGGCGCATTTCCAGCCAGAGCAGCGTGGCCGACCGGTTCGACCTGTCGCGCTGGCGCACCGCCGGCAACGGCGCGGACATGATCCGGCCCGACGTGATGCAGAACTTCGTCAACGCCTTTGCCGATGCGGGCTTCAAGGCATCCGCCTTCACCCCGAGCTACGGCCTTGCAGAGGCGACGCTGGCGGTCACCGTGATGCCGCCGGGCGAAGGCATCCGGGTCGAGCTGGTCGAGGAAGAGCGCCTGTCGGGCGCGCGCCGCAATCTCAACCGGCCCGCGCGCTATCGCGCGATCGTCAATTGCGGCAAGCCGCTGCCCGACATGGAGGTCGAAATCCGTGGCGAGGGCGACGAGATCAAGTCCGACCATCAGATCGGCAAGGTCTGGTGCCGCGGCCCCAGCATCATGCATTCCTACTTCCGCAACCAGGAAGCGACCGAGGAATGCCTGATCCCGAGCGATGACGGCAAGGGCTCATGGCTCGATACCGGCGACATGGGCTACATGGCCGACGGCTACCTGTTCATCGTCGGCCGGGCGAAGGACATGATCATCATCAACGGCAAGAACCACTGGCCGCAGGATATCGAGTGGGCGGTGGAGCAGCTCCCAGGCTTCAACCACGGCGACATCGCGGCTTTCTCTGTTGAGCGTGAGGATGGCGAGGAAGCACCCGCCGTGCTGGTCCACTGCCGCGTCTCCGACCCCGAGGAACGCCGCGTGCTGCGCGAGCGGATTCGCGAGAAGGTGCAGTCGGTCACCGGGATGCAGTGCCTGGTCGAACTGGTGCCGCCGCGGACCCTGCCGCGCACGTCCTCCGGCAAGCTCAGCCGCGCGAAGGCGAAGCGGCTGTATCTCTCCGGCGAAATCCAGCCCTACAGCCTGGCGGCCTGACCCCTAACCCGGCGGATCATTCCGGAAGCAGCCATTCGGGCTGCACGCCGCCGGTTTCGTCGCCGCCCACCTCCTCGACAGGCTCTATCCCGGCCTCGACCAGCGTCTCCCGCACGCTCGCAACCTGCACTTCCGGGCCACGCAGGCGCAGCGGGATGCCGATCCTGCGCTGCGCCCAGATCGCCAGCCTGATCGCGCGGCGACCGGCAGCATCGGGCTCTGCGTCTTCGTTGAAGGTGATCTCCGGTAGCGCGCGTAATGGCGGCACGATGCGGATGTCCCACTCGGGCTCGGTCTCCGCGCCCCTGCGTTCCAGCTCGCGGTAGGCGGCCAGCGTCGCTCCTTCCAGCGGCCGCGCGGTAACGAGAGCGCGGCGCTGCTGAAGATCGATGGTGACATCGTCTTCCGGCACGCCCGCAAGGATCGCCAGCCGCTGCGCGATCGATTTCGCCCGCTGCATCGAATCTTGCTGGCTTTCGCTCGCCTCGCGCAGCTGGAGCCGCTGCGCCTCGACCGCATCGGCGCTTTCGACCTGCATGATCTGCACGCTCACCGGACGCCCCAGCGCCTCTTCCAGCTCCGCCCGCGCGCGGTCCTCCACCTGTGCGGTGCGGAACAGCGTGTCGGTATAGACCTGCGCGGTGACCTCGATCGAATCGTCGAGGAAGCGCACGGTCGGGTCGACGCTCTGCGCCTTGCCCTCGAACGCATCGAAAAGACCGTCGCGGATCGTGCGCTCCGCCTGCGCCTCCCAGCCGATCTGGTACAGCGACAGGCCCAGCGGCACGGCCAGCGCCACGAAGGCGGCGAAGATCAGGAACGCCTGAAAGCGGCTCTGCTTTTCTGTCAGCCGGGTGCTGAAGCCATAGCCGCGGGCCATAGCCGTGGCGGTCAGCGCGATCGCGGTTAGGTTGGTGACGAACAGCAGCAGCGCGCCGAAGAAGACCGTCGAATTGAGCGTCGCCAGACCATAACCGACCGCCGCCAGCGGCGGCATCAACGCAGTCGCGATCGCCACGCCGACGATCGTCCCCTCGCGCCCCCGGATCACCGCATAGGCGCCCGCGATAGCGGAGAAGATCGCGACCATCAGATCGAACAGGTTGGGCTGGGTGCGTGAGGCGATCTCCTCCGTCACCACCTGGATCGGGGAGAAGACCACGATCAACGCGCAGAACAGGATCGCGATCACCGTGCCCAGCACCAGCGAGCGTACTGCCCGGCCCAGCCACCTGAAATCCCCCACCGCGAGCGCGAAACCGACCCCCATGATCGGGTCCATCAGCGGCGCGATCAGCATCGCCCCGATGACCACCGCAGGCGAGGACAGCAGCATGCCGAGGATCGCGATCCCGGCCGACATGCAGACCATCAGGACATAGCGGCCGGTCAGCTCGCACTCCGCACGCCGTTTCTCGATCACCGCCTGCTGGTCTACCGTACCGGCGACCTCGATCGTCCACCAGCGGTTGAAGGCCTTGGCGACGTAGTCGATCCCGATACGACGTTTGCCGGTCGAATTATCCGCGACAGACTGGTCCGTCGTCTGCGAAGGAGAACTGGTGGGCGATTGCATATGTTCGCCATATCGCGGAAAACGCGCCCGGCCAAAGCTTGAAACGCGTGTCTTGCGCGACTAATACAGTCATTGAAGCAGAAGGATTTTTGACCTCTCATGGCGACCCAGAGCGACACCGCAACCGCGACCGAGCTTAACCTCACCCCGCCCGAGCCCATCCCGGTGGTCGATGTGGAGAAGGCGGTCGGGCTGGTCCCGGTCGACGAAGGCAAGAAAACCGAGCTCGATTCCAAGGTCGACAGCTTCGTCGCCGATCTGATCGCGCACGACACCCGCTCGCCCGAGTTCAGCAAGCGGGTCGACGAGATTTCCAACATGGGTCGCAAGGAAATCGCGGCGGCATCCAGCATGTCGAACCGCTTTCTCGACCGCCCGGTGCGCGCGATGGACCGCGACCAGGGCGTGGGCGCGAACCTCGCCGAGCTGCGCACCACGGTGGAAGAGCTCGATCCCGCGCGCCGCGGCAAGAGCGGCATCCTCTCCAAGCTGCCGTGGGGCAACAGCCTGAAGGGCTATTTCCGCAGCTATCAGAGCGCGCAGAGCCACATCCAGGCGATCCTCGACAAGCTGCATTCGGGCCGCACCGAATTGCAGAAGGACAATGCCGCGATCGATGTCGAGCGCCAGCACCTGTGGGAAGCGATGGGCAAGCTGGAGCAGATGATTCACATCTCCAAGACGCTCGACGCGAAGCTGGAGGACAAGGCCAACGAGCTCGACGCGACCGACCCGGAAAAGGCCAAGGCGATCCGGGAGACCGCGCTGTTCTACGTCCGCCAGCGCACGCAGGACCTGCTGACGCAGATGGCGGTCAGCGTGCAGGGCTATCTCGCGCTCGACCTGGTCAAGAAGAACAATGTCGAGCTGGTGAAGGGCGTCGATCGCGCCAGCACCACCACCGTCAGCGCGCTGCGCACGGCGGTGACCGTGGCCGAGGCGATGACCAACCAGCGGCTGGTCCTGAAGCAGATCACCGCGCTCAACGACACCACCGCCGGCATCATCGATTCGACCGGTAAGCTGCTGCGCGAGCAGACCGGCAAGATCCACGAACAGGCCGCCGCCAGCACGATCCCGATGCAGACGCTGCAGAACGCGTTCCAGAACATCTACGCGACGATGGACGAGGTCGACACCTTCAAGCTGAAGGCGCTCGACACGATGAAGCAGACGGTCACCACGCTTTCGAGCGAGGTCGAGAAGTCGAAGGAATATATCGCCCGCGCAGAAAGCCAGGCACAGGCCCAGGCACAGCTCAACGCATCCGAAGACTCGCTGCTCAAGCTGGAGGGCTAGGTGAACGACCTGACCCGCGACAGTGAGCGACTGCTCAGCGACAGCCGCCAGCTGCTGATCGACAACCGGGTCGGCGGGCGCCACCGCCGGGTGACCGCGATCGGGCGCGAATCGGCGCAGGTGCGCAACCGCCACCGGCTCAAGAAGCTGCGCAATATCGTGATCGCGGCGGCGGCGATCCTCGCCTTTGCGACCATCGCCGGGATCGTGATCGACGGGATCGGCTTCGTCGGCATCGTGCTGACGTTCTTCGCGCTGATCGCGGCGGCTGGCATCTTCTCGGTCTTTCCGCGCATCTCGATCCCGCAGGCGGGCGACCTCAACAAGGGTACGCCGCGACAGATGGTCGCCCGCACGGAGCTGTGGCTGGAATCGCAGCGCCCCGCCCTGCCCGCGCCCGCCGTGGCGCTGGTCGACGACCTTGGCGTCAAGCTCGACCTGCTGGGCCAGCAACTGGAGACCGCGCCTGCCAGCCATGATTCGATCCGCGACATTCGCGAACTGGTGGGCGAGACGCTGCCCGAAATGGTCCAGTCCTACACCCGCGTGCCCGCCGCCATGCGGACGGAGCAACACGCCGGGGCGACCGCCGACGAGCGGCTGGTCGAAGGCCTTGCCAAGATCAGCGGCGAGATCGACTCGATCAACCGCAAGATCGCGGACGGCGCGCTCGACGATCTGGCCGTCCAGCACCGCTATCTCGGCTATCGCTATGGCGACGGCCCGGCGGCGGCGGAAGGCACCAGCGAAGAGGTGCCCCGCTGATGCGTGTGCCGATCAAGCACGACCTGCCCAAGGAAGAGGTCCGCCGTCGCCTGCGCGAGCGCATGCCCGAATTGCCCCAACACATGCCCGGCGGCGCAGCGGAGATGACCAGCGAATGGCCGAGCGAGGATTGCATGAAGATGTCGGTCGCCGCGATGGGCCAGACCGTGCGCGTCGCGATCGAGATCGAGGAAAAGCAGGTGGTGGTCGAACTCGACCTGCCGCCGATGCTATCCTTCTTCAAACCCCTGATCGCCGCCGCAGTGACCGAAAAAGGTACAAAACTGCTCTCCGGCCCGAAATCCTGACTTGATAATGGTTAGGCTGGGAACTTACCTCTTCCTTCGCGGATAGAACAACTTATCGCGCCTTGTGGCTGGTGGCACAGGCTCAGTTTTGGACGGGAAGAGGAACGCGCGAATGACTGCCAGGTGCGGCACAGCACCCGCGTTGCGCGCTCGGCTGCGCGCAGCGACACAAGACGATCACCAGGAACTGGACGATGCACTCGGTCGGCTCGATCTCGCCGATCGGCACGATTACGCCTGCTTCCTGCGGGTGCAATCGCGCGCGCGAATCGGCGTGGAAAGCTGGTTGGCGCGCTGCTGCCCGCCGGAATGGCTGCCACCTGCGCAGACCGGTCTGATCGAGGCCGATCTTGCCGCACTCGGCTGTGCCGGGAGCGACACGCTCGATGAGGACGTCCCCGCATTCGCCCACGCCGACGAAGGCCCGGTCGCGTGGCTCGGCGCGGCATGGGTTCTGGCCGGCTCCTCGCTCGGCAACCGGATGATGGAACGCGAGCTGACCGGCCGCGCGCCCGAAGGCTGGCCGATGCAGTTCCTGCGCGACGAAACGATGCCCGCTTTTTTCAAGGCGCTGCGTCCGCTGCTCGCCTCCGACGAGATCAACCCGGGTGCAGAGCGCACCGCGCGCGCTGTGTTCGCCCATTTCTCCCGCGAAGCCGATCGCCAGCTTGTGGCGATCGCTGCATGAGCGCGGTCGAAACCCAGGTCGATCTGACCAGCTGCGACCGCGAACCGATCCACCAGCTTGGCCATATCCAGTCCTTCGGCGCGATGCTGGTCGTCTCGTCGGACCATTACATCGCCCACCATTCCGCGAATGCTGCCGAGTTCCTCGGTCTGGAAGCGATTGCGCGGGGGGATTCGCTGGACTCCATCCTGCCGGAACTGACGCTGGAGACCATTCGGGACGCGGCGAAGTGGCTGGTGGAACCGGACGATACCGAACGGCTCTTCTCGATTCCCTCGCTTGGAACCACACGCGAACGGTTCGATTGTTCGATCCACCGCAGCGCCGGGCTACTGGTGCTCGAATTCGAGCGGCACGATCCGGCAGGCTTCGGCAATCACGTCGCCTCGATCCGGCCGATGATGAACCGGCTGGAGGGAATCGAGGGGGTCGAGAACCTGTGCCAGGCCGCCGCAAAGCGGCTGAAAGCTTTGCTCGAGTTCGACCGGGTCATGGTCTATCGCTTCCACGCCGACGGTTCGGGTGAGGTCATTGCCGAAGCGCGCGAGAGTGCAGTCGATAGCTATTCGGGCTTGCGCTATCCCAAGAGCGACATTCCCCAGCAGGCGCGCGATCTTTACCTGCGCAACCGTCTGCGGATCATTGCCGATGTGAACGATACGCCGGTCCCGGTGGCACCCGCGCAGCGGCTCGATGGCGATCCGATCGACCTCAGCCTCTCGACCCTGCGCTCGGTCTCGCCGGTCCATATCGAGTATCTGCGCAATATGGGCGTACGCGCCTCGCTCTCGATCTCGATCATCGTGCGCGGGCGGCTGTGGGGCCTGTTTGCATGTCACCACTATCAGCCCCGCGCGCTGCCCTTTTCCAAACGGACCGCGGCGGAGGTGTTCTCGCAGCTATTCTCACTGACGCTCGACCGGGCGCTGCACGATAGCGGCGCCGCCCGGCGCGCGCTGGGGCAGAACCTGCACGAGCGGCTGATGACCCGGCTCGCCGCCGGGGCCGACCTGCGCGAGACGCTCGAACAGATCGGCCGCTCGATCGGCGATTCGATCCCGCACGACGGGGCGAGCATCTTTATCGATGGCGATTACCGGGCGAACGGCCATGCCCCGTCGGAAGACGAATTTCGCCAGATTCTGCCTGCATTGAACAGCGGGCCGGCCGGTCGCATCCTTGCGCGAACCGATCTCGCAAGCGCGATTCCCGAAGCGCAGGCTTTTGCCGGCCGCGCGACGGGCGCGCTGATCATCCCCGTTTCGCGTCAGGCGCGCGACTACTTCATCCTCTGGCGGCGCGAGCTCAAACAGGTGGTGACCTGGGCGGGCAATCCCGAAAAACCGGTCGAACGCACGGCGGAGGGCGAACGCCTCGTCCCGCGCAAGAGCTTCGCCGCGTGGCAGCAGACGGTCGAGGGGCGCAGCGCCGACTGGACCCAGGCGGAGCTGGATCTCGCCGAAACGCTGCGAATCACCCTGCTGGAGGTGATTCTGCGGCTGACCGACGCCGCCGCGCAGGAGCGCAAGCGCGCGGGTGAGCAGCAGGATCTGCTGATCGCCGAGCTCAACCACCGGGTGCGCAACATCCTCAATCTCATCCGTGGGCTGGTCAACCAGTCGCGCCACGAGACGGGCGATGCGGCGACGCTGACTACGCTGATCGGCGGACGGATCGGCGCACTGGCGGCGGCGCACGACAACCTCACCCGCGACAACTGGGGCCCGACCTCGCTCAAGAAGCTGATCGCGGACGAGGCGGACGCCTATCTGGGCGCGAAGACCACCCGGCTGGAAGTCGAAGGGCGCGACGTGCTGATCGTGCCACAGGCCTACACCGTGCTGGCGCTGGTGCTGCACGAGATGATTACCAATTCGGCCAAGTACGGCAGCCTGTCGGACCAGTCGGGCGATCTGCTGATCTCGCTGGAGCGCAACGAAGAGGGCGACCTGCTGCTGGGCTGGCAGGAACGCGGCGGGCCGCCGGTGCGCGCGCCCGAGCGGCGCGGGTTCGGCACGACCATCATCGAGAAGTCGATCCCGCATGAATTGCAGGGCGAGGCTGAGGTGGATTTCGCGCTGGGCGGGCTCCGGGCGCGCTTCACCGTGCCTGCACGCTTCCTCGAAGAAACAGACAAGGATCATGTGGTGAACGACCTTAAAGACCACGCCGATGCGAGTGCGGGCGCAGAACCTGAGACCGATCTGCCGCAGCGGGTGCTGTTGATCGAGGACAACATGATCATCGCGCTCGATACCGAAGAGATGCTGCGCGAGCTGGGCGTGGCCGAGGTGCTCGTCTCGGGCAGCGTGACCCAGGCGCTCCGCGCGATCGAGAAGGAGACGCCCGAGTTTGCGGTGCTCGACTTCAACCTCGGCGAGGAATCGAGCGAGCCGGTGGCGCGCGAACTCGCCCGCAGGGGTGTGCCCTTCGTCCTTGCAACCGGATACAGCGCCAAGGAAGTGCGGTTTGAGGAACTGGGCGCCAAGGCGATCCTGAAGAAGCCCTACGACAAGTCCGATCTGGCGAAGGCGCTGACCAAGGGCGCGTAGCAGCGCCGGTCAGCTCCCCCGGCGCTCGAAATAGCGCTGCTGGTAGAGGAAGCGCGAGGGCACGGGATTGCCCGCGGCGTCGCGCGCAGGTTCGAAGCGGATCTGCGTCGCGGACAGCTCGCACACCTTGGCGTCGGTTTCAGGAAAGCCGCTGCTCCGCGTTACGCGGCAATCGGTCACCCGCCCCTGTGCGGAAACCACCAGCGCAACGATCGTTCGCGTGCCCACCCGCGCGGCGCGCCCGCCCGGTGGAATGTCGAAGGCGGAGACGTCGCTGATCCAGCGGGTCAGGACCGGCTGGGTGACTACGCCGCCGCCACCACCGCCCTCCCCGGTGCCGCCAGCGCCCGTTCCGCTGCCCTCTCCGGATGCACCGGTGCCCACGCCCGCGTCTGCCGCGCCGGAGCGGTTGGCGTCGCCGGTAGAGGCAGCGCGCGGGGCCGGGTTGCGGCTGGGGAGCGGGATCGGCGGCTGCGGGGCAGCAACCTCGCGCGGTTTTGCACGCTCGCCCGGATCGCCTTGCGCACCGGCGGCATCCTCTGGCGGGCCCGCAGCCTGTGCCGCAGCGGCAGTCTGGGTGGGGGTCGGGCTGGGTGAGGGGCGCGGCGGGGTGAGATCGAACGCGGCAAAGCCGGCGTCCTGATCCAGCGGGATGAGGTCGGGGGCGAACGCGCGGATCAGCCCGTAGAGCACGGCGGCATGCAGCAGCACGATGCCACCCAGCACCGGCAGGCTGGGTCGCGCCCTGTCTTCCGAAAATCCCCGTGCGGTGTCCATATCCAGCGAAACTCCGCGCGCGCGGCACGGGTTCCACGGGGCCATGATCTCCCGCCAAACGAAAAACGGCGACCTCCCGCTGGGGAGGCCGCCGCCTTTCAAATCGAACGTTGCCGTTCGCGTGTCTGGATCAGAAGCCCCAGACCAGCGAGGCCATGATCGCCCGCGGCGGGCCGATGTTCACGAACGAACCGCTGGTGGTCAGCCCGGTCGAGGCCGAACCGACGTACACTTCGTCGAACAGGTTGGTGACGTTCACCTGGAAGTAGGCCTTCTCCAGATCTTCGCTGAAGGTGCCCAGGGGCAGACGAACATCGAGATCGGCCACGGTGTAACCCGGCAGCGTGATCGTGTTGATGTCGTTCAGGTAACGATCGCCGGTCCGCTTGACCTGGAAACCGATCTCGACCGGGCCGAGCTTACCCTGAGCGCGCGCGCCGAGGGTGAACTCGGGAATGCCCGCTTCGCGCATACCCGACGTCATGTAGTAGCCGAAGCCACCGTCGGTGTAGCAATAGGCGCTCGAACCACTCGGGCACGAGGTCCCCGCCAGCACGTCGTCGGCGATGTCGGAAACGGCGTAGGAGCCCCAGACATACAGCGACAGCGCACGGATCGGCTGCCACGCGATGCTGCCGTCCACACCGTACTTGTCCACCTGGCCAAGGTTACGGGTGATGCTGCGGTCGGCAACCGGATCATAGGCCGACTTCAGGCGGTTCTGGTAGCGGCTGAACCAACCCGAAAGCTGCGCCTGGACGGTGCGCGACTGGTAACGGACACCAAGGTCGAACGCGTCCGAGGTTTCCGGAGCCGGTGCGATGCCGACATAGAGCGAACCGTACAGATCGTCCGTGCCGGGAACCGACAGGTTCTTCGCATAGCTGGCGAAGACACTGGCTTCCGGCGTGAAGTTGTAGGTCAGCCCGACGTTCGGGAGCAGCTTGTCGTAGTCGTACTTGATCGAAGTCGGCGCGACGACGCTGGGGTTGGCGGCCACATAGGCGTCGATGTTCGCATCGCCGTTGATGCAGTTCACGTCGCCATTGGGGTTGGTGGTCACGCAGTACTGGTTCAGGTCGCGGCTGAAGAACGGTGCACGCACACCGACCTGGGCGACCAGATCGCCGAACTCACCGCGATATTCCGCCGACACCTGGTGCAGGGTCGCGAACGACTTGCGGTTACGCTTCTGCGGCGCGATGCCGCTGGCATCGAGCAGCGGATCGTTGACCGGGAACACGTCCACCGGCTCGCCATTGGTCAGCAGCGCACCGGAGGTGCCGGTCTGACGGTGACGCGCACGGTCGAAGGTGTAGGCGAAACGGATGCGCTGACCTTCGGTGATGTCGTAGATCAGGTTGGCAATCACGCCGTACCGGTTGGTCCGCGTGTGGCTGGGCGACAGGATCGTGACATAGTCCTCGGTGTCGCCGTCGCCGTTCAGATCGACGCCGCCGTAGTAGAAGTACTGGAGGCTGTCGTAACGGTTGCGGGCCACGTTGAAGCTCGCGTCGTTACGGTTGTCCGAGGTATAGATACCGCCGGTGAAGCCGTCCCGCGAGAGGCCTTCGAAGCCAACCGAGGTGCCGCCGCCATTGGCCTTCACGTACTGGAAGCTCGGGTCGACGGTCAGCGTCAGGTTGTCGCTGAGCGTGAAGCGCGAGTTCAGGCGCACGTTGGCAGTGTTCGACGGGTTGTAGCGACGTTCGAACGGGGTGCCGCAGTCGTTGTAGAAGTCGCGCACGCCCGGAGTGGCATCGGCCACCGTGCAGGGGGTGCCGTCCGACAGCTCGTAGAAGCGATCTTCGGGTTCGGTGATCGCGTAGCCGTCGGCGCCGCTGAACCGCGCGGGCGAGCCGTTGAAGTTGTTGCGGTTGACGTTGTAGTGCGCGGCGATCGAGATGAAGTCGCCGTTGCTGCCGATCGGCTGGAAGATCTTGCCGTTGAACTGCTGCTTGTCGACGCCGCCGTAGTTCGAGAAGGTCGAGTCGTTCTCGGTCTTCGAAGCGGTGAAGTAAGCGCGCAGGCCGCTCGCGGTGATGTTGCCGGTTTCGAGCTTGGCGAAGCCGCGGTACATCATGCGGTCGCCCGGATTACCGCGCGCGATGATGTTGCCGTAGGTCACGCTGGTCATCACGCCGAACTCTTCGTCCGGGTTCTTCGAGCGGATGTTGATCGTGCCGCCGGCGGCCGAAGCGGTCGGGCTGTCGACGTCGGTCGAGCCGAGCGTGACGGTCGCGTACTCGATGATTTCCGGATCGAGCATCTGGTTGGTGTAGAGCGCGTAGTTGCCCGAGTCGTTCAGCGGAATACCGTCGAAGGTCTGCGAGATACGGTCGGACGAGAAGCCGCGGATGGTGAAGCTGCCACCGAGCGAACCGAACGGGTCGTTGTTGGTGAAGCTGACGCCGGGGACGAGATTCAGCGTGTCGTTGATCGTCTGGCCGGGAGCCTGGCGCGCGATCAGTTCCGAGTCGACCTGGACCTTGGCTTTGGGCGAATCGGGGATGTCGATGCCGGCGACGTCGGTCGCGCGGGTGCCGCTGACGATGATGACGTTTTCATCATCGAAGTCGACCGAACCGGTCGACTGGGCATAGGCCGGGGCCGAAGCCGCGGCGGTGAGGCCGACAACACTGGTTGCCAGCAGATACTTGAGCTTCATGGACGTTTCCTTTGAGGACGCTCTGGACGGGAATCGCAAGTGATACGGGCCGACCCCCCGGGCCGGTCGAGCGCCCCCTAACGCCAAATTTGTGACAGGCAAATTACGCCTCGGGGGCTGCGAGCCCCTTGCGCCACTAGCGGCACTCAAACACTTGATAAAGCTGAACTTTTAAGTGTTGCCGCAGTGCAACATACGGGAGATTAATGTGATTGTCACATTATGACGCCCGCGAAACGCCGATTTCAGGCCAGTTTGATCTCGCGCAGACGCTGCATCAGGAAATCATGCGCCAGAATCGGTTCCGGCGCGGACGCCTCCTCGCCCTGCACAATGCACGAGGGCAGCGGGTCGATCAGGTAGTCCGGGCGGAAGTGGAGGAAGAAGGGCATCGAATAGCGTGCCCTGCGCACCGCATCGCCGCGCGGATTGACCACCCGGTGCGTGGTCGAGCGGAGGCGGCCATTGGTCAGTCGTTCCAGCATGTCGCCAATATTGACCGCGAGCGCGCCCGGCGGCGGGCTGACCGCGAGCCACTCGCCCTTCTTGGTCAGCAGTTCCAGCCCTGCCTCTTCCGCACCCAGCAACATGGTGATCGCGTTGATATCGCCGTGCGGCGCCGCGCGGATCGCGCCATCGGGTGCATCCTTGGGCAGGGGCGGATAGCGCAGCAGGCGCAAGACCGAATTGCCGTCCTCGATCGCAGGATCGAAGAAGCGCGGATCTTCACCCAAGTGGATCGCGATCGCGGAGAGAACGCGCCGCCCGCTCGCCTCCAGCGCGAGGTACAGCTCGCGCATGGTCGCCTCGTACTCAGGCACCTCGGCCGGCCACACGTTGGGCTCCATGAACCGGGCCAGCGGGTGGTCGGCTGGCAGATCGCGCCCGACGTGCCAGAATTCCTTGAGATCGAAGACCTCAGCATCCTTCGCCTGTTCCTGGCCGAACGGAGTGTAGCCGCGAGCGCCGCCGATCCCTTCGATCTTGTAGGCAAGCTTGGTCTCTTCCGGCAGGGCGAAGAAGGCGCGGCTCGCCTCTTCGGCGCGCGCGATCAGATCGTCCGGCACACCGTGATCGCGCACGATGGCGAAACCATATTCGGCAAAGCTCTCGCCCAGATCGCGGGCGATGTCTTCGAGCGGACGGTCGAGCGAGACGGATGCGATAGTCGACATGGGTAACCTTTTAGGCGGGCAGGAAGAGCCCGGCCAGTGCCGCGCTCATCAAATTGGCGAGCGACCCGGCGAGCAGGGCGCGCACGCCCAGCTTGGCGATCACCGGCCGCTGGTTGGGCGCCAGCCCGCCGGTCACCGCCATCTGGATCGCGATCGAGCTAAAATTGGCGAAGCCGCACAGCGCGAAGGTGATGATCGCGCGGGTCCGCTCCGAAATATCGGCGGCGCCGATTTGCCCGAGGTCGATGAAGGCGACGAATTCGTTGAGCACGATCTTGGTGCCGAACAGGCCACCTGCGACGCCCGCGTCTTCCCACGGCACGCCGATCAGGAACATGATCGGCGCGAAGATGTAGCCGAGCAGCTGCTGGAACGAGAGCTCGGGATAGCCGAACCACATGCCGACCCAGCCGAGCACGCCGTTGGCCAGCGCGACCAGCGCCACGAACGCCAGCAGCATCGCGCCGACCGCGACCGCCAGCTTGACCCCGGTCTGCGCGCCCTGGGCCGCAGCCTCGATCACGTTAGCGGGCCGCTCCCCCTCTTCGAAGGTATCGGTGGCCTCCACCTCGTGCGTCTCGCGCCGCTCGGTGATGGCGGCAGGCCCTTCGGCGCTGATCCGGCCACGCGGCAGGTTCAGCTCGCCTTCGGCCTCGGGCGAGGCTTCGTCGACATCGGGCATGATGATCTTCGCCATCAGGATACCGCCGGGCGCGGACATGAAGGCGGCGGCGAGCAGGAAGGGCAGGTATTCATTGCCCAGCAGCCCGGCATAGGCGGCGAGGATGGTGCCCGCGACACCCGCCATGCCCACGGTCATCAGCGTGAACAGCCGACTGGGGGCGAGCGCGGCGAGATAGGGCCGCACCACCAGCGGGCTTTCCGACTGGCCGACGAAGATATTGGCCGCCGAACCCAGCGCCTCGACCTTGCTGATCCCGGTCAGGAAGCCGATCGCCCCGCCCAGCCAGCGCACGATCACCTGCATGATGCCAAGGTGATAGAGGATCGAGACCAGCGCGGCGAAGAACACGATCACCGGCAGCGCGCCCAGCGCGAAGGTGTTCTGCAGCGGATTGTCCGCCCCGAACAGGAAGGCAGTGCCCGCATCCGCGTAGGAGAGCAGCGCGGCAACCCCGGCGCTCATCTCGCGGATCACCATCCGCCCGCCCGAGGTTCGCAGGATCAGGAACGCCAGCAGCGCCTGCAGCGCAAAGGCCGAGACCACGATCCGCAGCTGGATCTGGCGTTTGGCATTGGAGAGCAGGAAGGCGAAGGCAAGGATCGCAACGATCCCAAGCAGGCTGGCAAGCACTGGCGGCATATTTGGCTTTCGGGTCGTCTGCAGGAAGAGGTCGCCCCTTCGCCTGTTCGGCGGAGGTAGTCAATTCGTGCGGTGACAACAGGTTCCCGCCGTCATCCCTTTTCTTTTGCCCGCGCCGATCATAAGCGGAGGCGGATGGATCACACAGCACCTGCGCCGACCCCGGCGATTCCCCGCCCGCTTTTCGTCTATGCGCTGCTTTATGGCGGGATGACGGTGCTGGCCGGCGTGCTCGGCTTCAAGCAGATCGCGCTGCCGCTGGGCTTCACCACGCTGGCGGTCGAGTCGGGGATTTTCGCGTTCCTGATGCTGGTCGCGATTTCCAGCGCGATTTCCCAGCTTTACGGGCGCGGCATGGCGAACCGACTGGTGCTGTGGGGATTCGCCCCGCTCGGCCTGTCGATCCTGCTGATCCAGCTGGTCCTCGCCTTCCCGCCCAGCCCGCAGATGCCGCCGGAAAACCTCGCGGCGTTCGAAACCGTGCTCAGCCAGACCGGGCGAATCATGATCGCCGGTCCGATCGCCTATGGCGTCTCGCTGCTGCTCAACGTCTGGCTATTCGAGAAACTGCGCGGCGACGGAGACGGCGGCGGCTTCTGGATGATGCTGCGCGGCGGGCTTGCCTCTGCGGTCAGCCAGGCGGTCGACACGCTGATCTTCATCACGGTCGCGTTCTACGGTCAGTTCGACATCGTGCCGCTGCTAATCGGTCAGGCGATCGCCAAGGTCGTGCTCAGCTTCGTGCTGGTGCCGCTGATTATCTGGGTGCTGGTCCGCTTCGCCAGAGAGGGCTGACGCAGCCGCGCCAGGTCAGGCGCCCAGCGCCTCGACGAAATTCTCGCGCCAGCGCTCGACATTGGCGGTCTTGACCACTTCGTTGAGCTTTTCCCAGCGCGCCTTGCGCTCTTCCAGCGGCATGTCGATCGCGGTGCGGATCGCCTCGCTGGTTTCTTCCATGCTGTAGGGATTGATCATCAGCGCGCCCTCTCCATCGAGGTCCAGCTGCTCGGCTGCGCCTGCAAAGCGGGAGAGGACGAGCACGCCGGGATCTTCGGGGTCCTGCGCAGCGACATATTCCTTCGCCACCAGGTTCATCCCGTCGCGCAAGGGCGTGACCAGCCCGACATGGGCGGAGCGGTAGATGCCGAACAGCTCCTGCCGCGAATAGCCGCGGTTGACGTAGCGGATCGGCACCATGTCGACCTCCGACCGCTCGCCGTTGATCTGCCCCGCCTTCTGTTCCAGCGTATTGCGGATCTTCTGGTAGCTGGCGACATCCTGCCGCGAGGGCGGCGCAATCTGGACGTACAGCGTCTCCTTCACCCGGTCGGGATAGGTGTCGAAGAAGCGGCCCAGCGCGTCGAAGCGTTCGGGCAGGCCCTTGGAATAGTCCAACCGGTCGACCCCGATGATGACCTTGCGATGGCGCGAGCTGGACAGCATCCGCTGATGCGCCTGCCGCGCATCGCCGGTCTGCCCGCCTTCGAGAAATTCGTCGTAGTCGAGCCCGATCGGGAATGCGGCGACCTTCACGGAGCGTCCATCGAACGTCACGGTGCCATCTTCGGAGACCTCGGCCTGCAATTCCTTGCGGCAATAGCCGAGGAAGCTGTCGACCGATTCCTCGTCCTGAAACCCGATCAGGTCGTAGGCCAGCATGGTGCGCACCAGCCGCTCGTGGAACGGCAGCGCGACCAGCAGGTTGCGCGGCGGCCAGGGGATGTGGAGGAAGAACCCGATCCGGTTCTTGTTGCCACGCGTGCGCAGCCGTTCGCCCAGCGGGATCAGGTGATAATCGTGGACCCACACGGTGTCTTCGGGGTCGATCAGCGGGCCAAGACTGTCGGCAAATCGCTGGTTGACCCGCTCATACCCCTTGCCGAACCCGGATTCGTACTCGGCCAGATCGATCCGGTAGTGGAACAGCGGCCACAGCGTGCGGTTGGCGTAGCCGTTGTAATATTCGTCGACGTCCTGCGGTTCGAGGTCGATCGTCGCGGTGGTCACCCCGTGGTTCTTCTGCATGTCGAGATGGCCGGAGAAGGTTTGGGTCTCCTTGCCCGACCAGCCGAACCAGATTCCGCGCCGTTCGCGCAGTGCCGATCCCAGCGCGACCGCCAGCCCGCCCTGAGATCCGGCGGCGCCTCGCGCCTTGGGTACGGATACTCGGTTCGAGACGACGATCAGGCGGCTCATCTTATGACGCTCCATGGTCTGGAAAGAAGGGTGGCACAGTTGATGATACCCACCAGAGAGTATGTCTGGGGGAAGTTGCCCCAAAGCTCTCCATTGTTAAAATCGAGGTCTTCAGACAGCAGGCCCGACTTGGTCCGGTGCGACAGCATGGTTTCGAACAGCGCCCGCGCCTCGTCCTTGCGGCCGGCCAGATGCAGCGCTTCCATCAGCCAGAAGGTGCAGATGTTGAACGCGGTCTCGGGCAGGCCGAAATCGTCCTCCGCATCGTAGCGCAGCATGTGCTCGCCGCGCCGCAGCCCCTTCTCGATCGCGGCGAACGTCTTCTGAAAGCGTTCGTCCTCGGGCTTGAGGAAGCCCAGGTCGATCATCTGCAGCAGGCTCGCGTCGAGATGGCTGCCGCCGAGGGCAGACGCGTAGTGCTGCCCTTCCTCGTGCCAGGCCTCGTTCTCGATCCTTGCGCGGATTTGCGCCGCCCGGTCGCGCCAGAATTCGCACTTGTCGGTCATGCCGAGCCGTTCTGCGACGGTCGCAATGCGCCCGCACGCGGCCCAGCTCATGAGCACCGAATAGGTGTGGACCTCCTGCCGGGTGCGGAACTCCCACAGGCCTGCGTCGGGCTGGTCGTGCATCTTCCACGCCATCTCGCCGACCTGCTCAAGGCTGTCGAAATCCGCCTCTCCCGCCAGACGATAGAGCCGCTGGTCGAAGAAGGCCTGCACCGTGGGCAGCACGATCTGGCCATAGGCATCGTGCTGAACCTGGCTGAAGGCGGCGTTGCCTTTGCGGACCGGGCCCATCCCGCGATAGCCCGCCAGGTGCTGCGCGAAGCTCTCGGTCAGCTCGGGCTCGCCCATCACCGAATAGAGCGGCTGGACAGCGCCGCCCTTGGCATTGTCGACGATGTTGCGCAGGTAGGCGAGATACTTCTCCAGCACGTCGAGCGCGCCGAGGCGATTGAGCGCCTGCACGGTGTAATAGGCGTCGCGAATCCAGCAGTAGCGATAGTCCCAGTTGCGCTCGCTGCCCGGCGCTTCGGGAATCGAGGTGGTCAGCGCGGCGACGATCGCGCCGGTTTCCTCGTGCTGGCAAATCTTCAGCGTGATCGCGGCGCGGATCACCGCCTCCTGCCATTCCATCGGCGTGGCGAGCCCCCGCACCCAGTGCCGCCAGTAATGGTCGGTCAGCTCGAGCATAGTCTCCACCTCGCGCCCGACATTCCCGCCAAACGGCTCGTCCGGGCCGAGGAAGAAGTGCAGGTCGCTCTCCAGCCGGAAGGTGCGCTTTTCGAGCACGTAGCCGACCGGCGCATCGGTGGTCATGCGCAGCGCCTGCTGGCTGACCAGATAGCGGATGTGATTGGTGCCGTTGGTCGTCTCGGCCGTCGCCTCGCCATAATTCTTCATCGGCGTGCAGTTGACCGTGATGCGCGGCGTGCCCGCCACGGGGCGCACGATCCGCACGAAGGCGACCGGGCGATACATCCGGCCTGACCGGCGAAAGCGCGGGGCGAAATCGATGATCTCGATCGCACTGCCGTCTTCCGACTCAAGCCGGGTCGTCAGCACCGCCGTGTTGCGCTGGTAGTGCTGGGTCGATCTGGCAAAGCCTTCGAGCTCGATCCGCCACACGCCTTCGTGCTGCCGCTCGCCATTGAGCAGCGCGCAGAACACCGGGTCTCCATCGACCCGCGGCACGCAGCCCCACACCAGTCCGCCACCCTCGTCGATCAATCCGGTGACCTGGCAATTGCCGATCGGCCAGAGTTCGAGCGAGCTGTGGGTAGGTGTTTGTATCATGCAAGCTCCAGCCATTGGTGCACCGCCTCAACGCCCGGCAGGCGATATCGGGCGGCGGTTTCGCGTGGTTCTCCCACAAGCACACCGAAGCCGCCTAGTTCCTGTGCCGCGCGAAACCCGTCTTCATCGGTGGTGTCGTCGCCGAGGAAGACAGGGGTACCTCCTGCAAACGGCGGATCGGCCATGATCGCCCGCAGACCGACGCCCTTGTCGCTGTCGGTCGTCGCCAGTTCGACCACCATCTTCCCCTCGCGCACATGCAGGCCGTGCTGGCGCGCAAGATCCTGCGCGAAGGTGCGGATATCGTCCCTGCGATCGGGGCAGTCGCGATAGTGAAGCCCCAGCCCCAGCGTCTTGCGCTCCAGCAGCAGGCCGTGGGTGGAGCGCTCGAATGCGCGGGCCGCGTCCCATGCCTCGTCATGGAGAGAGGGCGGCGCGTGTTCGCTGACCGGCGAGCCATCCGGGCTGGTCACCTCGGCCCCGTGCGAACCGCTCATCACGATGGCGCAACGCGGCAGGTATTTGCGCAGATCGGCGATATGGCGGCCCGAGACCAGCGCCAGCCGCCCGTCCAGCTCAGCCGCCGTGCGCTCCAGCGCGGCCGCCAGATAGCCCGGCACGTCGATCGCGTCGGGGCTGTCGGCCAAATCGACCAGCGTGCCGTCGAAATCGAGGAACAGCGCCGGGCTGGAAATCGCGGTCAGATCGGGAGGCGGGGCGAGATCGGCTGCGGCCATGCCCACAGACATAGGGGCAACCAATGCTGCAGTGCAAACTGTTCGTCCCGAAGCCCCCCGAACGCCCCGGGGCGCGCAGCTATTCGACCTGCGAAACCATCGCCACCCGCGCCTTCTTTAGCGCATCCGCCTTCAGCTGGTGGACGCGCGGCACGCTCACACCCAGCACGGCGGCGATCTCGTTGAGGTTCAGCTCCTCGATGAAATAGAGCTTGAGAACCAGCTGCAGGCGTTCGGGCAGCGCGCCGATCGCCTGCGCAAGCAGCCCGCTGTCCTCGCTCGCGAGCAGGTTGGCTTCGGGATCGGGCCGGTTGTCGCTGAACGCGGTATCGCTGTCCGAATAGCAGTCGTCGATCGAGGTCGCGCTGGTCGAGGCGGCGAGGCGCATCGATTCGTAGCGGTCGAGCGGCATTTCCATCGCCTGCGCCATTTCCGATGCATCGGGCGCACGGCCCAGCTCGGTCCGCAATGTCTGTTCGGCAACATCGCGCTTGCGGGTCCAGGCTGCGGCACTGCGCGGGCGGTGCGACTGGCCGCGCAGCAGGTCGACCATCGCGCCGCGCACGCGCATCTTGGCGTAGGCGGCAAAGCCATCGTCGCTGGGCCGGTCGTGACGCTGCGCCGCCTCGGTCAGCGCCATCATCCCGACCTGCATCAGGTCGTCGACGTCGACCGTCGCGCTGCCATGCCCCTCGTAATACCACGCGAGCTTGCGCACGAGCGGGAGGAACTGGGCCACCTTCTCCTGCACAGTGGAGCCATAGGCATGGCGGACGGCGAAAAGGGCTTGATCGTGCTTCATGCGGCAAGTGCCTCTTGCGGCTGCATGTGCTGGGACTGGTCGGGCGGCGGCAATTGCGGCTGCTGCGGTGCCGCCTCGGCATCGTCACCGATGACCGCGATCACCTCGATCGGCTGCGCAGCAGGCAGTTCGTTGATCGACAGGACCAGCAGCCCCGGCGCGCGCAGCTTGAGCAGGCTGGCGAGCGCGCGGCGCGCGCGCGGCTGGACCACCAGGGCCGGGGCCAGCGCGCCCTGCGGGCGGGAATTGAGCAGCGCGGAGATCCGCTCGCCGATCGAGCGCGCGAGGTCGGGCTCGATCACGATCTCGCCCGTGGTCGGGTCCTGCATTCCGCCCACGACCATCTCTTCCAGCCGCGCGGCGAGGGTGAGTACCGGCAGACGCTCGTTGGGGCCGCAAATCGTGCCGACCAGCATCGAGCCGAGGTCCGCGCGCATCAGTTCGACGATCTGCGCCGGGTCGTTCGTCCGCTGTGCGGCCTGCGACAGGCTGGAGAAGACGCGCACCGAATGGGTGAGCGAAATGCCGTCCGCCAGCAGCGCCTTGAGCACGGCGGTGATCGCCGCGAGCGAGAGCGGCTGCGGAGTGATCGTGTCGATCAGCTGGGCGTGCCGTTCACGCAGCAGATCGAGCAGTTCGCGCACCTGATCCGGCCCCAGCAGCTCGGCCGCGCGGCCCGCGAGCAGCTGGTGGACCTGCGTGGCAATGACGCTTTCCGGGTCGACCACCAGATAACCTTCGGCCACCGCGAGATCGCGCGAGCCTTCGTCGATCCACTTGGCATCGCAGCCGAAGCTCGGGTCCTTGGTGGGTTCCCCTGCGAGGACATGCGAATCGAGCACCTCGCCGGTGTCGATCGCGAGCAGCTTGCCGCTGCGCAGCGTGCCCGAACCGACCGGCGCTCCGCCGAGCATGATGCGGTACTGGTCGGGCGCGATATCGAAGCTGTCCGCGATGCGGAACTGCGGGACGACGAAACCGAAGGCCTGGCACATCTGCTTGCGCAGGCCCGTCAGGCGGGCGACCAGCGGCGCGCCTTTCCGGTCGTCGGCCAGCTGGACGAGGCCGTAGCCAAGCTGGATCGTGACCAGCGTCTGGTCCGACACTTCGCCGATGGTGATCCGCGAGGGGTCGGGCTTTTCCTCGGGCTCGGGCACGAAGACAGCCGCGGCATCCTCACGGTTCTTGAGCCCGCGCCACAGCAGCAGCGCACCCGCCGCCAGCGGCAGGAAGATCATCTGCGGCATCGCCGGGATGCACCCGATCGCGCCGAGGATGCAGCCGACCGGCAGCCAGATCTTGGAATCGGCCAGCTGTCCGCCGATCTGGCCGGTCAGGTCTCGGGTGTCGGAGACGCGGGTGACGATCACCGCAGCGGCAATCGACAGCAGCAGCGCGGGGATCGACGCGACCAGCGCATCGCCCACCGCCAGCGTGACGTAGAGCGATCCTGCCTCGCCCGCGCTCAGCCCGTGGCTCGCCATGCCCAGTACCAGACCGGCGATGACGTTGACGAACAGGATCAGCAGCGCGGCGATTGCATCGCCCTTCACGAACTTGCTGGCACCATCCATCGACCCGTAGAAATCGGCTTCGGTGGCGATCTCGCGGCGGCGGGCCTTGGCTTCCTCGGCGGTCATCAGCCCCGCGGCGAGGTCGGAATCGATCGCCATCTGCTTGCCCGGCAAGGCGTCGAGGGTGAAGCGCGCGGTCACTTCGGACACGCGGCCCGCACCCTTGGTCACCACCATCATGTTGATGATCGTCAGGATGATGAACACGATCAGCCCGACCGCGAAATTGCCGCCGATCAGGAATTCGCCGAAGGCCTCGATCACCTTGCCCGCCGCCGCGCCGCCCTCGTGCCCGTTGAGCAGCACGATGCGGGTCGATGCGACGTTCAATGCAAGGCGCATCAGCGTGGCGAACAGCAGGACCGAGGGGAAGGACGAGAAGTCGAGCGGCTTTTGAGCATTCATCGCCGCCATCAGGATCGAGACCGACAGCGCGATATTGAGCACGAAGAACAGGTCGAGCATCAGCGACGGGATCGGCACGACCATCAGCAGGATGATCGCGAGAATCCCGGCGGGAAGCGCGAGCGCGGGCGAGATGAAGCCAGGCAGCTTCACAGGCCGAGCGCCGCGAATTTGGAGTAAGCTTCATCGATCCGCGCACCCGCACGTCCGCCGACCCCGCCCGAATCGCTGCCCCCGAAGGTGGAGCGCAGCGTGTCCGCCATGGAGGGGCGCGCCTGCGGGCCATCGGTCGCGGCGATCGCCACCGCGCGCGCGCTGCGCCCCGGCATCATTGCGGTGCTGGCGTAGCGCGCCTGCGCGAATTCCTGCGACAGGCCACCGGTCCCCGGTGCGCCGCCGGGTACGAAGGGCATCGCCCCGCCCTGCTCCATCGCGTTGGCCACCTTGGTCTGCAGCAGGCTCATCACCTCGGCGACCGAGCGTGGACGGCCTCTGTCGTAGAAGATCGGGCGGTTGGCGGCGGCGGCCTTGGGCATCAGCGCCGGGGCCGACTGGCCCGCATCGGTGCGATAGGCATTGAGGAATGTCTGCGCCCCGCCGAGGCCGAGGAAGTGGGCGAGATAGAGCTCTGCAGGTTCGGGCTCGCGGCCCAGCACGCCGCGCAGGCCATCGGTATTCTCGCGCGCGAGCTCGGCCGCCATCAGCGCGGAGGTATCCGCATCGTAACGCAGCGAGAGCAGCTGTGCGCGGGTGCCTGCATCGGACACGCCGCCGCGCGGATCGATCCGGTCGCTGGCCCAGCCATAACCATATTTGGAGCCGTGCCGGTCCATGGTGCGCAGCCAGGTGGAATCGATGAACTGGTACAGGCCCGTTGCGCTGGAGGTGCGCGCCTTCGCGTCCGGGTCCAATCCGGATTCGAGCCGCGCCTGCGCCAGCAGGTAATCGAAATCGACCCCGGTCTTCTCGGATGCGCGCGCAATCGCGGTGCGCACGTCCGCAGAGCGGGCCGGAGCGGCAGGCGCTTGCGCGGGGCTTGCGGCAGGTACTGGACTTGCGGTGGGCACTGGACCTCCGGAACTGAACTTCCGAAGGTACTAAGCAATCTTCGTGCCAGTTAACGCGCGGGCGGCTGCCCTCGTGTCAGTAAGACAGCCCGGCGGGGCGCTCGATCCCGCCATTATAGGTGCCCGCAACGCCCGCCATCGCGTCGATCCGCGCCTGGACATTGGTGGCGATAAGGTTGCGCAGACGGCGGTTGATCGTGTTCAACCGGCGCACTGCGTCGAGCAGGCCGAGGCATTCCTCGTCCAGATCTTCCGGGCGTACTTCATCGAGCCGCGCGCACAGATTCATCTTGTCGTTCGAGCAATTGTTGATCCGGTCGATGTCGAGGGCGGCAAGGGCCTGCCGCTCGCCTTCGAGGAGGGCAAGCATTTGCCGCAAGGCGGTACGCGTCGTCATCCCGGGTCTCTTACTCGCCGCTATTCTGGAACAGGCCGGAGGCGATGATGCCCTCGGCAATCTCGGTAGGGACCAGCGGATAGGTACCGCTTTCGATCGCGCCGCGAATCCGTGCCACGCGATCGCTGTCGACCAGGGCGCTGTCGCCCGCGGCCGGCATCGAAACCGCGCTCATACCCTCAGTGCTGGCCGCCTGATCGGCCGTCTTTTGCGGAGCGGACACGCGCTCGACCGGCGCGACGCCGCGGCGCAAGCCAGCTGGTCCTCCGATATTCGGCAATCCGAAATCTCGCATTGCTTGTGTCCTTCCTCATGGCCGCTCGATGGAACGGCCGCTTCACACTCTAGAACGGCACCTGCGCAATGGCTTTAAGGGCCGCGAAACTTTTTTCTCAGCGTGCTGAAAACGCGCGCATTTCAGCGCAGGCGAACGGCGACCTGACCGGGGCGGACGACCTGCGCGCGCAGCGGTTCGGCCTTTTTGTCCTGCGCCGGGCGGACCTTGATCCACGATCCGATCGCGCCTTCTTCCAGCGCGACCGCCTGGCGCGAGAGCGAGAAGCCACCGCCCTCGACCACGATCGCCACGGTCTCGCCCCGGCTGACCACGATCTCTCCGCTGCCCGGCTGATCGGCCTGCGCGGCCTGCTGCGCGCCCTGCGATACCGCCACGTATATCCGCCAGCCGGCGTCGGGGCACAGCACCTGCACGCTGTCGCGGTTCTTGCCGAACCATTCGAGCTGTAGCGGCGTGCCGCAGGCATTCAGGCGCATCCGCCGGTCGACGGGCAGGCGCGCGCCGCCCGGCTGGCCGATCCCGGCGCCGGTGAATTCCATCACCGCCCGGTCGATCGCCGCCGGGTCCATCGGCCCGCTGGCGCTGGCCGGGGATGCGGCAGCGATTGCGGCCAGCAGGCCGCCGGCAAACAGGGGGTAAAGCTTGGGCATGATCGCAGTGCTCCGGGTCTGGCATGTCGCGGCGGGCGACGCGCCCACCTCTATTCACCGCGTATCTGCAATTTCCGTGCCATAATCGGGCCGGTCGTGGGCGATCGTCACCAGCGTTTCCGGCGCAGCGGAGGTTTCGACCACCAACCGCGCATGATGGCCCGCCCGCTCGATCTCATCCGCGAGGAGCGCGGCCTCGCTCGCCGCACGCGCCGCACTGCCGGGCCGATGGCGCACGATCACCGTCGCGAGCGCGCCCTCGTCGAGCTCCTGCGCGGAGAGCCAGCGGGTCAGATCGGCATCGCCGCCCGGGCGGAACACCGCCATCGGCTGACCGAGCGCGACGTCTAGTGCCTGCTCGACCTCCTCGGGCCTCGGCACAGCCTCCTCTGCCGGGTCCCCGCGATAGGACGCAGCGACCACCGCGAACAGGATCAGCGAGAGATCCGCCAGCGAGGTCTGCCAGCCGGTGAGACCGCGAATGCTCACACCACTTCCCGCAAGATGCGGCGCGCACTGGGCGGATCGGCCACCGGTCGCGGGGCCGCCGCGCGAACCCCGTTTTCGAGCCAATCGAGCACCGCCTGACGGTCGCGTTCCTCCCGCGCGGAGCGGCGCTCGATCGCGGCGGCGAGCGGGCTGAACAGGAAGTTCGCAGCGGCAATCCCGTAGAGCGTAGTGACCACCGCCATCGCAATCGCGCCGGTCATCCCGCCAGCGGAGCCATCGGGTGTCATCGTGCCCAGCGCGACCAGCGTGCCCGCGAGGCCCAGCACGGGCGCCAGCTCCGCCGCCTGGCCCAGCACATGCACCGCGGTTTGTGCCGCCTCGACGCGGGTTCGCGTCTGCTCCTGATGCTCGCCATGCAGCGCGTCGATCGAGCGGCGGCTGATCAGCACGTCGGCAAGATGGTCGAACTCGCCATCGCCGAACTGGACCGGCTCCGCGCGCACGAAACCCTCTTTCGCAATGTCGCGAATCTGCCGCGCCATCTGCGCGCGGGCGCGGTCGGGATCGAAGGGTCGCGCAGCAAGCGCGGCGATCTTCGCCAGCGCCAGCCGCGTCTCGGCCAGCCCGCAGCGCAGCAGTGTCGCCAGCAAGGTGCCGCCCAGCACGATTCCCAGCGAGGCGGGGTCGAACCAGTGGTCGAGAAATGTCGCAATCGTGTTCACGGCAACAAGAACGGCAGGGTTTCGCGCGGTTTCAGGGTTGAGCGCCCGATTTTTGCCGCCAACCGGCAATCGCTTGCCGCCCCACCCGGCAAGCCCCGCGTTTCTGCGCCTTTCGTACAAGTTGGCACGCCCCTTGCTTACTGTGAGCGACACACGAAGGCGTGGAGACGATTGCAATGAACGAGGGCCTTTTCGGCATCCATGGAGCAGCGCTGGAAGTCCGTGCGCAACGCATGGCCGTGCTCGGCTCCAACATCGCCAATGCCGGCACTCCCGGGTACAAGGCGCGCGACATCGATTTCGGTGCCGCGCTGCAGGCGCGCCTGGCGGGCAGCGAAAGCGAAAGCGCCGCCCAGCGCGCCACCGTCTATCGCATTCCCACCATGGCCAGCCTCGACGGCAACACCGTCGAGATGGGGACCGAACAGGCCGCGTTTGCAGAGAATGCGGTCGCCTACACCGCCACGCTCGGGTTCCTGAAGGGTCGCGTCGAAACGCTGACCCGAGCGATCAGGGGCGAATGACCATGCCGGGAAACACCAACGCGCCGATGAGCATGTTCCAGATGGGCTACCGCGCGATGTCCGCGCAGATGGTCCGGATGAACGCCGCCGCGTCCAACCTCGCCAATGCGGGCAGCGTCGCGGGCTCTGCGGACGAAGCCTACCGCCCGATCCGCACGGTCTTTGCCGAGGAACTCGACAAGCAGAGCGGGCTCAGCTCGGTCCGTGTCGACCGCGTCGTACGCTCCGACACCGCGCCCGTACGCCGCCACGATCCCGGCCACCCGCTCGCCGACGAGAACGGCGACGTGTGGGAAGCGCCGGTCGATGAGAACGCCGAGATGATCGAGATGCTCGAAGCCTCGCGCCAGTACAGCAACATGGTCGAAGCCATGTCCACCGCCAAGCAGCTGATGCTCGAAACGATGAGGATGAAATGACCAGCGTGAACCCATTTGCGAGCGCGGCCGCCGCCTCGAGCACACCGAACACCAACACCCAGGGTCGCACCATGGACCAGCTGGGCCAGGGTGATTTCCTGCGCCTGCTGACTGTGCAGATGCAGCAGCAGGACCCGTTCGACCCGGTCGATAACAAGGAGATGCTGGCGCAGATGGCGCAGTTCTCCTCGCTCGCCGGCACTGCCGAAACCAACACCACGCTGGAGAAGATCGTCGAGAAGCTCGACGCGCTGATCGCAGCCACCGGGGTCGACGGCGCAAGCCCGGCCGCGAACGACGCCTAACAAGGGAGCCTTCACATGTCCTTCTATACCTCGCTCAACGGCCTCAAGAACGCGCAGTCCTCGCTCGGCACGATCGCGCACAACATCGCCAACTCGGAAACCTACGGGTTCAAGCGCGGGCGCACCGAATTTGCCGAAATCGTCGCCGGGTCCGCGCTCAGCAACCCGCGCACGATCCAGGGCATCGGCTCTTCGGTCGAGGCGATCACGCAGAACTTCTCGCTCGGTCCGATCGAACAGACCGGCTCCGCGCTCGACATGGCGATCACCGGCGACGGCTTCTTCACCATGCGCGGCGAGAACGGCGGCACGCTGTATACCCGCGCAGGCTCGTTCACGATCAACGAGAGCGGCGGGATCGTCGACAATGACGGTAACCGTCTGCAGGCCTACGCGGTCGATGCCAATGGCGATCCGACCTCGAACGCTCTGCAGGATGTCCAGATTCCGGTGACCAACGCCGCCGGTGCCGAATATGCCGGGGTCACGGTCGGCAGCGACGGGGTGATCCGCGCATCCTACGCCGATGGTTCGAACGAACCCGTGGGCATGGTCGCCCTGGCGACCTTCATGGCCCCCAACGGCCTCAAGCCCGTCGGCTCGTCCAACTGGGAATCAACCGGCTTTTCTGGTGCCGCCAGCTACGGCGAACCGGGCAATGGCCAGTACGGCGCGCTGCTGTCGGGCTCGCTGGAGCGCTCGAACGTCGATATTGCCGAGGAACTGGTCGGCCTGATCACCGCGCAGCGCAATTTCCAGGCCAATGCGAAGGCGATCGACACCGCGACCCAGATCTCGCAGACCGTCATGAACCTGCGGACCTGATCCGATGGACCGCCTGATCTACACTGCGCTTTCGGGCATGCAGGCCTCGATGGACCGCCAGCGGGCGATCGCCAGCAACATGGCGAACACCGATACGCTGGGGTTCCGGGCCGAACTGATCCAACAGCGCGCGATGACCATCGAAGGGCACCCGAACGAGGCGCGATCGATGCAGGTCGCGCGGGTGACCGGTGCGGATATGACGGGCGGCGAAGTTATCGAGACCGGCCGCGATCTCGACCTCGCCATCGCGACCAAGTCGCTGATGGCGGTACAGGCAGACGACGGCACCGAAGCCTATACGCGCCGCGGAGACCTCTCGATCTCCGCGACCGGGCTGCTGGTGACGGGGGACGGCCACCCGGTGTTGGGGGACACGGGACCGATCACGGTCCCGCCGGGTGGCCGCATTTCCATTTCCGAAGACGGCACGGTGACCCGCAGCGATCCCGACGCGCCCGAAGCGCCGCCCGCCGAAGTGGGTCGGATCAAGCTGGCGAGCTGGGAAGGTTCGCCCATCGCCAAGGGGCTGGACGGTCTGTTCCGGGTCGAAGGCGGCGGGATCCTCCCCCTCGATGAGGAAGCGCGGGTCCACTCCGGCGCGCTCGAACAATCCAATGTGAAGCCGACCGAAGTGCTGGTCGCGATGATCGAAGAGCAGCGCCTCTTCGCCATGCGCTCCAAACTCGTGTCGACCGCGCGCCAGCTCGACGAGAGCGGCGCACAGCTCATGCGTCTTACCTAACTAGAGGATTTAAGGACATGCCCACATCCGCACTCCAGGTCGCCCGTACCGGGCTCGAGGCCCAGGACGCGCGCATGCGTGTCATCGCCAACAACCTGGCCAACGTCGGCACCACTGGCTTCAAGCGCGACCGCGCCAATTTCGCGACGCTCGCCTATCAGGATGCGCGGGTGGCCGGGCAGAAGTCTTCGGGCGAGACCGCCTATGCCACCGGCCTGAACCTGGGCACCGGCGTCGCGGTCCAGTCGACCAGCCAGATCATGACGGCGGGCACGCTCGACACCACGAACAATGCCTTCGACCTGGCGCTGGACGGGGACGGCTTCTTCCAGATCGCCATGCCGGGGGGCCGCACCGGCTATACCCGCGCGGGCAATTTCACCCGCTCCGCCGAAGGCATGCTGGTGACCCAGCAGGGCTTTGCCGTGCAGCCCGAAATCACCGTGCCCGAAGGCGCGAGCGCAATCGCGATCGCCCCCGACGGCACCGTGTCGGCCACCATCAACGGCGAATCCGAACCGACCGAGCTGGGCCAGATCCAGATCGCGCGCTTCACCAACCCATCCGGCCTGCAGGCGATCGGCGACAACTTCCTCGCCGAAACCGCCGCCAGTGGCGCTGCCGAACTCGGCATCGCGGGCGAAGGCGGACGCGGCCAAATCCGCCAGGGGATGCTGGAAGGCTCCAACGTCAACATCGTGGAAGAACTGGTCGCGATGATCGAGGCCCAGCGCGCCTACGAAATCAGTTCGAAGATGGTCTCGGCAGTCGACGAGATGCTGCGCAACGCGAACCAGACCCTTTAATCAGACCGCTCGAGGCCTTCCTTGATGAACACCAAACTTCTCCTCGCCCTGCCGCTCGCCCTGCTGCTCGCCGCGTGCGCGGGCGATACGCGCCCGGCCGGGTTCAGCGCCACGCTGCCCCCGCCGCCCGCCGCGCCGATGCAGCAGGTGGCCGCGGTCACCTACGGCAATGACGGTGCGATCTATCAGGCGAGCCAGGGCTACGCCCCGCTCTACAACGGCACCCGCGCCGCACGCGTGGGCGACCTCGTCACCATCGTCCTGATCGAGCGGACCAGCACCACCAAGGCGACCAGCGGCAAGACCCAGCGCGACGGCAATGCCGGACTCGACCTGCCGGACTTCATCCCGGTCGACCCGGGCGATCTCAACGCCTCCGCCGCCGCCTCCTTCACCGGCGCGGGCAACGCGGCGCAGACTTCCAGCCTGCGCGGCGACCTGACCGTGACCATCGCGGAAGTCCGCCCGAACGGCACCGCGCTGGTCCGCGGGGAGAAGGTCATGAACTTCAGCCAGGGCGAGGAATGGGTCCAGCTGTCGGGGATCATCCGCCTCGCCGATATCGACGCGGACAACCGCATCGCCTCGATCCGCGTGGCCGACGCGCAGATCGCCTACAGCGGCAAGGGCGCGGTGCAGCGGGCGGGCAAGCCCGGCTGGCTGTCGCGCTTCTTCTCCATCGTTTCGCCGTTCTGATCCGGAGCCCGAGAGCCATGAACCGATTCTTCCTGCTGATCGCCGCCCTGTGCGCCGTCGCCCTGCCCGCGAATGCGTCTGCAGAGCGTGTGCGCGACATCGGCCAGTTCCAGTCGGTCCGCTCCAACCAGCTGACCGGTTATGGCATCGTGGTCGGGCTCGACGGTACGGGCGACGACAATTTCGCCTACGCGACCCAGGCGATGCGCGGGGTCTCGGGCCGGCTCGGCCTGCAACTGCCGCCCGGGGTCAATCCGGCGCTGAAGAACGCCGCCGCCGTCATCATCACTGCCGACCTGCCCGCCTTCGCCAAGCCCGGGCAGCGGATCGACGTGACCGTGTCGACCATCGGCAAGGCCAAGTCCTTGCGCGGTGGCGCGCTGATCATGACTCCGCTCTACGGCGCCGATGGAGAGATCTACGCGATGGCACAGGGCAACCTGACCGTCGGCGGTCTCGGCATCTCCGCCAATGACGGGTCCAAGCTGACCGTCAACGTGCCGACCGTGGGCCGCATTTCCGACGGCGCCAGCGTGGAACGCGCGGTCAGCACCAATTTCGACTTCAGCGAAGTGCTGCGCTGGAACATGTTCGACGCCGACTTCCTCACCATCAGCCGCGTGCGCGATGCGATCAATGATCGCTTCCCGGGCATGGCGCGGATCGAGGATGCGGTGACGCTGGCGCTGATGCTGCCGCCCGGTGCCGATACCCGCGCCACGCTGATGGCCGAGATCGAGATGCTCGACATCACGCCCGCAGAGCGCGCGGCCAAGGTGATCGTCAACTCCCGCACCGGCACGATCGTGATCTCCAGCGCGGTGCGCCTTGCGCCTGCGGCAGTGAGCCACGGCAGCCTGGTGGTGCGGATCGACGAGAACCCGACGATCGTCCAGCCCGCACCGTTCTCTCGCGGGCAGACCGCGCTGGAACCGAACAGCAATATCGAGGCGCGCCAGAACGGCGGCTACGTCACCGCACTACCCGGCGGGGCCAACCTCGCCGACGTGGTCGATGCACTCAACATGCTGGGTGCAAGCCCGGCGGATTTGGTCGCCATTCTCGATGCACTCAAACAGGCCGGTTCGCTGACCGCCGAGGTGGTGGTGATATGAGCGCGCTCGCCCCGATGGATTTCTCGCTCACCCGCGCGCCGACCCCACTGGGCGGCCCGCGCGAGGGTGCAGCCGATCAACGCGCCGAGCTGCGCGAGGCGGCGCAGGCGTTCGAGGCGGTGCTGCTGCGCCAGATGCTGGCCAGCGCGCGCAAGACCGATTTCGGCGGCAACGACCTGTTCGAAGGCAGCGACGATACCTTCACCGAGATGCGCGACGAGCGCTTTGCCGATCTGACCGCGAAATCGGGCCAGCTCGGTTTCGCCGACGCGATCGAACGGCAGCTTGAACGCTTCCTCCCCGCTCAACCCGAACCGGAAGACAAGGGATAATGGCCTCCGATCTCCTCTCCATCGGCGCCAGTGGCGCACGCGCGGCACGCGCCGCGCTCGAAGTAACGGCGAACAACATCGCCAATGCGTCGAGCGATGGTTACGTGCGCCGGTCGGTCCGGATCGAAGAGGTCTCGGGCGGCAGCATCGCAGGCCGTGGCGGCGACGTATCCGTTTCCGGCTCGCGCATCGCGGAGGTCCGCCGCAACGCCGATGCCTTCCGGCAGGCGGAACTGCGCCGGACCAATGCCGACCTGCAGCGCGCGAATGTCGAGCTGGGCGGCCTGCAGAACATCGAAGCGGCGGTCGAACAGTCGGGCCTGTTCGATTCGATCGTCGAGTTCGAGGCCGCGCTGCAGCAGCTGGCGGGCGATCCGACCGACAGCGCCCGACGCGCGGCGGTGCTCGGCCAGGCCGAAACGCTGGCCAGCAAGTTCAACATCACCGCCTCCAGCCTCGCCTCAGTTGGCGAAGGCCTGCGCTTCGACGCGAACGCCGATGTCGACAACCTCAACACCTATGCCGCCGAACTCTCGCGGGTGAACCTGCGGCTGGCGCGCGCGGGCGCGGGCAGCAATGACCAGGCCGCCCTGCTCGACCAGCGCGACAGCCTGCTCGAACGGATGAGCGGGTTTGCCAATGTAAACACCTCCTTCGCGCCCGACGGGACCGTAACCGTGGCCCTCGGCGCATCGCCGGGCACCGCGTTCGTATCCGGCGGGACCGCGGCCACGCTGACCTCGACCACGAATGCCGACGGCACGCTGGCCTTCGCAATCGACGGTGCGCCGTTCAACCCGGGCTCGGGCAGCCTCACGGGAGCCTCGCTCGCGCTGAGCGATCTGGCCGCGATCAGCACCCGGCTCGACGGTGTGGCCAGTTCCATCGCCACCGCGATCAACACCGCGCAGGCCAACGGCGTCGCGCTGGACGGCACCGCTGGCCTGCCGATCTTCTCGGGCACCACCGCTGCCACGCTGCGCGTCGCGATGGCGAGTGGCGCAGGTCTCGCCACGGCCCCCGCGGGATCGCCCGCAGGCTCGCGCGACCAGCAGAACCTCGCCGAAATGCGCCAGGCGCTGACCTCGGCCAACCCCGCCGAGGGGCTCAATTCGATCCTGTTCGACGTCTCCAGCAAGGTCGCCGGGCGCACTGTGACCCAGAGCGCGCTGGAAACCATCGCGTCCTCCGCGCGGATCGCGCTGGAAGAACAGTCGGGCGTCGATCTGGACAACGAAGCCGCCAACCTCATCCGCTACCAGCAGGCCTTCCAGGCCTCGGGCAAGGCGATGCAGGTGGCGAGCGATATTTTCGACACCCTGTTGGGGATTGGCCGATGATTAGTCTTAGCACGGGCGCCTTCTACGAACGCTCCGCCACCCAGATCGGATCGCTGCGCTCGCGCGCGGAGAGCCTGCAAAAGCAGATCGGCACCGGAGAGCGGCTGGAGCGATCGTCCGACGATCCGGTCGCCGCGGCGCGCCTGCGGATGCTCGACCGCGAGGAGCGGATTACCGCGGTCGATACGCGCAATGCGGACCAGGCCGAAAACAACATGCGCTTCACCGACGAAGCGCTGGGCCAGATCGCGACCATGATCAGCCGCGCGCGCGAACTCGCGCTGCACGCGGCCAACGCCACCACCAGCGACGAGCAGCGCGCCTCGATCGCGACCGAGCTGGATGGCCTGCGCGAAAGCCTGCTGGGTCTTGCCAATGGCCGCAATGCCTCGGGCCATTCGCTGTTCGGCGGTCAGGCGGTCGGCAATGCCTATGATATCGACCCGGTTACCGGCGCGGCCACCTATGCCGGCACGCCCACGCTCGACCTGGTCGAGATCGGCGAGGGCCAGACGATCCAGCCGGGGATGACCGGGCAGGACGTGTTCGCCTTCACCGATGCGGGCGGCGCATCGACCGATTTGTTCGCGCAGCTTGCCTCGCTCAGCACCGCGCTGCGCAGCGGTGGCGCAGGCGCGGCGGATGCCGCGCGCGACGCGCTGACCACGCTCGACACCGGGTTCGACAAGGTCACGACCGCGCAGACCGTGCTCGGCTCGCGCATGGCGTGGCTCGAGATCATGAGCGATCGCCGGGTCGATAATGTGGAGAGGATCACGGAAGAACGCTCGGTCATGGGCGGCGCCGATCCGGCGGTGACCATGACCCGGCTTCAGGAAATGATGACCGTGCTCGAAGCCAGCCAGTCCAGCTTCGTGCGTCTCGCCAATCTCAACCTGTTTTCGATGCTGCGCTGATCGCGTGAGCCTAGGGGGATACTGATCCATGTACGCGATTATCGGCATCGTCATTCTGCTGGTCCTGGTCTTTGGCGGCTTCGTCATCAGCGGCGGGGCGATGGGCCCGGTGCTGCACGCGCTGCCCTATGAAATGATGATCATCGGGGGCGCGGCGGTCGGCGCAACCATCGCGGGCAACTCGCTCGCCCACCTGAAGGCGATCGGCGGCGCGTTCATGAAGATTTTCAAGGGCCCGCAGCATGATAAGCAGGACCATATCGACGCGATCGCGCTGACGACCCAGCTGATGAAGGTGCTCAAGACAGATGGCCCGGTGGCGCTGGAAAGCCATGTGAACGAGCCCGAAAACTCGACCATCTTCAGCGCCTATCCCAACCTGATGAAGAACCACGCGCTGATCAGCCTGATCAGCGACACGCTGACGCTGCTCGTCGTCTCGTCCGGCACCCTCGAAACCCATGCGGTGGAAGAGGTGATGGACAATGCGATGAAGACCCATTTCCACGAGCTGCACGAGCCGCAGCACGCGCTCCAGACGCTGGCCGATGCGCTGCCCGCGCTGGGCATCGTCGCCGCCGTGCTGGGGGTGGTGAAGACCATGAGCTCGATCGACAAGCCGCCGGAGATCCTCGGCGAGATGATCGGGTCTGCGCTGGTCGGCACCTTCCTGGGCGTGCTGCTCGCCTATGGCATGGTCGGCCCGCTCGCCACCCGGCTCAAGCAGGTGATCGAGCAGGACGAACAGATCTTCCATGCGGTCAAGCAGGTGATCATCGCCTCGCTCTACGGCCACCCGCAGCCGCTGGTGGTGGAAAGCGCGCGTTCCAGCCTCGGCCACATGGTGCGCCCGGGCCTGACCGAACTGCTCGACGCGCTGCGGGGTCGCTGAGATGGCCGCCGCCAAGGGTGACAATCTCCCCCCGATCATCGTCAAGAAGGTGACGGTGGTCGAAGGCGGGCACCATGGCGGTGCGTGGAAGGTCGCCTACGCGGACTTCGTGACCGCGATGATGGCGTTCTTCCTGCTGATGTGGCTGCTGGGCGCAACCACAGAGGATCAGCGCCGGGGACTGGCCGACTATTTCACCCCCACCCTAGTCAAGATCAAGGATAGCGGCGCGGGTGCCAACGGCCTGCTTTCGGGCGCGTCGCTGACCGATGTCGACGACTATCCCAACCGCCAGGGGCAGACCGGCAACAAGGGGCTGACCGTGCCGCGCGATGCGATGGGCGGGCCCAAGGAAGCCGCGCGGATGATCGAGAGGATCACTTCGCGGACCAAGGACAGGCTCGAGAAAGATCCCCGGCTCGCCAAGCTGATGAGCCAGATCAAGATGGTCGACACCACCGAAGGCGTGCGGATCGACCTGGTCGACGATGCCGACTTCTCGATGTTCAACCTGGGCACCACCGTGCTGACCCGCGACGCTGCCGAGCTGCTCGCCGCGATCGCGCAGGCGATCGAGCCGGAAAAGCGCGAGATCATCGTGCGCGGCCATACCGACAGCCTGAAGTGGAAGAACCCGGGCCGGATCAACAACTGGTCGCTCTCCGCCGGACGCGCCGAGGCGACCCGCCAGACGCTGATGAACGAGGGCATTCCCGACGACAGCTTCCGCCGGATCGAAGGCGTCGCCGATACCGAGCTGCTGGTGAAGGACAATCCGTCCGATCCGCGCAACCGCCGGATCTCGATCGTCCTCGCGAACTGAGCCACTGCACTCGCCCGTCGGCGGAGGCCCGCAAGGGAAACCACCGCCAGACGGGCGAGACAATGCTTTACCCAATCAACCGCCGAAACCGTCTCGGCGGTTGATTGCAGGCCGTTATCGCTCTTCACGTCACCAACGTCGTTAATGCGGTTGGTAAACATGAGCTTGCCTCGCAGCTCGTCCGCGCTCTCTGACCAGCCCCGTTCGTGAGAACCGGCAGCGGGCTGCCGTCCGGTGGCACGGGCATTCCCATCCGCGTTGCCAAGGTGCGCACGCGCCCTCCCCACTCGCAAGCTAGTCGAGCCACGCACCGGTCGGTGCTGTCAGGCAGCCATCGCGCAGCCAAGCTTCCTGGTCCGTGCTGGTTGAGCACAAGCGCGCACGGCCAGTATGCTGCAATGGTGCCGTTCCGATCGGGAGCAGGTGAGGGCACTGCGCCTCGAGCGCGTCATGGCGCAGGCGATCTCTATGCGCCGGATGTCCTGGTGCGCAGCATGGCGCTTGGCGCGTAGCGCACCGGAGCGCGCGCCCCACCTTTTCGCGCCCCGTGTCCCCCAGCGTGGCCGATCGCCCGTCAGCGTTGGGGGCTGCGCCGCAGCGCGATCGCTGCGCCCGGGTGCAGCGGCGGGGGCAGCGCATAAGCAAATGGCCCGCCGCTCGAAAGCGACGGGCCAAGTGCCTTTGGTTGTGGTTGGAAGTGAAAGCTTAGCGGAGCAGCGAAAGCACGTTCTGCTGGCTCTGGTTGGCCTGAGCCAGCATCGCGCCCGAAGCCTGGCTGAGGATCTGCGCCTTCGCCAGCGCGGTCGTTTCGGTCGAGTAGTCGGTGTCTTCGATCCGCGAGCGCGCATCGGAGAGGTTGGTGATGTTGTTGTTGAGGTTGGTGACCGCCGATTCCAGCTGGTTCTGCGAGGCACCCAGGCCAGCGCGGGTGGTCGAGACAACCTTGATCGCGGCGTCGAACTTGGCGATGTCGCCGGCAGCCAGCGCAGTCACGTCGACAGCGGCGGCGGCGGCCAGATCGGCATCGGCCGTCAGGTCGGTCGACAGGTCGATATCGACCGTGTCGCTTTCGTTGGCACCGGCCTGGATGGTGACGACACCGGCCGTACCAGCCGACGCGTCGAACAGCTTCTGGCCGTTGAACTCGGTGTTGCCCAGCACGTTGCCGATCTGCGTGTTCAGCGCGTCCATTTCGGACTTCAGGTTGGCAAGATCGTCGGCCGAGTAGGTGTTGTTGGAGGCCTGCACGGTCAGCTCGCGCTGGCGCTGCAGCATGTTGGTCACTTCGTTGAGCGCGCCTTCGGCGGTCTGCGCCATCGAAATGCCGTCGTTCGCGTTGCGGATGCCCTGCGACATGCCGCGGACCTGCGAGGTCATCGAAGTGGCAATGGCGAGGCCGGCGGCGTCGTCCTTGGCCGAGTTGATGCGCTTGCCGGTGGACAGGCGCTCCATTGCGGTGCCCAGTGCCTTGCTGGCCGACGACGATGCATTGGCTGCCTTCATCGCGCTGATGTTCGTGTTGATAACGCTCATTTCCAAAGTCTCCCTGACAAAAAGATCGCTGCCTCGGGGTGGATCGGTTCGCAGCAGCTGGGACCAAGACCGGCAGGGAAACCGGGAAGTTAAGGGCTGCGGTCGGAAAGATTCACCGTATGGGTATTTTCACCCGTGAGGAAAACACTCCGACTAAAAGTAACCATATTTTGTGCGTCCACCGGCAAAAACCTGCCTCGACCAAGGGGCATAATAAGGGTTGAACGGGGTCAACATGATTGGGGTTAACGAGAGCCCGCGTTTCGCGCGGCAACATGGTGCTGTGGCATCGAGACTGACAGGGATCGCAACATCGCTGTTTTTCGATCGACCGGTTCTGCTGGCCGATGCAACAGACCCCAAGAGCAGCCATGAAGGCCGCACCATCGTCATCGAACGATCGGACACCGCGTCGATCGCGCTGGCCGGCAAGGGCGGCCATCTGACCTATCGCGATCCCGGCCACGAGACGACCATCGCCGCGCTGGTCGCGATGCTGTGCGCCAATGGCGGGCCGGTCGCGGCCGATCCGGTCTCGCTCGCGGTGATCGCGCTGGCAGACCGGCTCGCGCAGACCGATATTCCCGTGCTGATCCACGGGCCGACCGGCACCGGCAAGGAAGTGCTGTCCAAGTTCATCCATCAGCGTAGCGCCCGTGCCGACAAGCCCTTCATCGCGGTCAACTGTGCCGCGATCCCGGAAACGATGCTGGAAGCCCTGCTGTTCGGGCACGAGAAAGGTGCCTTCACCGGCGCCAACGCGACCGGCGAAGGGTTCTTCCGCGCTGCCGATGGCGGCACGCTGCTGCTCGACGAAATCGCCGAGATGCCGCTGGCGCTGCAGTCCAAGCTGCTGCGCGCGCTGCAGGAAGGCGAAGTGGTGCCGATCGGCGCGACCAGCCCGGTCAAGGTCGATGTGCGGGTAATCGCCTGCGCCAACCGCGACCTTCCGGGCGAAGTTGCCGCCGGGCGTTTTCGCGAAGACCTGTTCTATCGCCTCAACGTGTTTCCCATGACGCTCGCCCCGCTGGCGGAGCGGACCGGCGATATCGCCCCGCTCGCCTTCGCGATGATCCTGCGTCACCGGACCAAGGGCCAGGCGATCCCGTGGCTGTCCGAAGCCGCGCTCGCCACGCTCAAGGCGCACAAGTGGCCGGGCAATGTCCGCGAGCTGGAAAACGTCATCCGCCGAGCGCTGCTGCTTTCGTCCGGCAAGAGTGAGATCTCGAACGAGCATATCGTGTTCGATACCCCGGTCCGGTCGGTCGCCGCGCAGGAACGCGCCGAACCGCAAGCCCAGGCGCCGGTCTATCAGGGCGTCTACGAGGTTCCGCCCAGCGGCGCGCGCAGACTGTCCAAGATCGTCCGCGAATCCGAAGCCAACGCGATCATGCAGACGCTCGATGCGTGCAACGGCCGCCGCGCCGAAGCCGCCCGCCAGCTCGGCATCTCCGAACGCACGCTGCGCTATCGCCTCGCCTCCTTCCGTGAGGCCGGGATCGCCGTGGGAGGCGCAAGATGAACCCCGTATCCGGCAATGGCGGCGGCGCGATCGATCAGGTGATGGCGCTGCGCCAGCAGATCATCGACCGCACGCAGGTGCTGCAGGAGCTGCACCAGGACAAGACCGCCGCGCCGACCGAGGCGCAGCCCGCACAGGATAATGGCGGGTTCGCGGATTCGCTGCGCAGCGCGCTCGACGGCGTCAATGCCGCGCAGACTCGCTCGGGCGACATCACCGCCGCCTACGAACGCGGCGAAACCACCGACATCGCCAAGGTCATGCTCGCCCGTCAGGAAGCGGGCGTGGCCTTCGAAGCAACCCTGCAGGTGCGCAACAAACTGCTCAGCGCCTATCAGGAAATCATGCGGATGGGGGTCTGATAGATGGCCGGTCTGGTTCCCGCCAACGCGCCGCAGGGTGGCGCAGGGCAGCATCCGCCGGGGCAAGGCTCCGTGCTGGAGCCGCTGATGAACGGCCAGGGCAATATGGGCCAGCGCGCCCGTGCCTTCGCCGCGCAGCCGGTGGTAAAAAAGGCGCTGCCGTGGTTCGTCGGCATGGTCGGACTCGGCATTGCCGCGCTGCTGTGGGCGACCCTCGCCCCGGGCCCGCAACGCGTGCTCTATTCCTCGCTGGACGATGCGAGCCGCGCCTCGGTGGTCGCCACGCTCGACCAGGCGGGCATCGACTACCAGATCAATAACGACACCGGCGCACTCAGCGTCAGCGAGAGCGACCTGTATCGCGCACGCATGGTGGTTGCCTCCAACGGATCGATCGCGGCGCCGGAAACCGGCGCCCAGATGATCGAGAACCTGCCGCTGGGCGCCAGCCGCACGCTGGAAGGCGATCGCCTGCGCGCCGCGCAGGAACGCGAGCTGATGCTGACGATCCAGGAAATCGACGGGGTCGAGAGCGTCCGCGTGCATGTCGCCAAGGCGGAACGATCGGTCTTCGTGCGCGAGAACGTCGCGCCTTCGGCCTCGATCATGGTCCGGATGGCTCCGGGCCGCGAACTCGCCGAAAGTCAGGTCTCCGCGATCGTCAACCTCGTCGCCGGATCGGTGCCGGGCCTCTCGCCCGATGCGGTGCGCGTGGTCGACCAGCACGGCAAGCTGCTGACCGACAAGCGCGAAGGCGCGGGCAACGAACGGCTCGACCTGCAGACCCAGATGGAAGCCAAGCTGACCGCGCAGGTCGACCAGCTGCTCTCCCCGATGATCGGGGCCGACGCCTTTTCCAGCCAGGTCCAGGTCGAGCTCGACATGAACGAGGTCACCTCGGCACGCGAAAGCTACGACAAGGATGGCGCGGTCCGGCGCGAGACGACACAGCAAAGCTCGACCTCGCAGGCTCCCGCCGCGGGCATCCCGGGGGCGACGGCCAACACCCCGCCCGCCGATCCACAACTGGCGGCCCGCGCACCGCAGGATACCCCGCCCGCCGATGGCGCGCAGACGATGGGCGACACCTCAGCCTCACGCACCTACGAACTGGGCCGCGAAGTCTCGGTCTCCAACCTCACCCCCGGCGCGCTCAAGCGGGTCTCGGTCGCGGTCGCGATCGACAAGAACGCGATGGCCAATGCCAATGCCGCCGACATCAAGAAGATCGAGGAACTGGTTGCCGCAGCGGTCGGCGCGCAGGATGCGCGCGGCGACAAGGTCACCGTGATGATCCGCCCCTTCACCGAAGCGGTGGTCGACAAGCCTGCCTTCTACGAAACCGGCTGGTTCGCGATGGTGGTACGCAACGCGGTCGCCCTGCTCGCGGTGCTGCTGGTACTGCTGCTGGCGGTTCGCCCCGCGCTCAAGATGCTCAAGGGCAAGGGAGCCAAGGGCGACAAGGCGGGCGCAGACGCAGCTGGTGCCAACGGCGCGGCGCAGATCATGCTGCCCGCCAGCGGTTTCGACCGGGAAGACCTCGACGCGCAGATCCAGCTCGCCCAGCGGATCGCCCGCGAGCAGCCCGACGACGCGGTACTCGCTCTCAGGCGCATGCTCGCCGAGCCGGTGACTAGTGAGGCCGCACGATGAGCGACCTCGCCGCCACCCCCGCCACGGGCTCCACCGCCGGGATCGACCGGGCCGCGATCATGGTCATGCTGATGAACGAGGAGGACGCCACGGGCATCCTCTCCCAGCTCGCGCCGGAGGAACTGCGCCAGCTCGCCGCACGCATGTGCAGCCTGGGCGAGATCGACCCCAGCGCCATCGCCGAGGCGATCTCCGGCTTCTCCCGCTCGATCGACAATGGCAGCATCTCCGCCCACGGGCGGGTCCACAGCGTCAAGCGGATGCTGACCAGCGCGGTCGGCGACATGAAGGCAGACAGCCTGATCCGCCAGGTCGCACCCGACCAGAAGGAAGAACCCTCTGCCGCGCTCGGCATCCTGCGCTGGCTCGATCCGGAGGTCATCGCCGACCTGCTGGTGGACGAGCATCCGCAGGCAATCGCGGTGCTGCTGCTGCAGCTCGATACCGATACCGCCGCCGCCGCGCTCGCCGCGCTGCCGCGCGAGCTGCACACGCCGGTGCTGCACCGGGTCGCTCGGCTCGGCCCGGTGTCGCGTCAGGCGATCACGATCCTGGAAGAGACCATCGATGCGATGATCGAGAAGCTGCACGGCTCGGTCCCCATCACGATGGGCGGGGTCAAGGAAGCGGCCGAGATCATCAACCGCGCGCATCGCAGCGTGGAAAAGGAAGTGATGCCGCAGATCGGCAAGATCGACAAGATGCTCCACCAGCAGCTCGAACACGAGATGTTCAAGTTCGAGCACCTCTTCGCGCTCGACACCAGGCAGATCGGCACGCTGCTGCGCGAGATCGAAAACGAGACGCTCATCAATTCGCTGCGTGGCCTCGACGAAGAGGATCGCGAGATCTTCTACGCCGCGATGTCGACCCGCGCGGCGGACGGCCTGCGCGACGAGATCGAGACCATGGGCCGGATCAAGCGCGCCGATGTCGATGCCGCACAGCGCGAGGTGATCGCGATCGCCAAGCGCCTGATCGCCGATGGCGACCTGATCATGGGCGATGCCGACGATGACTACGTATAGGCTGCCGGTCACCCAGCTGCGCGAGCGGCGCGGATTCACCCCCAATGCCGCGTTCCGGGGCGCGCACACGCAGGCGCAGCCCGCCTACGCCGCCAATTCGGACGCGCCTGCAAAGAGCGATCCGGTGGCCGAGGCGCATGCGCGCGGTTACGAGGAAGGCCGCGACGCTGCGATGCGCGAAATGGCCGCGATCCGCGCGGAGGAAGACGCTGCGCGCGCAGCAATCACGCTCGCCTTCGCGCGCTTCGACGAGGACAGCGCGCAGTCGCTGCGCGAACGCCTGCAGGAAACCGTGATCGCGCTGTGCGAGGATGCGGTGCTGCCGCTCGCGCTCGACACCGAAGGGCTTGCCCGCCGGGTGGAAGCCGCCGCCGCGCTGCTCCAGCGCAAGACTGACGAGCGAGTGATCCGAATTCATCCGACCGACCTCGCGCTGGTCCAGCCGCTGGTCGACCCTGCGCTGACCCTGCTGCCCGACCCGTCGATCGAACGCGGCGGGCTGCGGATTGATACCGAGGACGGCGGGGTCGAGGATGGCCCCGGCCAGTGGCGCCAGGCGATCGCCGAAGCGCTCTCCCAATGCTGAAGGCCCGGTAATGCTGAACCTGATCGACGAGACGCTTGGCGATTTTTCCGGCGGGTCAGTCGACCTCGCCCCGCGCCGCTTCGGCCGCGTGGCCGCCTGCGATGGCGGGCTGATCGAGGTCAGCGGGCTGGGCGTACCGATCGGCAGCGTCTGCTCGATCGTCCACGGCGGCGGGCAACGCCATTTCGCGGAGGCGATCGGCTTTCGCAACGGCAACACGATCATGATGATGCTGGGCGACACCGTACTGCTGCGCCCGGGCGCGATGGTCCGCCCCGAAGGGCGCCCCGGGATGGTCCCGGTGGGCCGCGAATTCCTGGGCCGCGCGGTCGATGCGTCGGGCCAGCCGATCGATGGCGGCGGGCCGGTGCTCGCACGCAGGGAATGGCCTGCGGGGGGCTGGCGTACCGGCGCGCTCGACCGGGCCAGCGTCTCGCAGCCGTTCGACACCGGAATCCGCTCGCTCAACGCGCTGACCACGCTCGGCATCGGCCAGCGCGTGGGCATCATGGCCGGCTCCGGCGTGGGCAAATCGGTGCTGATGGACATGATCGTGGGCGGCGCGGAAGCCGATGCGATCGTGGTCGGCCTGATCGGCGAGCGCGCGCGCGAAGTCTCGGACTTCGTGTCGCGCCACATGAACGGTCCTGCAGGGGAGCGGACCGCAATCGTCGCGGTGCCTGCCGATCACGCGGCCAACCTGCGCCTGCGCGGTGCTATGCTCGCGACCTCGATCGCCGAGGAGATGCGCAGCCAGGGCAAGAAGGTGCTGCTGATCCTCGACAGCCTGACCCGCGTGGCCCACGCCGCGCGCGAGATCGGGATGTTGCTGGGCGAGCCCGGCGCGGCGCGCGGCTACCCACCCTCCGCGCTTTCGACCATCACCAAACTCATTGAACGCGCGGGCAATTCCGCCGAGACCGGCGGAGCGATCACCGGGATCTACACCGTGCTCGCCGATGGCGACGACCAGAACGATCCGGTGGTCGATACCGCCCGCTCGATCCTCGACGGGCATATCGTGCTCTCGCGCGACATCGCGCAGCGTGGGCGCTACCCTGCGGTCGATGTCGGCGCCTCGCTCAGCCGCGTGATGAACGACATCGTGCCCCCGGCGCATGTCGTCGCGGCACGCAAATTCCGCGCGCTCAACGCCACGTACGAGGAAAACCGCGATCTGGTGCTGATGGGCGCCTATCGCCCGGGGCAGGACGCCACGCTCGACAAGGCGATCGCGATGCATGCAGGCATGTCCGCCTTCCTCGGCCAGGATGTCGCCGAACATGTCCCGCTGTTCGAAGCGGTTGGCCAGTTGCAGGAGCTGATGGCAGATGACGCCTGAGCAGCGCCGCTGCAGGCGGACCCGGCTGATCGAGCGGGTCCGCACGGTCGAACAGCGCCAGTCCGCGCTCGCCGCGGCAGAGGCGGAGGCCCAGCGCGCCCGGCTCGACGCGGTGTCGGCCAAGACCCGCGCGCTCGCCACCCACTACGCCTCGCTGACCGATGCGACCGATGCGCAGAGCCTGCGCCGCTCGGGCGCGATGAGCAGCCAGCTGCGTGACCTGAGCGCGACGGCGGAACGCCACGCCCGCGATGCGCGCAACCAGTCCGAAGCATCGCTCGCCGCGCTTGCCCAGACCGAACGCCGCCGCCGCCGTGCGGAAGAGGATTACCGGGCCGCCGCGTCCACCTTGCGGGACAAGCTGGCCGCGCGCTGAGCGCCCGATTGCCCGTCCCTTCCCCGCTTTGGCACGCATCTTGAATAGCGCGTGCGGAACTGGAGACGGGAACCCCAATGACAGCGCTATTCCTAGACCTCGGCATCGCCAAATCGACCCGCATTCCCGGCGTCCCGCTCGACGGGCTGCCACCGCTTGAGCCAGGCGGCACGCTCCGCGGTGCCTTTGCCGAGGCACTGGGCAAAGCGGCCATGGACAGCGATGCAGAGGGCGCGGATGCGCCGGTTGAGGGCGATGGCGGCGATGACGCCCTGCCCGACGGGGCCGATCCGCAGGCGCTTGCAACCGAGGCTGGCGGGCTGCCGATAACGGTCGCGATCCCCGCCACACCCAACACCGAAACCGCGACGCCGGGCGAGACCGGCAAGGACGCGGCAACTGGCGCGGCATCCGGCAAGACCTTGCCGGGTACGCAGCCCGATATTGCCGTTGCCCTGCCCATTTCGCCCAAGGAGAGCGATGGCGCTGCAAAGGGGCAGACAGCGCAGGACGGCGCGGCGGCTACGCAGCAGGCCACCGGCTCGGCACAACCGCTCGCACTGCTGGCGATGCGCGGGCTGACGATACCTGCTGGCGCAACCGGCACCGGGCAGCCCGGCGGCGATCAGGCAGCTGGTGCCTCCCCCGCCGGTCGCACGGCGGGTGGCGCAGGCGCCGCCACTGCGCTCGATCCGACGGCGCTGGCCACCAGGGGAGAGGACGGCTCCGCCCCCGGCGAGGGCAAAGGCGAGAGCAAGGGCGACGGCGCGCAGCGCGGCGATGCGAAGGGCGAGGCGGCAGGTCGGCTCGCCACGAAACTCGCCTCCACCACCGCCTCCGGCAAGGCCGATACGGACAACGCGCAGCAGGGCTTCAGCATCAACGTGCGCGCGGCCGACCGGGCCGGTGCAACCGATGGTCAGCAGGCAGGCATATCCTCACCCACCGGCACCGCAACGCTCCTCGCGGGTGCTACCCCTGCGGGCGCAGCGCACGCACCGCTGGGCGCGGCGAGCGGCACGGCCGGCACCATGCCCGGCTTCCCCGAACTGGCCGCGCTGGTCGACCGGATCGCCGCCGCGCGCGACAGTGCCGGCGGTGGCAGCGCGACCGTCTCGCTCGCACACAAGGAACTCGGCAACCTCTCGCTGACCTTCGAGACCAGCGGCCGCACGCTCGATGTGCAGGTCTCCGCGCAGGATAATGAAACGCAGCGCTCGCTCGCCGCCGCGCTTGCCGCCGACCGCCCGCATATCCGCGCGGCGGAGGCACAGCAGGCCCCGAGCCAGCAGAACCAGCAGCACTCGGGCGCACAGAGCGGCACCGCGACGCACGGCGGCCAGGCCGATGCGCGCCACTCCGGCGCTGCGGGCGATGGCCAGTCCGACCGGCGCGACACTGCGCGTCAGGCGGGCCGCGACACCGGCCCCGGCGCAGGCTCCGGCCAGCCCGGCTCCGGCCCGAAATCCGACGG